>JBIQJY010000003.1:72974-80943 GCA_044507065.1 Acidobacteriota bacterium
TCAGCTCGCTGGCGGGTAGCGCTCGCGGACCCAGGCCTCGAACCGCGCGCACATCTCGTCTTCGCCGGCGCTCGAGTCGGCAATGAGCTCCGCGCCGTGCACCACGCGGATGTGCGCATCCAGATCGGGCACCACGTCCTCCGCGTAGCGACGACTTTCCGCGGCGGCCATCGTTTCGCGCGCCCGCGTCCAGGCTTCGTCCACCGAGAGATTGCACGCGTCGGCCAGGTACTGCGCCGAGAACCCCTCGCCGGTCAGGCTCCGCAGGGTCGTGTCGTGGTCCACGCTGTTGCCGGGCGCCCAGTAGTGACGCGCGAGATCCGGTCCGATCGCCGGATTGTCGGTGAGGTACCCATCGCGCCGGAGGAAGAACGCGCGCGTCTGGTACACCGCCATGTGCGCGAGCAGGTACCCCTGGTAGGACGCGGCCGACTCCTGGTTGAGCAGATGCGGAATCGCCAGCAGCGGCCGCGGGCTTTCCAGTCCGAGCACGCGGCGCTCCGTCTCGCGCGCGAGTGCCAGCACCGCCTCGGCCGTCAGCTCGGCATCGCTCATCCGGTAGAGCGCGGACTCGAAGTACGGGACCACCGCAATCTGCCGCTCGTCGAACGCGCGCATCGGCTGTCGCGCCGCAATGCGGTCGCGGATGAGCGATTCGGGCAGCACCTCACCGGCCGGCGTGTGCGCATACCGGATGAGCCAGTCGGCATCGCCGAGCAGGCTGTCGCAGAACATCGACTGCGTCTCGGCATAGGCCATCGAGGTGGGCGGATATTCCTGTGAGAACGCCGGTGAGTTCTGCGTCACGTTCGCGAAGTGCGCGGCATGCCCGCCCTCGTGAAACAGCGTGACGATGGCGCGCTGGCCGCTGCCCACCTGGTCGGGCCTCGCATCAGCCGTGAAGTTGATGTGACCCGGCACCCATTGTCCCGTGTCGTCGTACCACGCGGGCACGGGCCCGTGGCAGAAGCCATTCTGGTACTTGCCCTCGCGCTCGATGAGATCGAGCTGCATCGTCGCACCGCGGAATCGGATGCCGAGGCGCCGGAAACTCATCACCCAGCGCCGCAGGGCAAGCCCGAACGGCACGTAGGGATCCATGCGCCGGACGACGTCGCCGGTGGCGTGGAAGCGGAGGTTCCAGGGCGCCAGCGCATCGGCGCCCTTGCGGTCTCGCAGGTCCGCCAGGCTGCGTGCGTTGGCGGCATCCGTCCGCGCGAGGAAGTCGTCGAGCACGGCAAACAGCTGCGTCGGCGTCATGCGCTCGCTCTTCCGCAGCTTCAATTCGAAGTAGTCGTCGTAGCCCAGCGCGCGCGCGAAGCGATTGCGCAGCTTCACCAGGTCGAGGAAGCCGTTGGCGAGCACCCAGCGCTCGAGCTCGCGGAACCCGTCGAACGAACTGCGACGGTGCGCCTCGACCGGATTGGTGGCGAGGTTGGTGGCCAGGGCACTGAGCGTGGCGGCTTCCGACACGCCCTGCTCGTTGATGTGCTGCGGATCGAAGCCCTTCTTCTTCGTGAACAGATCGGCCTCGGCCTCGACAATCTGGCGCATCAGGTCGCTACCCTCGGCGCTGTCGATGACGTTGGCCTCGAACACGGCAAGCCATCCCTTGAGCCCGTGCAGAAGCGCATCGCGCTCAGCATCGGCGGGCAGGGCCTCGAGCCGCGCCAGTTGCTCTCGCGTAGCGTGCAGCTTCGCGGGGTCGCCGATGAAGGCCTTGTAGACGTTCTCGGCGTTGGCAAAACCGGCCTGATCGTCGCTGGTGGCCATGTAGACGGACCAGAACAGCTCTTCCTTGGTCCTGTGAACCGTGTTGTAGGCGCGGTTCATCGCATCGAAGAACGCGCGCGCCTGACCCAGGGAATCGTCGAGGTGGAATTCGGAGGCCATCGGATCCCTACGATACACGCTCGCGACGAGGGGGGCCTGCCACGTGAGAGGATCGGGCGGCGTCGGTGTCCTTGTCATTGAGACCCACTGACCGTGAAGCCCCAGGCCCTCTTCGCCGCACACCGTGACGGAGTCTTCCGCTACCTCTGCCGCATCGTCGGACAGGGCGAGGCGCCGGACCTGACGCAGGAGGTGTTCCTGCGCGTGGCCCGGACACCGGTCCCCCACACGACGCCCGACGGCGAGCGCGCCTGGGTCTTCCGCATTGCCAGGAACCTGGCCATCAACCATCGACGGAATGCCGGTCGCCACCCCGACACCGTGGCGCTGGCCGACGCCTCGAGACCGGCGCCGCAGGAGACGACGGTGGCCATGCGTCAGGCCCTGGATCGGCTGTCGCCGCTCGACCGTGACGTCTTCCTCCTGCGCGAGGTCGCGGGGCTCAGCTACGACGAGATTGCCATCTCCTGCGACATCAGCCCGGATGCCGTGCGCTCGCGACTGCACCGGGCACGCCAGCAGTTGCGCCACACGCTGCAGCCGCTCCTGAACAACGGCGCCACGCCGTTCGTGAGGTTCCATGAACCACGATGATCGAGAACTCGAACCGAACACGCCGCCGCCCGGGCGCCTCGAAATCGACGCGCTGCTCGACGGCGAACCCGTTGACAAGGAGTCGCTCCGCTTCGCACTCGACAGTGCCGATGCACGCGACTACCTGATCGACACGCTGCTGCTGCGCCAACTGGCGATTCAGATGGGCCCCAGCCGGTTCGTCGCGCCCGGCCGGCCGCACGGTCCATTCGCGCGCGGCATGCGCTGGATGGCGGCGAGCCTGTTGCTCGCGATTGGCGCCGGCGGCGGCTACGCGTACGGCCTCCGCTCGCACGCAGTGCCATCTTCCCCGCCGCGGACGGCAGCAGAGATATCACCGGCCCCGACCGCGCCCGAGCCAACCCGGATCATCCGCTTCGAACCAGGCGTCAACTGGACGAGCACTGCTGGGAGCAACTGACATGAGCATCCGCATTCTTCTGTTCGCCACGGCCCTGACCCTCGGTCAGATGACGACGTCCGCGGGTCAGACTCCCCCGGACATGAGCGAGCCGGTCGTGAGCTTCGGCCTCTTCCGGGTGCAGGCGGACGGACCGCCGCGCGGCTGGGCCTCGCAGTCGGCGGGAGCCGGCAGGCCGCAGGCATCCGGGTGGGTCACCATTTCGCCCTGTAACGACCTTGGCGCGGCGCGGTCCGGCCAGCCGCTTTCCGACGCGGCGACAGACGTCTGGCGTCTTTCGACCCATGTCACATCGATTTCGTCCGACACGGCGACAGCGCAGCTGACCTGGGAGCGGGTGCGACGCAACGGTCGCGAGGAAAGCGGGACGCCACAATCGACCACCGTGACGCTCGAGCGCAACGAACGGGTCAGGCTCGAAGACATCCACGTGCCGGCCAACGGGCAGTGCGAGGCGCGCACGCTGGCACTCGAGGCCGTCTTCGCCGCTCCGGCAGACGTCATGCAGTCGATCGCCGCGGCGGGCGAGGCGCGAGCGAACGCGGCAGACGGCCGCGCACCTGGCGCCCCTGCCTCGGCGCAGGAGCGACCGCGCATCTTCCGCATGCCCCCCAACGCCAGCGGCATCTCGAGGACCGCGATCGCCCGCGCCGGCGAACCAGCACCCACAACGCTCATGGCGGATCTGTGGCTGGTCCGTTCTGTTCCCGGCCAGCCCGACGAGACATTGCACGTGACCGCGCCGGTCATTCAGATTCCCGTCCGCTTCGCGTTCACGCCACTGGTCATGCAGGCCGATGGCGGCGAGGCAACGGTGCAGGTCGAGGGCACGGTCGAGTTGGGCATGTCGCCCGGGGGCGAGCCGCGCTTCTTTTTCTCCGCAGGTCGACGAGTGGGGTTCATCGCGACCAACCGACCCGCGCGTGACGGCGCGTCTACCAACGAGAGCAGCACGAAGACATCCGTGCGTGTGCCTGGTCCCGACGAAGTGATCTCTTTTGAACTGCCGCCCGTGCAGGTTCCCGGAGGCGGCGAGGTGCCCGAGCGACTCTCAATCCGCGTGCGGCTCACGCCGCAGCCGATGGTGGAACTAACCAGATAGCCGCGCCTGCGCAATCTGCGGATGCGGCCGGGACCTCACTCGAACGTGAAGATGGTCACCGGCCCGGGGCTCCCGCCGATGGCGCGGTAGAAGTCGAGGGCATGCGAGTCCTCGTTGTCGGCGGCGACGAATGTCCCCTCGATACCGGCCGTTCCGGCCAGTACCCGCAGCGCCTTGAAGAGCGCTCGACCAATGCCCATGCGCTGGTGCGCGGGATGGACGGCCACGTCGTAGACGAACAGCTCGGTCGTCTCCGCGCGCGTCATCGGCAGCGCGTGTGCCGTCAGCCCGCCCACGACTTCGTCGCCCGAGAACGCAGCGATGACCCAGACAGCCTCCGAGGCAAGCAGCCGCGCGATGTAGTCGTGGCTGACGGGTGCGCGTGGCTCGTCGAACGTCTCGGCCATGAGCACGAACAACCGCGCAGCGACCGCCGCGTCCTCGGGACCGAGCCGGCGGACGACGATGGGCATCGACTACCGGAAGGGCTCGCCGGCCGTGATCAGCTGGACCGGCACTTCGGGAACGAAGCCCTTGATCCACTCGGCCATCTCGAGCATGCCGGCTTCCTCGGACACGACGTGACCGAGCATGATCCAGCCCTTGGCGATCCCGGCCGTCACCGCATCGAGCACGTAGGCGGGACTGTCGAACGCGCCATCACTCTCCTGCTGCTCGCCGCTGATGATCACATCCACGTCGGGGACGTTGAGCGCGGGCGAGGCATACCCGACGCCGAGCTGGATGCGGCTCACACGGGCCTCGGGATCGCCCACGACGCGCAGGGCGCGGGCCCCCGTGTGCTGCTTCACGCTTGCGGCCAGCGCCCCAAGCGTGGTTTCCGGGATGACGAACCGATGCGATCCCGGCGCCGTCTCGTACCGGCTGTCGAGCCCGACGGCGCGCGCCGATCCGACATAGGTGAAGTCCGGCCGCTGCGCGTGCATGTGATCGTGAATGCGGAAGACGACGATGTCATGCTTCCGCATCAGGTCGACCTTCGCCTGATACAGCGGATCGGCATTGACGACGGCCACGTCGTCGCGATCGTTCCAGTAGGTGACCTCGTGAGGAATGATCATGTTGAGGCCGGCCGCTGCCGCCTTCTCGATGACCTCCATCGTCGCGAATGCCGTGGTCGCGATGCCCCTCACCGTCGTATCGGGACCACCGAACTTGAACGTGTCGCGGTATGTGGCATCGCGCCACGGCACACCGAGGTTCTTCCTGATGCGGTCGATGACCTCTCCCGCCGTCATGCCGGCCTCCAGTACGGGTCGCCCGCCGGCAGGTGCCGGACCTCGACCTCGGGAACGAGCGTCCTGATCCATTCGGCGCACGCGGCCATGCCCGGTTCCTCCGACACGACGCGCCCGAGGAGAATGACGCCCTTGCGCTGGCCCGAATACACCGCATCGCGCGCGTACTCGACCGATTCCCACTCGCGGACCTCGCCGGCCACTATCGCGTCGACGTGCGGCAGCATCGCGAGCGAGGCCTGGATGGGCGTGCTGCCGGCCAGCAGGCCCACGCGCTGCACGCGTGTGGCGGCGTCACCGATGATGCGCATGCCGCCGCGCGTGCGCAGGCCCGTGGCAAGCGTCGTGGCCAGGTCGCCGAGCGTGGTGGCCGCCGACGCCGGCAGATCGAAGCGTCGCGGATCGGCGGCCGACTGGTGCGCGGTCCATCCGAGAAGACTCGCGAATCCGGCGGCAAACGGGTCAGGCGTGCGCAGGCGCCAGTGATCGCTCAAGCGGAAGATCACCAGGCCGTGGCGTGCAATCAACTCGTTCTTCGCGGCGAAGACGGGGTCGGGCGGCGGAGTCGGTGCGCCCTGATTGGCGCCTGCTCCCATGCCCGCGGGAGCACCGGCGGCACCGCGGCCGCGCCCTCGCCCGGCCGGCGGGGTCGGCGAATCCGCACGCGAATAAAACGTGGGCTCGCTCGAGATGACGACGTTCGCGCCGGCCTTCACCGCCTGCTGCAGCACCGCCATCGAGGCGAGGGCCGTTGTCGCCACGCCGGTCACGCGCGTGGCCGGGTTACCGGCCTTCACCGTGTCGACCGTCTCGTCCTGCCACGCAACGCCGATGTTCCTTCTGATGCGGTCCACCAGATCGGCGGCCGTCACCGCTCCGCCAGTGGTGCCCTGGCTGAATGCGAATGGCCGCGCCTCGCGCACGGCGATGGTCCCGGCGGCAACCATCGCGGCGAACTCGCGCCTCGTCATGTGATGCATCATGGCCTCGTCGTCTGTGATGTGGCGGCACACTACCACACCGCGCCGCCCGCCGCAGCAGCCCGGTCGACCGGCCACGATGTATGCTTACGCCCCAATCGGCCGGCCCGCGCGCCGGCCACTGAAGAGAGGTGCCCGCATGGTTCGACGCTGCCGACGCGCGAATCCCGTTCTCGGGATTGGCCTCGCCGTGATCCTCGTCTGCACTGCGCTTGCCGGTGGCCGCGTCACCGCGCAGGCCACACCGCCCACGCCCCGGCTGCGTGTGCTCGTGGCGCACGGCCCGAACCTGAACCTGCTCGGGATCCGGGAGCCGCAGATCTACGGCACCACCACGCTGGCCCAGATCGATGAGCGTCTCGCCCGGCTGGCCGAGGAACTGAACGTCGAGCTGGTCACGCTGCAATCGAACAGCGAAGGCGCGCTCGTCGACTTCTTCCAGGCGCACATGAACGACGTCGACGCCGCGCTCATCAACGCCGCCGGCTACACGTTCCACAGCGTGGCGCTGCACGACGTCATCAAGGCCATGCCGTTTCCGGTCATCGAGGTTCATATTTCGAACCTCGGGACTCGAGACGAGATCCATCGGAACTCGATCCTCACGCCAGCTGTCCGGGCGGCCGTCATGGGCTTCGGCTGGCGCTCCTACACGGCCGGCCTTCGGGCCGTCGTCGAGATCGTGCGCGAAGAACGCGCTGCCGCCCGCTGATCCGCACGAGGAGCTGCCGATGATGCCCTGGAGAGTCCGTCCCTTACCGGCGCTCGTGGCCCTGCTCGTCGCCATCATGGGCACGGCCGCCACCGCCTGGCATCCGCCGCTGCCGCACGACAACGTGGCGGGCGTGACAACAGACACGCCGGCGCGCCAGCGAGGCGCCGTCGGCCCGGGACGCGGTCGCGGGCGCGGCGCGCAGCCGCGCGTGCGCAAGGCCCTTCTCGCCTGGGCCGACACGCGCAATGGCATTGCGCAGCACGCCTTCACGTCGCACGCGCTATCCGTCATCGAACAGCTCGGTTACGACTCCGGCCTCTGGGACACCTACATCCGGACCGATTCGCACATCATCTACGAGCAGGCGCGCAAGACCGACGGCACGCCGGCCAGTGGCGGCCCGAGCCTGGCGAACGTCGACGGCATCTTCTTCCTCGGACACCGCGACGTGCCGATCGACGACGAGCAGAAGGCGGAGCTGCTGGCCTTCGTGCGTCGCGGCGGCGGGTTCGTCGCGGCGCACACCGGGTTGACGGCGTTCGAGTCGTGGCCGGAGTTCGGCGGGATGATTGGCGCGCAGTACGGCGGCCACCTGTACACGGGACCGGGCCGCATCATCAACGAACAACCGGGACATCCCATCGTCAGGCACTGGGGGCCGGCCTTCGATTACACCGACGAGTTCTATCGTCCGAAGGGGCTGTCGCGCGAGGATGTCGACGTGCTGCTGCGTTTCAGCGGCGGCAGCGCGCCCGATTCGGGACTTGCCGCCGACGGCGACTTTCCGCTGGTGTGGACGAAGCGATACGGCAACGGACGCGTGGTCTACAGCTCGCTCTCGCACGACACGGCGGCGTGGGACATCCGCAACCTGCGCCTGATGATGTTCGAGGCGGTGAAGTGGTCGCTCGGCTTGACGGAGGCGCCGGTCGAGCCGCACGCAATGCGCGCGCCGGAGGCCGCAGCGCCCGCCCGGTAACAACAGGCATCCCGCCGCGTGGCCAG
>JBIQJY010000003.1:81043-92630 GCA_044507065.1 Acidobacteriota bacterium
CGCCGGAGGCCGCAGCGCCCGCCCGGTAACAACAGGCATCCCGCCGCGTGGCCAGGTGGCGGCCTCGTCCGTCTATGAACTGCTGGACGCGAAGGGCGTGGGCGCGCTGCGCAACGAGCGGACTACGCGCTAGCAGCCGACATCCAGGCCGAGCTCACCACTCATTGTCGCCGATATCGACGGTCTGACCGGCGCCGGCCGGCGCCGCCAATCCCGGCATGCCGGTGCGCGGCGCCGTCTCGGCGGCGCGCTTCGCACGGGCGGCGAGCAGGCTCTGGCCGCAGCCGCACCGTGTGGGGCAGGGCTCGGGCTGCTTCTTCCGGCAGTTGGGGCAGCGGAGGGGTGTCGAGTCCATCGGGCCGATCCGGACGGCAAGGATACACCGCGAGCGGGGACCGGGCGAAACGTTCTCTATACGCCAGCCGACCTTGGGGGTGACGACGGTTCCCTGATCAGTCCCGGTCGTCCCGGTCGTCGCGATCGTCGCGTTCGTTGCGATCGTCGCGGTCACGATCGTTGCGGTCGCGGTCGCCCCCGCCGCCGGTGAACACACCCGCCACGCGCGACCAGAAGCCGCGGCGCGGCTTCTTCTCTTCCTTCGCTTCGGCCTCCGACCGATCGTCTGACTCGGCCACGCTTCCCGCGTCACCCTCAGACCGCGTGCGGGGCGGCGGCGTGCCGATCACGCTGGCTGCCGGAAAGTCGGCCGAATCGAACGACGCGGTCTGCACGCCACGGAAGAAGCCGAAGTCGTGCAGCGGGCAGCGATCGTGGGGTTCCGAACCGCGGCGGAAGTACTCCACGCCAACGGCCGAGACCGTACGGGTTTCTCCATCGCTGCCGACGCGCTGCACGCGGCGGCAGGCGGCGTTCGGCAGCAGGCCGGAATCCTGGCAGATCTCGACGGCCACGATGTCGGACGGCCGGTCGATCCACCCGCCGGGCAGGTCGGCCGTGGCCTCGCGCATGAACGTGCCCCAGATGGGCACCGCGAGTTCGCTCGCGTAGCCACCCCGGACGATGGTGCGCGGCTGGTCGAATCCCACCCAGACGCCGGCGACCAGATCCGGCGTGAAGCCCACGAACCATGCGTCGCGGTAGTCGTTGGTCGTGCCCGTCTTGCCCGCTGCCGGCTGTCGGAAGCCCGCGGCTCGCGCCGAGGCACCGGTGCCTCGGTCGATGACGTCGGCCAGCATCGCGGCCATCTGGAACGCCGTCTGCTCGCTCACGACGCGATGGGCATCGTCATGCGACTCGAGCAGGACGGCACCGCTTGCGTCCTCGACACGACGAATGAGGCGCGGCGCATGCAGCGTGCCGCCGTTGGCGAATGCGCCGTAGGCCGAGGTGAGCGACATCAGCGTCACGTCGCCCGATCCGAGCACCAGCGACGGCACCGGCGGCGCCTCGAGCCCGAGCCGATGCGCCTGATCGACGGCCGGCTGAATGCCAATTGTCTGCAGCATCTGCGCGGCAGCCCGGTTGCTCGATGTCCGCAATGCGGTGCGCACGGTCAGCGCCTCGGCCGTGTTGTGGCCGTCATCAGGCAGCCATGGTCCGTCTGGCGTGGCGATGGGCTCGTCGAGCCCGGTGATGATCGTGGCCGGCGAATATCCGAGTTCGAGCGCCGCAGCGTAGACGAACGGCTTGAACGCCGATCCCGACTGGCGACGGGCCTGCGACACGCGATCGAACTGGCTGTCGGCGAAATCCCTTCCGCCCACGAGCGCGCGCACCTCGCCCGACGACGGGTCGATCGCGACCAGGGCGCCCTGCAGGTAATCCGGCGCCTTCCCGTCGTCGCGTGGCGGCAGCGCCTCGCGTGTCGGATGCCGGAAGGTCGATCGTTTCTCGATCCGAGCGAGTCCGTCGGTGAGTGCCTGTTCGGCGGCGCGCTGCGCGTCGACGTCGAGGGTCGTGTAGACGCGCAGGCCCTGCGACGAGACCATTTCCCAGCCGAACCGGTCGACGAGTTCCCGCGTGACGGCCTGTTTGAACCACGCACCGGCGCCTGTCGACTCGCTCGCGAGCTTCACCGGCACCTCGGCGAGCTTCAGCGCATCCTCGCGCTCGAGGCTTCCTGCCACGACCATCTGATCGAGGACGATGCGACGGCGGTCGACGGCGCGATCGAGATTCGCGCGCGGGTCGTAGGCCGACGGCGCCTGGATCAAGCCTGCGATCAGTGCTGCCTCGTCGACCGACAGGTCCGACGCCGACTTGCCGAAATAGCCGCGCGAGGCCGCCTCGACGCCGTAGAGCCCTGATCCGAAATACACCTTGTTCAGGTACATCTCGAGGATCTCGTCCTTCGAGTACATCCGCTCGATGCGAAGCGCGAGATAGGCTTCCTTCAGCTTGCGGCGGAACTTCTTGTCGAGCGTCAGGAAGCTCTGGCGCGCCAACTGCTGCGTGATCGTCGAGCCACCCTGCTCGAGTTCCCCGCTGCGGACGTTGGCCCAGACCGACCCGGCGATGCGCCACACGTCGACGCCGTGATGCCGCGAGAACCGCTGGTCCTCGATGGCGATGACGGCATCGATGAGATGCGGTGACATCGCCGCGAGCGGCACCTCGTGCCGTCGCTCCTGGAACACGGTGAACGCCGGCTTGTCGTGGCGATCGAAGACCACGGTTGCCGTCGGCATGGTGCCCATGTTGCGAATCTCGTTGGCGCCCGGCGAACCCACGACCGTGTCGATGGCGACGACGAGCAGCAGCCCCCCGGCCAGCCCCGCGCCAGCCACCACGTAGCGCCGGTGGGTTGTCCGCGCCTTGCGCCAGGCCGCCGCCGACAACGCCCTGCCGCGGGCCGCGAGGGGCCGGCCGCGTTCCCACGCGGATGATGCTGCGCGACTCACGATCCGACGAGCCTGGTCGATGCGGTTGCGGAGGGAGGGGATGGAGGTCACGAGATCTTTTGTCTTCATGCCGCGTGCCAGCGGCAACCGGCCTGAATACGGCAACTTGCGGCCGATCGGGCCAGCGGAGGGTGGCGCTTCTTACCCGGTCGGACCTGCCGGTCTACCCATCCATGCCCGCCATCAGGTCGCGCAAATCCGCCGCGAAGGCCCGCACATCCTCCGGCCGGGTATCCCAGGCGCACATCAGGCGGCAGCCACCCTCGCCGATGAAGGTGTAGAAGCGCCAGTCGCGCGCGCGCACCGCGTCAATCACCGTCGTCGGCAGCTCGACGAACACGGCGTTGGCCTCGCGCGGAAAGAGGATGCGGGCGCCAGGAATGGCCGCGATCTCGTCGTGCAGCAGCTGCGCCATGGCATTGGCGTGCGCCGCGTGCCGCAGCCACGCGCCATCCTGCAGCATGCCCACCCACGGCGCGGCGAGAAAGCGCATCTTCGAGGCGAGCTGGCCGGCCTGCTTGCAGCGGAAGTCGAACTCGTGCGCGAGCTCGTGATTGAAGAAGACGACGGCGTCGCCGACGTGTGACCCGTTCTTGGTGCCGCCGAAACACAAGACGTCGACGCCGGCCTGCCACGTGATTCCCTTCGGCGCGACACCGAGCGATGCCACGGCATTGGCGAAGCGCGCGCCGTCCATGTGCATCCGCAGCCCGAGGCGACGGCACGCGGCGTGGATGGCGTGCAGCTCCTCGGGCGTGTACACGGTCCCAAGCTCGGTCGCCTGCGTGAGACTCACGGCACGCGGCTTGGGATAGTGCACGTCGCCGCGCTTGTGCACGATGGTCTCGATCCCCTCGGGCGTCAGCTTGCCGTTCGCGCCCGACGCCAGCAGCACCTTGGTGCCGTTCGAGAAGAACTCGGGCGCGCCGCACTCGTCGGTCTCCACGTGCGCCGTCTGATGACAGACGATGCTGTGGTACGACTGGCACATGGCGGCCAGCGCGAGAGAGTTGGCGGCCGTCCCGTTGAAGACGAAGAACACCTCGCAGTCGGTCTCGAACGTCTCGCGGATCAGGTCGGCAGCCTTCGCCGTCCACGGATCGTCACCGTAACCTGGTGCGTGGTCGCGATTGGCGGCCTCGAGCGCCTCCCAGGCCTCGGGGCAGATGCCGGCGTAGTTGTCCGAGGCGAACTGGCGGGGGCGGACCGACGGCGCCGGCGTCGCGCGCATGCCACGGAGTGTAGCAGCGAACGCGGAGGCCTCCCTCGACGCCTGCCGCCCCCGGCGTTAGCGTGAATTGCACGCGGTTTCACAGGGAATTCGCGGGGGCGATTTCAAAAACGTAAGATCGCCTGTAGGATGGCACCCTCAGTGGACGTTCCAGGTGGCGTGCACGCACGGGGAAGTACGGTCGCGATGTTGACAGGGCACTTTTCTACGGCGTTCTTGGTCGGGCAAGGAAGGCAGCACTTTTGGGGGCATTCCGCGGTGCGGCAGGGGATGGCGCAATGAGCGCGCCGTACCGTCCGGTTACCCTCGACGAATCCGCGCAGCTGCTCGCGATGAGCTACCGGCTGCGCTACCAGTCCTTCTGCCTCGAACGGCTCTTCTTCAGCAAGGACGACTATCCCAGCCAGCTCGAATCAGATGCCTTCGATGGCGCGTCGGTCCATGTGGGCGTGCTCAACGCGGAGGACGAGCTGGTGGGCACGGCCCGCATCGTGACACGCAGCGAGGCCGGTCTCCCCATGTTCCGGTTCTGCACGCTGTTTCCGGGCGATACCACGCTCACCAATCCAGCCAACACGGTGGTCGAGCTGTCGCGCGTCTGCCTCAGTCGTCGTTCGAGCCGTCGCCAGGGTCTTGGGTCCGGTTCGCCGGACGAACTGGCACTGGATCCGCGCCGCCTGTCGCACATACCGGGCGGCCCCTCGACCGATCCGTTCGCGGCGCTGATCAAGGTGGTGTACCAGACGACGAAGCGCATGCACGTGACCCACTGGGTGGTCGCGGTGGAGAAGGCGCTGCGGCGCCGGCTGACGCGGTACGGGCTACCGTTCCGGCAGGCAGGCCCGGAGGTCGACTACTTCGGCCCGGTCGCTCCCTACGTGCTGAGTCTCGCCGAGCTCGACGACGTGATCCTCAGGCACGAATATCCGTCGCTCGACGAGCTCTTCGTCGGCCTCGAGCCCGAGTACTGGCCGGCCCCGCTGAGCGAGGCGGGGCGCCTGCGAGTGAAGTCATCGTGAACGACATCCGCTACGAGACGTTCACCTCCCGCAACGCCGGGTACGTCTCTGAAGAACTGCAACGCCGCATTCGCGACGCACGGCTGCTCATCGCCGGGTGCGGCATCGGCAGCACGATCGCCGAGACGTGCCTCAGGCTCGGGTTCCGACACCTGACGCTCGTGGACAAGGACCGGGTCGAGCCGCACAACCTGAATCGCCAGAACTTCACGGCCGCCGATGTCGGCACGCAGAAGGTCCATGCGCTCGCGAAGCGGCTGCTGGCCATCAACCCGTCGGCCGAGGTCCATGCTGTCGACGACTGGGTGACGCCGGCCAACGCGGGCGCGCTGGTCGACGGCGTCGACATCGTGTTCGACACGATCGACTTCCTGAGCCTCGAGGGGATCGTCGCGCTCCACGATGCCGGGCTGGCGCAGCAGAAACCCATCATCGCGCCGCTCTCGGCCGGATGGGGCGCGGCCGCCATCTACTTCCCCCCCGGTGCCACGTGCAGCTTCCGCACGATTTTCGGCCTGCCCGCCACGGGTCCGGTCGGCGGCCTGTCGTACGTGGATCAGTTCATGCGGCTGATCGACCGCCTGGAGTCGGAACTCAGCCCCGATATCGTGCTGGCGCTGAGGCGGACGCTGACGCGCATGGATGACGGCACGCCGTGTCCGGCGCCGCACGTGTCGGTGGGGTCGGCGGCGGTCGGCTCGCTCGCGGCCACGCTCGCGGCCCGGCTCCTGCGCGGCGATCCCATCACGGCGGCGCCGCGCATGATCTTCCTGAACCTGGACCGGCACTGCGCGACGGCCGGGATCGACATGCTCTGACGCGCGGGCGTCAGTTCACGCCGAACGTCCATCGCAGGCCGATGCTGGCGGTGATGCCGTTCTGCGGAATCGCGATCTGCCGGTGCTGGTCCGATGCCGGATCGACGTAGTCAGCGTCGAACAGGTTCCGCACGGTGCCGAAGAGCTCGGCCCGGCTGCCGACCGGCTGCGTGTAGGTGACGTTGACCACCGCGGCGCCGGATACATCGGTACCGACCACGGTTTTCCGGCCGCTCAGGTAGCGCCCCTCCACCGAGAGGAACGACCCGGTCACGGGCCCAGCGAGACTCAGGCGCGCCTTGGCCACGTGCCGTGGCGAATTGGCCAGTTCCTGACCGGTCTCCTGCTCGGCGGCGCGCTGCAGGGCGTAGCTCACGAGCAACCGCGATTCGCCCTTCAATCGCACCTGCGCCTCGAACTCGGCCCCCCTGGCGCGCACTTCCCCCTGATTGACGAACGACACTCCCGTCAACGTGGTGTTGTCGCCGACCTGCGTGATGAGCTGTTCGGCCTTGTACCAGTAGAGTGACGCTGCCGTCCGGAGCCAGTCGTTGGTATAGCGTTCCCACACGAGTTCGTGGGTGTCGATCGACTCGGGCGTCAGGTCCAGGACCGCATCGCCGTAGTACGACGTATTCAGCTCCGACTGGTTCGGCGCGCGGAACGCACGGCCGAACAGGTACTTGAACGACTGGATTGCCGACGGCATCACGATGGCCGCCGCGCGCGGCGAGACGCGCTCGAAGTCCTCGTAGTTGTCGTACCGCAGCCCGCCGTTGAGGATGAGCCACGAGGTCGCCTTGATTTCGTCCTGGGCGTAGACGGCGTATTGTCTGGACGACTTCACGCTGTCGAGCGCCTGGAACGCGGGATTGGTGAAGTGGGCTTCCTGGTCCTGATGCCGGTTGTCGATGAACTCGGCCCCGGCCCTCAGCGTCTGTCGCCCGCGCAGCGCGCGCGTCACGCCACCGGAGAACGTCACGCGGGTGCCGAGCCCCGAGACGAGCAGGACGTTCGGCTCCGACTGCCCGGGCTCTTCGGCCGGATACCGCGCGTCGAACGAGTAGCGGTCGTAGGACCCCCGCAGCGTCAGCCGCGTGCCGCCGATCAGCCGCGCATACAACAGGTCGAGCAGCGCGTGACGATCGGTCGTCTCCTCGGGGAACTCCTGCTCGTTGAAGATGGAGCCGAACGAGGCCGTCGACACTTCGCGCCGCCGCGTGCCGTAGGCGCCGACGAATGTCAGGTCCTTGAACGCCGCGCGGCTGTAGAACTGCTTCACGCCTTCGCCGTCGAGGTTCTCCGCCACACCGTTGTTCGTCTCGGGCGCATCGAACTCCGGGTAGTAGATGGACTCGAGACCACGGCTGCCGGCGTAGGTGCCCGCCAGCGCAATGTCGACGCCACGCCACACCTGGCCAACGGTGCCGCGCACGAGGCCCGATCCCAGCGTGCCGCCCTCGACCGTGACCGCCGGCTTGCCCAGCGACGCGCCGGTCTTCGTGATGACATTGACGACGGCGAAGAGCGCACTGTCGCCATACAGCGACGACGCGGGTCCACGAATGACCTCCACGCGCTCGAACGTCGCCGGGTCCATGCCGAACTCCGCGCCAATCTCGGCCTGCCCGTAGATGTTGTCGTTGACCCGATGCCCGTTGACGAGCAGCAGGATGCGGCTGTTGTAGTCGCCGGGCTTGGCGAATCCGCGCACGCCCATCAGGCTGAAATTGCGATCGTCGGTGACATACATGCCGCGCACGCTGCGCAGGATGTCGGCCAGGGTCCGGTAGCCGAAGCGCTCGATCTCTTCGGCCGTGATGAAGGACACCGACGCAGGCGCCTCGGTGACCGGCTGCAGACGTTCGGACGCGCCGAAGACCTGGCCGCTGTCGAGCTTCATGAGATCTTCCAGGCTGAGGTCCGACAACGGCGTCTGCGCCGACGCGTTCGACCACGCCAGCACGCACACCAGGCACGCTGCGAAGCGAAGGCACGGTCTCATCGGGCCGGCCTCCCGAGTTCGATCAGTCTCGAGCTGAGTTGGAGCTGCGATTCCTTCACGGCGTCAATTCGAATGGAGAAGCGCAATTGTCCGGGTTCATAGAAGAACTCGGCAATGCCACCCATTCTGTTGAATCCCTCGAGATCGCTCATCGTCAATACCGGCAGCGTACGAACGTCGGACAGCAGGCGGGCCGCCTGGGCGGATGGCACGGCAGATACGTACAGCAGGTGGCACGGGTCGGGTGGTCTGCCACGTTGTCCGAACTTGACGACGACCGGTCGCTTGTCGACCGTAAGGCCCTCCACCGTACGCTCGAGCGCGTCGCGTACGGCAGTGTCGCCCACGACGCACATCGTGAGCGGTGCATCGGGGGGCAGGACGTCGGCCGGCCACTCGGTGAACAGGGCAAACCGGTAGATGTAGGCCGCCTTCAGGCTCGCACTCGAGACGTCCTGCGCAAACGCGATCGTGCCGAGCCCGACGACGGATGCCACCGCGCACAGGAGAGCCACGGCGTGCTGTCTAGCCGACATGATCCCGCATTCCATTCCTATCATCGGCATCCGCGTGGTCTTCTTGCAGTGTTCGAAGGAACAATTCGAGGGGGCGACGCGGCAAGCTCATGCGCCGACCGACGAGAGAAAATCATGCAGGGACCGGGTGAACTCCCGGGAGACCGATTCGAGGCGCTCGATGTGCTGCCGGGCCGCATCCATCTGGCGTCCCGTGGCAAGGCGTTCGATGGCATCGGCCGACGCCACCAGGCGGTGAGCCCCGAGTGTGCCGGCCGACCCGCGCAGCGCGTGCGCTTCGGCGGCCAGACGATCGGCGTCGCCGGCTTCACCCGCTTCCCGAATCTTGGCCAGCTGGCCCGGAAACACTTCGAGGAACAGCTGGCTGATATCGCGCAGCAGCTCGAAGTCGCCGCTGCACCGGCTCAGCACGGCATCGACGTCGAACGTGCCGCGCTCGACCACGCCCCGGGCGGGCCCGGCACTCTGCTCGACCGCCTCGAACAACTGCAGGCGGTCGACGGGCTTCGACAGGTAGCCGTCCATGCCGGCCTGCAGGCAGCGCTCGCGGTCGCCCATCAATGCATGCGCCGTCATGGCGACGATGCGCACGTGACCACCGGTCTCCGCTTCGTGCGCGCGAATCGCCGCGGTCGCCTCGAGACCGCCCATCTCCGGCATCTGAATGTCCATCAGCACCACGTCGAACGACTCGCGCTGGCACGCCTCGACCGCCGCGCGTCCGTTGTCGACCACGGTGACGTGATGCCCACGCATGGTCAGCAGCTGGCTCGCCACGCGCTGGTTCACCGCGTTGTCTTCGGCGAGCAGCACGCGCGCACGACGCATGGGCGCGTGCACGTTCGGCGGGGTCACCGGCTGCGTGGCATCCGGCGCGGCACCGCGCGACGCCAGCGCGCGCAGGATGGCCTCGCGCAGGTCCGCGTTGCGGATCGGCTTGACGAGGTAGGCGGCAATCCCGAGATCGCGGCAGCGCGTGACGTCGCCGTATTCGCCCGATGACGTGAGCATCATGACGGTGGCGCCCGAGAGAGGCGGCCGTTCGGCCACCGCCCGTGCCACGGCAAATCCATCCATTCCCGGCATGTTCGCGTCGAGCAGTACCAGGTCGTAGGATCGGCCCTCGCATGCAGCCGCCTCCATGGCGTCCAGCGCGGCGGGCCCGCTGTCGACCGCGTGCGGACGCATCTGCCACCGCGTCAGCATCTCCACGAAGATCCGGCGATTCGCCGGATTATCGTCGACGATGAGCACCGGAATCTGCGGCAGTTCCGCCCGCGGAGCCACCGCCACCGCCGAGATGTCGTCGCTCGTGCTCACCCGCACCGTCGCATGGAACGTGCTGCCCTCGTTGACCGCGCTCTCGACCCAGATGCGGCCGCCCATCAGGGCCGCGAGCGTTGCCGAGATCGACAGCCCGAGGCCCGTCCCGCCGAATCGGCGCGTCGTCGATCCGTCGCCCTGCGTGAACGATTCGAAGATGGCCGCCTGCTTGTCGGGGGCGATGCCGATACCGGTATCGGAGATGGCAAACCGCAGCATCACGCCGTCCTCGGACGTCGCTTCCTGATCGACGTTCACGAGCACGTGGCCCGCCTGGGTGAACTTGATGGCGTTGCCGATCAGGTTGCTGAGAATCTGCCGGATGCGGCCCGGGTCGCCGACCACGAACTCGGGCAGATCCGGGGCGATGTGGCAGATGAGTTCGATTCCCTTGCGATCGGCCGTCACGCCGAACGGACGCACGATCTGTCCCATCAGCTCGTGCACCGAAAACGTCACGGCCTCGAGCTCGAGCTTGCCCGATTCGACCTTCGACAGGTCGAGGATGTCGTTGAGAATCGCCAACAGGCTTTCGGCCGACGTCTTCGCGGTCTCGAGGTAGTCGCGCTGCTCGACCGTGAGCTTCGTATCGAGGGCCAGATCGGTCATGCCGATGATGCCGTTCATCGGCGTGCGGATCTCGTGGCTCATGTTGGCGAGGAACTCGCTTTTCGCACGGCTCGCCGCCATGGCGCGGTCGCGCGCCTCGACGAGTGCCTGGTTGGCCTGGATCAGCTCCGCGGTGCGGGCCTCGACAGTGGCCTCGAGGGCCTCCTGCTGGCGCAACAGCTGGGAGTCGCGCGCCTGGATCTGCGACAGCATCTCGTTGAAGCTGTCGACCAGCTCGCCCGTCTCGTCATCATCCTGCCGTACCGCACGAACGTCGTACCGGCGATCGCGCGTCACCTCGCGCGCCACGGCGCTGAGGCGCAGGAGCGGGGCTGAAATGAGCCCCTGGAGCGCCAGCGAGAGCACAAGCGCCAGGACCAGGCCGCCAAGCAGCATCAGGCCGGCCACCCGCAGATCGCGCTGCCAGACCTGCTGCAGCGACGTGAGGTCCGTCCGGATGTGGACCGTGGCAATCTGCGCGTCTTCGACGTAAACGGGGCTCGTCACATCCAGCGCGTCGGCGGTGAACGCATGCGCCGGCGCACTCGTGGTCGGGATCCGCGGAACGAACGAGGTCGCTGGAATCTCGTCAGGGGTGGAGCGATCGAAGTGCGCGAGTATCCTGGAGTCGGGAAGCAGGATGGCGGCCTCGACGACGTGGCGATCCGCCGAGACACCCTTCAGCACGTCCTGCGCGCGCGGCGCGTCCACGAAGCTCACCGCAGCCGTGCTGTTCGTGCCAATCACCCCGGCGAGCAGCGTCGTGCTGTCGACCAGGTTCGTTCGGGCGTTCGACAGGTCGTACCACAGCAGGCCGCCCGAGGCCGCCGCGACCAGAGCGCCACTGATGACGCAGTTGATCGTGACGAGCTTGCGGGCGAGCGAGAGGTTCCGAAACCATCGCGGGACGCCACTGTTCACAAGGCGACTTTCTTCATGAGAGCGATCGTGTCCTTCATGCCTGTGCCGTCACCTCCGGCCACCAAGCGGAAGCCCGGTCTCGTCAGTCACGCCAAAGTCGTGCCAGCGGTGGTCCCAGACGAAGCGACCCCGCCCGGCGACAGCTTGGTAAACCACACGCCGAAATCCGCCGAGGTTGCGGCGCGGATTACAAAACCGTAATCAAGGCCCGTTCCAGCGCATCAGGTGCCGCAGAACGTCCTGTACGCCGGCGTGCTGCCGGGC
>JBIQJY010000003.1:92730-112699 GCA_044507065.1 Acidobacteriota bacterium
GGCGCCCGCGCGTAGTCATACGGGGCGCGAAGCGCGCCAAGAAGCCGCTCGAGCGGAGCCAGGTCGTCCTGTTCCGCCGCGGTGAGGGCCTCCTCCACCTTGTGATTGCGCGCGATGACGACCGGGTTGCTGCGCCGCATCAGCTCCACCACGTCGTCATGGCCCTGCGGCTGGCGCGCGAGCCGAGCCAGCCATCGCGCGTGCCACTCGGCAAATGCGGCGTCGGACCGCGCCATCGCCTCGGCCTCGCCCGGCGAGGCGAGCTGCCGGAATGTCTCCGAGTAGTCGGCGCGCCGTTCCTGCATCCACGCCAGCAGTGCGTCGGCCAGGCGCGCATCGTCGGCCTCGACAGTCAGCAGTCCAAGCTTGGCCCGCATGCCGAGCAGCCAGTGGTCCTGGAACCGGCCGGCAAATCGCGCGACCGCCTCGGTCGCAATGTCGATGGCGTTCGCGCGATTGTCGGCAAGCAGCGGCAGCAGCGTCTCGGCCAGCCGCGCCAGGTTCCACTGGGCGATGCCCGGCTGATTGCCGTACGCGTAGCGCCCATCGGCGTCGATCGAGCTGAACACGGTCTCGGGGTCGTAGGTGTCCATGAACGCGCAAGGCCCGTAGTCGATCGTCTCGCCCGAGATGGCCATGTTGTCCGTGTTCATCACGCCGTGGACGAAGCCGACGAGCTGCCACTGCGCGATGAGTGACGCCTGACGCTCGGCTATCGCGTCGAACAGATCGCGCCACGCCTCCTCGCCGACCGCAGCGGCGTAGTGCCGACCGCGCGCGTAGTCGGCGAGCGCACGCACGGCGTCGGGACCTCCCTCGGCCGCCGCCCACTCGAACGTGCCAACGCGAAGGTGGCTGGCTGCCACTCGCGTCAGCACGGCGCCCGACAGCACGCGCTCGCGATAGACCGGCTCGCCCGTGGCGACCACGGCGAGGCTGCGCGTCGTGGGAATACCGAGCGCGTGCATGGCCTCGCTGATCACGTACTCCCGCAGCATCGGCCCAATCGCGGCCCGGCCGTCGCCACGTCGCGAGTAGCGGGTCCGGCCCGCCCCCTTCAACTGCACGTCGAGGCGCCGCCCGTCGGGCGTGATCTGCTCGCCAAGGAGGATGGCGCGGCCATCCCCGAGAGTCGTGAAGTATCCGAACTGATGACCCGCGTATGCCTGCGCGATCGGATGCGCGCCGGGCGGCAGCACGTTGCCCGCCAGTACGGCGGCGCCTTCCGGCGTGTCGAGTGCCGCGGCATCGAGCCCCATCGCCTCGGCCAGCCCGGTATTGAACACGAGCATGCGGGGGCTGGCCACCGGCGCGGGTTCCGCCCGGGCGTGGAACAGGGCTGGCAGGCCCGCATAGGTGTGTTCGAGACGCCATCCCTGCATCCAGCCATCATAGCGGCCGGGCGCACCGTGGGCGGGGCCCCGTTGCTCACATTCGGTAATCCCCGCGCCACCCCCAGCGTATTGGGTCGCGAACGTGTCCGGCTGGTCTGGCAATCGACTTGCACAACAGACGGCATGACCAAGACCTTTCTCATGCCACTCTGCCTTGCATCCGCGCTCGTCATCGGCTGTTCGTCGTCCGAGGCGCCGGATGTCGTCGATAACGTGCAGGAAGCGCTCGAGGCGCGTGGGTTGGACGATGTCTCGGTGACACAGGATCGATCGGCCGGCGTCGTCACGCTCAGCGGCAACGTTGCTTCGGAAAGCGAAAAGACCGCCGCTGCGGCCGCCGCGCAGGGAGCTGCTGCCGGTCAGGTCGTCGCCAACGAAATCGTCGTCACGCCGCCCGGGCGCGAGGACACCGCCGAGGACATCAACGCGGCGCTCGATGACGGCATCGAGAACAATATCGACGCACTGATGATTCGCCTCGGCGAGCCCGACGACGTCGACTACTCGGTGGACGCCGCCGTCGTGACGCTGACCGGATCGGTGGCCTCGCAGGCCGCGCGCGCGGATATCGAGAAGTCGGTCGCCGCGGTGCCGAACGTGAAGCAGGTCGTCAACGAACTGCAGGTCGAGAACCAGCGGGCGACGACAACGCGCTAGCTGGCGTCCGGATGTCCGGCGTGCGGCTCGTGGTTCCTACAAATCCACGATCGTCACGCCGGCATTCGATGGGTCGAGCCTTACGGCACGTACCGGCGGCAGCGAGCGCAGTTGTTTGTGCACCGCTGACTTGATGCGGCCGCCGCCGCGGCCGTGGATGATGCGCAACTGAAGGCGGCCGTCGAGCAGCGCATCGTTCATCGCTTCTTCCACGCGCACCAGGGCGTCGGCAACCGTCAGTCCGTGCAGGTCCACCTCGGCTGGTGTCCGGCGCGGCTCCTGCAGGCCCTCGTCCATGCCATCGCCGCGAGGCGTTGCCAGCGGTGCGGGACGACGGCCGCGTGACGCCTTGCGGGCCGGCGCAATCGGCTTGACCGTCGCGAGATCGACAACCACCTTCCGCCCCGCAACCTCGACCAGGATCGACCGCCCCCTATCTTCGAGCACGACGCCCTTGCCGAGCGGCGTCTGGACGGGATCGCCTGCCGCGGGCCGCGTCATCGCTCCTCCCGCTTCCAGTGGAACACCTCGCGCAGATCGCGCGAGACGGGGCTGGCATCGGGATTCGAGGGCATGATGTCGCGCATGAACCGCCACCAGCGCCGGCACACGTCGGTATCGGCAATTGCCGCCCACCGCGCCTCGTCCTCCACCTCGACGTAGCCGAACAGGTCGCCGGTGTCCGCATCGAGAAAGATCGAGTAGGTGGACACGCCATGCACGGCAAAGGTGTCTTCGAGCTCGCGCCAGATCGGCTGGTGCCGCCGTTCGTACTCGGCGCGCTGCCCGGGATCGACGGCCATCCGGAATGCCTTGCGGATCATCTGGCGTGAGGGCTCCAGTGTGGTGTGTGTTGCGGACGCGATTATGCGTCCAGTGAGGCCGACGCCGCTACGGCCCGTTGAACACGCGGGGCGGACGGTCTATCGTGGCACGGTCTTCCTTCATGTCGCGTTTTCTTGCCCTCGACCTCGGCGCCGAGAGCGGCCGCGCGCTGGTCGGCCGTCTCACTGCCGATCGCTTGACGCTCGAGCCCGTCCATCGTTTCGCCAACGTGCCGGTCGATGTCGGCGCGACGCTGCGCTGGGATGTCGACGATCTGTGGCTCCAGGTGCGTTCCGCGCTCGCGCGGATTGACGCGCCGCTGGCCGCGATCGGCGTCGACACCTGGGGCTGCGATTACGGCCTGCTCGACGAGCGCGGCGACCTGATCGAGCTGCCGTATCACTACCGCGACCACCGGACCGACGGCGTGATGGACGAGGTCACCGCGCAGCTTGGCCCACGCCGCGTCTACGAAACGACGGGCGTACAGTTCCTGCCCTTCAACTCGCTGTTCCAGCTTGCCGCTGCGGCGCGCGAACGGCCCTCGTCGCTCGACCGGGCGGCCCACTTTCTCACGATGCCGGACCTGCTGAACCACCGGCTCACCGGCCGCATCGCGTGCGAGTACACCAACGCCACGACGACGCAGTGCGTCGATGCGCGCTCGCGCAGCTGGGCGCTTGCGCTGCTGGCGGACCTCGGCCTGCCGACGCACATCTTCGGCCCGATCGTCGAACCGGGCACGGTCCTCGGGCCGCTCAGGCCCTCGGCCGGCGGCCCGGCCGGTGTCCCGGTCGTCGCACCCGCATGCCACGACACCGGATCGGCGGTGGCCGCGGTGGACGCCACCGGCGGAACGGCCTTCCTCAGCTCGGGGACCTGGTCGCTGCTCGGCGTCGAGGTGCCCGGTCCGGTCATTACCGACCGGGGTGCGGATCGGAACCTGACCAATGAAGGCGGCGTCTGCGGCACGACCCGCCTGCTCCGGAACATCGGCGGCCTGTGGCTGCTGCAGTCCTGCCGCCGCGACTGGGCTGCCGATCGGCGCGAGGTCTCCTACGACGCGCTCGCATCGGCTGCGGCCGGGGCTCAGGCCTTCGGCGCCGTGGTGGATCCCGACGATCCCTCGTTCCTCAACCCGCCGCGCATGACGACGGCCATCGTGGAGTACTGTCGGCGAACCGGCCAGGAACCGCCGGCAACCCCCGCGGCGTTTGCCAGGACCATCTTCGAGAGTCTTGCCCTTGCCTACCGGCTGGTCATCGAGTGGCTCGAGGAAGTATCGGGCAGGACGATTCGGACGATCCGCGTCATCGGCGGCGGCGCGCAGAATGCGCTGCTCAACCAGTTGACGGCCGACGCCACGGGACGCGACGTGCTGGCCGGCCCGACGGAGGCCACCGCGCTCGGCAACATCGCGATGCAGATGCTGGCCACGGGCCACGTCACGTCGCTGGCCTCGGCGCGTGACATCATCGATCGCTCGTTCCCCGCCCGGCGTTTTGCCCCGGTCGACAGCGACCGATGGGAGCGTCACTACCGCGTGTTTCGCGACGTGCGCGGGCGGGCGGGCCTGCATGGAGATCATCGTGCCTGACGTGACCAGTCCGAACACCCGCTTGCTCGCCGACCTCTGGGACGAGGCCGCTGCCGCGCCGCTCGCCGATCGGCCGCTCGACCTGCTCCGCTATCGCTCGAACACGCTCGGCGCCGACCTGCGCATCACGAACTTCGGCGGCGGCAATACCAGCTCGAAGTTCGACCTGCCCGATCCGTTCACCGGCGAGCCCGCGCGCGTCATGGCCGTCAAGGGCAGCGGCGGCGACCTGCGCTCGATCGGCACCTCGGGCTTTGCCGTCCTGTACCTGGACAAACTCGAGAGCCTCATCGCCCGGTATCGCGGCGAGGCCCACGAGGACGAGATGGTGCCGATGTACCCGCTCTGCGCGTTCGGCGAGAGCAGGGTGGCGGCCTCGATCGACACGCCGCTCCACGCCTTCCTGCCATTCCCGCACGTCGACCATCTGCACCCGGACTGGGCGATCGCGCTTGCGGCGAGCGCCAACGGCAAGGCGAAGCTCGACGAATTCAACGCGCGCTTCGGGCGACGCATCGCCTGGCTACCGTGGCAGCGTCCCGGGTTCGAACTGGCGTTGATGCTGCGCCAGGCCGTCGCCGACATGCCCGGATGCGACGGCATCCTCCTGGGCGGGCACGGGCTGTTCACCTGGGGCGAGACCCAGCGCGACTGCTATCTCAGCAGCATTGTCACCATCGACCAGATGGGTCAGTTCGTCGACGATCACGCCGCGCGATCGGGTCGGGCGGTGTTTGGCGGCGCCGCCGTCACCGCTACGTCGTCGGCCGACGTGGCGGCGGATCTGCTGCCCTTCCTGCGCGGCGTCGTCTCGACCAACAGGCGCACGCTCGCGCACTGGGATCAATCCGACGACGCGTTGACGTTTGCGAATGGGGCGTGGGCCGAAGGCCTGTGTGCGCTGGGCACGAGTTGTCCCGATCACTTCCTGCGCACCCGCATCTGCCCGATGTTCGTCGCGTGGGATCCGGCCGCCGAGTCGATCGACGACCTGAAGGCGCGCATCCTCGAGCGCGCCGCGCAGTATCGCGTCGACTACCGCGCCTACTACGAGGCTCACGCGCTGCCCGATTCGCCGGCCCTGCGCGACACGAACCCGTCGGTTGTCGTCATCCCCTCGCTCGGCATCTTCGGCTTTGCCAAGGACAAGCGTGAGGCGCGCATCACGACGGAGTTCTTCGTCAACGCCATTCACGTGATGGCCGGGGCCACGGCCCTGGCCGACGATGCGCCGGCGGCCGGACCGCTGCCTCAGGCCCGGCACGCCGGACAGGCGGCCGACTTCACGAGCCTTCACAACTACGTCGCGCTTCCGCGATCGGAGGCCTTCCGCATCGAGTACTGGGCGCTCGAGGAAGCGAAGTTGCAGCGGATGCCGCCCGAAAAGGAACTGAGCCGCCGGATTGCCCTGGTCGTCGGCGCGGCCAGCGGCATCGGCCGTGAAGTCGCGCTGCGGCTCGCGACGCGCGGTGCACACGTGGCGGCTGCCGATATGGACCTCGCAGCCGTCACGACCGTCGCCGGCGACCTTGCGGGGACATCCTCGGCCGAGGCCGTGCTGCCCGTGGCCCTGAACCTGACGGCGCGCGACACGATCCGCGCGGCTGTCCGGGATGCCGTGCTCCGCTTCGGCGGCCTCGACATCATCGTCAACACCGCGGCCGTCTACCCGACGCCGGCGGCCGGCACGCCGCCCGAGGAGACCTGGGCGACCGCCCTGGCCGTGAACGTGACGGGCAATCACGTCCTGGCGCAGGAGGCGTCGGTGGTGCTGCGCGCCCAGCAACTGCCAGCCAGCATCGTGCTCACGAGTTCCGCCAATGCGGTGGTGCCCAAGAGCGGAAGCGAGCCGTACGACGTGAGCAAGGCGGCGGTCAATCACCTGATCCGCGAGCTGGCCGTGGGCCTCGGGCCCCTCGTGCGCGTCAACGGCATCGCGCCGGCCACCGTCGTGGCCGGGTCCGCGATGTTTCCGCGCGACCGCGTGATCGTGTCGCTCGACAAGTACGGTATCGCGTGGTCCGAGTCCGACTCCACTGAGGCGCTGCGGTCGAAGCTGGCCGGGTTCTATGCGCAGCGCACGATCACCCGCCAGCCGATCCTGCCGGGCGATTGCGCCAATGCCATCTGCTGGCTCGCCGGTGACGGGAGCGGCAGGACGACCGGCCACGTGATTCCCGTGGACGGCGGGCTGAGCGAGGCCTTCCTGCGCTGAGCCCGAAACCAGGAGGCCGAGGCTTTCTCATGCGCGACGTCGTCATCGATCAGGTGTTCAGGGCGCTCGACAGGTTCCGCATCGAGCTGCCGTCGTGGGGCTTTGCCGATACGGGCACCCGCTTCGGCGTCTTTCGCCAGCCGGCGGCAGCCGTGACGATCGAGGAGAAGTTCGCCGATGCGGGACAGGTGCACGCGCTCACCGGCGCGTGTCCCACTGTCGCGCTCCACGTGCAGTGGGACCTGCCGGGCGGTGAGGCCGACGCGCCCCGGGTGCGGCAGGCCGCCGCGAGCTCCGGCGTCCAACCGGGCGCGATCAATCCGAACTTCTTCCAGGATCAGCGTTACAAGTACGGATCGTTCGGCAACCCCGACGCCTCCGTGCGCGCGCACGCCCTGCAGCACGGACTCGACAGCATTGCGGCCATGCACGCGCTCGGCAGTCGCGATCTGTCGTGCTGGTTTGCCGACGGGTCGAACTACCCGGGCAGTGCGTCGATCCGCGAGCGCAAACGCTGGTTCGAGGACGGGCTCCGCGCGCTGCACGACGCGCTCGACGACAACCAGCGCCTCCTCGTCGAATACAAGCCCTTCGAGCCTGCCTTCTACCACACCGATATCGGCGACTGGGGCATGGCGCTGCTGCTCGCGCGCGAGGCCGGATCGCGTGCGCGCGTGCTCGTCGACACCGGCCACCACTACCAGAGCCAGAACGTCGAGCAGATTGTCGCGTGGCTGCTCGACGAGGACATGCTCGGCGGTTTTCACTTCAACGACCGGCGGTACGCCGATGACGACCTGACGATGGGATCGATCGATCCGTATCAGGTGTTCCGCATCTTCCACGAGATCCGGTTTTTCGAGTGGGAGACAGGCCGCGCGACCGACATCGCCTACATGATCGACCAGAGCCACAACCTCAAGGGCAAGATCGAGGCGATGATCCAGACGGTCGCCACCGCGCAGGCTCTCGTGGCCCGTGCCGCGCTGGTCGACCTCGATCGGATGGTCGACGCACAGCGTTCAGCCGACATCGTCCGCGCGGAGACGTGCCTGCAGGACGCGTTCGCCACCGACGTGCGACCGGCCGTCCGCGAGTGGCGGGAAGCCCATGGCCTGCCGCTCGATCCACTCGAGGCCTTCCGGCAGGGCGGATACCTCGAACGCATCACCGACGAGCGCGCGCACGGGCGGCAGGCACCATCGGGCGCCACGCTGGGATCGGGGTTCTGATCGTGGCCCCGCGGTGCCCATGCCGCTGCTGACCGCTACGTCGATTCGAAAGTCCTTCGCGGGCGTCCGCGCGTTGAAGGGCGTCTCGTTCGATCTGGCCGCGGGCGAAGTGCACGCCCTCGTCGGCGAGAACGGAGCCGGCAAGTCGACGTTGATCCGGATCATCACGGGCGCCGAACGCGCGGATGCGGGCACGCTCGTCGTCGACGGCACCCCCGTGGACCTGCCGCACTTCACCCCGGCCCGCGCCCGCGCGCTCGGTATCGCGGCCATCTTTCAGCAGCCGGCGCTCTTTCCCGACCTGTCAGTGGCCGAGAACATCGCCCTCACGCTCGACCCCGGCCGGCCGTGGCGGCCGATCGACTGGCGCGCCCGCCGCGAGCGCGCGGCCGAACTGCTTGGCCGCGCCGGCGCTGCGTTCGAGCCGGACCGCCTCGCGTCTTCGCTCAGCATGCCCGAGCAGCAGCTCGTCGAGATCGCGCGCGCCATCGGCGCCAACGCGCGCGTCGTCCTGATGGACGAGCCGACGGCCTCGCTCACCGACCGGGAGGTGAATCGGCTGTTCGAGGTCGTCGCGTCGCTGCGTGCCGCCGGGACGGCCATCCTCTATATCTCGCATCGGCTCGACGAGGTGTTCGCACTGGCCGATCGCATTACCGTCCTTCGCGACGGCGAAACGGTGGCAACGGCGCCGCGTGGCGCGATGACCAGGGATGCACTGGTGCGCCACATGGCTGGACGCGAACTCACGACGGGGTTTCCGAAACGACGCGTCGCGCGCGGCGGCGTCGCCCTCGCGGTGCAGTCACTCACGAGCGCGTCGGCCGGCGTCCACGACGTGTCCCTGTCGGTTCACCACGGCGAGGTTCTGGGCATCGCCGGACTCGTCGGTTCCGGGCGGACCGAGCTGGCGGAACTGCTCTTCGGGCTTCGACGCGCCGACGCCGGCAGCATTCACGTTGATGGACGCCCCGTGACCATCACGGGACCCGACGTCGCGATGGCGGCGGGCCTGGCCTACGTGCCCGAGGATCGGCGCCGCCATGGCGTGCTGCCCGAGATGTCGGTGGCGGCCAACACGAGCCTGGCGCACCTGGCCGGCGTGTCGCGCGGAGGTCTCGTCGAGCGCAGCGCCGAGCGCGACCTCGCCGCGCATTTCGTCAACGATCTGCAGATCAGGACCTCGTCGGTTGACGCGGCCGTATCCACGCTGTCTGGCGGCAATCAGCAGAAGGTGGCACTGGCTCGCTGGCTGTCGCGCCGTCCGATCGTGCTGATCCTCGATGAACCGACGCAGGGCGTCGACGTGGGGGCGAAGGCCGAGATTCACGGCCTCATGCAGGCGATGGTCGACCGCGGCATGGCCGTCATCATGATCTCGTCGGAACTCCCAGAAATTCTCGGCATGAGCGATCGCATTGCCGTGATGCGCGATGGGACCATCGTCGCCACGCTCGACCGCGCCGATGCCACACCGGAGCGCGTCGTTGAGTTGGCCGTTGCCGCGGCGCCGGCAGGACACGCCTGATGCTGGAACGGCATCGCATCGAGGTTTCCATCGCGCTGGCCCTTGCCGCACTTGCCGGCGTCCTGGCGCTGCGCGCGCCCGCATTCTTCCAGCCGGGCAACCTCCTCGACGTCGCCCTCGCGGCGCTGCCTGTCCTCATCGTCGCCGTCGGCGCCACGCTGGTCATCCTCACCGGCGAGATCGACATCTCGGTGGGTTCCGTCTTTGCGGTCTGCAGCGTCTCGGCGGGCGCCCTGGCGGTCGCCGGCATCCCGATTCCCGTTGTCGCCGTGCTGACGGTCCTTGCCGGCGCGCTTTTCGGCGCCGTCAACGGGGGACTTGTCGCGGCACTCGGCCTGCCGTCGATCGTCGTGACGCTGGCGACGATGGTGGCATGGCGGGACGGATTGCGGTGGATCACGCAAGGGGCGTGGGTGCAGGGGCTGCCATCCGGGTTTCAGTGGCTCGGCCTCTCACAGCACGCGTATCCGGTTGCAGCCGCGGCCACTGCCGCGCTGCTCGTGGCGGGCGCGGCATGGACGCTCTCGCGCCTGCCAATCGGGAGGGCGGTCTACGCCACCGGGTCGAACGCGGAGGCCGCGCGGCTGGCCGGCATCAGCCCGTCGCGCGTGCGCTTCTGGACGTTCACCGTCGCCGGTGCGTGCACCGGCCTCGCGGCACTCATCAACGCGGTACGGTTCAACCAGATTCCGGCCAACACCGGCCTGGGACTCGAGATGCAGGTGATTGCCGCCGTTGTCGTCGGCGGCACCGCCATCACCGGAGGACGCGGCACGATGACGGGCACCCTGCTGGGCGTGACGCTCCTCGGCGTGATGGGGCCCGCGCTGACGTTCCTCGGGACGAGCGCGTTCTGGGAACGCGCGATTCAGGGTGCCATCATTCTTGCCGCTGTTGGCGCCGACGCGGTGCGCGCGCACCGGCGGGCCGCCATCGTGCCGCGACGGCCCCGGCGGGAGGGCGCGCATGCGTAGCGCGCGCATCCGAGCCGAGGCCCTGCTCGCCCTCGTGCTGCTCGCCGAGGTCGTCGTCTTCGGCGTATCGACCGACTACTTCCTGTCGCTCGGCAACCTGTTCGAGATCGCGCGGTTCACCACGGCTCTTGGCCTGCTGGCGCTGGCGATGACGCCGGTCATCGTCACAGGCGGCATCGATCTGTCCGTGGGCGCGATGATGGGACTTGCCGCCGTCAGCCTCGGCATCCTGTGGCACGAGTGGCAGTGGCCGATGGCGATGGCCATCGGGGGCGCCGTGGCCATCGGTGCGGCGGGCGGCGCGCTGAACGGACTGTTCGTCGCGCGCCTCGGCGTGCCGCCGCTCATCGTCACGCTGGGTTCGATGGCCCTGTTCCGGGGCGTGGCCGAGGGCATCAGCGGCGGATCCGCCAGTTATTCCGGCTTTCCGGCGGCCTTCCACGCGATGGGACAGGGGTACCTCGCCGGCGTGATGCCCGCACAGGTGCCGCTGCTTGTGGCGGCGGCCGTCGCCGCCTACGTCCTGCTCGAACGATCGGCGGTCGGACGGGCCCTCTACGCGATAGGCTTCAGCCGGGCGGGGGCGCGATACGCCGGGCTGCCCGTGCCGCGACGACTCCTGCTGGTATACGTCATCAGCGGCGCGTCGGCCGCCCTCGCGGCCATGGTCTACGTCTCGCACATTGGCCAGGCGCGGTCCGATGTGGGCAACGGGTACGAACTCGGCGCGATCACGGCCGTTGTCCTCGGTGGCGCCGCGGTAACCGGGGGTCGTGGCACGATTGCGGGCACGCTGCTCGGGGTGTTCGTGCTGGCAGTGCTCCAGAACGGATTGCAGCTGGCCGCGCTGCCGTCCGAGCTGGTGGGGGTACTGACGGGCGTTGTGCTCGTCGGTGCGATTGCGCTCGACCGGTGGCGCGCGGTCGGCGAGCGACGGGAGTCGGTCGGGCGCGGAACGCAGGGCGGCGGCGCCGCCGCGATAGACGACGAGCCTTCAGGCGAGGTCCCCGTGAAGAACAGTCAGGTTGCCCTCCTCTGTACCACCATCATCGCGGGCGCGCTCATCGTGGCCGGCACCAACGCCTGGCTGTTCAGTGCCATCACGCGCGGCGGCGTTGGAACGGCTGCAGTCCCCACAGCCGATGCGGCGACGGTGCGTCGTCCCGTCGTCGCGATGATGCCCAAGGCGAAAGGCGATCCGTACTTCGTCAGCTGTCGCATCGGCGCGGAGGAGGCGGCGCGCGAGTTCGGCGTCGATCTCATCTGGGACGGACCCACAGGCCTCGATGCGGCGCGGCAGAACGAACTGGTCGAGAACTGGATCACGCGGCGCGTCGATGCGATTGCCGTCTCGGTGGAGAACCGCGCGAGCATCTCCACGGCGCTGCGCAAGGCGCGCGAACGCGGCATCGCCGTCATCACCTGGGACGCCGATGCCGAGCCCGACGCGCGCGACTGGTTCGTCAACCAGGCCACGCCGGAGGGGATTGGCACGACGCTCGTCGACGAAGCCGCGGCGCTCATGAACGGGACAGGCGAGTTCGCCATCATCACCGGCGCGCTCGCCGCGCCCAACCAGAACGCGTGGATCGAGGTGATCCGCCGGCGTATTGCCGAGGCGCATCCCGGCCTCACGCTCGTCACCATCCGACCGAGCGACGACGACAGGGACAAGGCGTTTGCCGAGGCGCAGACGATCATGCGAGTGCACCCGGACGTGAAGCTGATCATGGCCATCGCGGCGCCCGCCGTGCCCGGCGCCGCAGAAGCCGTGCGCCAGGGCAACCGGCGCGACATCCAGGTGATGGGCCTGTCGCTGCCCAACATGAACAAGCCGTACGTGCACGGCGGCATCGTGTCGACCGTCATCCTCTGGAACACGACGAATCTCGGGTACCTCACCGTGCGTGCCGCGGCAGAAGCTGCGCGCGGCACGCTCGTGCCGGGCACCACGACCTTCGACGGCGGACGACTGGGCGCGATCGACGTCCGCGGCCACGAGATCCTCCTGGGCACGCCGCTCGTGATGACCCGGGAGAACATCGACCAGTTCGACTTCTGAGGGTGACAGGCGACTCGGGCGTATCGCACAGCGAAACCCGTTGTCGTCCGCGCGCGCCACTTCGGCGGGCACATCACGATTTCGCGTGGAAATCGTGTTCCGACAATCGAAACATCGCGAACGGCTCGCCGGGGCTTGCACCGCTGGCCCCGACGGGCCCACACTCTGACGTTCCCGCGCGTAGTCCAGCCTCCTGCCCGGCAGCCTCACTCCGGACCTGTATGGTCGAGTGCCGCCGCGGGCACGACGCTGGACAACGCGCTGACGCGTTCTGGAGGTTCTCGATGCGACGACGTTCCCTGATTCTGGCCTCGGTGCTCACGGCAGCCGCCGTGGCCGGACTGACGACTTGGACACAGGCTCGCCAGCAGGCGCCGCCCCCCTCGCCCGATCGCGCGCAGGATCAACGCGCCCCCGAAGGGTCCCCATTCAGCACACTGGCCGGATTCAGCGTGGTGCGCGTGACACCGGCCGACAAGACCGAATCGCTCATCGTCGTGACCTTCGACAGCGAGGGCCGCCCGGTCGTCGGGCAGAGCGTGTCGGGCAGCGGCAGCCATCCGCGCCGGCTGCTCGACAACGACGGAGACGGGATCTTCGAATCCGAGCAGATCGTGTCCGATCAGCTCAACACCTGCCACGGGCTGTTCTACGACGGCCCCACGCTCTATGCGAACTGTTTCGGGCCGCGTGATGTCGCGCTCGACGGTCCCGCGCCCGCACCGCCGGCCGGGCGCGGCGGCGGTGGTGGTGGGCAGACGGCCGGCATTCCCGGGTTCTATCGGCTGCCCGACGCCAACGGCGACGGCGTGGCCGACAGCGTCGAGCGCATCCACCGCTACGTCGCCAACGGCATGGGCGACCACGGGCCGCACGCGATCCGCCGCGGCCCGGACGGCACGATCGTCGAGATGATCGGCAACAACACGTTCATCCCCGACGACCGCATCGATGAAGCGACGACACCGAACTTCCGCAACCTGAAGGAACGGCAGTTCCTGCCGGCCTGGCGCGACCCGCGCTTCGGCAACAGCACGAAGGACGGCATGCACGGTCCGCTCATCCGCTACCAGCCGGACAACGGCAGGTTCTCGATCCAGTACACCGGCCTGCGCAACGCCTACGACTTCGCCTACAACCTGTCGGGCGAGGCCTTCACCTTCGACAGCGACATGGAGTGGGACGTCAACGCGCCGTGGTTCCGCGAGGTCAACACGAAGCACATGATTCCCGGCGGCGACGGCGGCTACCGCAATGGCACGGGCAAGTTCCAGAACAGCTACTTCGACGTGCTGCCGGCCATCCGTCACCTGCGCCGCGGCTCGCCCGTGGGTGTCGAGACCTACCAGGCCTACGCGTATCCGTCGCGGTTTTTCGACAACCTGTTCGAGGCTGACTGGTCGCGCGGCCGCCTGCTCTACACGGAGTTGACGCCTTCAGGCGCCACCTACACGGGGCGTGAGGACCTGGCCGAGTTCGTTCACGGTGAGCCGATGCCCATCACGGACCTCGAGGTCGGGCCCGACGGCAACATCTACTTCACGACGGGCGGGACCAACGGCACCGGCGGGCTCTACAAGATCGTGTGGAACGGCGAACGGCCCGCGCAGCCCGACATGACGGGCATCATGGCCGTGGTCAACCAGCCGCAGCCGCTGTCGAGCTGGGGCTGGGCCGCGATCGAGAACGTGAAGGCGCAGATGGGTGCCGCCGCGTTCGGCGCCGAGCTCGAGAAGCTCGCGCGCAGCAGCGCCGCGCCGGCCCTCGCGCGCGTCCGCGCGGTCCTCGAACTGCAGCGGCACGGGCCAGCGCCGTCGGGCGCATTGCTCCGCGCCCTGGCAGCCGATGGAAACGCCGACGTGCGCGCCGCCGTCGCGTATGTCGCCGGCGTCCAGACCAACGCCGATGCGAAGGCGGTGGCTGCCGCTGCGCTGCGCGACAGTTCGCCCGTCGTCCGCCGTCGCGCCGCCGAGAGCCTCGTACGGCAGGGCCTGACGCCGTCGCAGCCGAGCTTCGCGCCCATTGCGGATCTCTACGCCCTGCTCGGCGACGCCGATCGGTTCGTGCGCTACTCGGGGCGCATCGCCCTCGAACACACGCCGCGCGCCGAGTGGGCGCCGCGCGTGCTGGCCGAAACGAACGTCATCGCGCAGACCGAAGGCCTGCTGGCGCTTGCCAATACGGCCACATCCGATGCCGACCTCGCGCCCGTGTTCGAGCGCACCGTCGCCCTGATGCGCCGGGCAAACCTGAGCCCCGATGAAAAGGTCCGCGTGCTGCGCGTTTATCAGGTGGCCTCCACCGAGACGAGCAACGGGGTCGGCGCCGACGTGAAGAAGCAGGTCTACGACGCGCTGATCGACCAGTTCCCGGCCCCGTCGGCCTTCAGCGCCACCGATACGCTGACCGGCTGCCAGAACCGCCATCCCGAAGCCACCGAGGCCGGGTGCGACACGCTCATCCTGTCGCACCACATGGCGCGGGTGCTCGCCTCGACCGGTGAGCCGGGCGTCATCGCGAAGGTGCTGGCCGTGATGCCGAAGGGCGACGACGACCAGCCGGGCCAGATCGGCTACATGTACGCGCTCCGCATGATCGACAGCGGCTGGAGCGATGCCGAGAAGAAGCAGATGATCGACTGGTTCGCGCGCGCGTCGAAGTGGCGCGGCGGCTCGACGTTTGCCGGGCACGTCAACAACATCTTCGACGCCGCTGTCGACGCCCTGACCGACGCGGAGAAGCAGATGGCCTACGCGGCCGCCCCGCTGTTCGCGCCGCTGACACTCGAGGAGATCGAAACGGCGTCGACCGGTCGTGGCGGCCGTGGCGGCGCGCCGCCGGCCATCCCCGCCAATGCGCGGCAGATCCCCATCGATTCGCAGGAACGGTACGACAACCTCGTGTTCCCGCGCGGCACCGGCCCCGGCTCGCTCGCCGGCCGCGGCGGCGCACCCAACGCGACGGCCGGCATGCAGACGTTCCAGGAGTCCTGTGCGGGCTGCCACCGCTTCGGCACCACCGGTAACAACCACGGACCGAACCTGACGTCGATCGGCAAGGACATGCTGCGCCGCGACATCCTGCGCAACATCTTCTTCCCGGATGAACAGGTGGCCGACCAGTACCAGACGACCGTGCTCGGACTGAAGGATGGGACGGAAGTGCGGGGCCTGGTCATTGCCGAAACACCGCAGACCCTGACGGTGGTCACAGCCGCCGCGCCAGGGTCCCCATCGACGATTCAGAAGACCACGGTGGCCACGCGCAACACGGTGCGCGAATCCATCATGCCGGAGGACCTGCCCGACCGCATCGGCGACCAGAACATCGCCAACGTCGTCGCCTTCCTGATGGAAGGACCGAGGTAGGCCGCAGGGCCGCGAGGCGCACGCCTCACTCCACCACCACCCACTGACGATGCCGCACGGTGGCATCGTCGGGTGCGGTCCGGGTCAGACGCACCCGCAACTGTCGAGGCCGGCCGTCACGGTCGGCCTCGGCAGGCTCGACGCCGAGCAGGTAGACGCCCCCTGATTCGCGCAGCACCCGTCCGGGCGTCCTCCTGGCCTGTCGCTCACGACCACGCCGCATCGACCGCGATGATGAAGATGCGTCCGGTGTCGACGTGCAGCGCGGCTATGGGGCCCGTCGGCCCTCGGGCGCGGCGGGAGGACGCCCTCGAAGAACGTCGCCCCAGTCGGTTTGTAGCGAAGAAAATCGGCGGAGACCACACGACGACGACGCCCATCGAGCGCCACATCGAGCCTACCAGCGCGCGTTTTTCGGCGGGCCGAATCCCAGCTTCCCCGGATTCATGATGCCGTCCGGGTCCCAGGCGTCCTTGAGGGCCTGCACCAGCGCCCATCCGTCGGGGCCGTACTGTTTGTGCATGAAGCGGCCGAGCTTCAATCCCACACCGTGGTGCTCGTTGACCACGCCGCCGTTGGCCAGGCCCACCTCGGTACACACGTTCCACAACCGGTCGTGCAGATCGAGCGCCTCGCCCGGATCGTCTGGCGCGCGGTCGATGTAGAAGCGGTCGTAGAGCATCGAGCCCCAGTCGTACCAGTGCGACAGGTGGCAGGTGTAGCGGGCGCCGTACGCCTTGAACGTCTCCTCCACCGCCTGCTTGCGCGCGCGGTAGATCCGCGGAATGTCGCTGAAGCGCGCCACCGTGTCGGTCGTTCCATAGACGAGCGGGGGCTGCGGCAGTTTCCCCTTCTTGTAAGGTTCGTACTTGCCATCCCACCAGATCTGTCCGGCGTTGGGCCCGAGCGATCGGCCGCCGGCGCGTTCGCAGAGCGAGGTGATGGCGCGCGCTTCGTAGTCGGTCAGCTCCTTCGTCCCGTCGACCATCACGACCATGAGCGTGCCGATGAACGGCGTGCCGACCCACTCGGCCAGCTTCTTCGAGTCGCCCTCGTCGTACAGGCGGATCACCGACGGCCGCAGCCGGTTGATCATGACCAGGCGCCCGGCCTCCATGCCGGCGAAGATGTCCGGGAAGCTGAAGGACAGGAACTGGCGCGTCTCGGGCAGCGGGTCGATCCGCATCGCGGCCTGCGTGATGATGCCGAGCGTGCCTTCCGACCCGACGAACGTCTGGAGCAGGTCGCTCCCCGAGGCATGGCTCGGCACCCGCAGCGTCTCGACGACGCGGCCGGGCGCGACGACGGCCTGAATCTGCAGCACCTGGTTCTCGGCCTTCCCATACTTGGTGCTGACCACGCCGGATCCGCGCGCGGCCAGGAAACCACCGACCGACGCGCCCATCTCGTACGACCCCGGGTAGTGCGCCAGGGTCAGGTTGCGCGCATTCAGTTCCGCCTCGAGCGTCGGCCCGTCGATGCCGGCCTCGACCGTCGCGACGAGCGACTCCTCGTCGATGTCGACGATGCGCCTCATGCGCGACAGGTCGACGGAAATGCCGCCGTAAAGGGCCAGCGTGCCGCCCTGCGTGCCGGTGCCGCCGCCGCGGGGCACGAGCGGCACCTTCCACGTCGAGGCAATGCGCACGATCTCGCGCACCTCCTCCGTGCTCCCCGGCCGGACCGCGATGTCGGCCGCCGGCAACGGCAGGTTCCTGTAGAGCAGGAACTTCGACATCCACGACCAGTCGTGCGCGTGCGACTGAAGCAGCGCCGGATCATCACTGACGTGCTCGCTGCCGACAACGGCCGCCAGTTCGCGATGGATGTGGCCGCGCAGGTACGAGCTGCCGCTGACGCGATCGGCGGATGGAAACTGGCTCATCTCGATACGTTCCCTAGACCCGATCCCGGAACTCGCGCGAATGCACCTGCACCTTCACGCTCAGCAGTTCCCCCACGGCGCGCGCCACGTGATCGGAGTAGCGGCGGAAGGCCTCCTCGCCCTTCTCCTTGGTGGCGCGCTCGGGGTTGCCGATGACGCCCGAGTCGGTGAACTCGTGGTGATCCATCGGGAAATTGAAGTAGCTGTAGCCTTCGAACTGGATGTCCGGCGCGCCGTCCTTCTTGCCGAACTTCGACGGCAGCCACTGTGGAATCTGTGTGTGCGTCTTCACCGCGCGGTCCATTCGGACGAGGCTCTCGTCATTGGCGAGCATCTGCGACGTCTCGAGTTCGCTGGCGTGCCAGCCGGGCGTCTCGTCCGCCGGATTCTCCATCAGGCCCTGCAGCAGGCCGACGTAGCGCTCCATGAACGGGTTGCAGAAGCCGACCATGGCGCCCGTGTCGTAGCGGATCTTGCGGAGGACGGGGTCGACGACCTTGATGTTCGAGCCGTGGCCGTTGATGAAGACGATCTTGTTGAAGCCGTGATGGATGAGGCTGCGCGCCACGTCGTACATCAGCGCCTGGAGTGTCGACGACCGCACCGTGATCGTGCCGCGCCCCTCGCCCGGTCCGGCCATGTGCTGCGGCGAGTACCCCGTCCAGATGGCCGGCGTGTGCAGCATGTTGTTGATTTTCGCCACACGTGACGCCACCTGGATGGCCGTCACCGTGTCGGTCGACAGCGGCAGGTGGGGACCGTGCTGCTCGGTGCTGGCCATGGGCACGAGCACGAGGTCGCAGACCTCGAGGTACGCCTGGATGTCGGGGTAGGCGAGGTCGGCCATGTTGTTGGACCGAAGGGTGACGGGAATGGGCACGCTCATGTTCTCTGTCCTTTGTTGTCCGCAAGAAGCGCGATGAATCGGTCGACCACGGCCTCTGCCAGTTCGGGTGCGTTGATGTGACTGTCGTGCAGCGTCACGGGAATATCCGGGCGGATGTGCGCCTGCAGTTCCCGCAGGAATCCGGCGTCGGCCTCCGGGTTCCAGAACAGCCCACCGGGGTGAGACGGAATGGACAGTCCCCGGGTTGGCACGATCACGGCCACCGGCCCGGTCGCCTCGTTGAGGCGCGTGGCGAAGCGCCGTCCGAGTTCTTCCATCTCTTCCGCTGACGTGCGGACGAGCGTGAACTCCGGATTGTGGAAGTACTCCGGTCGTCCCTGGACGGCTGGAGGAATGGCATCCGGCCGGCCGTGGGTTGCGAAGTCGATGCCGCCGGGCACGACCACCTGCGGCAGGCCGAGTCGCCCGATGCGGCGCAGGCGATCGGGGCCGGCGTCGTGGAAGCCGTGCTGGATCTCGCCGGCCAGTTCGTTGGTCGTGTAGTCGATGACGCCCTCGAACATGCCTTCGGCCGCCAGTTCCTCCATCGCCTGTCCGCCGACACCATTGGCGTGGAAGATCACCGACTCGATGTCGTGCCGCAGCAGCGCGTCGCGCACCGCCATGACGCCCTTCGTCGTCTGGCCCAGCATCGTGATGGCCACGCGCCGCTGATTCTGCGTGATCGTCAGCGGATGGCCGTGCTGCGCCATGCCGGCGAGCGCGGCGGCGACGTTGTCGAATACCGTGGTGCTGATCGGATTGAGGCCGAGGATGTCGATGACCGAGTGCACGACCATGACGTCCTTGGTGCCGACGAGCGGTCCGAACTTCCGGTGACCGGACGCGATGGGCGTGACGATCACCTTCGGGACGCCGAGCGGCAGCCCCATCATCGCGCTGGCGCCGAGCACGGCGCCCTCGGCGCCGCCGAGCGTCACCACCCCGTGCAGCCGGCCCTCGGCAAACAGCCTCTGCGCCAGCGTCCGCAGCCCGGCCAGCATGCCGTGGACCGCCTTGCCCCGGCTGCCCGCGTTCTGCAGCGCATCGATGGTCGTGCCGGCCAGCACGGCAATCTCGCTGCGCGTGAAGTCGGGCACGATGTCGAGCGGCTCGCCGAGAATCCCGGAGTCGGCCACCAGGACGTCGACACCCAGCGCACGAATGCGATCGCGCAGGTACCCGATCTCGGGGCCTTTCGTGTCGAGCGTGCCGATGACGAGGACCGTGGGCATGAGTTAAGTGATAGGTGCGCTAGGTTCGTTGGGTGCGGTGGGTGCGGTAGGTAAGTACGTCAGGTGCGCCAAAGGTGCGGTTGGTGCGTTGGGTGCGATGCATGGGTGCGT
>JBIQJY010000129.1:0-3848 GCA_044507065.1 Acidobacteriota bacterium
ACCGCTCCGGCACCGACGCCGGCGGTGATGTACGCGCCGCAGCCCGTAGCGCAGCCGGCGCCTGTCGTGCGCGCGGCGACGGCCCCACGCGCGCGCCAGGTCGACCGTGAACCGTCGCTGAAGAAGCGACTGCTGATCATCGGCGGCACATCAGGCGCCGGCGCGGGGATTGGCGCGCTCATCGGCGGACGGAAGGGTGCCCTCATCGGCGCCGCCATCGGTGGCGGCGGCGCGGCCATCGTCGATCAGGTCAAGCACTGACGCGCCGCGGATTCGCATGCCGCGCCCGTCGTGAGGCGGGCGCGGCGCTGTTATACTTCGACCTCGGTTCATCTGCCGTCCCTTCCGTGCCGGAGTGGCGAAACTGGCAGACGCGCGAGACTCAAAATCTCGTTACCTTAACGGGTAGTGTCGGTTCGATTCCGACCTCCGGCACCACCGTACTTCCATTTCGTCCCGCGCTGGAACGGGTTCCAGAAGCATGTCGCCCGCTGCTGGCCTCGGCCGCACGCTCGCGCGCCCTCGGCCCGCCGTGACCCTCGGACGCGCTGCGGCAAACTCGGCCCGCATCGCGCGACACGCTTCCGGAACCCGCCGTGGCCCTGACGTCCCCTTCAAGCTCCCGGTTGCCGTGCCGAATCAACAGGAGAAACCCGGCACCCAGGAGGCCGCGTCCGACGCGCGCCTCGCTGGTACCAGAGATCGCAAAGGACAGCTCCCCAATGGCGAAAACGGTGAAGATAAAGGACACGATCGTGAAGCGCGGCAACCATCTCCCAACGGGCAAGGGCTGGCGCCTGCTCCGCAGCAAGGAGACGCGCGCGTTCAAGGCATCGCTGCTCAAGACACTGAAAGTCGGCGACGAGCGGCTCGCGATCTTCCGCATCGTCGAATAGCCGCCACGCCGCCGCTCTCCGTCAGTCAGCTCGCAGCGCGTCCGACGGCTGGATCGCGGCGGCGCGGTTCGCTGGAATCGCGGCGGAGATCGTCGCCACGACGAACAGCACCAGGCCGACAACGACGAGCACGATCGGATCGCTCAGGCTCCCGACCGACCACCGCGCGACAACCGTGTCGAGTCCAACGCTCGAGGCGAGGCCGACGACAAGGCCGACGGCGATGGCCACGACGGCCGGGCGCACGGCCGCGCGGACGATGCGTCCACGACCGGCGCCGAGCGCCATGCGGATGCCGAACTCCCGGACCCGGCACGACACCGCGTACGACACCACGCTGTAGAGCCCGACCACGGCAAGCAGCAGCGCGAACACCGCGAAGCCGAGCAAGAGCATCGTCACGAACCGCTCGCGGGCCCAGCCGGCGTTCGCCAGCGCGCGCTCGGCCGTATAGATGCTCACGGGTTGATGGGGATCGACCGAACGCACCGCTTCGCGGATCGAACCAGCCAGCGCCAGTGGGGCACGATTCGTCCGCAGGATCAGATTCAGCGAATCGCTCAGCATGAGCGTGTAGGGCACGTAGATCGACGACGCCGGCGGCTCGTCGAGGCCGACGTTGGGCGTGTCGCCCGCAATCCCGATGATCTCGAACCAGCCGTCGCTGCCGGGCGCCGCCAGCCGGTACGGGTTGGGCGGCTTGATGTAGTCGGGCATGAGCACGCGCCGTCCGATGGCCGACTCGCCGGGCCAGCGCGCACGAGCCATGGTCTCGTTGACGACGGCGACGTGAGGCGTGCCACCGCTCTCGGTATCCGACCAGACACGTCCCTCGACAATCGGCACCCTCATCGTCCTGAAGTAGCCGGCGCTGATCCGCTGAACGACCGGCGCTTCGACTGCGGACGTCTCCCTTCCGGGAACTTCGACCACTGACCGTTCGCCCGATCGCGGCGGTATCCCGCCGTAGGTGGCGAGCCCGACCGACTCGACCTGCGGCACCTCCGTCATGCGATCGCGCAGGCGCTCGTAGAACGCGGCGCGGCCCGCCCATTCCGTGTAGGTGTTGTCCGGCAGGTTGATCGTCGCGACGACGACCTGGTGCGGATCGTAGCCAAGCGATGTCTGGTAGAGACCCACGAGCACCCGGACGGCCGCACCAGCACCCACGAGGAGCAGCACCGTCACCGCGATCTGCGCAGCGAGCAGGACATGATGCGCCCGCCGCCCCTGGACGCCGACGGTCGTCCGAGCCGTGGTCGTCTGACGTGGACGCGAGAAGGACAGGGCCGGTGACAGTCCGGAGACGACAGCCGACGCCATCGCCAGGCCCGCACTGAAGAGCATCACCGGGACATTGACGGGCGCGGCCGGGAGGTTCCCGACCGGAACCGAATTCGGGGGAACCAGCGCGAGCACGGCCGGCAGGCCCCAGTAGCCCGCGGCAAGGCCGAGTGCGGCGCCGCTGACTGCCAGGAGCAGCGATTCGACGAGAAGCTGTCGCATCAATCGCGCACGACTGGCGCCGAGGGCGGCGCGCACGACGAACTCATACGCCCGCGCGGTCCCGCGAGCCAGCAGCAGGATGGACACGTTCGCGCAGGCGATCAAGAGCAGGAGCATCGACGCCGCGAAGATCAGCAGCAGCGTCGGCACGAAGCCAGCCGCGCGTTGTGCTTCTACGAGGCTTCGCACGAGGGGACGCGCGCCATTCGGAAAGCGTTGCGGGGCTTCGCGCGCGAACTGTTCGAAGAGCGGCCGAAGCTGCTGCTCGGCCGTGTGCGGCGCGACATTGCGTTTGAGACGTGCCTGCACGGCCCATGTGGCGTTCGTATCGAACGTCAGGTCGAGCGGAACGAGAATCTCCGGACCACTGACAAAGTACTGACGTGGCAACACGCCCACCACGACGTACGGGTCGCGGTTCAGGTAGATGCTCTGCCCCACCGCCTCAGCGCGTCCGCCGAAATGTCGCTGCCAGAATCGATGCGTGAGCACGACGACGCGCCGGGATAACTCGCCTGCCGGCCCGTCCGCCTCGTTGAAGATGCGGCCGATGAGGGGCGCAACGCCGAGGACGCTCAACCCGTTCGCCGAATAGTACTGGGTGTGCACGACCTCCGGGAAGTCCTGTCCGGTCAGCGTCATCTCCCAGGTATTCAAGGCGAAGATGCCATCGAACACGTCGCTGTGCTGAAGGTCGCTCAACTGGCGCGCGTTGACCGTCACCCCACGCGCCGTGCCCTGAACGCTCATGCCGAGCCTGACGAGCCGATGACTGTCGGCGTATGGGAACGGATTCAGGAGAGCCGCGTTGACGATGCTGAACAGGGCTGTTGCGGCGGCGATACCGACGGCCAGGGAGATTACAGCGGTGGCGGCGAAACCCGGGCTCCGGCGGAACATACGCAGCGCATGGCGTACGTCCTGCGCGAACGCATCGAGCCACGCGCCGCGCCGCAAGTTCCGAACGGCGTCCTTCACGCGCGCCGTTCCGCCGATTTCCAGTCGCGCCGCCCGTCGTGCGGAGGCGTCGTCCATGCCGCCGGCGCGATACTCATCGACCAGCAATTCGAAGTGCGCCTGCAGTTCGTCATCGAGATCGCGCTCGATGGCGTCGCGACGCAGCCAGTTGCGCAGGAGCGTCGGCAGGAAGCGCATGGCCGGCTCCTATGATGTGGCGTCGATGGCCCAGCCGATGGCTGTGACCACCCGCTGCCAGTTCGCAAGTTCGGCATCGACCTGGCGTCGGCCTGCGGCGGTCAACCTGTAGTACTTCGCGCGCCGACGATTCTCCGACTCGCCCCACTGCGAGGCCAGCCACCGTTTCTCTTCCAGGCGATGCAGCGCGGGGAACAGAGAGCCCGGTTTGACGTCGAACGTGCCGCGCGTGATCTGCTCGATCCGACGCGTGATGCCCAGGCCGTGGGCTGGCTCGAGCAGGAGCGCGCG
>JBIQJY010000130.1:0-1720 GCA_044507065.1 Acidobacteriota bacterium
CGACCGGTCAACCGGCGGCCGCCCGGTGCGGCATGGTAAGGTAGATTTCACGTGCCATGAAGCTCAGAATCATCTGCAAATCCAAGATTCACCACGCGGTTGTCACCGGCGCCGATCTCAATTACATCGGCAGCATCGGCATCGACCGGACGCTCATGGACATGACCGGCATTGTCGAGGGCGAGCAGGTGGCCGTCTGGAATCTCAACAACGGCGACCGCATCGAGACCTACGCGATTCCCATGCCCGCCGGGTCGGGGCAGATCCTGGTCAACGGTGCGGCGGCGCGGCATTTCGCGCCGGGCGACCGCATCATCATCGCGGCCTTCTGTCTCACCGACGAGGTTGTCGTGCCGCAGATGATCGCGGTCGACGCCCAGAACCACTTCGAGCGGCAGCTGCAGCCGGCGACGACGCCCGAGGATCTGGTCGGATCGACCAGATAGCCCCGCTCGCGATATCATGTCGCGGCACACCCGAGCGCGGGCTTAGCATAGTGGTAATGTCCTGGCTTCCCAAGCCAGTCAGACGGGTTCGATTCCCGTAGCCCGCTCCAACAACCCATGCAGAAGTCGCAACGGCCGCTGTCGATGCTGCGCTCGTACACGCCGGCCGATGCGTTGACGATCGGGAACGCCACCTGCGGCACCATCTGCCTGTTCCTGTGCGTCGACTACATGGCCTTCGGCGACACGCGCCGCCTGTGGATTGCCATCTGGCTGCTGCCGCTCGCGCTCGTGTTCGACGCACTCGACGGCTACGTCGCGAGACTGAGCACACGGCGCCAGTCCGTGCTCGGCGCGGACCTCGACTCACTCGCAGACGTGATTTCCTTTGGCGTCGCGCCCGCCGTCCTGGGCTACACGCTCGGCCTGCGCGGCGGCTGGGACATGGTGTGCCTGGTCTACTTCGTCGTCTGCGGCGTCAGCCGCCTGGCGCGGTTCAACGTGACCGCCTCGATGCTGACCGACGAGCACACGGGCAAGGTCGCCTACTTCGAGGGCACGCCCATTCCGACGAGCATTGCGATTGTCGGCCTGCTGGCCATGGCACTGTGGGCCGGGCACGTGCAGGAGGACATCTGGTTCGGCGTCTGGCGCATCGGGCCGGCGTCGCTGCACCCGCTCGTGCTCGTCTACGTGGCGAGCGGCAGCGCGATGATCAGCACGATCCGGATTCCGAAGCCGTAAACTCGTCGGATGCCCCTGAAATCCATTCGGTCATGGCTGGGCCTGGAGCGGCCCGACGACACCCCTGATCTCAAGCCGCTGCGCGACACGCTCGAGGCGCTCGACGGCCTCGAGCCCGACCGCGCGCGTTATCTCGGCGCGTTCGCCTACCTGCTCGGGCGCGTGGCGCACGCCGACGAACACGTCTCGCCCGAGGAAACGCGCGTCATGGAAGCGCTCGTCACCGAGCATGGCGGGCTTGGCGCCGATCAGGCGGTCGTCGTCGTGCATCTGGCGCAGGCCAACAACCGACTGTTCGCCGGAACGGCGAATTTCCTCATCGCGCGAGAGTTTGCCGCGATGGCCGACTACGACCAGAAGCTGGCGCTGATGCGCTGCCTGTTCGCGGTGGCGGCCACCGACGATGCGATCTCGACGACGGAGGAAGGGGAGATCCACCGGATTGCGCGCGAGCTGCGCATCGATCAGCCGGACCTCGTGGCGCTGCGCGTGGCCCACCGGCGCCACCTTCCGGGATTGTCGGGCGCGTA
>JBIQJY010000130.1:1820-3842 GCA_044507065.1 Acidobacteriota bacterium
GGGTGGACGAGGCGGACGTGCTCCTCGCGTCCTCCGGGCTCGACGACGCGGAAGAACGCGGCTGCACGCGTCGACTGTACTACGTCCGCCTCGTCGACGTGACGAGCGCGCGCGCATTCACATGAGCGCGCCGGCAAGGGCGCCGGCCACCCAGGCGAGCGGCGTCAGGAGCACGATGGCGACCGCGCTCACGGCCGCGAGGCCGAAGGCGCCGACCGGCGACACCTGTACGAGCCCCAGCCACTCGGCGGCGATCGACGTGTCGTGCGCGTCGAGCCACTCGGACACGCGGGCGTCGATGCGCCGACGAGCCTCCGCCGAGGGCTCGAGGGTCCCCCACGTCTCGATGAGTTCGTCGTCAGTCATGGCGGGCCTCCAGCGGGGCTCGAAAGTGCCGTAATGCGTGCGCCGAGACGCGCGCGTGTGCGCTCGAGGATCTTGCGGACCGCTGCCGCCTCGATGCCGACGATGGCGCCAATCTCGCTGGCGTTGAGGTCGGCGCCGTAGCGCAGGCTCACGATCGTGCGATCGCGCTCGGGGAGTTCCCTGAGTGCGACGAGCAGCGCGCGCCGCTGCGCGGTTCGATCGAGCGACTCCGCGGGATCGTCGAGGTCGCCGGGCCTGTCAGGTAGATCGCCGGTGGCGGTGAGTTCGGGGCGCCGGCGACGAAAGCGTCGGCGCATCGTATTGATGGCGATGGTCGTCACCCAGGTCGAAAACCGCGCGTTGGCGCGCGGTGTGTACCGGGCGAGCGACGTCAACACGGTCAGCATCGTGTCCTGCGTGACATCCTCGGCCTCGACGTCCGAGCGAAGCAGGCCGCGAACGGTGCGGAACACCTGGTCGACGTGCTGCGTGTACACCTTGCGGCGCGCGCCGGCATCGCCGGCACGCGCCTGTTCGACAAGGCGGAGAATCGCGTCTTCCGGGAGTCGCTCGGCATCGCCCCCGAGGCGCGAGTGCAATGCCGCGAAGAGCGTCGCCAGCGGCCACCTGACACGCGCGGGGTGCCGTGGTGACGCGGCTGCGATCACGCCTCCACCTCGGTCACGTAGCCGATCGTCCAGATCGACGAGCGGAACGTCCCGAGCATCGCAATCAGCACGAAGCCAATCGGCAGCAGCACCAGGCATCCGAGCACGACGACGGGCAGGATGTGCATCACCCGGACGAGCAGCACGAGCAGCAGCACAACCGGCAGGATCACCGCGATGCTGAGGAGTGCCATCCCGAGTGTGCCGACGAACGTCGCCACGATGAGCTTCAGCCCGTGCCGGATCCGGCCGTGCAGGAACAGGCGGGCCTTGTGGATGGCGTCGAGCGCGCGGCGGTTCTCGAGCACCGCGATACGCGCGGCAAACGCCTGCACGAGGTGGAGCGTGATGAGCCACGGCACGGCGATGACGAGTGCCGGGATCCCAAGGGCCACACCGCCAATCGCGCCAAACGCCCGCACCGCGATCACGCACGGTGCCGCCAGCAGCACGAGGCTGCCGATGACGGCGGCGAAGTACAGCAGTGCGATGCGCAGCAGGACACCCCAGTGCCTCCAGCCGGCACGGAAGCCGTCACCCATCGTCGTGCGTTCGCCATGACGCGCCCGGACGATGCCTTCGATGAGCGCACCTTCGCTGATGTAGTGCAGAAGGATCGCGGTCAGGGCCATGACGACGAGCACGCCGACGATTGCGAGGACGATCGGCGGAAAGTCGGTGATCGACAGGGCGAAGGGAAGGCCCGTCAGGCCAGTGCCGTCGTCACTGCCGCCGTTCGCGATGCCCGCGCCCCCGTTGCTCCCGCTGGAGCCGCCGCTTGCGATGCCGACGAAGAACCCGAACAGCCAGAGCGACCTGCAGGTGCGGGCGTAGTGGAATCCTTGTCCGATCATCTCGCCTATGGTCATGAGTCACTCCCTGGTTTCTGGACGCGATGTCCACGCACCAGGTTGAAGCCGGTCAGGGTGGCAGGTGTGACAGGGGGGCGCCGGGCGATATTGTCGCCGACTTTCGTCGGCCGACGCGT
>JBIQJY010000131.1:0-3838 GCA_044507065.1 Acidobacteriota bacterium
CGGTGCGCGCTCAGCCGGTCGGCGAGGAAATACACGCCCGCCCCATTGGCGCCGAACAGGAAGATGCGATCGTCGGGGGCGGTGCGGGCCCGTATGTAGTCGGCCAGTTCCTGATTGGCCCTCGCGGAGTACCCGCGACCGTTGGCGTAGCCGCCAAAGCGGTCGAGATGCGCCACCGGATCCATCCGTCCCGTGAGCACCGCGAGGTCGGCCCGCGTCCAGTCGATCACGCGCCGCACGTAGCCATTCTGGACGAGCACGACGGCCATGGCTGCGATCGTCGCGTAGCGCCACAGCACCGCGGCGCGACCCGGCGTGCGCCGCGTCTCGACGAAGGCCCACGCCGCCATCAGGCACAACGGCGGGAACGCCTGCATGAAATACGTATTGAACAGCCGCGCGCCATTGCTGACGATGACGGCCACCGTGGCCGCGCCCCAGAAGAGCGCGAGGCCGCCGAGCGGCGGCAGCGCCCGCGTGCTCACCAGGCGCCACAATGCCGCCAGCGACGCGACCGTGCCCGCCAACCAGATCGGATCGGTCTTCATCCGCAGGAACACGGCCTTCGAGAATGCCAGCGCGTAGGCCGCTGGCTCGAAACCGGCCGCCACGTACCAGCGATTGAAGTCGACGACGGCCGTTCGCGCATCGCCGATCGTCGCGTTCTGCCAGAGCCAGATCACGATCGCGATCGACGGCACGGCCGCGGCAGCTGCCGACGCGAGCAGCAGGCGCCACGACTCGCGCAGGCGTTCCCGGGCGCCGAATCGATAGCACACGATCCACGCGAGGATCGCCGGGAGGTAGAGGCCCGCGTTGGGCTTGTAGACCACGGCGGCGCCGCAGCAGAGCCCCGCGCCCACGGCCGGCAGCCACGAGTCGCGCCCGCGCACCGACGTCGCGCAGAGCGCCCCGCCGGCCACGGCCACGATGATGAACGTTTCACAGACGGCGCGTTCGAGCAGTCCCCCGTAGCCGTAGAGCCCGGCCGGGATCGTGAACACCGCGTAGAGTGCGGCGGCCAGTGCGCCGGCGAGCGGACTGTCGAGCCGCCGCCCGATCGCCCACAGCAGCACCACGGCACACGCCGAGGCCGCCAGATCCAGCCACGCGACAGCGGCGGTCGTCCAGCCGAAGAGGCTGAAGGCGATCCAGTACGAAAGATAGATGCCGGGGGGACGCTGTTCCCAGACGTCGGTGTAGAGGAGCTGGCCGCGCGACATGCCGCGAACGGCCGACGCCCACAGGCTCTGATCGATGCCGAGCGGTTCGGCGATGGACACGACGCGCACCGCCAGTGCGAGTCCCGCCGCGACCAGCAGGAGCACCGGCGCGACCGTCGAGAATCGACCGCGCCGGCCTGAACCCACGCCTTCCATCACGCGGACCGAAGGATAACACGCACCGCTAAGTCGTTTCCGTATAGCATGATCGGCCATGTCTTCCCCGAACGACTCCGACGCGGCGTTCGTCCATCCCCGCGCCCTGTGCGAATCGGCCGCCATCGGCGCGCGCACACGCATCTGGGCATTCGCCCACGTCCTGCCCGAAGCGGTGATTGGCGCCGACTGCAACATCTGCGACCACGTCTTCATCGAAAACGACGTCGTCATCGGCGACCGCGTGACCATCAAGTGCGGCGTGCAGGTGTGGGACGGCCTCCGGCTGGCCGACGATGTCTTCGTGGGACCGAACGCGAGTTTCTCGAACGACCGCTTCCCGCGCAGTCGGCAGCACGACCGCCCGATCGAGATGACGTTCGTCGAGCGCGGTGCGTCGATTGGCGCCGGGGCGGTCATCCTGCCCGGGCTGCGCATCGGCTCGCTCGCCCTGGTCGGCGCCGGCGCGGTCGTCACGCACAACGTGCCGCCGCGCGCGATCGTCTCGGGCAATCCCGCGCGCATCGTGGGCTACGTCGGCGCGAAGACCCAGACCGACCGGTCGGTGTCGAAATCGAATGCCGGCACCGCCGCGGGTCCGCTGTCGGTCGCCGGCGCCGAGCTGTTTCGCCTGAACCTCGTCAACGACCTGCGCGGCAGCCTCACGGTGGCCGAGTGCGGACGCGATCTGCCATTTGTCCCGCAGCGCTACTTCATGGTGTTCGACGTGCCCGGGCGCGACGTGCGGGGCGAGCACGCGCATCGGCGCTGCCATCAGTACCTGATTGCCGCGCGCGGCTCGGTATCGGTCGTCGTCGACGACGGCAAGACGTCGGAAGAGGTGACGCTCAGCGAGCCGAACGTGGGGTTGTACGTGCCGCCGATGGTCTGGGCCGTGCAGTATCGCTATTCACCCGACGCGCTGCTGCTCGTCCTGGCCTCCGATCCGTACGACCCTGACGACTACATTCGCAACTACGACGAGTTCCTGGCGGCCGTCGGCGCACCCGGCTCCTGAGTGGCGCGCGCCGCGCCGTCGAAGGCCGCCGCGTCCATGACGACGAACGGCGGCCGGTTGCGCGTGTTCTGCAGCGACAGCCACTGATACTGGCCCACGATACCGAGACCCAGGGCGGTCACGCCGCCGAAGGCGACGATGGCGAGCATCAGCGGGGTGTAGCCGAGAACCGGCACCAGTCCCATCCACCAGCGCACGATGACGGCCGCCCCCGAGACGACCGCCAGCACCACGGCCGTCGTCCCGATGCCGAGCAGGATGCGGATCGGCAGGTCCGTGAAGCTGAAGACGCTGTCGAGCGCGTAGCGGAGCTTCCTGCCGAACGTCCACGCGCTGCGTCCCTCGAGCCGCGCCCGGCGCTGATAGGGGACGAACCGGCGGCGGAACCCGAGCCACAGCAGCAGCGCCACCAGATTCGTGTTCAGTTCACGCAGCTGGATCAGGTGGTCGCGCACGCGACGCGTGCAGCCGAACACGTCGATGCCGCCCTTCGGCATGTCGGGCACGACGAAGCGGCGGTAGAGCGTCCAGAACAGTTCCGACATCACGCGCGAGAGCCACGGATCGCCGCGGCCTTCGCGGTGGCCGAAAACGACGTCGGCTTCGCCCGAAGCGAGGATGCGCTCGAAGGCGAGCACGAGGTCCGGCGGCTCCTGCAGATCGGCGGCAATCACGGCAAAGCAGTCGCCGGCCGCCTCGTTCAGGCCGGCGCCAATCGCCGCAAACGATCCGAAGTTGCGCGAGAGTTCCACCAGGCGCGTCCGCAGGTGCCAGCCGGCGAGCTTGTCGCGCAGGATGGCCGCCGACCTGTCGGGACTGCCGTCAACGACGAAGACCACTTCGAGGGGACCGGCCATGCGCGTTTCGAGCCGCTCGAGTTCGTCGAACAGCCGCGGCAGGTTTTCCTCGTTGCGGTAGACCGGGATGATGAGCGACAGCATGCGGGCTCTGGCCCGCGATTATAGTGCGCCGCGTGCGACGCCGCCGGACGGCGGCCTCACACGCTGGTGGATTTGAACTGAGGAGAGTGGCGGGGCCGACGAGACTCGAACTCGCGACCTCTGGCGTGACAGGCCAGCGTTCTAACCAACTGAACTACGACCCCGCAAAGAACATCGTCGACCCGTGCCCTGACGCCGGCCCCCTGCGGGCGTGCGGCCTGCCAGCCGCAGCCTCGACGAGGCGAAGGCTGGTGGGCGGTGCAGGGATCGAACCTGCGACAGCCGGCGTGTAAGGCCGGTGCTCTACCCCTGAGCTAACCGCCCCGCGTCCGGCAACACGCGATTATGGCATCGCGGCAAAAAGGAAGCAACCCTCTCATCGCCTCTCACCCCGCCGGGGGTCGGCATCGGTCACGCAGCGGCAGGTTCCCGCGGTGTCAGCAGACGCGCTCGCCCGTTCGCAGCGGGACACTCGGACGACGACCGGGACGAGCACCGTC
>JBIQJY010000004.1:0-39442 GCA_044507065.1 Acidobacteriota bacterium
GGCCACGGCGGCGACGTGAACAGCCCGCCGTCGACGAGCACGGTCTGACCCGTGACAAATGCCGCGTTGTCGCCGTCGAGCATGAGTACCGCGCGCCCCACGTCGGCCGGCGTGCCGATGCGTCGCAGCGGCGTCACGCGCGACCAGGTGCCGGCGTAGTCGGCGCGCTCGAGGCGCGTTCGCTCGATCTCGATCGCGCCCGGGGCGATGCAGTTCACGCGGATGCCGAGCGGCCCCAGTTCGACAGCCGAGACCTTCGTGAACATCTGAATGCCGCCCTTGCTGGCCGTGTACGAGGCCAGGCCGGGGAACGGTACGAGGTTCGACCCCGATCCGATGTTCACGATGTGGCCGCGGCCCTGTCCGGCCATGACGCGTCCGGCGGCCTGCGTGCACAGAAAGCAGCCCTTGAGGTTGACGGCAATGACCGAGTCCCAATCCCGGTCGTCGAGGTCCAGGAGCGGCTTCCAGACCTGGATCCCGGCGTTGTTGACGAGGAGCGTCAGACTGCCGAAGCGCTCAACGACGGCATCGACTATCTGCTGCACATCATCGCGCCGGCTGACGTCGCCCGGCGCGATCATCGCCTCGGCGCCCGCGGCTTCGACCAGCCGCCTCGTGGTCTCGGCCGATCCGGCGTTGATGTCGTTGATGGCGACGCGGTAGCCCGCGTTCGCCAGTTCGAGACAGATGCCCTGCCCCACGCCTCCGCCGCCGCCCGTAACGAGCGCGACGCGTTCCGGTTGTGTCGTGTTCTGTTCCATGCGTGCACGTATTCCAACGAGGCCTTCCGGGCCGAACGCTCCGGCCTCGGCCGATGCGACATGGCAGATCCTGCAATGTTCGCCACCTGCGAAGTGGCAGTATCTGCGATCTCTCCGGCACGTGCGACCCGATGGCGCGGCTACGCGGGTGGCCGCGGGTTTGCTGCGCGACCGGTATGCTCGCGCGCCTGAGTGCCGCCGCCGTCCTCGGCGTCGAAGCCGTTCCCGTGTCGGTCGAGGTCGACGTCTCACCAGGCCTGCCCGGGCTGACCATGGTGGGACTGCCCGACACGACCGTGCGGGAAAGCCGCGATCGCGTTCGCACGGCCATCCGGAACTGCGGGTTCCCGTTCCCCGGCGATCGCATCACTGTCAGTCTTGCGCCCGCCGACATTCGAAAGGTGGGCGCGGCGTTCGACCTGCCGATCGCCCTTGGCGTCCTGGCCGCATCGGGCGTGCTGCCCCACCGTGACGACCTGCCGATGACGGTCGTGGGCGGCCTGTCGCTCGACGGCGGCGTGCCCCCGATGCGCGGACTGCTGCCGATTGCGATCGGCACGCGGCGCGCCAATCGGCAACTGATGCACCCGGCGGCGAACGTGGCCGAGGCGTCGGTGGTCGGCGGGTTGCAGCACATGCCCGTGCGCTCACTCGTCGAGGCCGTGCGCCTGTTTGTCGCGCCGGCACCCCTGGCCGGCGTCGCGCCGGCCTCCGGCACGCGCGAAGTCGACGACGGCGACGGGGCGGACGACCTGGCCGACGTCGTCGGGCAGGCCACCGGCCGTCGCGCGCTCGAGATCGCGGCTGCGGGCGGCCACCACCTCCTGATGGTCGGCCCGCCCGGCGCGGGCAAGACCATGCTCGCGCGCAGGCTGCCCGGCCTGCTGCCTCCGCTGCAGTTCGACGAGGCGCTGACGGTCACGAGCATCCATTCGGTGGCCGGCTGCCTGCCGCCGGGTGCGGGCCTGATGGGACGGCGGCCGTTTCGCGCGCCGCACCACACGGCCTCGGAGGTGGCGCTCGTCGGTGGCGGCGCGGTGCCCCGGCCCGGCGAGCTCAGCCTGGCTCATCGCGGCGTGCTCTTTCTCGACGAACTCCCCGAGTTCAGCCGGCGTGTGCTCGAGACGCTCCGGCAGCCGCTCGAGCAGGGCGTCGTCCACATCGCGCGCGCCAACCGGTCAGCCACATTTCCCGCGGAGGTCATGCTCGTGGCGGCCATGAATCCCTGTCCCTGCGGCTACCACGGCACAGGACAGCGGCCGTGCTCGTGCCCGGCCGGGGCGATGGAGCGCTACCAGCGCCGGCTCTCCGGGCCGCTCCGCGACCGGTTCGACCTGGCGCTCGACATGCCGGCGGTTACCTGGGACGAAATGCGGAAGTCAGGGGATGGGGAGCTCTCGCGCGTGGTCCGGGCCCGCGTGGTGGCGGCCCGGAACCGACAATTCGACCGGCAGGGCCGTCTGAACGGCAGTCTGGACGGACGGCAGCGCGACCGGCACTGTCGACCGGCCGGCGCCCAGGCCGAGGCCCTCTTCGGCCGGGCGGTTACGAAATTCCACCTGAGCGCCCGGGCGGCTGGCCGGGTGCTGCGGGTGGCCCGTACAATTGCCGATTTGGAGGGGGCGGGCCTGGTGGAGACCGTTCACCTGGCAGAGGCCTTGCACTTCAGGCTCGCCGACGGTTCGCCCGAATTGTAATTCCCGGGGGGCCTGGCGTTTCGACCTGTGTTACATTCCCTAGGTTTCCGCCGGGCGCTGCCGGTCATTCCGAGGGGATTGGCGACCAATTCCGATGCGATCACCCCGTTACACAATTCTCATCGCCAACCGAAATACGGGAGCGGTCCGCCGGCTCAGCCTGGCGCGCCGCACGGCGGTCCTGGTAGCCGGCGCTGTGACGCTCGTGCCCCTGCTCATCGGGCTGGGTGCAAGCGTCGTGGACCCGGTCGAACTCGAGTCGCTCCGCCTGGCCAACGAAAGCCTCACGATCGAGAACGACAGCTACCGGGTGGCAACCGGCGAACTGGCCGAGCAGATTGCCTCGCTCCAGTCGGCCCTGACACAGCTTGGCGCCCAGGCCGAGCTCGAGCCAGCGCAGCGTGAAGCACTCGAGCGCCTGCCGGCGGTCATCCGCTCACGGTCGACCGGCGGCGCGTCAGCCGTCGCGGCGGCTTTGCCCGCCACCTCGCCCGACACGACCATTGGCGTCCTCAAGGGCCTGCTGGGCGCACTCGAGAATGGGCTGGCGTCGGTCAAGAACAGCGTCGAGAGCCAGCAGCAGCTTGCGCGGGCCACACCGTCCATCTGGCCGCTGGCCGGGTGGCTGTCGTCAGGCTACGGCAACCGGAAGGACCCGTTCGACGGGAGTGCGGACTTCCACCCCGGCCTCGACATCGCGGCCAATCGCGGCACGCCGGTGCGCGCCACGGCCGACGGCACGGTATCGACGGCCGGCTATAACGGCAACTATGGCAACTCGGTGCTGATCGAGCACGGCTTCAGCATCTCGACCCGGTTCGGCCACATGTCGCGCCTGGCCGTGCGCGAGGGGCAGCAGATCCGCCGGGGTGACGTCGTCGGCTATGTCGGGTCGACGGGACGCGCGACCGGAGCGCACCTGCACTACGAGATCCTGGTCAACGGCAGCCCGATCAACCCGCTGCGCCTGCTCGCCCGGCCGTGACACCCGGGCCGCGGGCCCGCCTCTCGAACGTTGACAACGCGCGCTCAAGTTGACCTCTCCGGCGCCGTTCCCTAAAATCGTTGGAATCCCCATGGCGCCGGCGACTCCTTCGTGTCGCCCTGTCGCAGCCGGCTCCCGCGGGTTCCTCGCATGATCAATACGCTCCTCGCGAAAGTCATCGGCACGCAGAACGATCGCGAGCTGAAACGGCTCCGGCCCATCGTGGCGCAGGTCAACGAGCTCGAGTCTTCGATCCGCGCGCTGTCGGATGCTGAACTGCGCGGCCGGACCCCCGTGCTGCGCCAGAAGGTCTCACAGGGCGCGTCGCTCGACGATGTCCTGCCCGAGGCCTTTGCCGTTGTGCGCGAGGCCGGACGCCGCGTGCTCAACATGCGGCACTTCGACGTCCAGTTGATCGGCGGCATGGTGCTGCACAGCGGGAAGATCGCCGAGATGAAGACCGGCGAGGGCAAGACGCTGGTTGCCACGCTGCCCGCGTACCTGAACGCGCTCGAGGGCCGCGGCGTGCACGTCGTGACGGTCAACGACTACCTGGCCCGGCGCGACTCGGAATGGATGGGCCGCGTCTACCGGTTCCTCGGCATGACGGTCGGCGTCGTGCAGCACGAGCTGGTCGACGCCGAGCGCCAGGCGGCCTACGCGGCCGACATCACCTACGGCACGAACAACGAGTTCGGGTTCGACTATCTCCGCGACAACATGAAGTTCGACCTCTCGCAGTTCGTGCAGCGGGGACACCGCTTCGCGATCGTCGACGAGGTCGACAGCATCCTGATCGACGAAGCGCGCACGCCGCTCATCATTTCCGGCCCGGCCGAGGAATCGACCGATCTCTACTACGAGGTCGATCGAATCATCCCGAGCCTGAAGGCCGGCGAAGTCACGCGCGGCCACGTGGCTGCCGAGGATCGCGACCGGCTCGAGTCGACCGGTGATTACCTGGTCGACGAGAAGCACAAGACCGTCCAGTTGACCGAGAGCGGGATGGCCAAGGTCGAACACCTGCTGGCGCATCGCGTCGTGGCGGGCTCGAGCGGCATGTACGACCCGGTCAACATGCCGCTGCTCCACCACGTGCACCAGGCGCTGCGCGCGCACGCGCTCTTCCACCTCGACGTCGATTACATGATCAAGGACGGCCAGGTCGTGATCGTCGACGAGTTCACCGGCCGGCTCATGCCGGGCCGACGCTGGAGCGACGGCCTGCACCAGGCGGTCGAGGCGAAGGAGAAGGTCAAGATCGAGCGCGAGAACCAGACGCTCGCGACCGTCACCTTCCAGAACTATTTCCGCAAGTACGACAAGCTCGCGGGCATGACCGGCACGGCCGAGACCGAGGCGCCGGAGTTCAGCAAGATCTACAAGCTGGACGTGGTCGTGGTGCCATCGAACCGGCCGCTCGCGCGCAAGGAAGAACCCGACAGCGTCTATCGCACCGAGAAGGAAAAGTTCGACGCGATCATCGCCGACATCGAGGCGAAGCAGTCGGCGGGGCGTCCGACGCTGGTCGGCACCGTCTCGATCGAGAAATCCGAGAAGCTCGGCAACGCGCTGAAGCGCAAGGGCATCAAGCACGTGGTGCTCAACGCGAAGTATCACGCGCAGGAGGCCGAGATTGTCGCGCAGGCCGGCCGTCCGTCGGCCGTGACGATCGCCACCAACATGGCCGGCCGCGGCACCGACATCCTGCTCGGCGGCAACGCCGAGTTCATGACGCGGCAGCGCTGCCTCAACGAGTCGCTGGCCGAGCGGCTGCCCAAGGGCCAGGAGCGGTTCGTCGACGACGACGAGTTCGTGTACTTCCACCACCTCGACGCCTTCTACCGCGTCCCCCGGGCGCAGTATCAGGAGATCCTCGACGAGTTCGAGCGCCAGACGGCGATCGGCCATGAGGAGGTCGTCAACAACGGCGGGCTGCATATCATCGGGACCGAGCGGCACGAGTCCCGCCGCATCGACAACCAGCTGCGGGGCCGCGCGGGGCGCCAGGGCGACCCGGGGTCGTCGCGCTTCTACCTCTCGCTCGAGGACGACCTGATGCGGATCTTCGGGTCGGAGCGCATCTCGGGACTGATGCAGCGGCTGGGCATGGAAGACGGCGTGCCGATCGAGCACGGCATGGTGTCGAAGGCGATCGAGCGGGCGCAGAAGCAGGTCGAAGCCCAGCACTTCGCTACCCGCAAACACCTCCTCGAGTACGACGACGTCATGAACAAGCAGCGCGAGAGCGTCTACACGCTCCGCCGCCAGATCCTCGAGGGCACCATCCGCGTGACCGACGACGAGGACACCGAGGCCGTGCTCGACACGCGGGCCTACGTCATGACGCTGGCCGAGGATCAGATTGCCGGCCTGGTCGAGACGCACGCGGGGCGCGATCAGGAACCGCAGGACTGGAACATCGAGGGCCTCACGCGCGCCGTGGCCGACCTGTTCGCCCTCGAGATCGAATCGATCAACGCGCTGAACCTCGGCGACCTGTCGCCCGAGGAAATGATTGATGCCCTCTATGGCCTGGTGGTGAAGGCGTACGAGGAAAAGGAACAACTCGTCCCGGATCCGGCCATCCTGCGGCGCGTCGAACGCGACTTCATGCTGCAGATTGTCGACGCCCAGTGGAAGGACCATCTCTACAGCCTCGACCATCTGAAGGACGGCATCGGCCTGCGCGGGTACGGGCAGCGTGACCCGCTGGTCGAGTACAAGAAGGAGAGCTTCACGCTCTTCCAGGCCATGAAGGACCGGATTGACGATGAGATGGTGCGCTACCTGTGGCGGCTGCGTCCCATCGTCTCGGGCGAGAGCCCGTCGGGCGACGTCCCGGCCCCTCCCCCGCCGCCGCGCCGTCCCTCGACGCCGATGACCCTGAGCGGCGGCTCCGCGAGCGCTGGCGCGCAGACGGCCACGGCGGTCGCGCCGCGGCCGGCCCGCACCGGCGGCGACGACGCCCCGGTCAAGACCGTGCGCCGCGACGAGCCGAAGATCGGCCGCAACGATCCGTGCTGGTGCGGCAGCGGCAAGAAGTTCAAGAAATGCCACGGACAGTAACCGACGAGGACTGAAGACCACACGATGGCGGATCCACTAGGCGCCGCGGCCCAGATCGAGGCCGGACTCTCCGAAGCCCTGACATTCGACGACATCCTTCTCGTGCCGCAGCACTCCGCGGTGCTGCCGAGCCAGGTCGACGTCAGCACGAACCTCAGCCGGCGCATCCGGTTGAGCGTGCCCATCCTCAGCGCGGCCATGGACACCGTCACCGAGAGCCGCCTGGCCATTGCCATGGCGCAGCAGGGCGGCATCGGCGTCATCCACAAGAACCTCAGCATCGAGGAACAGGCCTCCGAGGTCGACCGCGTCAAGCGGTCGGAGAGCGGGATGATCGTCAACCCGATCACCCTCTCGCCGCGCCACCGGATCTACGAAGCGCTCGATCTGATGAAGAAATACCGGATCAGCGGCGTGCCGATCACCGAGGACGGCAGCAAGGAGGGCCGGCTCGTCGGGATCCTGACCAACCGCGACCTGCGGTTCGAGACGCGCATCGATCGGTCCGTGTCCGAGATCATGACGCGCGAGAACCTGGTCACCGTGCCCATCGGCACGACGCTCGACCAGGCGCGCGAGATGTTCCACCGGCACAAGGTCGAAAAGCTCCTCGTCGTCGACGCCGAGTTCCGGCTGAAGGGGCTGATTACCGTCAAGGACATCCAGAAGCTGATCAAGTACCCCAACGCGTGCAAGGACGAACTGGGGCGGCTGCGGGTCGGCGCCGCCGTCGGGGTCACGCGCGACACGCTCGACCGGGCCGATGCGCTCGTCAACGCGCACGTGGACGTGCTCGTGCTCGACACGGCGCACGGTCACTCGCAGGGCGTGCTCGACATGGTGGCGCGCGTCCGCGAACGTCATCCGGATGTGGATCTCGTCGCGGGCAACGTGGCGACCGCGTCGGCCACCCGCGCGCTCATCGAGCGCGGCGTGGATGCCGTGAAGGTGGGCATCGGCGCAGGGTCGATCTGCACGACGCGCGTCGTGGCCGGTATTGGCGTGCCGATGATTACCGCCATTGCCGAGTGCGCGCGCGCTGCCGAGGGCACCGGCGTGCCGATCATCGCCGATGGCGGCATCCGGTATTCCGGTGACATCAGCAAGGCGCTGGCGGTCGGGGCCGGCGCGATCATGATCGGCAGCCTCTTTGCCGGCACCGACGAGAGCCCCGGGGAGCTCATCCTCTATCAGGGCCGCAGCTTCAAGGAATACCGGGGCATGGGGTCGCTCGGCGCCATGCGGCGCGGCAGCCGCGATCGCTACTTCCAGGACGAGTTCGACCTCGACGCCGGCGGGGACGGCAGCGACAAGCTGGTGCCCGAGGGCATCGAGGGGCGCGTCGCCCACAAGGGCAGCGTGTCGGCCATGATCCACCAACTGGTCGGCGGCCTGCGCGCGGGCATGGGCTACTGCGGATGCGCCGATGTCCCGACGCTGCAGCAGCAGGCGAAACTGCTGCGCGTGACCACCGCGGGCATGCGCGAGGGCCACGTGCACGACGTCATCATCACCAAGGAAGCCCCGAACTACCGCGTCGAGTAGCTGGCGCCCCTCGTCGCCGGGCTGGTCCCCCTCGGCGTCCCGCTTGCGTCGCCACATATATCCATGATTGGATGTATCCAGTCATGGATGCGATAGCTGCCGACGCACGCCGACTCTGGGACCGCCTGACGCTGCTGCGCCAGCGGCTGTTCTCCGGCATCCAGGGCGGCCTTCCCGCCCTGGCCGCGCTCGATCTCACCGTGCCGCAGGCCATGGTGCTCTTTTCCCTGGTCGAGGGCGGGCCCGTCTCGATCTCCGACCTGCAGGGGGTGTCCGGGCGATCGCAGGCCGCCACCAGCCACCTCGTCACCCAGCTCGCGCGGCGGGGCCTGATCGAGCGCCGGCACGATCCGGCCGACGCCCGCCGCACGCTCGTCCACGCGACGGTAAAGGCCGTACGCATCGTTCGACAGGTCGAGGGCGTCCGCCTGAAAAGCCTCGAAGCGGCCCTCGCCTCGGTCCCCCGGCCCCTTGTGACCCAACTCGACGACGCACTGGGCGCCGTGCTCGCGGCCATGGAGGAGGCACGATGATGTTCGTGCGAAGCTTTCCGCTGGCACTCCTGATCGCCGTTCCGCTCTTCGTCAGCGCCGGCCGCTGGCAGGTCCCGGCCTTTGCCGCCTACGTGCTGATGCACTGGCTCTCGACGGCCACGATTTACACACTGGCCCTGCGGCGTCATCCCGGACTGGTGGCCGAGCGCCTGAAGCCGCCGAGCGACCGCGACAGGGCCACCCGACGCATTGCCATTCCCCTCTTCCTCGCCTTCTGCATCGTGGCGGGGCTCGATGTCGGGCGGTTCGGGTGGAGTACCGTTCATCCGGCCGTGCAGGGCGCCGGCTTTGCGGCGGTCGCCGCAGGTCTCGCGTTTGTCGGCTGGACGCTGTTGTCGAACCCCTACGCGTCGACGGCGGTGCGGATCCAGGAAGAGCGCGGCCATGAGGTCATCACGACAGGGCCTTACGCCATCGTGCGACACCCGATGTACCTGGGCGTGCTGCTCTTCGCGCTGGGCAGCGGTCCGGCGCTGGGATCGTGGTGGGCCGGCCTCATGATGCTTCCGATCCTTGCCGTATTCGTGAGGCGCACGCTGCGCGAGGACCGCATGCTGCACGAGGAACTGCCGGGCTATGCCGCCTACGCGCGGACCGTGCGGTCGAGAGTGGTGCCGGGCGTCTTCTGAACCCTCCCCCGCCGCGTTACGGCCGGGGCTCGACGCGGATCCGCCGCGTGGTCTCCCCCGTCGGTTCGATGGTCACGACGATGGCGCCGGCCGGGGGATCGGTCCAGCGTTCGGGCCATTCCACGGCCATCACCGCGCGCTCGAGCAGATCGTCGAGTCCGAGGTCGTCGACCTCTTCGGGGCGCAGCCGGTAGAGATCGACGTGCTGCAGGGGAATGGGGCCCGCGTACTCCTGAACGATGGTGAAGGTCGGGCTGGATACGGCCTCCAGGTCGCAGCCAAGGCCGCGCGCAAGCCCGCGGGCGAACGCCGTCTTGCCGGCCCCCAGCGGCCCGGACAACAGAACCACCTGGCCGACTTTCAGACCGGAGCCCAGCGCCGCGCCGGCCGCTTCGGTGTCGGCCTCGGCATGCGTGACGTACTCGATCATGGGGTCTCGTCCGTCAGGTCGGCGGCCGGAGCCAGCAAATCCTGCACCGCGTCGCCGAGGTGCCCGATCAGGTCTCCCGCAACGAGCGCTGCCTGACCGCGGTCGGCCTCCGCCAGGTCCCCTGCCAGCCCATGGATGTAGACAGAAGCGCGCGCGGCCTGCTGTGCGTCCTGCATCTGGGCGAACCATCCCGCGATGACGCCCGTGAGTACGTCTCCCGATCCCGCCGTCGCCATCCCCGGGTTGCCCGTCAGGTTCACGCCTGCCGCCCCGGCTGGATCGGCGACGATCGTGCGATGGCCCTTGAGCACGACATGGACGTTGTGCGCCCGCGCGAAGTCGAGCGCGACGCCAAGACGATCGGCCTGCACGTGGTCGATCGAGGTGCCCAGCAGGCGCGCCATCTCGCCCGGGTGCGGCGTGATGATCACCGGCACGTCGGCGTGTCCGGCCAGCAGTTCCGAGCTGTCGACGAATGCGTTGAGGGCGTCGGCGTCGAGCACCAGTGGCACACCCGACCGTGTGACGAGGCCGTGCATGAACGCGGTGACTGCCGGCCCCACGCCAAGTCCCGGGCCCGCGGCAATCACATCCGCGCGAAACGCCAGCACGTCATCCAACGCCTCAGCCGCGACGAGACCGTCCGTTTCCGGCAGGCCCAGCGTCATGAACTCCGCGCCGCCGGCGGCGATGATTGGCACGAGGGACCTGGGTGCCGCGACGGTGACAAGCCCCGCTCCGGAGCGGAGCGCCGCGCGCGCAGCAAGGATCGCGGCGCCGGTGTGCCCGGTCGACCCGGCGACGATGAGCACGCGACCGTACGAGCCCTTGTGCGAATCGGCGCGCCGCGGCTCCAGCAGGCGTGCGGTTGAGCCCCTTGTCAGCATGTCGATCCACGGGCCCTCCACGTCCTGCACGATGCGGCTGGGGATGCCGATGTCGGCGATGACGACGCGACCGGCGAGGTGTTCGGCCGGCGGCAGCACCAGCGGCAGCTTGGGCGCGCCCAGCGCCACGGTCAGCGTGGCCTCGATCGCCGGGCCATCGAGGTTGGGATGATCCGCCGACAGGCCGCTCGGCACGTCAATCGACACGACGGGCCGGCCGCTCGCGTTGATGTCGGCGATGATCGTTTCCGCCACGCCGCGCACGGGCCCGCGGAACCCGGTGCCGAACAGGGCGTCGATCACGATGTCCGAGGCGAGCACGCGGCTCGCAATCAGCTCCCAGGTGGCCGCGTCGGCCACCTCGACGACGTCGATGTTCAGCGCGCGCAGGACGTCGAGGTTCGCGCGCGCATCTCCCGTCACGTCCGCGGTGGAGCCCAGCAGGTACACGCGGGTGTCGACACCGCGCTCGGAGAGCACGCGTGCGGTCACGAAGCCGTCGCCGCCGTTGTTGCCCCGCCCGCACAGCACGGCCACGCGCATGAGCGCCACATCCTCGAACGTGCTCTCGATGGCGACGGCGACCTGCCGTCCGGCATTTTCCATCAGCACGCGGGCGGGAATGCCGATGTCCTCGATCGTGCGGCGGTCGGCCTCGCGCATCTGCGCCGTGTCGAGTATCCGCATGGCGTGGAGAGCCTACTCCCTCGAGCGGCGGCTGTCGATGGCGGCCGGGGTGCCGCTGGCGTCGGTCATGGCGTCCGGACGGTGTCGGCGTCGTAGGCCTCGATCGGCGGACACGAACAGACGAGGTTGCGATCGCCGTAGGGATTGTCGACGCGCGAGACCGGCGGCCAGAACTTGCGAACGCGCAGCCCGGGGACGGGATAGGCCGCCTGCTCCCGGGAGTAGCCGTGCGGCCAGTCCGACGCACTGACGTCCTCGGCCGTGTGCGGCGCCTGCTTCAGCGGGTTGTCGGTGCGGTCCAGGCGGCCGGCGGCCACGTCCTCGATCTCCCCGTGAATGGCAATCATCGCCTCGCAGAACCGGTCCAGCTCCTCGAGCGGCTCGCTCTCGGTCGGCTCGACCATCAGCGTGCCGGGCACGGGAAAGGACACGGTGGGCGCGTGAAATCCGTAGTCGATGAGACGCTTGGCGACGTCCTGTTCGTCGATCCCGGTGCGGGCCTTGAACGGACGCAGGTCGAAGATCAGTTCGTGCGCGACCATGCCTCCCTCGCCGGTGTAGAGCACCGGGAACAGCGGCTCGAGGCGCGCCTTGAGGTAGTTGGCGCTCAGCATGGCGATCGTCGTCGCCTGCCGCATGCCGTCGGCGCCGAGCATCCGGATGTACCCGTACGAAATCAACAGGATGCTCGCACTGCCCCACGGTGCGGCCGCAACCGGGGCAATCGCCCGGTCTCCACCCGTGGCCACCAGCGGGTGGCCGGGCAGGAACGGCGCCAGGTGCGCGGCGGCCGCGATGGGCCCCATGCCCGGCCCTCCCCCGCCGTGGGGGATCGCAAACGTCTTGTGCAGGTTCAAATGGCACACGTCGGCGCCAATCGAGGCGGGGCTGGTGAGTCCGACCTGCGCGTTCATGTTCGCGCCGTCCATGTACACCTGCCCGCCATGGTCGTGGACCACGCGGCAGATCTCGCGGATGCGGGTTTCGAACACGCCGTGTGTGCTCGGATAGGTGACCATGAGGCACGCCAGTCGATCGGCATGCTGCGCGGCCTTGCTGCGCAGGTCGTCGACGTCGATGTTCCCCCGCGCATCACACGCCACGATGACGACGCTCATGCCCGCCAGGGCGGCACTCGCCGGATTGGTGCCGTGCGCGGACTGCGGGATCAACGCCACCACGCGTTGGCCGTCACCGCGCGACTCGTGGTACTTCCGGATCACCAGCAGGCCCGCCAGTTCGCCCTGGGCCCCCGAGTTCGGCTGCAGTGAAACGGCCGGCAGGCCCGTCACCGCGGCCAATGCACCTTCGAGCTCCGTGAAAACCTGCCGGTAGCCCTCGGCCTGTTCGGCCGGCGCGAACGGATGCAGGCGCGAGAAGGCGGGCCAGCTCACGGGCATCATCTCGGAGGCCGCGTTGAGCTTCATCGTGCACGAGCCGAGCGGAATCATCGCGGTGTCGAGGCCCAGGTCCTTGCGCTCGAGGTGGCGGATGTACCGCATCATCTCGGTCTCGGAGTGGTGGGCGTTGAAGACCGGATGCGTGAGGAACGGCGTCTCGCGCCGCAACGGCGACGGGACGGCACGGCGTGCGCCTGGTGTCTCGAGCGCGTCCGGGCCGTCGTCGGTGAGCGTGGCGAGGATGTCGCGGAGGTCCGCCTCCGAAACCGTCTCATCCAGCGAGATCTGGACGGTTGTCGGCGTGGGATAGCGGAAGTTGATGCCAGCCGCACCCGCCGCAGCCGTGACGCGTTCGATGCGCGCCGGATCCGCTTCGAGCCGGACCGTATCGAAGTACACGCCGTTGGTCTCGGTCCAGCCTGCCGCTGTGGCGGCGCTGGCGAGGCGCACGGCCTGGTCGTGCACGCGCGAGGCGATGGCCGTCAGACCGGACGGCCCGTGATAGACCGCGTAGAAGGCGGCGATATTGGCCAGCAGCGCCTGTGCCGTACAGATGTTCGACGTGGCCTTCTCGCGGCGAATGTGCTGCTCGCGCGTCTGTATGGCCATGCGGTAGGCGCGGCGCTTGCGGTCGTCGACCGAGACGCCGATGAGCCGCCCGGGCATCTGCCGCACGAACGCGTCGCGCGTGGCGAAGAACGCGGCGTGCGGCCCGCCGTAGCCCAGCGGCACGCCAAACCGCTGGCTGTTGCCCACGACCACGTCGGCTCCGGCTTCTCCCGGCGAGCACGACAGCGTCAATGCCAGCAGGTCGGTGCCGACAGCCAGCAGTCCGCCGGCTGCGTGTACGCGCGCGGCAATGGCGCGGATGTCGAGCAGCCGGCCGTGGTCGTCCGGTGATTGCACGTAGGCGCCCGCAAGGCCCTGCGGAAGCTCGGCGGTCAGCGGATCTCCGCCGATGATGTCGAAGCCGAGCAGGTCGGCTCGGGCGCGGATGACCTCGCGAACCTGCGGATAGATCGCATCGGCCACGAACACCTTCGGGCGGTCCGTCGGGCGTCCGACGCGGAGCATCAGGCCAATGGCCTCGGCGGCCGCCGTCGCTTCGTCGAGGAGCGACGCATTGGCAATTTCCATCCCGGTGAGGTCGGCCACCATGGTCTGGAAATTGAGGAGCGATTCCAGGCGCCCCTGGGCGATCTCGGCCTGGTAGGGCGTGTAAGGCGTGTACCAGCCCGGATTCTCGAAGACGTTGCGCTGGATGACCGCCGGCGTAACGGTGCCGTAGTAGCCGAGGCCGATATAGCTGCGGCAGATGCGATTGCGGCCCGCGATGGCGCGCAGCCGCTCGGCATAGGCGAACTCGGTCTCCGCCGCCGGCAACTGCAGTGCGTCCCGACGGCGGATGTCGGCCGGCACAATCGCGGCAACCAGCGCGTCGAGGTCGTCCTTGCCGACCACACGCAGCATGTGTTCGATGTCGTCGGGGCCCGGCCCGATGTGGCGTGAGTGAAACTGTTCGGACACGATGGTGCAGTCGCCTGTGACCGAGCGTCAGCCGACGAGGGCCGTGTAGGCGGCCGCGTCGAGCAGGTCGGCGCCGGTTTCCTGGGTCTTGACGCGGATCATCCAGGCGGCGTGGGGCTGCTGGTTGACCTGTTCGGGATGTGCCGCCAGCGTGTCGTTGATGGCGACGACCTCTCCAGTGACCGGCGAGAACAGTTCGGACACGGCCTTGACCGATTCGATCGAGCCGAACGTCGCGCCGCGCGTCAGCTGTGCGCCGACGGCAGGCAGTTCGACGTACACGACGTCGCCCAGCTGCGCCTGCGCGAAATCGGTAATCCCCACCGACGCATCGCCGGTCGCGTCGAACCGCACCCACTCGTGCTCAGCGGTGTACTTCAGATCGGTCGGATACATCGCTCACTCTCCTGGCAGGCCCGCATCAGGAGGCGGCGGGTCGGCCATCTCGCTTGCGGTCGTAAAACGGTTCGGCCACGACGCGCGCGCGGACTGTGCGTCCACGCACGTCGATGACAATTTCCTGGCCGACGGTGGTCAATCCAACAGGCAGCATCGCCAGGCCAACGGCCTTCTGCAGAAAGGGCGTCTGAGTGCCACTCGTAACGACGCCACAGGGGTTCCCGTCGCAGAGGACAGGATGACCGTGACGCGCGATGGCGCGGTCGATCATTTCAAAGGCGGCAATCCGGCGCGTCACGCCCTGCTCGCGCTGGGCGCGCAGCGCGTCGGCGCCGAGAAACGACGGCTTCTCCCAGTTGACGATCCACCCGAGGCCCGCCTCGAGCACCGTCACCGTCTCGTCCATCTCGTTGCCGTAGAGCCGCATGCACCGCTCGAGCCGGAGCGTGTCGCGCGCGCCCAGGCCGCACAGCCGCATGTCGACGGACCGCCCGGCTTCGACGAGCGCATCCCAGACCCGCCCGGCCTGCGCCGGAGGGACGAAAATCTCGAAACCGTCCTCCCCCGTATAGCCGGTCCGCGATACGGTCGCACGCGCTCCGGCCACCTCGCCGGGGGCAAACGAGTAGTACTTCAGTGGCGCAAGGTCGAAATTCGTCAGGTCCTGCAGCAGCCCCAGCGACGCAGGCCCCTGCACGGCAATCAACGCGTACCGACTGCTCGTGTTGACCACGGCCGCGTCAGCGCCAAGCTCCGACGTCCGCGCCGTAATCCAGCGTGCCGCCTTGACCGCGTTCGACGCGTTCACCACCAGCAGATAATGGCTGTCAGCCCAGCAATAGACCAGCACGTCGTCGACGAACGTCCCCTCGGGCGTGGTCAGGGCGCTGTACTGGATCTGGCCCACCTTCAGCCGCGACGCGTCATTGGACGTAAGGTGCTGCACGGCCGCAAGCGCGTCGGGGCCGGCGATCTCGACCTCCCCCATGTGGCTGACGTCGAAGAGGCCGGCGCGGGTCCGCACCGCCATGTGCTCGTCGCTGATGGACGAATACTGAACGGGCATGTTCCAGCCACCGTAATCCACCATGCGCGCGCCAGCGGCGACATGTCGGCTGTGGAGTGCGGTCTGTTTCAGGGTGGTCGACGGGCTGGGGGACATCGGGATGTGCGTCACCACCATGCAGTGCAGCGGCGCGATGACCGTACAACGGTACTATCCGGACCGGAATGGGGTCAAGGCACGGCAGCCACCCCGCCAGGCCGTCGTCGATACGCGGAGACCGAATTGAGAGCCACACGCCGATCGCTTCGTATTGTTGCCCTTCTGGCCATGGCCGGCACCATGTACGCGCAGGGCGCCGACTGGCCCGCCAATGGCAGAGACGTTCACGGCACGCGCTACGTCCCCGCCGGGCAGATCACGCGCGAGAACGTCAACCGGCTCGAGGTCGCCTGGAGCTACAGCACCGGCGAGGCCGGTCCGGCGTTTGCCACAGCCAAACCCGGCTCGTTCGAAGCCACACCCATCGTCGTCGATGGCGTGATGTACGTGGGGACGCCCCTCGGCCGCGTCATTGCGCTCGACCCGGCGACCGGGGTGGAGCGCTGGATCTTCGACCCGAAAATCGCGCGTGACGTCCGGTACGGCGACTTCGCCACGCGCGGCGTCTCGACCTGGCTCGACGAAACCGCCCCGTCCGGTGCGTCCTGCCGGCGCCGGATCGTCGTCGCCACCGCGCAGGCGCAACTGTTCGCGATCGACGCCACCGATGGCACACCTTGCCCGGGATTCGGGACGAACGGCATGGTTGACCTCACGGTCGGCCTCCGGATCCCGCCCTTCGAACCGGCCGCCTATTCGATGACGTCGCCACCGCTCGTGGTGAACGACACGATCGTGGTCGGATCATCCATTGGTGACAACACGCGACCCGACCTGCCAAGCGGCGAAGTGCGTGCCTTCGACGCACGGACGGGCGCGTTGAAGTGGGCCTGGGATCCCATTCCACAGGATCCCGATGATCCGGCGTACCCGGAGTGGGGCGGCGCCCTGGCGCACGAGACCGGCGCGGCCAATGCGTGGTCGGTGCTCGTCGCCGATCCGCAGCGTAACCTCGTGTTCGTGCCCACGGGCAGCGCGGCGCCCGACTACTACGGCGCGCTGCGCCTCGGCGACAACCGCTACGCGAACTCGCTCGTGGCCCTCGATGCGGCAACGGGACGCGTGGTCTGGTCATTTCAGACGGTCCACCACGACCTCTGGGATTACGACAATGCCGCGCCGCCCGCACTCGCCACCGTTTCCCGCGCGGGCGTCGCCATTCCGGCCATCGTCCAGGCCACCAAGACCGGCATGCTGTTCGTGCTCGACAGGGAAACCGGGCGGCCGCTCCTGCCCGTCGAGGAACGGCCCGTGCCTCCAAGCGACGTGCCGCTCGAACGCGCGTCGCCCACGCAGCCCTTCACCACCGCGACGCCACCGCTCACGCCCCACCATTTCGGTATCGACGACGTGTGGGGTGTGGATGAGGCGGATCGGAGCGCCTGCCGCGCCGCCATCGACGGTCTGCGCAACGAAGGTATCTTCACGCCGCCCAGCACCCGGGGGACCGTCGTCATTCCGTCGTCGATCGGTGGCGCGCACTGGGGCGGCGTCGCCATCGATCCGAACCGCCAGCTGGTCATCATTCCGTTGAACCGCCTCGCCATGACCGTGCAGTTGATCCCGCGCGACGCGTTCGATCGCGAACGTGCCCGCGCCGCAGAGCAGCGGATGGGCGAGGACTACGAATACAACATGATGAACGGCACGCCGTACGTCATGCGTCGACGCGTGCTTCTTGCCCCGTCGCGACTCCCCTGCACGCCGCCCCCCTTCGGCACGCTCGCCGCCGTCGATCTCGTTACGGGCGAACTGAAATGGAACGTGCCGCTCGGCTCGGTCTCGACACTGGTATCGGACGACATGGCGGCCAGCGTCCTGCCGGACTGGGGATCCCCCAATCTCGGTGGCCCCATCGTGACCGCCGGCGGACTCGTCTTCATCGGCGCCGCGCTCGACCGTTCCCTGCACGCGTTCGATATCGACACGGGGCGCGAGCTCTGGCGTGGCGACTTGCCCGTGAGCGGGAAGGCCACACCCGTGAGTTATGAACTGTCCACCGGCGAGCAGTACGTGGCGATTGCTGCCGGGGGCGGCGGTGCATGGGGCACCGGCGACCATGTGGTGGCCTTCCGACTGCGTCGTTGAACCCTTTCAGCCACAGCGTCGGGCGCGCGCCGGTTCGGCCCCAACCGCTGCCGCCGCCGGTTCGCCATCGAAGTCGAGGTAGGACTTGAGCGTGTGGTAACTGATGTCGAGCACGTCGCAGGCTCGCCGCTTGTTGCCCGCACAGCGGTCGAGCACGATCCGCACGTACTGCCGGCTCCAGGCCCGAAGCGTGAGATCGGCGTTCGTGCCCGACGCCGGGTCGGATGCGGGCATCCGGAGAATCTGGTCGGGCAGGTCGCGTAACGAAATCTCGCGTCCCGGGGTCAGTGCAATGGCGCGTTCGATGACCCGTCCCAGTTGTCGCACGTTTCCGGGCCAGTCGTACGCCGCCAGCGCATCGGTGGCCGCATCGGCAAGTGTGAGCGTGTCGAGTCGTCCGTAGCGCGCCAGGAAATGCGCCGCGAGCCCAGGCACGTCGCTTCGACGCGCGCGCAGCGGAGGCACGACAATATCGACACCGGCAAGCCGATAGTAGAGGTCGGCTCGAAATACTCCGCGTTCGACCAGGTCCTGCAGGCCGCGGTTGGTCGCGGCGATCACTCGGGTGTCGACCGCCTGCGATACCCCGCTGCCGACGCGCTCGACGGCCATGTCCTGAAGCACCCGCAGCAACTTGGCCTGGGCAGTCAACGACAGGTCGCCGACCTCGTCGAGGAACAGGGTGCCGCCATCGGCCTGTTCGAACTTTCCGCGTCGCCCTCGCACGCCGGTCGCCGTGCGCTCTTCGATGCCGAACAGCTCGGCCTCGAGCAGGGTTTCGACCAGCGCCGCACAGTTGACCGCGACGAATGGCCCGCGCGCCCGCGGACTGCGCGCGTGAAGTTCACGCGCGACCAGTTCCTTGCCGACCCCGCTCTCCCCCTCGATCAGCACCGTGAACGTCGTCTTTGCGATCCGCGCGACCTGGGAGCGAAGGTCCTGCATGACAGCACTCTGCCCCACGAGCATTCCCACCTCCTCGCGTCCGTCCTGCGCCGCGCGCGGGACGCATCGTTCGCCCGCCGGTCGATTCAGCGGCGCACAGGCGCATCGCGTGCCGCATGGAGCCACTCGCAATATCCGCGATAGGTCGGGCCGGTGCTGTGTCCGAGGCGAATCACGCGCCAGACCGTGACGATCGCCAGGCGCCCCCCACGGGCCGCTCCCGCCACGCCGGTCAGCCGCACGATCCGTCCCGGCGGCAGTCGACTCTGCCCTTCCACTTCGACTCCCTGTTCGTCATCGCGGACAATGGCGAGGTCGCGGCCGACGTGAAACCGGTAGGCCGTCATCGCTGTTCCCAGCGCCGCGACCCGACGTCGTACTGGAGCAGCCGGGTGCGTCCAGTCACGCCGCCCACGCGTACCGCGAACTGCTGGCCTCGGCCGGAGCGCAGATAGAGCGTGCCCGGCGAGCAGTGTCCGGCAGCCGAACAACTCGCCATCGCCGACCGACCGAACCGGACACCCTCGTCGTCATCCGTCTCGCCGTCGACTCCCGGCACGCCCGGCGCGAGCGCAAGCTCTACGCCGGCGAACATGTCCGACACGCTATACGGCCCCTCCTCGCAGCGATCCCGGTTCGCCGCGATGTCGGCCCGTCTCAGTCCGTTGTCGTTGCCGTCACTGCAGAGGCGGAAGGCCCACCCGGCATCGCTTCGATCGAACACCAGCGCGACAGCGGCGCTGCTCGTGACGGCACGGAGGCGCGCGGCGCGCACGCGACCCGCCAGGAAGCCGGCCGCGGCGTGTACACGCGACACGTCGGCCGCGTGGGCGGTGAGTGGCATGGCCAGGGCCGCCACGGACAACACGAGCACCGCTACCAGGACCACCTCGATGAGGGCGACGCCCGCATCAGCAGACCACTCACTCGCCCACCGCCCGTGCATCACTCGCCCGGCTTGATCGGCGTCACCGTAATCTGGGTGCGCAGGTCGAGAAACCGCCGCTCGCCGATGCCCTGAACGTTCATCAGGTCCTCGATTTTCTTGAACCCGCCGCTGCGGTCGCGGTACTCGAGAATGCGCGCCGCCGTGGCCGGGCCGATCCCGGGCAGCCGCTCGAGTTCGGCAGCCGTGGCCTTGTTCAGGTCGACCTGGGCGGCCGCCGGGCGGGTCGCTTGCTGCTGCGCCTGATTCTGTGGTTGCGGCTGCGCCTGCCCCTCGACAGCGCCGACCCGCGGGATCGACACCGCCATCATCGCCAGCGCGAACGCACCGGCTGCCATCACTCTTCGCACCATGTGAACCTCCACTCGTTGAAGCACGGTCGCCCCGTGCGGCGTGCACGATGCCCGGTTCGGCCTGAACCATCGGGAATTTGCGCACGGCCGGTCCATGGCAAACGGCGGACCGCAACGGACCGCACGCCGCTCTGTGTCGTCAAGTCGTTGGGTGCAGGGTGCTTGTGGCGACTCCGGCGGTCGCGCCACCGCGAGCGCGAGTCGCCCGAGGCCTGATTGCGACGCCTCGGGTTACCCCTTTGCGCAGTCGGCCGGGCCGAGCGGCAACCACAGGAGCCCGGCAGGTACGTGCCGCACCCCGCCGGTCGACGAATTGCCGAAAATATCCCGCCGCAACCCGAACAATTCCGGGTGACCGCAGGCGTCATCGATGCTCTGCCGACGCTGGCGCGCCGGCGCTCTGGCAGTGATTTCGCAGGCCCCCGCGGGCATGTCACCGCTCTGGTCCATCGTGCTGGCAGCCGGACGCGGGCGACGGCTCGCGAGCGTTACCGGAAGCGTTCCCAAGCAGTTCTGGGCGCCGTCCGGCGCGCGGTCGCTGCTCGAGGAAACCATTCACCGCATCGCGCCGCTCGGCGACCCGGCACACCTGGTCACAGTGGTCGACCGGTCGCATCGCCAGTACGTGGAACGGATCGGCGCATCGAACGTCGGGACGTGCGTCTATCAGCCCGGCGATCGCGGTACCGCGAACGGCGTCCTGCTGGCCCTGTCGATTGTGGCGTCGCAGGACCCGGGGGCGATGGTCTTCGTGACACCGTCCGACCACGGCGTGGCACGCCCGGAGTGGTTCCGCACCGGTGTCCGTCGGGCCGTGGCGCACGTCGAGGCGCGGTCGGACGATGTCGTGCTGATTGGGGTCGAGGCGTCATCGCCCAGCACGGACTACGGCTGGATCCTGCAATCGCCGGGAGGCGATGACCTGGGGCGGGTATCGTTCTTCGTCGAGAAACCAGCCCGCCCACTCGCCACGCGCCTCATGGCGGCAGGGGCGCTCTGGAACACCATGGTGCTGGTGGCGCGTGTCTCGACGCTCCTGGACCTGCACCGCCGCCATATCCCTGCCGCAACAGCCGCCTTCGAGGCCGCGCCCTTCGCAGGTCTGAACACGTGCCAGGACGTCATCGACCGCCTCTACCTCGCCCTGCCGCCCGCGGACCTGTCGCATGACGTGCTGGCACGCGCTCGCGACCTGCGTTGCCTGGCCATCGGCCCGCAGGCCGGATGGACCGACCTGGGCACACCGGACCGCCTGTCGGCGTGGCTGGGGGCGAATTGCGAGGTCGGCGAGAATCTGGAGTTGTCGGCCAGCGTGCGCGATCGCGCCCGGTCCGATGCCGGCCCTGTGCGGGCCTGAGGAGAGTGCTCGGCGCCCCGGGAGGGGCGCCGAGAGCCGTTTGTCAGCGGCCGGCTGCCGCGGCGCTCTTGAACCAGTCGACCGTGTGGCGCAGTCCGGTTTCGAGCGTGACCTCCGGATCGAACCCCAGCCGTTGACGGGCCTTCACGATATCCGCCTGGGAATCCCGTACGTCGCCTTCCCGAGCCTCAGCGAAGACAGGCTCGAGATTGGTCCCCAGAATCACGTTCAGCGTGCGCACGAGCTCCAGGAGCGAGATCCGACCGCCGACGGCAACGTTGATGACCTCGCCGCCAACGCCCGGGGCGGTGGCCGCTGCCAGCACGCCGCGGACGACGTCGCCGACGTAGGTGAAGTCGCGCGTCTGCCGGCCATCACCGTAGATGGTCGGCCGCCGGCCGTTCACCAGGGCCTCGATGAACAGCGAAATCACGCCGGAGTACGGTGAGCCTGGCTGCTGCCGCGGGCCGAAGACGTTGAAGTAGCGCGTAGTTACCGTCTCGAGGCCGTAGAGCTGCGTGAACATCTGGCAGTACTGCTCGGACACCAGCTTCTGCAGCGCGTAGGGGGTCATCGGATGCGGCCGCATGTCTTCGCGTTTCGGCAGCGTCGCCGCGTTGCCGTAGACCGACGACGAGCCCGCGAAGACCACGCGCTTGACGCCCGCATCGCGCGCCGCAACCAGCACGTTGACCGTGCCATCGACGTTGGCGCGATGCGTGGCAAGCGGCTCGGCAATCGAGCGTGGCACCGAGGGCACCGCCGCCTGGTGCAGGACGTAGTCGCACCCGGCCACGGCACGCACCGCCGTCGCCTCGTCCGCCACGTCACCGTCGATGACGTCGACGCCGGCCGGCACGTTCTCGCGCAATCCCGTCGAAAAGTTGTCAGCGACACGCACGGACTCGCCGCGCCGCAGCAGTTCGGCCACCAGATGGGAGCCGATGAAACCCGCGCCCCCCGTTACCAGATACTTCGCCACGCCGTCTCCTATTCAGGCCACCCACTCTGCGGCAGTCCGGGCGTCACGCGCAGCGCGTTGCCGTAGTAGAGCTTCTTCAGCACCTCATCGGGCAGGTCCATGCCGTAGAGCTTCCAGAACGCATGATAGTCGCGGTAGTAGTCGAAGTACTCATCGGCCGTCTCGAACACGCGCCAGTAGTACGGGAACTCGCTCGCGGCGAACGAATCCTTTCCGAAAAGGATCCGGTCCTGGTACTTGATGAAGAACTCACGCGCGGCGCGCGGCTGCCGGCCGAACTCATAGAGCACGGCGCCGACCTCGAGCACGAGGTTCGGCAATCGGTCGAGCTGCCGTGACGCCCGCGCCAGGTCGCTGCCATACCAGTCGAAGTGCGCGCCGATGAACCGGGTGTTCGGATTGGCGGCATACATCCGATCCCGCTCGCCCATCAGGTCCTCCCACGACGGCCCTTCCGGATCGTAGTTGCGCCGGTTCGCGAACAGCGCCAGTTCGAGCCAGCGCTCGTTCCGGTAGTCGAGCGGCGAGAAGAACTCCTGCGGTTCGGCCGTATGGATGATGACCGGGATGTTCAGCCGGGCGCAGGCTTCCCACACCGGCTTCAGCACCGGGTCGTCGACGTGCAGGCGCGACCCGTCGGACTTTGTCGTGGTCAGCCCCAGGTTCTTGAAAATCTTCAGGCCGATGGCGCCGTTGGCGACCGACTGTTCGAGGCGCGCGACGGCGCTTGCGGCCCAGCCCGGTGCGTCCGCGTTGTCGAAGTCCACGTTGGCGAATACACGGAAACGATCCGCGTGCGGCGTGCTGCGGATGAAATCGACCTTCTGCTTGATCTGGTCCGGTGACGACCCGCCACTGAGATTGACGAGCACGCGGAGGTTCAGCTCGTCCATCTGCCGGATCATCTCGTCGATGTTGTCCGCGTCGATGGTGGTGTGGTTGTGGCTGTCGATGACGGGAAACTTCGCGCGCGGCACGAGGTGCGCTTCGGTGACAAGCGTCGTTCGCGGGCGGTAGTCGAGGATGCTTGGTGCCGGGAATTCCGGAGCCGAGCAGAACCGTGGACGCGACTCGGTCGTGCCGGGCGGGCACTCCTCCCCGGGTTGAATCTGGGTGCCGCGACCGCGCCCGCCGAACCCGCCGCGTCCCGGGCCTCCAGGGCCGCCCTGTCGTCCCACCGCCGGCGATCCGCCCGGCGCCTGGTCGGCCACGAGCGGGGTCGAAGCCAGGACGGCCCCGACAAGCGTGGCTGTCGAGAACAATGCAATGGCGGCGGCTCGTGTGCGCATCAGGGTGTCGCTCCCCAGTCGAAACGAAGTCCGTTGCAGCGGACGTGTAAGCCGAATTCTGTCCACCGCCGGCCACTTGCGCGAACGACGGCGTGACGACCATTCCTCTAGGCCCGGCATTGCTGGCGGGCTCGAGCAACCTACCCGGAGGCTTCGGACGGGCCGTCCTCGAGCGCCTCCCTATTTGGTCTTGCTCCGTGCGGGGTTTTGCCTGCCATCCTCCTTACGGAGAATGCGGTGCGCTCTTACCGCACCATTTCACCCTTACCCGCCGTCGCGCCGAAGCGCGAATGCGGGCGGTATATTTTCTGTGCCACTTTCCTTCGAGTTGCCCCGACCGGGAATTACCCGGCGCACTGCCCTCTGGAGTTCGGACTTTCCTCCCTTCGACCCGCCCTTGCGGGCGCGTCGAACGGCGGCCGTCCGGTCCACTGCAACGGACCACAAATGGTAGCAGGTTGCGTGCCTCGCGCGCGCGACGGGATGGTCACCCGTCGGTTTCCTGGCGGATGTCGTATTGCTCGAGCTTCTTGTACAGGTTGCTCCGCGGCGTGTCGATGACCTCGGCCGTCTTCGAGATGTTCCAGCCGTGCTCGCGGAGTCGGGCCACGAGGAACGCCCGCTCGGACCATTCCTTGAAGTCCCGCAGCGCTGTCGGCGCGCCGGGCTCGATGATCGCCGAGGGGCGCGCATCGCTCGCGGCGCTCGTGCCCGCCGCGGCCGATCGTGCCCCCTGCGTCGGACGCACCACGCGCCGGACGTCGTCGGCGTCGATCGTGTCCCCTTCCGTCATGATGAGCAGCCGTTCGACCACGTTGCCGAGTTCGCGGATATTGCCGCGCCAGGGTGCCTGCTGCAGGGCTTCGAGGGCGGCAGGCGTGAACCGGCCGGGCCGTCGATTGTGTTCGCGGCTGAAGCGCGACACCATGTGCTGCACGATCGCCGGCACGTCTTCGAGCCGGTCGCGCAGCGGCGGGACGTGAATGGGAATCACGCTCAGGCGGAAGTAGAGGTCCTCGCGGAACCGGCCCTGTTCGATCTCATCCTCGAGGTCCTTGTTCGTCGCGGCAATCACGCGCACGTCGACCTTGATGGTGCGGGACGATCCGAGCCGCTCGACCTCGCCCTCCTGAAGCACACGCAGGACCTTGGCCTGCGTCTTCGGGCTCATGTCGCCCACTTCGTCGAGGAAGATCGTCCCCCGATCGGCCATCTCGAACTTGCCAATCTGCTTCTCGGTGGCGCCGGTGAATGCTCCGCGCTCGTGCCCGAACAGTTCGGATTCGATCAGATCCTCGGGGATGGCCGCGCAGTTGACCTGGACGAACCGCTCGCGCGCCCTGCGGCTGTCACGATGGATGGCCCGCGCCACCAGCTCCTTGCCGACACCACTCGGGCCGAGGATGAGGACGGTGGCGGTGCTCGGCGCGGCGCGGCGCACCTGGTCGAGGACGCGGCTGATGGCAGGACTCTCGCCCACCATCTGGTGGCGTGTCTCGAGCGCCGAGCGCAAACTGCGGTTCTCGTGGCGGAGCGACGCGAGCTCCAGCCCTTCCCGTACCGCGTCGAGCACATAGTCCTTCGACAGCGGCTTCTCGATGAACCGGTAGGCGCCAAGTCGCCCGGCCTCGAGCGCGGTCGCCGCCGTGCCATGCGCCGAGACGATCACGACCGGCAGCGTGTCGCTGATGCCGCGCAGTTTCGTCAGTACCTCCAGCCCGTCCATCCCAGGCATCTTGATGTCGAGAAACACGAGGTCCGGGGATTCAGCCTGCGCGGCCTGCAGGCCCTCCTGCCCCGACCCGGCCAACACCACGTCGTGTCCTTCGTATTCGAGAATCATCCGCATCGTCTCGCGGATGGCGGCTTCGTCATCGATGACGAGGATACGGGCGCTCATGGCGTCGGGTCCGCGATGACCGTGCAGATGATCCGCTGGCCGCTGGCCCGATCGAAGACCAGCAGCGCGGCGGCGTCACCCGGCGACAAGGCGGAGACGAGGGCCCCGTAGTCGGCAAGCGAAGAGACACGGCGACGGTTGATTTCCATGACGACGTGATTGATGCGCAGGTCGGCGAGGCGCGACGGACCGGCCGGATCGACTTCGGTGACCAGCACGCCGGTAATACCGCCTGGCAGCCGCAGCCGGGCCACGGTTTCCGGGTCCAGGTCGCGCACGCGCAGGCCGAGCGGAGCCGCCGCATTCGCCACGCGGCGCACATCGCTGCCAGCCGCCTGCTGGCGCGTCCCTGGACGGGCGGCCACTGCACGCGGCGCCAGCTTCACGGTAATGTCCCGCGTGCCGCCGGGACGCCAGATCTGGAGGGTCACCGCCGTCCCGGGGGGCTGGCCGGCGACGTAACGGATGAGCGCTTCGTCGGACAGGACCGCCTGCCCATTGACGCCCACCACGACGTCGTACGGCCGCAAACCGGCCCGCGCGGCGGGTGCGTCCTTGCCGACGTCCTGCACCAGGGCGCCGGCGTGCGGCTCGAGGTCCAGCGCCTCGCGCAACGGTGCGGTGAGGTTGGTCAACCCGACCCCGATCGATCCGCGTGCGACGCTGCCGTGCTCGCGCAACTGCGGCAGCACGGCAACGACCTGCGAGATCGGCACCGCGAATCCGATGTTGGCGGCCTGCGAACTGATGGCCGTCGTGATCCCGACGACCTCGCCGCGCGCATTGATCAGCGGTCCGCCGCTGTTGCCCACGCTGATGGCGGCATCCGTCTGGATGTAGTTGTCGAGGGTCTGGTCGAACAGCTTGCGGCCGAGGAAGCTCACGACACCCACCGTCATCGAGTGCGCATAGACGCCCAGCGGATTGCCGATGGCCGACACCCATTCCCCGACGCGCAGCGTGTCGGAGTCGCCAAGCGGCGCAACGGGCAGTGCGACCCCGGCGCGCACGCGCAGCAGCGCCACGTCAATCGCGGGATCGGAGCCCACGATGTCCGCGCGAAACGCCCGTCCGTCGCTGAGCGTGACCGTCACGCGATCGGCGCCGGCCACGACGTGATGGTTGGTCAGGATGAACCCGTCGGGGTCGATGACGAAGCCGCTGCCCGATCCTTCCCGCGGCGCGTCGGCGTCGTTGGTCGAGTATCGACGCGAGAATCGCGGACGGCCTTCCGCGCCCCGCGACGCCGTGTCGACGTTGACGACAGCGGCATTGAGCCGTTCGGCCACCGCCGCGAAATCGATCGAGGGCCCGGTGCCGGTCCCGCTCGCTGCGACCGGCGCCACCATCGTGATGCTGAGCGGCTGCACCTGGCCGGGTGGCGTGGGGATGGGCGTGGTGGCCGAGTCGGTTGGCGGACGCGTTCCGGCCACGACCAGTCCGAGCAGGAAACTGGCAATTGCCGAAAGACCGATAAGGGCACCGGTGGGTCGCGTCATTCTAGAGCCCGAGCAGTCATTATAAGTGTCAGGAGGCCGTCCTCATCGAGTTCGGGCACGCCGAGCGAGCGGGCCTTCTCCGCTTTGCTGCCCGGATCAGCCCCGATCACGATCCAGGCGGTCTTCCGGCTCACCGAGCCGGACACCTTGCCTCCGAGCTCGACGATGGCCTCGGTGGCCGCCTCGCGGGTCATCTGCTCCAGTGTGCCGGTCAGCACGAACGTCTGCCCGGCCAGCGGCTGTCGACGCCGCGGCCCGTCGGGGCGCTCATCCCTCATCTGCACGCCGGCGGCCGCCAGCGCATCGATCAACCGGGCATTGGCCGGCTCGTGGAGGAATGTGTGCACCGACTCCGCCACGACGGCTCCAATGTCCGGCACCGCCTGCAATTCGCCGACGGTCGCACGCCGCAGCGCCTCGATCGATCCGAAGGCATTGGCCAGCGCTCGAGCTCCGCCCTCGCCCACGTGACGAATGCCGAGGCCGTGCAGCACACGCCAGAGTTCGGCGGTGCGGCTCTTGTCGATCTCGCGGATGAGGTTCGCGGCCGACACCGCTCCCATCCGGTCCAGTTCGGCCACGCGATCCGCGTCGAGCCGGTACAGGTCCGCATAGGTGGTCACGAGCCCCGACGTGACGAGCTGGTCGACGACCGCCTCGCCGAGACCCTCGATATTCATCGCGCGGCGCGACGCGAAGTGCAGCAGGCTGCGGCGGATCCGCGCCGGGCACGACGCGTTCTCGCACCGCCAGATCACCTCGTCGTCCGGCCGCACCAGCAGGCTGTTGCAGAACGGGCAGTGCGTGGGCATCTGCCAGGGCTCGGACCGCGGCTCGCCCTCGACGACAACCGCCCGGATTACTTTCGGAATGATGTCGCCGCCCTTTTCGATCACGACCCGGTCGCCATCGCGCACGTCGCGTCGTCTGACCTCCTGCTCGTTGTGCAGCGTCGCCATCTGGATGACCGTACCGCCGAGCTGCACCGGTTCGAGCACGGCATACGGCGTCACCGCCCCGGTACGCCCCACGTTCACCTTGATGGCGATGAGACGCGTGGTCGCCTGCTCGGCCGGAAACTTGAACGCCGTCGCCCAGCGCGGAAACTTCGCCGTCGCGCCTGCCGTTGCGCGCAGCGCCAGGTCGTCGAGCTTCACGACCACGCCGTCGGTGTCGAACGGCAGGTCGTGTCGGGCCTCGCGCCAGGTGGCGCAGAAGGCGATGACCGCGTCGATACCCGTGCAGACCTGCCAGTGCCGCTCCACGGGACATCCCCACGATGCGAGACGCCGGAGCTGATCCCGGTGGCGCCGTTCGACCGGCGGCGCATCGGCCGGAGTGACCACCTGGTAGCAGAACGCCCGCAGGCCACGGCGCGCGACGGCGGCGGTGTCGAGCGTGCGGATCGCTCCGGAGGCCGCATTGCGCGGATTGGCGAAAACAGGCAGGCCGGCTTCTTCGCGTTCGACGTTCATGCGCGCGAACGCGGGGCGCGGCAGGTAGACCTCGCCGCGGACTTCGATGGCACCGGCGGGCGGGTCGGTTCGCAGTCGCAGGGGAATGGCACGGATGACGCGCGCGTTGGGCGTGACGTCCTCCCCTTCGACGCCGTCGCCGCGCGTGACGGCACGGGCGAGCTGGCCGTCTTCGTATGTCAGCGCGATGCTGAGGCCATCGATCTTGAGCTCGGCCACATAGTCGAGCGGCGTGTCCACGGGCTGCCCGATGGCCCGGCACAATCGTTCGTGGAACTGCCGCAGCTCGTCGTCGCTGTACGCATTGTCGAGGCTGAGCAACGGCGCCAGGTGCCGCCGGGTCGGAAACCCCTCGGCCGGCCGGCCGCCGACACGTTGCGTGGGCGACGACGGGTCGATCAGTTCGGGGTGTGCGTCCTCGAGTGCGCGCAGCTCGTGCATGAGTGCGTCGAACTCGGCGTCGGAGAGCTCCGGCGCCTCGTGGAGGTAGTACAGGTCCTCGTGATGCTGGATGAGCTCACGGAGCTGGGCGATGCGGGCGGCGGGCTCCATACCGGGCGAACCAGGGGCGCGAACGATCCGCGGACCAGCGGCTACCGGTCGCGGTGAACCACGTAGTCGGCCAGGGAGACCAGGCCGTCGCGTTCGGGCGACGGGGGAAAGGCGTCGAGTACACGCTGTTTGGCGCGGTCGGCGTGTTCGACCGCACGCTGGAAGGCGGTGTCGACCGCGCCGTGCCGCGCGAGCAGGTCCTTGATGGCCTGCCACTGTTCCACGGTCACCTGCCCGCCGGTCACCACGCCCTGGACCAGAGCGACCGCTTCCGGCCCGCCGCGTTCGAGCAGCAGGATGATGGGCAGCGTCACCTTGCCTTCGCGCAGGTCGCCGCCAAGCGGCTTGCCGAGCGCCAGCTCGTCGGCCGTGTAGTCGAGCACGTCGTCGACGATCTGGAACGCCAGACCGAGGTCGAAGCCGTAGTCGCGCAGTGCGGCCCGCTGCTCGGGCGTCGACGTTCCCAGCATGCCGCCAATCTCGGCGCAGCCGGCGAACAGATACGCCGTCTTGTGGCGGATGATCTCGAAGTGTTCGGCCTCGGTGATGGTGGTATCACCGGTCTTCGTGAGCTGATACAACTCGCCTTCGATCAGCCGCAGGGTGCAGTCGCACAACAGGCGGACGACCTCGAGGCTGCCCTGCGAGAGCGCCATCGCCATGGAGCGGATGTAGAGGTAGTCGCCCAGCAGGACGGTGATGTCACTGCCCCACCGGGAGTGGGCGGTGAGCCGGCCGCGTCGCGTCTCGGCACTGTCGATGATGTCGTCGTGGACGAGCGTGGCGGTGTGGATGAACTCGACCACGGCCGCATTGAGCACGGCGAGGTCGCCCGAATAGCCACAGAGCCGCGATGCGAGCAGCAGCACGGCCGGGCGTACGCGCTTGCCGCCGCTCATCTGGACGTACTTCCCCATCTCGGGGATCAACTCGACGCGCGACTCGAGGTGCTTTGCGAACTCGCGCTCGACGCGCGAGAGTTCTTCCCTCACGGGTTCGAAAATCTGCGCGAGATTGGGGGCTGACGTCGCGGGCGGCTGCACGGGAAACGGTCTCGCCTGAGAACTCACTGCTGACAAAACCTGCGGGCATCAGACCATAGGTTCGGCAGGGTGTCAACGCGAGGGGACATGGGTCATCTCCGGAATGAGGGTCGACAGGTTGTCGGCCAGTTGGCGCTCGAGCACGTCTCGATCCAGCGATCGCAGCGCCGCCAGTGCGCGGCTCGTCTCGGCCACCCAGGCCGGTTCGTTGCGCTTGCCGCGGTAGGGCACAGGCGCCAGATAGGGGGCATCTGTTTCCACGAGCAGGCGGTCGACCGGCACGAACGCCGCCACCTCGCGCAGCGCGACCGAACGGGGAAAGGTCAGGATACCCGACATCGAGATACAGAACCCGAGGTCGAGCGCCTTTCGTGCCAGGTCGATGGTGCCCGTGAAGCAGTGGACGACCCCGCGGACATCCGCGCCGACCGCGCGAAGCACGCTGATCGTGTCGTCCTCGGCCTCGCGCGTGTGGATCACGACCGGGCGGCCGGCGGCCGCAGCAGCCTCGAGCTGGATGGCGAACACCTCGCGCTGCACGTCGCGCGGGGCGTAGTCGTAGTGGTAGTCGAGCCCGATCTCCCCAACGGCTACGGCGTCCGACGACGTCATGGCCGAGCGCAGGACCTCGACGGCCGCGGGCAGCCGGCCGGCAAATGCGCCGGCGCGATGCGGGTGAATGCCCGTGGCGAATCGCACCTCGGACCAGGCCGCCGACACTGTCGCCGCGCGCGCGACCTCGTCGGGCTCGTCGGCCGACAGGATACAGAGCGCCGATCGCACGCCGGCCTCTCGCGCCCGTTCGGCCACCTGCGGCAGGTCGGGCGCGAAGGCGGAATCCGCCAGGTGGCAGTGCGTGTCGATCAGCATGGGCACGACCTCGAGGTCCGCGGGCGGCTACCGGATGCGCGTCCCCGGCGCCGGCGGCTGCTCGAAGTCCATCAGGATCGGACGGCCACCCTCGGCACTGGCCGCGAGAATCATGCCGTTCGACTCGATGCCCATCAACTTTGCCGGCTTGAGGTTGGCGACGATGGCGACGCGGCGTCCAACGAGCGCGTCGGCCTCATAGGCTTCCGCGATGCCGGCGACGATCGTGCGCGTCTCGCTCCCCAGATCGACCGACAGCTTCATCAGCTTCTTCGAGTTCGGTACGCGCTCCGCCGTCAGGATCTGCGCGACGCGAAGATCGATCTTCATGAACTCATCGATCGACAGGCGGGTGTCGGCCGGCGCGGCGGCGGGTGCCGCGTCGGCGGGTGCGGCCGGCGTCGGCGTGACCGGAATGTCTTTCGGGGCTTCGCTCACAGCAGTCTCCTTCGTAGTCATGGCAGCAGGCGCGGCCACCGCGGCCGCATCGAGCCGCGGCCAGAGTGCCGGGCCCTTCGTGATGCGCCGGTCGCCCGATGATCGCATCACGACGTCGCGGTCGAGTCGCAAGTCGTTGGATTCGGGCGTGCCCGCGCCCAGTCGTTCCAGAATCGTGCGGCTCGACCCCGGCATGACGGGGCTCAGCAGCACAGCGGCCACCCGCAGCGCCTCGGCCGACGTCCAGAGGACACGGTCGAGCGGCCCGGGGTCCGGGTCTTTCGCGAGCGTCCAGGGCGCGTGCGCGGCAATGTACCCGTTGGTGGCGTCGATGATCCGGAACGCCTCGTGGCAGGCACGGTCGAGCGCCAGCTGATCCATCGCCTCGACATATCGACCGACAGCAGGCGGAACCTGATCGGCCAGTGCCGCATCACACGTCGTGGCCTCGAGCGCGCCGTCTCTGTAGCGCTCGATCATCGACGTCAGTCGGCTGACGAGGTTGCCGAGGTTGTTGGCGAGATCCGCGTTGTAGCGCTCTTCGAAGCGTTCCCAGGTGAACTCGCCATCCGAACCGAAGACGATCTCCTTCGTCAGGTAGAGCCGCAGGGGATCGGGGCCGACCCGTTCGATCGCGTCCAGTGGGTCGAGCACGGTCCCGAGCGACTTGCTCATCTTCTCGCCCCGCGTGAGGACGAATCCGTGCCCGAAGACCTGCCGGGGCAATGCCACGCCGGCGCTCATCAGCATGGCCGGCCAGACGATGCAGTGGAAGCGCGTGATGTCCTTGCCGATCAGGTGCAGGTCGGCCGGCCACCAGCGGTCGAAGAGCGCCGGATCGGCCCCGTAGCCGACGGCCGCAACGTAGTTGATGAGCGCGTCGTACCAGACGTACACCACGCTGTCGACGTCGAACGGCAGCGGGATGCCCCAGGCCTGCCCGGCGCGGCTCACCGAGATGTCGTCCAGGCCGCCCTCGAGCACGCGCAGCATCTCGTTGCGGCGGGCCTCGGGCGCGACGAATCCGGGCGACTCGCGGTAGAGCGCGAGCAGGCGGTCGCGATAGGCCGAGAGACGGAAGAAGTAGTTGCGCTCGCGGATCCAGTCCGGCTTCCGCCGATGGATCGCGCACTCGCCGTCGACCAGGTCCTTCTCCTGCTTGAAGGCCTCGCACGAGACGCAATACCACCCCTCGTAGGTGCCTTCGTAGATGTCCCCGCGATCGAACGACTGCTGGACAAGGGCCTGGACGGCGGCCTTGTGGCGAGGCTCGGTGGTGCGGATGAAGTCGTCGAACGAGATGTCGAGCCGGCGCCAGACCGCGCGAAACTCCTGCTCCATCCGGTCGCAATAGGCCAGTGGGTCGAGGCCCTGCTCGCGGGCGCGCCTGTACACGTTCTGGGAGTGCTCGTCGTTGCCCATGACGAACCGGACGTCGAACCCGGCCATCCGCTTGTACCGGGCGATGACATCGGCGGCAATCTTCTCGAGCGCGTGCCCGAGGTGCGGCCGGCTGTTGACGTAGTCGATCGCCGTCGTCAGGTAGTAGCGGGGCATGGTGCGGGCCAGAGGCAAGGCATGAAACGCACAATTCTACCCTGCGCTGCCCACCACGAGCGGTATCTCCCCTGCTGGCCGCATCCTGAACGCCGAAACACAGGATTGGCAGGTGCGCCACCTGTCACGCCGGCGCCGTGCCCGGAATCGGAGTCGCCGCCTGCCGCCGGGCCGGGATCCTGCGGGTATGGCCCTTGCAAGAGGGCCTGTCGGCAACAGTGTCTCTTGGATGGAGTGTAGCGAGCCGCGTATGACGACCGAACGGATAACCCTGGCCAACGGCCGATGTGTGATTGACGTCGAGCCCGATCCCTCGCCGTCCGGCGAGCCGCGATTCGTCGCGCGCATGTCGGTCGTCGATATCGGGGGCACCGTCGTGCGGCCGATCGTGGGCGCCGATGGGCGCCGCATCAAGATTCATGCGACGACCGAGCGGCTTGCGATCCGTGTGGCCACGTCGTACCTCGAAGGCCGATTCGGACGAATCCAGCCACCCGAGTCCGCCCCGTCGCTCGGCGGCGCCACCGTCGGCGCGCCGTTCGTCACCAGCTGAGCGTCCGCCTCGTCCTGCACGTCCGCGTCTCACAACAGCTTCAGGCTGCGCATCGACGCGTAGCTCGTCCGGGTCAGGATGAGGTGGTCGATCAGCAGGACCCCCATCATCTCCCCGGCCAACTGCAGTCGGCGCGTCAACTGCACGTCGTCGCGACTCGGGGTGGGATCACCGGACGGATGGCTGTGAAACGCGACAATCACGGGCGCGGCCGCCAGCAGCGCCTCGCGGAGCACTTCCCGCGGATGCGCCAGGCTGCTGTCGAGCGTGCCCACCGACAGCAGACGCGCGGCCATCAACCGATACCGGGTGTCGAGCAGGAGCACGCCGAACCGCTCAACCGGATAGGCGCCGTATCGCGGCACCAGGAATGCACCGAGGTCGGCGGCGCTGAGAAACTGCGGCCGCTCCCCTTCCGGCGTCGTCAACGTACGGCGCCCGATTTCGACAGCCGCCAGGATGCGCCCGGCCTGCGCGGGCCCGATGCCGCCCAACCGCTCGAGTTGTTCGCGGCGGAGCGTCGTCAGGCCGTGCACGCCGCCAGCCAGGGCCAGCACGGCGTCGGCGCTGTCGATGGCCGACGTCCCGCCGCTGCCGTGGCCGATGAGGACCGCCAGCAGTTCGTTGTCGCCGAGCGACGCCACGCCGGCGCGAACGAGCTTCTCGCGCGGGCGATCGTGCGGGAGCAGGTGCTTCACGCCGGTAACGCCTGCAAGAACCGGGCTGGCCGGCGTCGCTCGCGCGGCGCGCGCGGGGACCGCACGCCGGCCTGGACGTCGCAGTTTCTGCCAGATCTCGATGACTCGAGTTGTCGGCTTCTGCCACCCGCGCTGACGGGCGGTTGGCGTCAGCGCAGGAGTGCGCTGCCGGCGAGTACCGCGCAGACGACCACGACGTACCCGATGACGTCGAGCACCACACCGTGCCGGATCATCGAGCCGATGGGAATGTATCCGCTGCTGTAGACGATGGCGTTGGGGGGGGTCGAGACGGGCATCATGAAGCCCATGCTGGCTGCAAGCGTCGCGGCCAGCGCCGGCTCCAGGGGCGACACGCCGGCGGCCTGCGCCACGGCAATGGCCATCGGGACCACGATGTTGGCCGCCGCGGTGTTCGACGCGGCTTCCGACAGCACGATGGCGAAGCCGGCAAAGACGAGCGTCAGCCCAACAGTGCCCGCCCCGGGGTAGCTGGCCGCCACCCATTCGCCCAGCCCTTTCGACAGCCCGGTGCTGTCGGCCAACTGCCCCATCGCGAGCCCGCCACCAAACAGCAGCACGATGCCCCAGTCGATGCGCGCGGCCTGCTCCCACGTCATCGTGAACCGCTGCTCCCCGCGTCCGAGGGGGAGCACGAACAGCAGCAGCGCTCCAATCAACGCCGCGATGGCTTCGGGCACCGTGGCATTCAGCCGCACGACGAACGGGTGACCCGCGCCCAGTGCAGCCTGCAGCAGGCCGGGCACCATCCAGAGAACGATCGTGATGCCGAAGGCGATGATCACATTGCGTTCGCCCCGCGTGAGGCCGCCCAGGTCGTGCAGGTGCCGGCGCACGACGTCGACGGCATCGCGGTTCAATGCAATCCGGCGTGCGCGCGGGTACAGGAGCGTGACGAACAGCGCCCCCATGACGATCACCACGATGGGCACGGCCAGCAGCATCCACGACGTGAACGAGATCTCGATCCCGGCGAGGTCGCGCAGCAGCCCGATGCCGATGAGGTTCGGTGGCGTTCCGACCGGCGTCCCCATGCCGCCAATCGACGCCCCGAATGATGTCAGCAGCATGATGGCAATCGCGTACTGCCGGAATGCGGGATCGTTGCCGCGTTCGCGTCCCAGTTCGGCCAGCACGGCCAGGCCCAGCGGAAACAACATCGCCGTGGTGGCGGTGTTGCTCATCCACATGGAGAGCACGCAGGCGACGCTGCTGTAGGCCAGCCCCAGGCGCAGCGCGCTCGTGCCCACCCACCGGGAAGCAATGGCCGTGTAGGCCATGCGCCGGGCCAGGCCGTGGACGAACATCGATTCGGCCAGGATGAAGCTGCCGATGAACAGGAAGATGATGGGGTCCGCAAATGCCGCAAAGGCGCCGCGCGCCGACGTCACGCCGAGCAGCACGGCCAGCGTCGGGCCAAGCAGCGCCGTGACCGGCAGGGGCACGGCCTCGGTCACCCAGAACACGATCATCAGTGCGAGGATGCCGCCGAGTGTCTGGGCCGCCGCCGGAACGTCGAGTCCGGGCCAGAAGTAGCAGAGCAGGAAGAGTGTCGGGCCGAGAATCAGACCGATTCGGCGCCGGTAGTCGTCGAATCGCCCGGCCGATTCCGCAGCGTCCCTTCCCCGCGAGGCGCCCGAAGCCGCGGCCCGCTCGCCCGGATGGCTGATGTCAGGCATGCGCCCACTGTTCAGCACGTCCGACGATCTCGGCCCAGCCGGTCAGCCAGATCGTTTCGGCCGTCCACTCCACCCGCTGCGTCCCCCCGGGCGAGTGGACGTCGACCGTACGTGCGGCGCCGCCGGCAAATGCCGCGGCCACGGCCGACGCGCAGGCGCCGGTGCCCGAGGCCTCGGTGGGGCCGACGCCGCGCTCCCAGATGAGGATGCGCACGGTCTCGGGCGCTTCGACCGACGCCAGCTCGACGTTGGTCCCTTCCGGAAAGAACGGATGCACGGCGAGCCGCGATGCCACGGTATGCAGGCGCGCCTCGGTGACCGGGCCAAGGACCACGCACTGCGGATTGCCGACGCGCATGACCACGCAGTCGACCGGCGTGTCGTCCACGACAATCGTCTCCCTGCGGAGTTCGGCCGGCGGCCCCATCTCGGCCCGAAACGTCAGGCGCAGGCCGTCGCGCGCGAGCAGCGTCAGACGCCGAGGGCCGGCCACCGTGCCGACAACCAGTGTGTCGCCCGTGGGCGTGCGGCGGTCGTGCGCGATCCATGCGGCCGCGCAGCGCACGCCGTTGCCGGAGATCTCGGCCTCGCCGCCGTCGGCATTCCAGAGGAGCGTGTCCACGCCCTCCGGCGTCGGCCGCAGCAGCATCAGGCCGTCGCCCCCGATGCCGCGATGCCGACTGCAGAGGCGGCGAGCCAGGTCGGCCATGTCGGTGGCGTCGGGCACGTGCTGCCGATCGAGCAGCAGGAAGTCGTTGCCGAACGCGTGGGCCTTGACGAGCGGCCAGGACCGGGGTGTTGTCATGCCTCTCCTATTTCTGGCAGATGGCCAGCAGGTGCCAGCCGAACCGTTGCACCCAGCTGCTCGGCAGCGCGTTGAAGGCGCCTACGAAGAACGTGTTGTAGGCGGCGCCCTTCCATCCCTTGTGCAGGCGGCTGCGTACGGGAAATCGCTCGAAGACGAGTTCGACGCGCGAGAACTTCCCGAGGAGCGCCTGAAACTCGGAGGCCGCATACCGCTTGAGGACGGGCGCATCCTCGTGCTCGAGCGGCGTCTTCATGACCTTCGACAGCAGGTTCAGCCAGGACACGCGGTTGTACACCTGGAACAGCACCGTGCCGCCGGGCGCGAGAACGCGGTGGCACTCGCCGACGACCCGGGCATCGCTCGACGCGTACTGGATCACACCGTGTGCGAAAACGTAGTCGAATGTCGCGTCGGGAAATGGCAGCGCCTCGCCGTCTGCCACCGCGAGGCCGGCCTCGAGGCCCTGCTGTTCGAGGTTCTGCCGCGTGAGGGCAACGGCCTGGTCGGCGATATCCACTCCGAAGGTTCGCGCACCGGCCCGGGCGAAACGCACGACTTCGACGCCGGCACCGCATCCCACGTCGAGGACCCGGCGGCCGCGCCACGCAGAGAAGTCGACCATGCGCAGCAGGTGGTGGAGCTTCTCGAAGTGGTACTGATCGAGATCGGCAAAGAACCCGGGCGTGCCGGGCGCGTGTGTGCTGATTTCCAGATCGTGGATGCGCGCGTTCCAGTAGCGGCGGACGTCGGCGCCGGACGGTGTCGTCATCGGCCGACATCCTATCAGGGCGACCCCTCGTGTCGACCTGTGGCAGGATGCACACGGCATGTCCGGTCGACTTCAACAGCCTCCCCGGGTTCGATTCGACCTGCTCGTGGTGGGCGGCGGGATCCACGGACTGTTCGCGGCGCTCGAAGCGGCGGCGCGCGGCTGGTCGGTGGGACTCGTCGAACGCGACGACTTCGGCAGTGGTCTGTCGTTCAATCACCAGCGCACCGTGCACGGCGGGCTGCGCACGCTGCAGTCCGGGCGAATCGGCAAGGCGCTCCGGCAGATCGGCGCGCGCCGCGAATGGGCCGTCATGGCACCGCACCTGGTGCGGCCGCTGCCATTCCTGCTGCCGACGCGGACCGATCTGCGCCGGCCGCGTGTCCTCGTTGGCGCGGCCCTGCGGCTCTACGACTGGCTGGGGCGCGATCGCAATGCGGGCCTGCCCGAACCGCTGCACCTGCCGGCGAGCCGCATCGAGACCCCGGACGTCGTCGTGCAACTGTTTCCCGGCATCGATCAAGCAGGATTGACGGGCGGCGCCGTCTGGTACGACTATCAGGTCCGCCACCCCGATCGCCTCAACTGGCTCGTGGCACTTGCGGCCGAACGCGCCGGCGCAAGCCTGCACAATCACACGGAAGCAACCGCGCTCCTGCGTGATGGCAACCGCGTGATCGGCGTCGCGGCGCGCGACGTACTTTCGGGCGAAGCCTATGAGTTGCGCGCGGCCACGACGCTCATCTGCGCGGGCGGCGGCGTGCCCGTCGTGCACGCCGCGTTCGGGCTCTCGGGTGCCCCCGCCGTCGTCCGGGCCTGCAACGTGCTGGTCGACCGCCCGGCGCTGAACCTCGCACTGGCCGCGCCTGGCGCATCCGGACGCATGCTCACGGCCACGCCCTGGAGCGGTCGATGGCTCATCGGCACCTTCCAATCCGACCGTCCGTCGCTTGCGTCCGATCATGCACCGACCAGTGCGGACGTGGCCGCGATGGTCGAGGACGCCAACGCGGCCTTCCCCTCACTGCGACTTCGTGCCGACGACGTCCTGCTGGTGCACAGCGGGCTCGCGCCGGCGCTCGTGCGGCGGGGGCGCGCCGATCTGCTGCCGGACCATGTCGTGATCGATCACTCGGCGCACGGCCACGCGGGGGTGTTCACGCTCGTGGGCGTGAAGTTCACGACAGCCCGACTGGCCGCCACCGATGCGCTTCACCAGATGGGGCTGGCCGGGCGATCCACGCAGTCCTCGAACGCCATTGCTCTCGTCCCCGAACTGCTGCTGCATGGAGGCAGCGAGAACGCGCTGCCGGCCATCCAGGCCGCGTTCGTCGAATGCAACGTGAGCCTCGACGATGAGGTCGTGGAGCACCTGGTGGACTGGTACGGGACGGAGGCCGCCGAAGTACTGCGCGTCAGCGCCGGCGCCGGCCGGCTGGGCCGGCTGGCGCCGGACACTCCCGTGCTCGACGGCGAGATCCTCTACGCCGTCGAGCGCAGCCGCGCCCGGCGGCTCGCCGACGCGGTGCTGCGACGGACGCGGCTCGGCGCGGCCGGCCGGCCAGGCCGAGCCGCACTCGAGGCCGCGGCCGACGTCATGGCCGCGCGGTTCGGCTGGACAGAAGGCCAGCGGGCCGACGAACTGGCGCGTGTCCTGGCGCGTTTTCCCGTCAGTTCGCGTTGACGTTGTGCGGCGGCCGCGTCCGCGCACGGGCTGAAGCCCGTGCGCTCCATGCTGAAACGCCGGCGCACGCGCGATGGAGGCCACGGGCTTCAGCCCCCGGCGCGTCCGATGGAGGCCGAAGGCTTCAGTCCCTGGCACGGCCCATGGAGGCCAGGGGCTTGAGCCCCTGGCGCCGGCCTACGGCACGTTGAATCCGCG
>JBIQJY010000004.1:39542-110670 GCA_044507065.1 Acidobacteriota bacterium
ATGGAGGCCAGGGGCTTGAGCCCCTGGCGCCGGCCTACGGCACGTTGAATCCGCGGAAGACCCAGGTGACGCCCGTCGTGAAGCCCCACGACGGGTCGAACTCGGTCACCCCGAGCAGCAGGCCGCCATCGATGCGCACGGGGCCGCGCGTCGCGCGCGCCCCCATGCGCACAATCGACCGCGTCTCGGTCCCCGGAATGGCTTCGCCCGATCGCGTGTTGATGCGGCCGTTGATCTCGCCCACCACCTCGACGCCGGGACGGACGGCTCGCGCAACCGAGGCGCCGTACTCGATCACGTCGTTCTGGCGGTCGCCACGCACCGGGTCGGGAAGGATGGCAAAGCCGAAGTTGCCGACGAACCGGATCGACTCCACCGTCTTGGCGAGCGCCAGGCCGAAGTGGAAGTTGGTCGTATCCATGCCCAATCCGCTTTCGTTGCTCGCATTGGGCAGGCTGGTCGCGAAGCGCAGCGCCACCGACGGGCGCGAGGCCGTCTCGGCGGCAAACCGCACCTTGGTGCCGATCCGCAGGTCGCCGAAGTCGCTCGTCGAGTCGCCGGCGACATCCACCATGTGCGCGAGCGGCGCGTTGGCATTGCGCGCGGTGATTGCCAATCGATCGCGCAGCGTGCCGTCAATCTGGATCTCGGCAATCGAGCTGACGCCGAAGCTGAAGCCGATCGTGCCGACGCTCATGCGATTGCCCGACAATCCCGACACGGGATACTGCACGTCGCGGGCGTAGTCGAAGCCGGCTTCGAACAGGATGTTTCCGGCCGGCACCGTTTCGGCGTCCTCGGTCAGCAGCGGGCGCGATTGCGCGGCGGCCGGGATGGTCCACAGCGCGAGGATCAGGCACACAGCAGGCAGTACGCGGTTCATCAGGACGCTCCTTGCATCAAAAGGCCCGACGACTGTCGAGCAGGATCGTGACCGGACCATCGTTGACGAGCGAGACGTCCATGTCGGCCTGGAACTGTCCACTCGCCACCTCGAGTCCGGTGTCCCTCATGCGGAGGATGAGGGCGTCGTAGAGGGGCCGCGCCGTGGAGGGGGGCGCGGCAGTGTCGAACGCCGGCCGGCGGCCCCGGCGGACATCGCCGAGCAGCGTGAACTGGGACACGATGAGGACGGACCCGCCGATATCGGACACCGAGAGGTTCATCCGGCCATCCGGATCGCGGAAGATGCGCATCCCCGCGATCTTGGACGCCATGTACTCGATATCGGTTGGACCGTCGCCGTCGGCCACACCCACCAGCACCAGCAGGCCGCGGCCGATGGCACCGACGCGCTCGCCGTTGACGACGACCGCCGCTTCGGAGACACGCTGGACCACGGCCCGCACGGGACGTCAGGCGCCGGCCGGCGCGGCGGGCCGATTGACGCGCCGCTCGTCGCGAATCGACTCGGTCAACGCGGCCACCTTCGTGTCGATCAGGTGGCTCGTGACGACGTTGCCCAGGGCCTTGATCATCGAGTTCTTGATGTCGGGGTGCTCGAGCTCGAGGTCGGCAATCATCCGCTTCATCCGCTGGCGCTTCAGGCTCAGGTCGCCGCAGGCCGAGCAACAGCAGCCGATGACCGGCAGGTTCGACTCCTGGGCGTACGCGCGGGCTTCGGATTCGAGGACGTACACGAGCGGACGGATCACCACGTGCTGACGATTGTCGGACACGAGGCGCGCCGGCATGGCCTTCAGCGTGCCCTGGAAGAACAGGTTCAGGAGCGCCGTCTCGATGAAGTCATCGAGGTGGTGCCCCAGGGCAATCTTGGTGGCGCCGTGCTGGGCGGCCAGCCGATACAGCACACCACGACGCAGGCGGGCGCAGAGCGAACAGGGCGTGTCGTTGTCGTCGAGCAGGTCGTCCATCACCGCGCCGATGGTGGTGTGTTCGATGTGGCATTCCCAGCCACGTTCGGCGCACGCCTCGGTGATGAGGTCGTGCCGGAACCCCTCGTAGCCCGAGTTCACGTTGACGCCGACCAGCGAGAAATCGATCGGGGCGCGCTGGCGCAGCACGTCGAGCACCTGCAGCAGTGCCCAGCTGTCCTTCCCGCCCGACAGGCCGATCATCACGCGATCGCCGTCCTCGATGAGGTTGTGTTCGATGATGGCGCGGGCCGTCTTCCTGGCCACGCGCGCTTCGAGTGGAGTCCGGTAGCTCACATCACGCTCCCGTGTAGCTTATCGTCCCGGGACGCCGGCCGTCAGCCGCCGCACGGTTTCCGCCCAGGTCAGTCCCGCCGTGTCGCGTTGGCCCTGCCGTCCCATTCGCTCGGCCACGCCTGCGTCGTCGATGATGCCGGCAATGGCGGCGGCGAGCGGGGCGGCCTCCGGCGCCACCACGCGCCCGTTCTCCCCGTCACGGACGAACTCACTCGGCCCGCCGCTGTCAGTGGTGGTAACGACGGATTTGCCGCTGGCAAACGCTTCGGCGGTGACGAAGCCGTAGTCTTCGTCGAGCGGCGTGAAGGCCACCGCTCGGCACGCGGCATAGTGCGACAGCAGTCCGTCCTCCGAAAGCCGCCCGGCGAAGCGCACGCGATCGCCCAACTGCAGCGAATCGGCCAGTGCCTCGAGGTCGCCCCGGGCCTCGCCCTCCCCGCCAATCACGCAGCGGACGTGTCGCGCCGCCGGCTCGGCAAGCGCACGCAGAACGAGATCGACCCGCTTGAGGGGCGTCAGCCGCGAGACCACGAAGAGATAGTCATCATAGCCATCGCAGCGGTATGCGCGTGGCGGCGGCGGGGGGTAGAGCACGTCGGCATCGGCGAGGCGCCAGGCGCGCAGCCGGCGCCGCACGGTCTCGGACTGCGCGACGACACGCGTCACGTTGTGGCGAAGCAGGTGGCGATCGGCCGCATGCACGAGCGCGCGCCGCGCGCGCTCCTTGATGCGCCCCTGCGGCGACAGCCGCGCCGAAAAGTCGTCCCAGCGATCGTAGTATTCGCGCATCGTGTGGTTGAGCCAGCACACGTGCGACCGATGGCGGACGGCATAACTCGGATAGCGCAGGCTGATCACGTGGTCGACCGGAGCACCATCGCCGGTCCGGCCCACGTCGGTCAGCCAGTTGGCGAGGTACGCCGCACCCTGCCGGCCGAAGCGATTCGACGGAGTCGTGACGACAGCTGCGCGGTGGCCAGCCTCGACGAGCGCCTGTTCGAGCGCGCGCGCGATGACGAGATGTCCGCCTTCGACCAGCGGAGGCGCGGACGTGACGACGAGAATCGTGGCCACGCCTCAGACCTGCCGTGCGGGGAGCACCCGCGCGGGGACGCCCACGGCTGTCGCCCCCGCCGGTACGTGGTGGCGGACGACGGCATGCGCACCGATGACGGCGCGCTCACCCACCGTGACGCCATCGAGCACGGTCACGCGCGCGCCGAGCCAGGCGCCGGCGCCGATCGCGATGCCGGCCGAGCGGCGCGACTGATCGAGTACGTCCATCGACCGATCGGTGGCGTCGTGGTCGCCGCCGACCAGATAGGTATAGGCCGCCAAGAGCGCACCCGCGCCAATCGTGACGCGGCTGGCCGAAAACACTTCGCAGTTGAACCCGATGTTCACGCGGTCGGCTACCTCTATCGCGCCGTTCTTGCACGAGAGGATGGTGTTGCGGCCGATGAAGACGCCGCTCCCAATCGTGACGCCGCCGTTGTCCTCGCCCTTGGCATCAATCAGGCAGTTGTCGTCGATGACCACGTCATCGCCGATGCGGATCTTGTGCGGATGTCTGAGGGTCACGTGCTGCCCGAAGACGACGTTGCGGCCGCAGCTGCCAAGCAGCGCCGGATAGCACGTCCGCCGCAGCCACAACCCGAGGGCGCCGGGCACGTGCTGCGTGATCAGCATGACGAGCTCGTACTTCGCGAGCGCGACCCACCCGGGTTGTCCCACGATGAGGGCGCTGTACTTGGACGCGGCACTGGTGCCCGGCGCAAACAACTGATCCTGCGCGCGGGCGATGGGCCGGGACGGGGTCGGGTCAGATCCAGCCGTGCTCACGGTACCACTCCAGGGTGCGGCCGATGCCTTCGCGCAGTCCGACGGCAGGTGCGTAGCCGAGTTCCCGCTGCGCGCGGCCGATATCGAACGACCGGCTCTTGCGGAAGAAGTCGACGCGCCGCCGGTAGATGGGCGGCGCCACGCCGAACGGTGCGCAGATGATTTCACAAGCGGCGCCGGCGAGCCACACGGGCCACACGGGCAGCCGCAGCCGAACGCCGGGGCGGCCGGCGACTTCCCCCGTGATTCGTACGAGCTCGGCCAGCGTGGGGACTTCCCCGCCGCCCAGGATATAGGTGCGGCCGGCAGCAGCAGCTGCCGTGCCGCACAGCCGGAAGCCATCGCAGAGATCGTCGATGTAGGTGACGTGGTAGAAGTTCCGACCCGCCCCGAGCATGATGAATCGGCCCCGTGCGACCTGACCGAACAACTTGAACAGCCGGCGATCGCCCGGACCGTAGATGCCCGTGGGCCGGGCAATGACCAGTTCGACGCCCGTGCGCTCAGCCGCTTCGCGCCCCAGGTGCTCACCCTCGAGCTTGGTTTCCTGGTAGACGTCGCCCGGCCGAAGCGGGGCATCCTCGTTTGCCGGCGGATGCTCGATGTCACCGTGCACGCCCACGGTGCTGCAGTGCACGACGCGGCGCACGCCGGCCGCCGCGGCCGCCTCGATCAGGGCCGCCACGGCGCGCGCGTTCACGGCGCGATAGCGCTCGGCGGGCAGGCCCGCTTCCCGGTACAGCGCCGCGATGTTGTAGGCGACATCCTGCCCGACCAGCGCGCGGCGCAGGTCATCGTCCGACGTGATGTCGCCGGTCACGATGTCCACACGCCCCTGCAGGTCGGCCGGCACACGCGTGGCGTCGCGGGCGAACACGCGGACGGTGTCGCCATGCCCGAGGAGACGACGCGCCAGGTGCCCCCCGGTGAAGCCGGTAACTCCCGTCACCAGCGCCTTCATCGCTCCGCCACCATCGTCACCGGTGAGCCGAACAGGCGAAGGGCGCCTGCCGCTTCGAGCGCCCGTTCCACACGGCGCGTGACATCGAAACGATTCGCGGCCTTGTGGAGGGCGATGGGCAGCACGAACTGCCTGCGGACATCGATCACGCGATAGCCATTGGCTGCGAATGCCGCGACCACGTCGCGCTCGGCCATGACGCGATACGCCTCGACACGGCCGCCCAGTTGCCTGCGCGCGCGGCGCACGAGGCTTTCGATTGCAGCAAAACTCGAGGCTGCCGGAAAATCCACGACCACGCGATGGCGCGAGACGCGGCAGAGTTCGGCGATACACCGACGCCAGTCGATCGCGTGCATGAGTACGCGCAGGCACACGGCGGCGTCCACGTCGCGGTCGCCAAGCGGCAGTTGATGCGCGTCGGCCACCGCCAGCACGAGCGGCGCATTCGCGTCGACGGCGCGCCGCCGCGCGACGTCCAGCATCTCGATCGACGCATCGAGGCCGATGACCGCCGCGCCGTGCGCCGCCAGGCCGATCGCAGCGCGGCCGGTGCCGGTCCCGACATCCGCGATGCGCTGGCCCACCTGTGGCCGCAGCGCGTCGGCGAGCAGTGCCGCCTGGGACTCGGCGAGGAACCGGCCGACGGCGCCGCTGAAGCGCAGCGCATCGAATCCCTCGGCCACCTGCTGGTCAGCGTAGTGGGCATAGCTGTAGTGATCGCGCTCGACGGGGGCCGGCGTTCGCGGGTCGAGCGTCACGTCGGCTCTCCCTGCGTCAGGCTGTCACGCCCGAAGAGCAGGTCCACCGCACGCCGCGTCTTGGCCATGTAGGCCTCTTCGCTGTATTCGGTGGCGGCCATCCGCGCCGCGCGCTCACCCACCCTGCGGGCGAGATCCGGGTCGGCCATGACCGACAGGATGGCTCGAGCCATGGCGCGTGGCGTCGGATCGGCAAGCACGGCCGTGTCGTCCGAGAGCACCTGCGTGTGTGTGCGCAGGTTGGTGGCGACAATCGGGCGGCCCGATCGGAGGTACTGATAGATCTTGAGCGGCGTGTTCGTGCCCGTCGAGCGCGGCGAGACGAGCACGGTCGCCGCGTCGAGATACGCCGGGATCTCTTCGGCGGGCCGTTGACCGGTGAAGATGACCACGTCGGCAAGCCGAAGCGCCTCGACTTCGCGGCGCGCCTTCTGCACCTGCGTGTCGGTGCCGCCCACCATCACGAGGCGTGCGTCGGGACGCTCGTGACACACCTCCGCCATCGCGGCATAAAGCAGGTCGAGCCCCTGGTAGTGTTCGAAGGTGCCGGTGTAGAGCGCCACCGGCGTCCCGGCGTCGATGCCGAGCGAGGCCCGCACCGCCAGGCCGGATCCGGCCGTGGGGGCATCACCGGAACCGGGCGCGTTCTCGATGAGCACCGTGGCGACATCCGGCCGCACCCGTCGCGCCGTGTCGGCCAGGTCCGCGCAGATCACGATGACCACGCGCGAGCCGTTGATCATGCGGCGCTCGAGCCAGCCGAGGATCGCCGCCAGTCCGGGCATCCCCGTATACCCGAAGTTCGAGACCTGTTGCGGCAGGCTCGAGTGCATGTCGTACAGGTGCGGCACACCGAGGATCCGGGCGAGCATCACGCCGATGCCGCCGCCTTCTTCGTGCGAGTGCACCGCGTCGTAGCGGCCCGACAACGCGCGGCGGATGGCCGTGAACGTGAGCATGATATTGAGTGGAACCTTCGTCCACGACGGACCGATGCCCACACGCGTGATGCCCGGCGGCCGCAGCGACCGGAATATACGGAGCCCGGGCAGGTCGACGTCGCGGCCGAACGGGTACGTCACGAGATCGACGGTGTGTCCGAGCGACGTGAGCGCCCGGATGCGGTGATACTCGGAGAACGGAGTGCCCCGGGGCTCGAAGAAGGGCTCCGGCGCGATCATCAGGATGTGCATGCGCGGCGACCCGCAGACCAGGTGTCGCGGACGGTACATGCTACACTACGCCGCCCGACGCCGAGGGCACACGCAACCGAAGTGACCGACACTCACCCACCCGCCGGCTTCGGCCGCCGCCACGCGTTCTCGTTCCTGAAGATTGCCGTCAGTGTCGGCCTGCTCTGGGTCCTGCTGGCCAACGTCGATCTCGGTCGACTGTGGCAGGTCACCCGCACGGCGTCGCCGGTATGGGTGGCCACGGCGGTGGGCGTCTATCTCGGCATGTTCCTGATCAGTTCGTGGCGCTGGCGGCTGTTGCTGCGCGCGCAGCACGCGATGCTGCCCTTCGGCCGCCTGCTCGCGTCGTTTCTCGTCGGATCGTTCTTCAACAACTTCCTGCCGTCGAACATCGGCGGCGACGTGGTTCGCATTACGGACACGGCCCGCGCGGCCGGGTCGAAGACCGTGGCGACAACCATCGTGCTCGTCGACCGGGGGCTCGGCCTGCTCGGCCTGATCCTGGTGGCGGCAATCGGCGCGAGCACGGCGGCGGCACGCACCGGCGCCGGCCAATTGGTTGGCCCGGGCGTATTGTGGCTGGCGTTCGTCCTCGGCACGGGTGCCGTGCTGCTGGTGGTGACGGCGCCATCCACCGTGACCTGGCTGCTGCGTCCGCTCGAAATGCTCCACCGTGACTGGGTGCGCGAGCGGGTGCTGCGACTGACCACGGCGCTGGCCAGGTTTCGCGACACCGGCGGCGCGCTCGCGGGATGTTTCCTCGGCGGCGTGCTGGTCCAGGCACTGCTCGTCGGCTTTTACGTGGCCATCGCGCGCGCGCTCGCCATTCCCATCTCCACGGCTCACCTGGCCGTCCTGATTCCCTTGTCCTTCATCGTCCAGATGGTGCCGGTGTCGGTCAACGGGTTTGGCGTGCGAGAGGCGACTTTCACGCTGTACTTCGCCCGGCTGGGCCTGCGCGCCGAGTCCGCGCTGGCGCTGTCACTGGTCGGGGCGTCGCTCATCCTGATCTTCTCGCTCGCGGGCGCCGTCATTCACCTCACCCGTCGCCGCCACGGGGACGTTCCCGTCATTCCGGCGTGACGCGATCGGGATATCCCGCGATTTCGAACAACCAGTCCGTCTCCGTCTGCACGATCGGCTGCAGGTAGTCCGCGTAGCGGGCCATGCGCTCCTCGAGCACCGCGCGCGCCTCCGGGTTGTAGGTATCCACGTGCCACAGGACGTAGCGGACGCCACGCTCCCGCATGATCTCGAACGATGCCGGATCCGGAAAACCGTTGATGGGCAGCGCGATCTGGCGGAAGTCGGCCGGGATGAGATCGCTGTAGCCGTTGACGAGCGGCTGCCAGTGGTAGGTGGACCAGTACATCGCGTGCGCGTGGTTGTGGAAGTTGGAGGACACGTACGGAAACGGATACTCGACCAGTGGCGCGCGCGGCAGCTCGGCAAGGCGCTGGTAGGCCGGCGACAGCGGCGCCGTCGTTCGAAGCGGCCAGGACGGCCAGCCCCACTCGGTCGTCGTCACGCCCAGCTCGCATACCAGGACGACAACGAGCACGGCAGGCAGCCAGCGCCAGCGGCGCGCGAGGTGAGCGACGCTGTAGCCGGCCATGATCGCAAGGGCAAAGGTGACAACGATGCCGAGCCGTGAGGGTGCACGCAACATGGAGAGACCCGGCACCGTGTGGAACAGCACCAGATACAGTCCGCCCTGCGGCCCGAACGACGCCCACACGCTCGCAATCGCCACGGCGCCGTAGACTGCGACCACGCGGCGGCGGCCCGGATCGGACCGTGTCAATCGCAGCGCCAGCCCCGCAAACAGCAGCAGCGCAGCGCCCGGAAACAACACTTCGCTCCAGGGTTGCCAACGCCCAAGCGCGGGCAGCCACCACTGGTGCGCAAACGTCGGCGAGGCGAAGTAGGCCGACAGGTTCGCCGAGTAGTTCGCCGCGTCCTGCGCGTCCCACGGCCGGACGTCGGCCCCCGACGCGGCACGTGCCGCGGAAAACGCGCCGAACACGGGAGCGACCAGGATACTGGCCATCAACAGGGCCACCGCAAGTCCAACCCAGTACGCGCGCCGGCGCTGTGCGAACAGCAGCGAGACGAGGCCCAGCACGCACCCGGCAAACAGTCCGTAGTAGCCGCACGCGAGGGCGGCCACGGCCAGCGACGCCCCCAACTGCACTCCGCGCCATGCGCCGGGCCGCTCGGCCATGCGGTGGAACGCCAGCAGGACGAGCGGAAACACGAAGATCATCAGCAGCTGGATGTGCGGCGTCCGCGCGGCCACGTACGGACAGAACGTGAAGGCCGTGGCCGAGACCAGGCCCGCCGCGTCAGACTCCGTCAGGCGCCGGACGAGCGTCCACATCAGCACGAACGCCAGCACGAGCCCGGTCGCCGCCGCGCCGTTGTAGGCGGCAAGCGGGCTGCCGGTTGCGGCATACCACGGCAGTCCGAGCAGCCCGGCCACGAGGTTCAGTTCCGAGTACGCCAGCGTGCCGGTGTGCGGATGAAAGATGTTGGCGTCGAAGACCGACGCCGACGGACTCAGCAGCGCGTGGCCGATCCACGCGACGTTCCAGATGCCGTGCCGCCCGTCGTTCGTATCCAGGCGGCCTGCCGTCGTGAGGCCGGTGATGGTCGGGGTCGTCATGACGAAGACGAGCCCTGCACCGATGAGGGACGCGCGAACCCACGCACGCAGGCCGGCTGCTGCGGCCACGACGCGGCTACTCCAGGATGATCGGCATCACGCGGACGCCGAGAAAGCGGCGATCGCCCGATCCCTCGGTCAGCGCGGGCACGAACCCCGTGCTGCTCGACAGTTCGAGAATCCAGTTGTAGGCGGGCGTCTCACGGTCGTGCTTGTACGGGAACCCTGCGCCCAGCGCGAGCTGCACGGTCGACGACTGTCCCGCCGCCAGGTGCATCGAGGTCCTGCGGCCGTTGATGCCCACGGTAGCCGTTGTCGCGCGCGGGCCGGCCGTGAGTGTCACGCCCAGACGACGGTAGGGCCGGTCGGTCTTGACGAGCACCTGCGTACTCGACTCACCGCGCGTCCAGAAACTCAGCCCGTCTGCTTCCTGGAGGTAGGCATTGTCGTCGAGATAGTAGATCTGGAAACCGGGATCGCCGGCGCCGCTGTTGCCGTACCAGATGCGCACACGCGAGGTGTCCGTGTTGATGGGCAGGTCGTTGACGTTGGTCAACTCGACCGGCAGCCAGCGGAACGGCCCGCTCTTCGAGTGATCCCCGGGACGGATCGACGTCTGGAATGGCGTGAGAACCAGCTTGCCGACGAACAGTCCGCCCACGAGCCACGGCAGCGCGAGCCACCGCGTTCCCGCCATGGCGGGGAGCAGGAATGCGCAGGCCCCGTAGGCACCCATGAAGTAGCGATTGCCGACCGACCCGCCGCCGCCGAAATACGTGTACGGCGTTGCGACAACGAACGTCAGCATCTGCAGGACGACGCCGCCGAGCGCGAACCATTGCCAGGCCGCGCTCCGGCGCCAACCAGCCGCGAGCGCGCCCACGGCAAAGAGCACCGGGACGTAGTAGGCCACCAGGCCCGAGTTGCGGCCGACGATGAAATACCGCAGGTTGGCGCCGAGATTCGTCCAGAAGACCTCGCGATCGAAGATCACGTTCCCCATGGCGTCGTTGCGCCCGCGGTCGGCGCAGACCTCAACGCCCGTTCCCGGTTCCTGCAGCGGATAGGGTCCGTAGCAGGTGGCCCGATCGCCGCCCTGATAGTTCCACTCGCCGCTCGAGGCGACGTTGATGCCGAAGGCCGTGCCACCGACGATGCCGGCAATGCCCAGCACGGCGAGACCGCGTCGCCAGTCGCGCGTCCATGCCAGCCAGGCGAGCATCGGCAGCAGCAGCAGGATGTTGGTGACCTTCGAAAACGTGAGGAGTCCGATGAGCGCCGCCGCGAGGCCATCGGTCCACGACCGCCGCAGCCACGCCGTCGAGCGGCCGGACGCGTCGGGGCTCACCGCCTTGTAGAGCCACAGGAAATACGCGATCGTGCCGATCGACCAGTTGAACAACTCGGGCGTCGTCCACACGAAATACACGGGGACGACCGAGGCGAACACGAACGCGCCGGCCCAGAGCACGCCCACCAGGGGCCCGGATCGTGCGCTGGTGAAGATGTAGACCGCAAAGAACCCGCCCCAGAGCAGGAGCGCGTTTGCCGCCAGGAACCCGTTCGTGCCGAGTACTTTCACGAACGGGGCCGCCATGAGCGGATAGGCGTACGACTTGCCGAAGTACAGCCGCGATGTGTCCCGATCGGGAACGCCCGGGAACTCGACGAAGGGCGGACGCGCGGTGAGCCGGAAACCGGTCACGTCGGTGCCGCGCTTCAGGAAGATGCCCGACGGTCCGGACTCGAACTCGCGGAAGCCGCGCTCGAGGTCTTCGCGCCGGTACTCGAGATCGCCGTCCTCGGCCAGGCTGTAGGCCATCAGGTAGTAGGTGGCCTCGTCACTCTGGATGCCAACGGCCGCGGTCTTGAAGTCCACCGACAGTGCGAGACCGCCGTAGATCGCGAGGATGACCAGCGACGCGATCCAGCCGATCCGTCGCTGCAGCTGCCGATCCTGCTCGATCACACCGTCGCCTTGTCGGTCAGGAACGCCAGGTCGGCGAGGCCCGCAACGTCGCGGCGGCGCGGGCGCGATTCGCGGACAAGGACGTCGTAGAGCCGTTCCATCTTGCGCACGAACGCGCCGATGTCGAACGCATCTGCGGTCCGTCGCGCCCCGGCAGCCAGCCGGGCCCGAGCGGCCGGGTCATCGATGGCCTCGACGATGGCGCGGGCCAGCGCCGGCGCGTCGCGCCGCGGCACCACGAGCGCGTTCTCGTTGTGGCGCAGGACCTCGGACAACCCGTCCGCGTCGGTGGCAACGATGGGCCGCGAGGCGGCCATGGCCTCGAAGACCGTGAGCGGCGTGCCTTCCCACAGCGACGGAAACACCGACAGGTCGAATGCCCAGAGCGCCGCCGGGACGTCCTTGACGAATCCGGCAAAGCTGAACCGGTGGGCAACGCCGAGTTCTGCGGCCAGCGCCTCGAGCGACTCGCGCAGCGGTCCTTCCCCGTACACCACGAAACGCGCGTGGGGCCTCTCGTCGAGCACGAGCCGGGCCGCGCGGACCAGGTACTCGTTGCCCTTCGAGTCGTGCAGGCGCGTGACCGACCCGACGATGAAGTCGTCGTCGGCGGCCCCGAGTGCCGCGCGGGTGGCCGCGCGGTCGTCGGCGGGCCGGGGCTGGCTGAACTCGTCCAGCGGCGCGCCGAGATAGACCACCTTCACCCGTTCGGGGCGCACGAGCCGCGCGTCGATGACAAACCGCGCCGTGCTCTCGGATACGGCCAGGGCGACGTCGGTGAACGGCTCGAGCAGCCGATCGGCGACCTTCTGGAACCACGGCGTGGACGTGAGGTTGGCATGCTCGTGGAGCACGACGGGCAGGCGGCGCCGTGCGGCCGCCAGCCGCCCGAACGTCGTGGCCCCATAGCCATGGAGGTGCAGGACGTCGACCCGCCTGGCGTCGATGATCCGCAGCAGTGCCGGCAGCGTGGACGGGTCGAACCGGCCCTTCTCGAGATAGGTGATGTCGATGCCGAGCGCGTCGAGCGTTTCCTCGGACAGGTCGCGCCGGCGGAGACTGACGAGCGACACCTGGTACCGCTCCGGGTCGAACCGCGGGATCATCCAGCCGAACAGGCGTTTGACGCCGTGCATCCGGGAGCCCTCCCAGCCCAGATGGTCGCAGACGTGGAGGATGTGGAGACGACGGTCGGTGGACATGACTTCGGGATATCGTGCGGACGGGTCGATTCTAGCGGGCGGGTGGCGATGTATCAAACAAAAGCGCCCCGCCCCCTACAGCCCTCAGCGACGGGGGCCGATAGGAAGATAAGTCGTTTCGCACGTAAGGGGTGCGCTGGTTATGAAGAACGTTCAGTCAATGACCCGGATTCCGGCCCTGATTGCGGCGCTTGCCGTCCTCGCAGCGGTCGGTTGTGAGCGCACGAAAAGCGCCACGCCTCTCAGCCCGTCGCTTGCGGGCCCCATTGCCGGCGTGGTCATCACGCCGCCGGCGCCCATGCAGCCGCTGGCCGGTCAGCAAATCAAGGATACGGAACAGCCCGTCACCTTGACGTTCGCCAACGCCGACAGCAACAGCGTCCGTCCCTTCACGCTCCTCCTGCAGATCGCGACCGACGCGGCGTTCACGACGGTCGTGTACGCGCAGTCCGGCATCGCGCCCTCCGAGGAAGGGGTCAATCGCTTCATCCTGCCCGCCAAGCTCGCTCCCGGTCGCACGTATTACTGGCGGACGCGGGCCGAGGACGGCGCGAACTCCAGCGACTGGTCGGATCCGGTCGCCTTCGAAATTCTCCAGCCGATCGTCATCGGCGTGCCCGAGCCGTTGTCGCCCATCGGGGGCGCGCGTGTGCTGACCAACACGCCCCTGCTACGGGTGCGCAATGGCGCATCGTCGGGGCCGCACGGTCCGCTCGCCTACCACTTCCAGGGATCGCTCACGCCGGGATTCAGTTCGACGGTGGCAAACGTCCAGGTGCCGCAGGGATCGGGCGAGACGGTCTACACGGTGCCCGGGTCTCCGGCGCCCGACACGTTCGTCTACTGGCGCGTGCGCATCACCGACGGTGAGAACACCGGCGCGTGGTCCCGCATCGAGTCGTACATGACGCCGTCTGCCGCGCCGGCGCCAGGCCCGTCGCCCGGGCCGACCAACCCAGGCGCGCCGTGCGTGTCGAGTTCTCCGGAGGCCATCGTCGCCTGCGAGCGCGCGAAGTTCGGGCACATGTCGAACAGCCAGATGCTGACCTTCATGCGCGCGGTCGCGCGGTCGCTCAACAGCAACGGCATCGCCGGCGGTCCGTTCGGCATCCTGCGCAAGGCCGGCGGGCACAACTGCGGCGGCTACTCCTGCGACATCATCTGCGCAGGCAATGGTGGCAACCAGCGCCAGTGGGACGTGCTGGGTGACATCGACGGCGCCCAGTCGCCGGGCTGGAGCGGACCACTCGGGTCAATCCGCGCCGACGTCTGCGAGGTTCAGTAAGCATCGCGACGGGGCCTTCGGGCCCCGTCGTCGTTTCGCGCCGGCCGGGCGACTTTTTCCGTCCAGCACGGTGGTCCGGCGGCGGCGAAATCAGGTACCATACGCCGCTGAGTTTTCTGTCACCTTCATCACACCCCTTTTGGTTTTGGAGCGAGTTTCACATGGGCCGATATAAGTTCGCTGTCGTGAGCGGCGTGTGTCTGTCAGCCGCACTCGCGGCCTGCAGCAACAGCCCCAAGAGTCCGGTCAGTCCCGATACGAGCGCGCCGGTTGTCGAAGCCGTCGGGCCGAACGGCGAAACGCTGAAGATCGCGGCGCCCGCCACGCTCTCGCCCGCGGGTGGCGTGCAGGCCGATGCGGCCCTGGTGCTCGTCGCCGGCAACGTCACCGGCACGCACGCGGCCTTCCCGGTCTCCTACCGCTATGAAGTGCGCAAGCCTGGCGGGGCCGTCGTGGCCACGGGTATCGTGCCGGCGGCGGCCGGCAACAGCACCAGCATCCCGGTCGCGACCGCGCTCGATTTCGATGCGGACCACACCTGGCGCGTGCGCGCCGAGTATGCCGGCGCGGCGGGGCCCTGGTCGGGCGACGCGGCATTCCGGTCGGGCGCTGGCGGCTACATCAGGGGCAGCGAGGTGTTCGACCCGCTGACCACGGGCATGACGGCCGGCGTCGCCAATGGTCCGGTCACCTTCATTCCCGGCGTGGGGATCCGGCTCGACACCAACGGGTCGTATGTGGCCTACGAACTGCCCGTCACCCTGCAGGAGGGCGAGTTCTCCTTCATGGCCACAAACGTTGACGAGGGGAACCCGGGTGACAAGTCCAAGGTCATGTCGATGGCCGAGGGGTTTGGCGACGTGACCGACAACGACTACCGCCAGACGCTCGAGGTGCGCGGCCGCGACTATCAGGGAGCGCCGGGCACGATCTCCTATCGCATCATCACGGGAGATTCGCGTGAGGAGATGCACCGGATCTCAGACGCGCCCCGCGTGGGACACACCTGGACGCGCAGCGACTGGTACTTCTTCAAGATGTGGTGGCGGACGGGCCAGGCCGGCTACGAGGTCCGCGAGGGTTCACCGCGTGGCCCCATCGTCGCGTCGCATACCCTTGGCACGTCAGGCCATCCGTACCGTCCGGTGCCGCACGTGGTGTACCTCGGCGCGCCCAACACGCGCGCCGGGTTCCTCAACGCCACACACGGCGGCATGACGGTCAAGAACGTGTGGGTGTCGGGCAGCCCGCGGCCGGCGTTCCCCGGCGAGTAGCCAGAACCACCGCCTCAGAGAAAAGGAACGGGCGCAGCAACCGAGGTTGCTGCGCCCGTTGTCGTTTCCGGAGGTATCGCGCCCCACAGGCGATGGCTGCGGGGCGACAGTACGAGGCGGGAGCCTCGAGCCCTCAGAACTTGAAGCGGACGCCTCCGCCGAGCTGGAAGCCGCCCGCCGTCACGTCACTGCCGCCCTGAACCTCGCCGCTCGCCCGCTGGAACCGCGCGAATCCACCAACACCCACGGTTTCGGTGAGCATGTAGCGGACGTCGACGCCCAGTTGGATGCCGAAGAAGGACTTGGTGATCGAATCGAGCGTGAGGGTCACGTCGGGCCCCGTCGCACCTTCCGAGACGGCCACGGCCGCCGGCGCGTCGACGTTGACCCAGGCAACGGCCGGACCGGCCAGCACCGTCACGTCGAGCTGTTCGCCGGCCGGCACGACCCACGCCGCCAGGAAGCCCAGCCAGCGCTCGGAGTACCCCATGTCGGCGATCGTGTCGGTCACCGCGCGAGGCCGGTCGAAGAAGATCGGGTCGGGAATCGAGGCCGTCAGCGTGCCGTCACCGCTCGACGACCGGGTGGAAAAGCTGATCGCGCCGCCGAGATTCTCGCGAATCATCAGCCCGCCGGTGATGTCGAAGACGCCGCCCGCGCCGGCGCTGCGCGAGGTTGCCACTGCCGCTGGCTCGTCGTAGATCGTCGGCGCCAGCGAGAGGTCGATGTCGGTCGAACCGGCATGAACGCCGGCACTCACGTTGACGAAGATGCTGCCGTCCCAGGTCGTCTGGGCCGATGCGTTCATGGCCGTTGCCAGCAGGACGGTCCCCGCCAGGGCCGCGATACGTGTGCTCATTACTATGATTCCCTCGCTGCGGGGCCACGCGGCGGCCGTTGCCGTTTGGCCCGGTTGAAGCCGGATCGCTGGGGACGGTCCGGAAAGATCGGCCACATGCCGTGCGAAATCATACACGATCTATCTGGCCGTAACTTGCTGTCTTTTCAGCGGTTGACCGCTTGGGCACCGGGGGCTATCATCGAACGACGGCCTGATGTCCACCGATACCTTCCGTCTACGCTACCTCGCAAAATCCGTTGCTGGAGTTCCGCGCGACCTCGTGCAATCGGCCGCCTCGCACGTCACGGCCATCCGGCCCACCGTGTTCATCTTCAACTGCACCTGGGTGTGCGACGCGAAGTGCACGATGTGCAACAACTGGAAGTGGGGCAACCGGAAGGAAGACATCACGCTGGATCAGCTCGATCGCGTGATGGACAACGGCGACTTCTGGCACGCCGTCGAGAACCTCAACATCTCCGGCGGCGAGCCGACGACGCGCCTCGATCTGCCCGAGATGGTCGAGCTGTTTCATCGCCGGCTGCCCCGCATGCGCAAGCTCGGCATCAACACCACGGGCCTCACCCCCAAGCGCGCCATCCCGATGCTCACCCGCATCGTCGACTACTGCGGCGAGCACAACCTGCTCATCAGCATCCGCGTATCGATAGACGGCGTGGGCGACGTGCACGACCAGGTGCGCAACGTGAAGCTCGGTTTCGACAGGGCCTCGGTCACCATCGAGGCGATGCAGGAACTGGCGGCGCGGTCCCCGCACTTCCAGTTCGGCGTGGCGTCGACCATCTTCGCGAAGAACCTCGACGATGCGAAGAACATCCACGCGTGGGCGCGGTCGAAGAATATCGACATCGTCTTCAACATGCTGCGGTTCACCGACAACATGCTGCACAACCGCGATCTGGAAGCGACCGTCGGGTTCAAGACGCGCGAAGAGGAATTCATGCGCGAGTTCTTCCTCGACCGCGTCGCCGAGGAATCGATCCTGAGCGGCCAGGCATTCATGTATCTCCACTACGCCGAGATGATCGCCAACGGGTACCACCGGACGATGCCGTGCCCGTTCCAGCGGCAGGGCCTGCTGCTCAACCCGAACGGCGACCTCTACTACTGTGAGAACTCGAAGAAACTGGGCAACGCGATCGAGACGCCGCCGAGCGAGCTGTACTTCGGCGCCGGGAACCTGACCGACCGCGAGGCGCTCAAGCGCGACACCTGTCCGACCTGCCTCAGCCCCTGCCAGGTCAACGTGGGCGCGATGAAGCAGGTCGTGCCCTACGTCAAGTTCCTGTCGCGTGCCAGGCGCGTGAAACACGAACGCCTGCGGCGACTCCACGAGCAGCCAGACCCGGTACGCTGACGCGCGGCCCGTGTCCCGGCGCTTGTCCACCCTCCTCCGCCTCGTCGTTGCGATCGGCATCGCGGCCTTTGTCCTGCACCAATCGAACCCCGCGGACGCCTTCACGGCGCTCCGGCAGGTCTCGCCGGCATGGCTTGGCGGCGCGGCGGTTCTCGTCATCGCGGATCGCGCACTGATGGCGTATCGCTGGATGGCGCTGTTGGGATCGGGCGACCGTCCACCGTTCGGCCGCATGCTGCGCATCTTCTTCGAGAGCAGCTTCGTCGGCGCGTTCCTTCCGAGTGTTGGAGGCGACGTGGCGCGCGCGTGGAAGCTTGCGCACGACGGCGTGTCGGGATCGCGCTCGGTGGCGTCGGTGCTGATGGACCGCCTGCTGGGCGTCATTTCGATCCTGATGAGCGGCGCCGTCGGTATCGCGCTCGCTCCCGCGGTGTTCGACCGCTCCGTCCTGATCGTGTCGGTCGGGCTGCTGTCGCTGGCCTGCGCGGCGGCACTGCTGCTCGTCTTCAGCCGGACGGCCGATCGCCTCGCGAAGGCCTCCCTGGTGTGGGTGCCCTCGGCCTGGGTGGCTCGCTCGCTGCACCGCCTGCTGGATGCACTTCAGGCGTATCGCCATCAGTCGCGTGCGCTGGTGCTGGTGCTTGGCGCTTCGGTTGTCGTTCAGGTGCTGCGGGTCGCGCAGGCCTGGATGCTCGGCCGCGGTCTCGCGATGACGGTCCCCTTCGAGGTCTACCTCGCCTACATTCCGATCATCCTGCTGGTGATGATGCTGCCCATCACGGTGAGCGGCATCGGCACGGGCAATCTGGCGTTCGTCTTCCTGTTCACCCAGGCCGGCGTCCCGGCGTCGTCGGCCTTCGCCCTGTCGGTGCTGTTCCTGCTGCTTGGCGTGGCCGGCATGCTTCCCGGCGGCGTGCTGTATGCGCTGCCGCGGCGAGCGGTCGAGACGCGCTGACGCGTTCGAGCTACGGGCGCCGGGAGAAGGGCCAGGTCGGGGACGCCAGTCTGGCCGGGTCGGCGGGAGCCGCCGCCTCGAAGTGGTTCTTGATGACATCGAGGAACACGTCCGCCAGGAACTCGTAGCCGGCGGGGGTCGGGTGCAGCCCGTCCTGGCCGATGAACAGCTCCTTCATCGGATCGACGGCATGGAACGTGTCGACCAGCACGGCCCCCTCCGCACTCGCCCACGATCGGATCTCGTCGTTCAAGGCGTCCACGCGGTCAGGATCCGGCGGTTTGATGCGTCCTTGGACGCCGGGGAGCAGCGTCGAGACCATCACCAGGGGCACGTTGGCACGCACAGCGCGCCGCACGGCGCTGCGGAGCACGTCGCCCACGAGTTCCGGGTCCTTCGTACCGATGTCGTTGACACCCTCGAGCACGATCAGCATGTCGGGCCGGTGGCGCTCGACGAGTCGCTCGAGCCGGTCCTCCCCTTCCCCGGTCAACAGCTCGCCGGGCTGTCCTTCATTGATGACCTCGACCGTCTGCGCGGCATAACGTGCGCGAAGCTTGTCCTGCAGGAGTGCTGGATAACTTCCGGCCGGTCCGGCCGACCGCACGCGATTGGGCGCCGGCTGCGAGACAACGCCCCACGTGATGCTGTCACCAAAGGCCAGCACCCGGGTGCCGCGGAGCCGCGGCACGCGCGTCACGCTGACGCGGAACGTGCACGAAGCCGTTCGCGAGGCACTGTCGGTGGCGGTGCACGTGACGGTCGTGTCCCCCAGCACGAACGGGCTGCCGGATGGCGCCACGCACGCGACGGCAACAGGCGCCGCGCCGCCCACGGCCTGCGCCAGCGGGTAGTTCACCGGCACCTCCGTACCTTCGATCAGCTGTGCCTGGACATCGGCCGGGCACTGCACCGTTGGCGCCCCGCCGCCCGGCGGGGGTGTCGGCCCCGAGGGGCTCGAACATGCGATGGTCAGCGCGAGCGTAGCGGCCGACAGTAGCAGTCGAATGAATGAGGAGTGCGGCACGGTGCTGGGAGAAAACGTCAGGCGCGGCGCCGCGGTCGCAGCGGTTGGCCATCAGGATATTCGGCGGATTCGCGCGTGGTCAAGACTCGCGACCGGCGACTCCCGCCGCCGAGTGCCGGGCCGGGAAGGCCTGTGCAGTTCGCGGTGGTTCGGCGGCGTCGAGGATCTGGCGGACCGCGTATACCGGTTTGTCCTGCGATTCGTGATACGTCCGCGACTGCAACTCGGCCAGCAGCCCGACGGTCACGAGTTGGACGCCCGTGAACACGAGCAGGATGCCAAGCAATACGAACGGCAGCCGCTCGGTGAGGGCCACGTAGCCCGCCAGCTTGACGTACGCCAGGTACCCCAGGATGACAGCACCGGTGAGGCCCATCGCGCCGCCGATCAGGCCGAACATCTGGAGCGGACGCGTCGAGTAGCTGAGCAGGAACTTGACGGTAATCAGATCGAGGATGACGCGAATCGTCCGCGAGATGCCGTACTTCGATCGACCGTGGACGCGCGCGCGGTGATTGACCGGCTGCTCGCCGATGCGCACGCCCATTTCGCTCGCCAGGGCCGGCAGGAACCGATGGAGTTCGCCGTAGAGGCGAAGCGGCTTGACGACCTCGGCGCGGAAGATCTTCAGGGAGCAGCCGTAGTCGTTCAACTTCACGCCGGTCGCCCAGGAAATGAGGCGATTGGCGATCTGCGACGGGAGGCGCCGATTGAGCCAGGCGTCCTTGCGATCCTTTCGCCAGCCGCACACGATGTCGAGCGCCTCGCGCTCGAGCCGCTCGACCATCGCCGGCACGTCGCGCGGGTCGTTCTGCAGATCGCCGTCCGACGTTGCGATGAGTGCACCGCGCGCCGCAGCGAAGCCGGCGGCAAACGCGGCGGTCTGGCCAAAATTCCGGCGGAACTGGATCACCCGCACGTGCGGATCGCGTGCGTGGAGTGCCGCCATGGCCGCAAACGACCCGTCAGTGCTCCCGTCGTCGACCAGGATCAATTCGTACGGACGGCCCCATGCCGACAGCACGTCGGTGAACTCGCGATGGAGCGCCTCGAGGTTCCGTTCCTCGTTGTAGACGGGAATGACGACCGAAAGATGGGGGGTCACGGCAACGGCCCCTATTCTACGGCCTGGATTGCGCCGGCGTCTCGCGGACTCATGCCGCTCGCTGGCGACGCCACAGCATCAGGCCCAGTCCGCCCACCACGAGGCCGACGGCGAGCCACATGAGCACGACGGGCAGATTGTCGCGGATGAAGGCCGTGGCGCGCACGCCGTACACGTAGGTCAGCCAGGCTTCGCCGCCATAGCGGAGCCCGCGCCCGACGGCCACGGCGACGATGAAGGTCCACGGGCGGATGTTGGCCACTCCGGCGAGCAGCACGAACAGCTTGAACGGAGTGGGCGGCGGCATGAGCGACGGCACGGTCACGGCCAGCCAGCCGTGCCGGCGAAGCAGGGCCAGGCCACGTTCGATGTGTTGCGCCTTGAACTTGCTGCGCAGGAAGGCTTCCCCGCCCTTGCGCGCCGTGAAGTACAGCGCGGCGCACCCGACAATCGAACCGCCGGTTGCCGACAGTCCATGGACGATCCAGCGCTCGGGATGCTTGAGCGTGAAGGCGACGATCAGCGCGTCGGTGACCTGCGGCAGCGACAGGAACGACGAATCGAGCATCGCCACGAGCGCGAGCCCCGGCGCACCGAGCTGTTCGGCCCAGGGCGTGATGATGTCGACCAGGCGTTGGAGAAAGTCTGAGACGTACTGCACTGCGCTCGAGGGACCACTAGAATGTCACCGGAAGGTTACGCGGGCATGCCTCACGACAACCGGGCAATTATAGCCGAGCCGGCCGGCCGACGGTTCGCCCTGGGGGTCTTCGTGACCGCACTGGCCATTGGTGCCGGGGCAGCCCTCTGGTACGCCCGCGCCGACCTTACCCTCAGCCACTACGATGCGCGCGCCCACCTGGTCGTCGCGCGGCGCATCGTCGACAGCCTCACGCCGGGGTGGAAGCAGATCGGTGCCGTGTGGCTGCCGCTGCCCCATCTGCTCAACATGCCGGTCGTGCAATGGGACTGGGCGTATCGCACCGGCTACCCGTCGACGGCCGTGTCCGTGCTCGCGATGTCGATCGGCCTTGGCTTGCTGTCATCGCTGCTGCTGCGGCGAACGCAATCGATCGCGGCGGCGGCGGCCGCGCCGGCCGTCATCCTGCTGAATCCCAACGTGCTCTACCTCCAGAGCACTCCGATGACCGAACCGCTGCTCATCGGCCTGTCGCTCGTCGCCATCTATCTGGCGGATCGCTGGATCGAACGCGGCGACGGCGCGAGTCTGACGCGCGCGGGTGTGGCAATTGCCGCGCTCGCGCTCACCCGGTACGAAGGCTGGTTCGTTGCCGGGGCACTGGTCGCCATGGCGGCGTGGGGCCGGCGGCGCGACGGCATGGCGGCCCTCGCGCTCATCCCATGGCTCGGCGCGGCGATTGCCGGGTTCCTGCTGCTCAGCTGGGGCGCGACGGGCGTCTGGTTCGTGACGTCCGGATTCTTCAATCCCGAGCCCGAGACACTTGGACAACTGGTGCCCGCGGCCGCGCACGTCGCGCGGGGCGCACATCACCTGAGCGGCACCACTGTCATCGGAGGCGGCCTCGTCGGACTGACAGCCGCCGTCATCGCGCTCGGACGCGGGCGGGTCGGCGCTGCCCTGCCGCTCGTCCTGGCGACGGCGGCGCTTCTGCCCCTCTACGCTTTCTACGAAGGACATCCGTTCCGGATCCGATACATGGTGCCAGTCGTCGTCGCCTGCGGCGCCCTGTCGGCGCTTGCCATCGCGTCACTGCCGCGCCGGTTGCAGTGGCTTGCGGCAGCTCTGCTCGTCGGCACCGCGCTGTGGCAGGCGCCACCACTCGATGCGCGGGCGCCGATGGTCGTCGAGGCGCAGTGGGAGGCCCCCTACCGGATTGCACGCGAGGCCGTCACGCAGCATCTCGTCGAGGAGTGGGATGGCAGCCCGATCCTCGCGAGCATGGGATCACTCGGGCACTACATGCAGGAGTCGTCTCATGCCGGGTTTGCCCTGGCGGACTTCGTCCACGAGGGCAACGGCACGCTCTGGAGCACGATCCGCGAGCGGCCGGGGCGGTATGTCAACTGGATGCTGATTGAAGGACGGGCGGAAGGAGGCGACCTGTTCGCCGAACGCGCCCGTGTCGATCCGTCGCTGCTCGACGGCCTGTCACTCGTCGCCGAAGGCGGTGGTGTCGCGCTCTACCGTCGGGTAGAGCGCGACATCGTGTTGCCATCCGGAAGCGTTGGGGTCAGAAGCGGACCAGAAAGCCGACGTTGAACCCGAAGCCGCCGAGATCGATCTTCTCGTCGAGGAAACCTTCCGAAATTCCGCCTGTCTCGCCCGTCGCCATCTGGTAGCGCCCCTCGAGGCTGAGGCCGTAGATGTCGCCGCCCAGGGGGAAGCGGATGCCGCCGAGCACGACCGCGCCGGGCGCGAAGCCACTGGCCGAATAGGCTTCCTCGAAGATGTCCAGTGTTTCGGGATCGACGAACCGGCCCGACTCCGAGTAGCGGTAGTTGAAGAGACCGCCGCCCACACCGACATACGGCTGCACCGACGCCGCGTTGCCGAACGGCAGGAACCGGACGACGGCCGTGATCGGCGTGACGCGCAGCTTCAGCGTCTGCTCGATCTCGCGGCTCTGAAGGTCTATGAGATCCAGATAGACCGTCGGCACGCTGCGCTGATAGAAGGCGACACCCGCACCGACCTCCACGTGATCGCCAAAGGCCGCGTTCCATTCGGCGAAGACGTTGCCGGAACGGAAGTCCGACATTTCGAACACCAGTGCGTCCGACAGGTCCGGGTAGGCCGGCAGCCACTCGCCGATCGCGTCACGCACCAGCACGTCGCCGCCGACACGGGAGTCGAACCCGCGTGGCGAGAAGATTCCCGCGCCGAAGTGAAGGGACTGAACGACCTGCGCGGAAGCCGGCGCGGCCGTCGCCAGCGCTGCCGCCAGAGTCATCATGATTGCGCCTGAACGTAGGGACATGGGGCCTCTCTTTGAAATACCGCGGTGTGGCCGCGTCCTTGCTGCCCTCTTCCGAGCACGAACGGTGCCAATGACCGTTGTCTGCAGCCCGCAATGGTTCATCGGCGCGGGGAGGGGGCCTGTCCTCGGGCGAGTTCACGGCGTCGCCTTCCGGCGTGTATCGCGGATCACGGCCAGCATCTCCTGGTGGATGCCGGGGACGGCGGCAACCAGATGGCCGGCAAACGGATCGAACAGGCTGCCGTCCATGCCGCTGACCGCCGCTCCGGCTTCCTCGGCAATCAATGCGCCGGCGGCGATGTCCCACGGCTGAATCTTCTCTTCCCAGTATCCGTCGAGTCGGCCACAGGCGACGTAACACAGGTCGAGAGAGGCCGATCCCAGGCGCCGGACGGCCCGGGCCTCTTCCAGGAAGGCGCCGAAGACCTGCAGGTGTCGCTGGCGCTCTTCGCGCACGGTGTACGGGAATCCCGTGCACAGCAGCGCATCTTCCACCGAAGCGCACGTCGCGACGCCGATGGGACGGCCGTTCAGCCGCGCACCACCGCCGCGCTCGGCGACGAACAACTCGTTGGCGACCGAATCGAACACGACGCCGAGTTCCACCCGTCCGTCGACCTCGAGCGCGATCGACACGGAGAAGAATGCGAGCCCGTGCGCGAAGTTCGTTGTGCCGTCGACCGGATCGATAATCCAGCGCAACGCCGCGCCGCCAGGGCCGCTGGCCGCATCCTCTTCACCCAGCACGTCGTGGTCGGGGAACCGGGCCCCGACGAGGTCACGGAATGCACGCTCGACGGTCAGGTCCGCTTCGGTGACCAGGTCGATACGGCCCTTCTTGGTGATGGCCGGCGCCTGGCGGAAATACCGGGCGTGGATGCGCCCGGCCGCAAGCGCAGCCTCGATGGCGGTGGCGACGATCAGCGGGTCGAGCGGCAATCAGGACGCCAGCTTCTTGGACATGCGGATCGACATGCCGCCGCCCGGCCTGCGGGTCATCGACACGTCGTCCATGAAGCTGCGCATGAAGAAGATGCCGCGGCCGCTCGACTTCAGCACGTTGGCGGGATCGAGCGGATCGGCAATGCTGTCCGGATCGAATCCCTCCCCCTCGTCCTGCACCTCGACGGTAAACTGCTCGGGATTGACCCGCGGGGCGAGGGTCAGTTCGACGGTGACGTGCTTGGAGGCGTCCTCGTGATTGCCGTGCTTGATGGCATTGATGACCGATTCGCGGACGGCCACGCTGACCCAATGGGCGGCATCCTCGTCCAGGCCGGCAAGGGCCGAAAGGCGGTCGCTGACGATCTGGACCAGGTCGAGCAACTCGAAGGAGCTGGGCAGATTCAGACGAATTCGGTGTCCGTCGAAAACCATGCGCGCGGAGTAAGTAACATATATGGCTGATGCGGTTCAAGGACGCGGCCCGCACCGGTCGCGAATGGCACACGTGAACAGACAGACACATCATCGGCCCTTCGGACGCCCGAGCACGGCTGTAGGGGCCGTTCCGGGGCGGCAACGGCCACCTGCCCGGGGCCTTGGGACGTCCGGACAACCCGGCGCCCGGCCGGCCGCAGGGCGGGCCGCATGACCACCGACAAGATCTATCTCGTCGGCTTCATGGCCGCCGGGAAGTCCACCGTCGGGCGTCGACTCGCCGGCCGGCTCGGATGGCGTGCCGAGGACATCGACGACCTGATCGAACAGCGCGAGCGGCTGACGGTGGCCGATATCTTCGCCCGCCACGGCGAACCCTACTTCCGGCGGATCGAGCGCGAGATGCTCCGGCTCATCCAGCCGATGCGTCACGTCGTGGTGGCCACCGGCGGCGGCACGTTCGTCGATCCGGAGAACCGGGCGCTCATCAACCTCGACGGCGTGTCGGTCTGGCTCGACCTGCCGTTTTCCGAAGTGCTCGCGCGGATGCCCGTCGACGGCCGCCGCCCCCTGGCCGCCGACCGCACCACGTTCGAGCGGCTCTACCTGGCACGCGCCGAGGCCTACGGGCACGCACACCTCCGTGTGGACGTCTCGGGCCTCTCGCAGACCGATGTGGCCGACCGCATCATCGACATCCTCGCGACGCTGCCTTCCACCCTCGAACCGCCCGCGCATCCAACGTGAGATACCTCGTCATCAGCGACGTGCACGCCAATCTGCACGCTCTCGACGCCGTCCTGGCCGATGCGGCCGATCTGGGCCACGATGCGACGCTGTGCCTCGGTGACCTGGTGGGGTATGGCGGCAGCCCGGGGGCCGTCATCGAGCGGATAACCGCGCTCAAGCCGGTCGGCCTCATTCGCGGCAATCACGACAAGGTGTGCGCGGGCCTCGAGCCGGCGACGCTCTTCAACGATGTCGCGCGCCAGGCCGTCGAGTGGACGCGACGCACCCTCACACCGGCGCAGATGGCCGTCATCGCCGGCCTGCCCCGCGGTCCGCTCCGCATCGGCGAGGACGTCGAGATCTGCCACGGCGCGCCGTTCAATGAGGACCACTACGTCTTCGATCGGGCCGATGCCGGCCGCGCGATGAACGCGGCCACGGCCCGCGTGTGCCTGTACGGCCACACGCATCTGCCGGCCGTGTTCTCCACGCCAAGTCATCCGGTGGCACGCACCGAAGGCGGGTTCGACGACGAGTTGACGCTGCCGAAGGAAGGGCCGGTCCTGGTCAATGTCGGGTCGGTCGGGCAGCCTCGTGATGGCGATCCCCGGGCGGCCTACGGACTGCTCGACATGAAGCGCCGGCGCCTGCGCCTGCGGCGGGTGGGCTACGACATTGCCGGCGCCCAGGCCGCGATCCTCTCGGCCGGGCTGCCACGATGGCTCGCCGACCGCCTCGCGATTGGGGAATGAGCGGTGCGCGTCAGGTCGGCGGCTGGCTCGACTGGCGGGCCCGCTCTCGTTCGGCGCGGGCCTCGCGCCGCTTCTGCTCCGCCGCGAACGCGTCACGCGCGGCACGTGAACCGAGTACCCAGCCAATCACCATCCCGATCAGCAGCACGGTCGGGATGAAGAGAAAGTGGCTCGAGGGCATCTCGGCGAAGTTCATCTGCCGTCCTGCTCCAGTCGACTGGTCACCTTGTGCAGGTCGGCATCCACCTGCCGCACGCGACGCCACAGCGTGAACAGATAGACGCCGAACACGACCCACACGATGGCGTAGGCGGCGAAGACCAGCGGCGCGGCGGGGAGTTCTTCCGGGAGATCGCCGGGGCCGAGCGGCAGGAACTCGTCCGGGGCCTCGCGTGGCTGCGCGGCGAGCACGCCGGGCAGCAGCGCGGCCATCAGCACCAGGGTCAGCATCACGTGCCCGGCACGCTTCACCACGTCAGTCCTCCACCGCGCGATACGCGCGTTCGAGCAGGGCCCGGCTGCGTTCGAGCCGGACGCGGGCCATCATCAAGGCCAGGAACAGCACCGTGAACGCCACCCAGCAGTAGTAGAGCGGAATCCCCATCGACGTCGGCAGTGAGGGCACGACCGTCGTGCTGGGATGGAGCGTGCGCCACATGTTCACCGACCAGTAGATGAACGGCACCAGCACCATGCCGAAGAACCCGACGGCCGCGGCGAGCGCCTCGCTGCCCGCGCCTCCGAACCGCCGCAGCAGGAGGTAGGCGTTGAACACCATCCACATCAGGAACGTGCTGGTGATGCGCTGGTCCCACACCCACCAGACGCCCCAGGACTTGCGCGCCCAGAGCGGTCCCGTGATGAGCGTGAGCAGGCCGAAGACGACCGCCATCTCGGCCGCGGCCACGGCCACACGGTCGGCGCCGTCGTTGCGGCGGAACAGGTAGATGGCGCTCGCCGTGCCGCACGTCAGCGCGGCAATCATCATCGTCATCGCCACCGGGAAGTGGTAGTAGAAGATCCGCTGGACGAGCCCCATGGTGGCTTCATGCGGCGCGGTATCGATGACGTAGGGCGAGGCCGCCAGCATCACCGTGGCGATGCCGATCAGGACGGGGGTGAGCCGATCACTCGTGTTCATGGCGCGTCTACTCACGCATGACGGGACCGAACGTCCAGAGCGCCAGCGTGATGAATACCGCGTCAAAGAATATCAGCATCGCCAGCCAGTTTCGGGCGAGGTCCAGATCCGGCTCCGGTCCGAGGATCCAGAGCGTGCCCTGCATGCCCGCAAGAATGGCCGGCATGGTGATGGGATAGAGCACCACGGGCAGCAGCAGGTCGCGCGACGCCGCGCGCACGAGCATCGCGGCGAAGAGCGTGCCGACGGCGGCAAAGCCGATGGTCCCGAGGGCCAGCAGCCCGACGAGCAGTGCGGGCGCCCGCAGGATTGGCGCGCCGAACAGCAGCCCCACGAGCGGAAGGATCATCGCCTGCACACCCGCCAGCAGGATCAGCTGGCTCAACAGCTTGCCCAGGTAGATCGACGGCCGCTCGATTGGTGTCAACAGCAGCGCGCGAAGGGTGTCGCCCTGGCGTTCGCGCTCGAACGTGCGCCCCAGCGCGAGCGTGCCGGCGAACACGACGGTAATCCAGATGATGCCGGCCGGCGCGTTGTCGACCGTGCTCCTGCCACGAACGAAGGCGAACGCGAATATGAGCAGGCAGGCCAGCGAGAAGAACAGCAGGGTCAGGACCAGTTCGCGGCTGCGCGCCTCGACGGTGAGGTCCTTCCGCGCAATGCGCCAGGCGTCGCGCAGGACGGCCATCAGGCGCCTCCCTGGACCGCGCGTCGATACCGGACGCGCAGGCTCTCCGGCCCGGGATCGATTGTCACCAGGCGGCCTGCCCGCAGGCACACCGCGTCGTCGACGATGGCCTCGGCCACGTCCAGGTCGTGCGTGGCCATGACGACGATGGCGCCAGCGGCCCGCAGCGACACGAGCCGTTCGCCGAGCCTCGCCACCGACGCGTCATCGAGGCCGGTGAAGGGCTCGTCGAGCAGCACGAGCCTGGGATCAGCCAGCAGGGCGCGCTCGAGCGCCAGCCGCTGGCGCATCCCACGCGAGAATCCCGCCACCCGATCGTCGGCCCGGTCCACGAGCGAGGCCGACTCGAGCGCGTCGCGAACGCGCTGGTCGAGATTGGCGACGCCGTACAGGCGGCCGAAGAACGTGAGGTTCTCGCGCGCCGACAGGTCCGCGTAGAGGAAGAGATCGTGCCCCAGCACACCGATACGCCGGCGCAGCGGGTCGCCCCACTCCGCCGCGTCGTGCGGCCCGTAGGCAATCCTGCCGGTGCTGGGCGTCTGGAGTGTGGAGAGCAGGCCAAGCAGCGTGGACTTCCCCGCTCCGTTCGGGCCGAACAGACCCGTGATCGTCGCGGCGCGACAGGTGAGCGAGACCCGGGCGAGCGCACGACGACGCCCGTAGTGCCGGGACGCCTGATCGACCGTGACGACGTCGAAATCGCAGGCGGCCTCGGAACCCGCCGCTGCCATCATGCGGGCCGGCGGCGCGACGCCGGGCCGAACGCCCCCCACAGGCCGATGGCGCTGATGGCCCCCGCCAGGCCGAGCGCGATGTTGCGCGGCAGCGTGGACCGATGCGGCAGGCCGGTGATGTCCACCGACAGGGCCTGCCCGGGCTCGAGTGCCGGCGTCATGCCCATCACGATCTGCTGGCCCTGCTGGACGCCCGACTGCTTGTCGTTCAACTGCGACGAGACGATGTCCATGTCGCCGGTCTTGAGCGCGAACAACGCGAACGGCTGTGCCGGAGCCGGCCACTCCTGCTCGAGGCGCGCGGTGTCACCGGTGAACGGCAGCGTGTAGGCGAGGTTCACGTCGGTCCGTCCGGGCGCAAACGGGCCCAGCACCGTGACGCGCGCGCCCGATACCGTCGCCTGCGGCGTCATGCCCTGCATGGCCGTTGCGCTGCGCGCCTCGCGCGGGAGTTCGAATACGAGCGGGCCGCCAAGGTCCACTGGCGCGGCCGACGGGTTGACCACGTGGATGACGTAGTAGACGTTCAGCAGCTCATTCGAATAGTCGATGACGATCCGCGATCCCGAGTCGATCACCACTGAGCCGGGCACAGGCGCCGCCGGCGCCGCCGACGCGTCATCGCCGCCCGCGGCCACCAGCACGAACCGGATGCCGCTGCCGCCGATGGTGATCTCCTGCGACTCGAGCCGTTCGGTGCCCACCGTGGCGGCGGCCTGGACGCGGGCGCCCTGGGGGAGGTCGGCAATCTGGGCGCGACCGCCCGCGTCCGTTGTGACCGACCGCTGCTGTCCGTCCACGGTGAACACGACGGTCTCGCCCGCAAGGTTGTTGGCGAAACTGCCCCGCACGACGCGCACCGACACCGTCCCTGCCGGAAGGTCCGCCGCCGGAAGTGGCACTCCGGCCGCCTGCCGCAAGTCCATGCCCTGCGCGAATGCCGTCGCCGCGCCGAGCGCGCAGCCAAGCAGCGTGAACAGTACAACCAGAAGGCGCGCCCTATGCATGATCGAGCCTCTGGCCGCACGACTTGCAGAATCGTGCATCCGCATCGTTACGGACCTCGCACGACGGGCAGCGATCATCGACAACCGCAGCCGAGGGCGACTCGTCTATCGAGACGTCGACGTCCGGCCGTTCGAGTTCGGCCATCAGGCTGACGGCGCGCGCGCGCAGCCGCTGATCAAGCTCGGCAAAGTCAGCGTCGCTGATTTTGCGCATGGCCCGGTCGAATTCAAGCTCCTTGATGGAGCGCATCACGATCGCCTTTTCGACCTCGAGCGCCTCACGTGCACCGGGCGCCAGGGGACCATGCTCGGGCAGCGCAAGTCCCATGAAACCCAGGACGGCATAGTGGACGGCAATGCCCACCGCGCCAGCGGCAAGCACGGCGGCGCTCAACAGCAGCAGCGAGGCCGGGTGGGTATCGCGAGCCTGAAGAACGGCCCAGGTGGCCCCGGCCATCGACAGGAGGAGGTAGAAGTGCCAGGGCTGCAGCCCCGAGTCGCGCGCCAGCTTCTCAGTCGAGATCTCGGAGCTCATCGTCCAGCCGTTCCTCGAGGTCATGTCGCGCCGGCGCAGCGACTTCCGATGGCTCGACGTCGTCTGCGTCGCGGCGACGCGACCAGCGCACAGCCAGGCCGCCGATTACGACCACACCGAGCAGGCCGGTGGCATACGGCACGGCCCAGGCGAGCCGATTGAAGCCCTGATCGAGCGGCGCGCCGAGCACGTGCTGACCGCCGTGTTCGCGAATGAAGATCTCGACAATCTCATCACGCGTGTGACCGGCCGCCACGAGTTCCGCGAGCCGCTCGCGCATCGCCGCGGCCGTCGGACAGGTACACTCCCCCACTCGCTGGCGTCCGCAGCCGCCGCAGGTGCAGACCAGATAGGCGCGCAGTTCCTGTTCGAGCTCGGTCTGCGGCGCGAGGAATGCCGTGTTGGCGGTCTCCACATGCTGGCCGTGCACGTGCGCGATCCCCGCCGAAGAGATGAGCAGGAACACCAGCGCGGTCGTGACGCTGCCGCGCGGCACACGGCTGGTGGCCAGCGCCATGGCACGCTCCGGCAGGTAGGCGATGAGCGACCCGACCACCATGATGCCCACGCCAATCCACATCCAGTTGATCAGCGGGTTGATGCGCAGCTGCATGTCGGCCCGCTGCTCACCGGCGTTGTAGCCCGCGAGCACCATGTAGAGGTCTTCTGCCAGACTCCGCCGCAGCGCGACTTCGGTCGTGGGTTCGTCCTCGCGGCCCGCGAAATACCAGCGCGCCGGATACATGTGCGCCAGCGTCCGGCCGTCGCGCAGCACCTCGACCTCGGCCGTCACCATCTGCTTCTGGGCGTCCTGCGTCACGGACAGTGAGATATAGCGAACCGAGTACGGCGCGATCTCGGCGGTCTGTCCCGGCAGCATCGATACCGTCTCGATGCGCTCGAACGAGCCACCGGCAAAGCCGATGAACACCAGCACGATGCCCAGGTGAACGATGTACCCGCCGTAGCGCCGGCGCGACCGCGCGAACAGCCCCACCATGGCCGTGAACACGTCGGTGCCCGTGGCGCGGTGTCTGACCGACGCGCCGCGCACGAATTCCTGGACGATCGACGCTGTCACGAAGCCGCACAGGACGAAACACACGCTGGTCGGCCACACGGGAAACCCGAGCACCAGACACAACGCCAGTACGGCCGCCGCCGTGACTGCCGGCCACAGGAACTGCTGGACCAGGTTCGCCAGCGTCGACTTGCGCCACGCCATGAGCGGCCCGACGCCGGTGAGAAACAGGAGGATGAGTCCGACCGGCGTCAGCCACGTGTTGAAGAATGGCGCGGCCACCGTGAGCCGCTCGCCCGTGACCGCCTCGCTCAGTGTCGGGAACATCGTGGCAAACAGCGTGAAGAATGCGGCAAACAGCAGCACCCAGTTGTTGGCGAGGAATGCCGCTTCGCGCGACGCCCACGAATCGAGGTCATTGCGCGACCGCAGCAGCGGCATCCGCCAGATCACCAGGCCGAAGCTGACGATCAGCGTGAAGATCATGAAGATCGTGAACAGCAGCGCAAGCTCGCGGTCCTCGCCGAACGCATGCACCGACTGGACGATGCCGGACCGCGTCATGAACGTCCCGAAGATCGTCAGGAAGAACGTGAGGATGACGAGCGAGACGTTCCAGATCTTCAGCATCCCGCGCCGCTCCTGCACCATCACCGAATGCAGGAACGCGGTGGCCGTGAACCACGGCAGCAGGCCGGCGTTCTCGACCGGATCCCAGCCCCAGAACCCGCCCCAGCCGAGTTCCTCGTAGGCCCAGATGGACCCGAGGGCAAGTCCCACCGTCAGGAACAGCCACGCCGTCATCGTCCAGCGTCGCACCGCCAGCAGCCAACCGTCATCGAGTTGCCCTGAGGCGAGCGCCGCGATGCCGAACGCGAACGGGATGGTCATGCCGACGAAGCCGAGATACAGCATCGGCGGATGGATGACCATGTAGAAGTTCTGGAGCAGCGGGCTGAGTCCCGTGCCGTCGGTCGGCGATTCGGTCAGGAAGGTGTTGAACGGGTTGTTGTGCAGCACCATCAGGAACAGAAAGAACATCTGCACGACCGAGATGGTGGCCACGACCCACGGAATCAGTTCGCGGCTGCGCTGCCGATTGATATAGACGGCCGTGCTGCCGAACGCGGCCAGCAGCGTCACCCAGAACATGACCGAGCCGTCGAGGCCGCCCCAGTACGACGCGAGCTTGTAGAACAGCGGCTGGGCCGTGTTCGAGTACCGCTGCACGTACTGGATGCTGAAGTCGCCCGTGACGAACGCGTGGACGATGATGGCGGAGGCCACCAGCATGATGGCCGTCACGAGGTGGAACAGGCCGATGCCGCCGGCAATCAGGGACGAATGGCGTCGGCGCGCTCCCACCAGCGAGGCAGCGAACGCCCCGCTCGATACGACGAACGCCGCCAGCAGGAGGAACGAGCCGAGGGAGGCCACTACTGCGCCAGACCCTGCGCTGTCAGATTCGGGGCCGTCGAGGCTTCATACTTCGACGGGCACTTGGCCATGATGCCGTCGGGTTCGACCTGGAACCCCGTCTCGGTCAGCCGGCCCGTGACAACCACGTCAGCGCCTTCCCTGAAGTTGTCGGGCACGAGGCCCGTGTAATAGGCCGTCACGACCGAATCACCGTGCCGCACATCGAACCGGTACTCGAGGCTGTTGGCCTTGCGCCCCGGCGTGCCGTCGATGACGCCCTGGAGCTTCACCGTCTTGCCGTACCACTGCTCGGCGACAGGCATGACCTCGTCGACGTGCTTGTAGAACTGCGTGTTCTCGCGCATCGAGGTGGCCAGCAGCGTCACGAACGCACCGCCGAGAATCAGCACGGTGGCAAGTACACGGATCGATTTCTTCGACATGTCGGGTTCAGCTCCGCTCTCAGAATACGGCCCGTTCGGCGCTGAAGCAACCTCGGCGGGCCCAGGGGCGGCTTCCGGTCATGCCAGTTCATCGAGCGCGGAGACCACCCGTGCCACGGGCAGCCCGACGACGGTGGCGTAGGAGCCATCGATCCGGGTGACGAATCTCGAAGCCAGGCCCTGGACGGCGTAGGCCCCGGCCTTGTCGAGCGGCTCCCCACTCGCGACATACCAGGCGATGACGTCCTCGCCGAGCGGCGTCATCCAGACCGTCGTCGCGTCGACGAACGAGACGCGCCGGCCGCCGGCGGCGACCACCACCGCGGTCAGCACCCGATGGGAGCGTCCGCTCAGGCGCCGGAGCATGCGTGCCGCGTCGGCCGCGTCCACCGGCTTGCCGAATACGTCGCCATCCAGCACCACGGCGGTATCGGCCGCCAGGATGGTGCGATCGGGTTGACGCGCCAGGGCCGCCCCGGCCTTGAGCGCCGCCACCCGCGCCACGTAGGCGTCCGGGGTTTCGTCGGGCAGTTGGCGCTCATCCACGTCGACCGGCGCGATGATGAACTCCAGTCCAGCAGCGCGGAGCAATTCTGCCCGTCGTGGCGAGGCCGACGCGAGAATGATGGACATCGCCATAGTATGCGCCACCCCGGCGCGGTAGAATTCGCGCGTGGAACGCCTTGACATGACAGCGCCCCGCGCGCTCCGCAGCGCGCTCGACACTCAACCGGTGACACCAGGCAAGATCCTGTTCGCCTGGTCGCTGGCCGCCGGCCCGACGCTGGCCCGCGCCGCACAGGCCAGCTGGCAGGACGGCACGCTGCACGTCCGGGCAAAGTCCGAAACGTGGCGACAGGAACTGACGCGCGTCCGCCCGGTCATCCTGTCGCGGCTCGTGGCGCTGCTCGGCTCGGGCGTGGTCAGGACGCTGACCGTGTCGGGCGCCGATGATTGCCCCGCCTGAGCAGTGAGACACGCATCGGCGCGCGACCACTCGCGCGCATGGCGCCGCATCCGATGACGCAGCTGCCCCGCACCGTCGCCGTCGTCGGAGCCGGCACGATGGGAGCCGGCATTGCCCAGGTCTTCGCCCAGGCCGGCATCCGCGTCCGCCTGCACGACGCCTCCCCCGCGGCCCTCGAGGGCGCGCTCGCGCGAATCGACGCCAGCCTCACCCGGTTCGTCGACAAGGCGACAATCTCTCCGGCCGAACGCATCGCCATCCGGGAGCGCATCACCACGCACGCGAATCTCGACGATTGCGCGGATGTCGACGCGGCTGTCGAGGCGATCGTGGAACACGCTGAGGCCAAGACGAGGTTGTTCTCTCGCCTGGATGAACTGTGCGGGACGGCAAGGCTGCTCGCGTCGAACACCTCGTCGATTGCCATTTCCACGCTCGGCGCCGCCACGACGAGCCCCGATCGCGTCGTGGGGCTCCACTTCATGAACCCCGTGCCGCTGATGCCGCTGGTCGAACTCATCGGCGGCGCAGCGACGTCCTCGGCCACGATGGATCTGGCGCGAGCGACCTGCGGGGCGCTCGGGAAGACCGCGATCGAATCGGCCGACACGCCTGGATTCATCGCCAACCGGGTCCTGATGCCGATGATCAACGAGGCGATCGAGGCATTGCGAGAGGGCGTCGGCACGGCGGAGGCCATCGACGCCGTGATGACACTCGGGATGAAGCACCCGATGGGACCGCTCGCGCTGGCCGATCTCATCGGGCTCGACGTCTGTGTGGCCATCCTCGACGTGATGCACGAGGGCCTCGGTCACGCGAAGTATCGGCCCTCTCCTCTGCTCCTCGAGATGGTGGCCGTCGGCCGACTGGGCCGCAAGTCCGGCCACGGCTTCTACCGCTACGACCGGTAGCGCGGCGTCCGACGCATCGTTACCCAGGAGAACACCGCCAGCGGACCGAGCACCACCAGTTCCCGCCCCACGGCCGCCAGCGTGTGTGTCACGAAACCGGAAAGCCACCAGCGGCGCGTGATCGGAAGGAACACCTCCGCACCCGACAGATAGTGGGCGGACGAAAGCGGCCAGAGGATCATGACGCCAAGCGGCATCGAGGTGTCGGACCCCAGCCAGTCGAGGATCGGGTGGCTCAGCCAGGCCAGCAGCACCGCTGCGAAGATCCGCAGTCGCGTCCCGGCAAGCGGCCATCGCATGACCGCCGCGACGGATGCCGCAATGAACGCCGCACCGATGCTGTGCGTTTCGGCGCTGTGTCGACCAATGAGCAGATCGAGATCCGGCGCGAGGCCGATCGCGGCGAGCCACAGGCTGCGCCGCAGACGATCGGCAGCCGGTCCCGCCGTGCCCGTGGCCAGCCAGCCGACCGCCATGGCCCCCAGCGCGTGTCCGACGGGCGACGGCATCGTCAGCCGGCCGTGGCCATCAACTGACGGCGCACCATGTCGAGTGCGGCGGCCGCGGAGAACATGCGCACCATCGTGCGATCGCCGGGGAAGAGGAAGCGGCGCGCTTCGGCACGTGGGCCGGACACGGCAATCCAGACGGTTCCGACCGGTTTGTCCTCGGACCCGCCGTCGGGACCGGCGATGCCGGTAATGGCTACGCCAATCTCGGTCTTCAGCCGCGTCCGGATGCCGTCGGCCATCGCACGGGCGACCGATTCGCTGACAGCGCCCTCGGTGCGCAGCTCGTCCGCATCGACGCCGAGCTGGGCCATCTTGACGTCGTTTGCATATGCGACGACGCCCCCCTGCACCCACGCGGAACTCCCGGGCACGTCAGTCAGGCGTGTCATCAACAGGCCGCCCGTGCACGACTCGGCCGCGGCCACCCGCCAGCCGCGTTCGAGCAGCCGTGCGCCCACGACCTGCTCGATCGAGCGTCCGTCGGTACTGACGACCACGTCGCCAAGTCGATCACACAGTCGCGCGACCGCGCGCTCGAGGGCCCGGTCGATGGTCGGCTCGTCCGGCCCGCTGGCCGACAGGTGCAGTTCGATGAGTCCGGGACTGGCGAGGACTGTCGTCTCGATCGACGGATCCTCGTGCAGGAACTGCGAGTAGACCGGTTGTGCCAGCTCCTCGATCTGCGACTCGGAACGACCCGTCGTCTTGACGACGCGCCGACGCAGCCGACGTCCTTCGGCCCGCGGCCGCAAAACGGGTGCGACCGAGTCGCGGAACATCGGCTGGAGTTCCCGCGGCGGTCCCGGCAGCAGCACGAGCAGGCGGTCGCCCACGGCGATCAGCTGCCCGGGAGCCGTGCCGTTGTCGTTCGGCAGCCAGCGTGCGCCGTCGATCACATTCGCCTGGCGTTGGTTGACGGCCGGCATCGGCACGCCACGGCCTGCGAACCGTGCCGCAATGATCGCCAGGATGTCGGCGTCCTCGTGCAGTGCGCGTCCGAGCACCTCGGCCACGACCTCGCGGGTCAGGTCGTCGTCGGTGGGCCCCAGGCCGCCGGTGGTGATGACGACGTCTGCCCGCACCAGTGCCGAGCGAATCACCTCGGAAAGCACAGCCGCATCGTCGCCCACCACGGATTTCACGCGGACGGCAAGGCCGAGCTCATTGAGTACGCCCGACAGCCAGAGCGAGTTGGTGTCGATGCGATGTGGGGTCAGCAGTTCGCTGCCGATGGCGACGATCTCGGCGGTACGGAGGGCGGCCATCAGCGCAACCCGGGGACGACCTGCAGAAGCCCCCACAGCAGCAGCCAGCCGTACGCGCCGGCCATGAGATCGTCGGCCATCACGCCCAGGCCTCCGTGCAGCGCTTCGAGACGATTGGCCGGCCACGGCTTGATGATGTCGAACACCCTGAAGAGGAAGAACCCGACGATCGCGCCCATCCAGTTCACGTCGAGCAACAGCAGCGTTGCGAGCTGACCGGCGACCTCGTCGACGACCACATGCCCCGGGTCCTCTCGTCCAAAGTGTCGTGCCGCGACGCCGGCCGCCCACGTGCCCACGACACTCACGCCGACGAGCAGGCCGATGTGCCAGGCGGGCTCGAAGGATCGCGTCAGCAGATAGATGATCACGCCGACGGCCGACCCGACCGTCCCTGGAGCGAACGGAAAATAGCCCGAGCCACCCGCGGTGGCAATCCATAGCGCCAGACGCTTCATGCGCGAACCACGCGCGTGCGCGTCAGCCGATCGTGGACCGCGCGCCCCTCGCCGACGAGTCCCGGCAGAAAGCCGGCGCCGGCGGCAAGGACCGACGGCACGGTAATGAGCCCGCGGAGGATGGCCTGTCGGCCAGTCACCGGATCCTCGGCCGTCCCTTCGTCACCGGCGTCCACCACGCGGATGCGCGCCAGCATCTTGCCGACGGTCTGGCCGCTGGCCGCGGTGAACATGAACAGGTATCCGACAACGAGCAGCAGGACGAAAACCATCATGGGCGCAACCGGAAGCATCGACGCCTGTTCCCACGTGAGGCCAGACCAGCGCAGCGTGATCCACACCAGTCCCACGCCAAGGCCGCCCAGCAGCACGGCGTCGACGAGCGCCGCGCCCAGCCGTGCGACGGGGCCGACCGCTGCCTCCAGCCGCGCCTGGCGCGCCTGCGCGGTCGCCGTCGCCTGTTCGAAGTCCTCTATCCGCTGAAGCCCCTCGAGCAGATCGCGATCGAGCGGACCGAGCCGCGGCTGCGTGGCCTCATGGCCGCGTGGGCGACCCGGCTGTTTCTGGCGACGTACCGACAGGGGCGGCAGCGGTTCGCCCGGAACGTCGAACGGAGGCGGCTCGTCGACCTCGACCGGCCGATCCACGGCAGGCTCGGGCGCGGTCGGGGGCACGGAAGGTGTCGTGTCGCTCGGCGCTGTTCGTGCCTTCACGAAGAGGGGCAACTCGGCCGTCGCCGGCGGCAACGGCTGTCGCGCGGACGGCCGCGCAAGCTCGGCCTCCGCCGGGACGGGCGGCGCCGGCTGTTCGCCAACCGGAGAGATCGGCGGGGCGAGCGAGTCGTCGATGGCGCGATCCGGCACACGCAGATCGTCCTCCGAGACGAACGCGCTCTCCACCTCCTCGTCGAACGGGCCTGGCGCCGACGTCCGGGTGCGGCGCGGCGGCTCGGATGGCGGGGGTGTGACGGTGCGCCTCGGCGGCGCGGGGGGATCGGGCGGAGCGGCCTCCTCGCGCAGTGCGAGGTCGACCAGCGGCGCGTCAGCCCCGGCCGACTCGAGCTTGATCGCCAGATCGGGATCGAGCGACAGCGTGTAGCCACAGTTGCGGCATCGCGGCTCGGGATCGAAGCTGAGGTAGTGGCACTTCGGACACTTCATGGCGCCCCCTCGACATCCGCACCCGCGCGGAACCGGGCTGCACGCGGCATGAGCAGCCATCGCTGAATTTCCGCGCGGAGCGCGTCGACCGCATCGCGATCGGCCAGTTCGGCGCCGTCGAGCACGACGAGCGCCTCGGCGAGCCGGCCGCGCGCGTAGAGCGTTCGCGCGCGCACCAGGGCCACCTCCCCTGCGGTCAACACGGGTAATGGCGCGTCTGTGGCGGCCACCGGGCGACCCGATGCGACGGGGTTGCCCGCTATCGCGTCACGAACCGCGGGGCTTGCGGCGGCGCTCACGACCAGCGCACCGACGGCGATGAGCGCCACGGCGCGCGCCGCCGACCGCGGGTTCCAGCGCCACGTCGTCAACGGCACCACATCGACGATGGCCGCCATCTGCGGCGCACCAACGCCCTGCCGCGTCCGGGCTACGCGTTCCAGCCGCGCCCACAGTTCGGCCACCTTCTCATCCGATCCGGAACGCTGTTCGGCCTCCGATAACAGCCGGCGCGCTGCGTCGAGATCGCCGCGCTCGAGCAGATCGCCGGCCGCATGCAGCATTTCCTCCGCGCGGCGCTGCCGCTCTCCAATCGCCGTCCGGGCGCGGGCGATATAGGCGCGCGCCCGCGCGTGCGTCCGGTCGAGGAACAGCACTCGCGTCCAGAGGTGGATGGCCTCCTCGTAGTTCGCCTGGAAATACTGATCGAGTCCCTCGACGAGCAGCGTCTCGGTGCGCCCGTAGCGGTCACTGGCAGGACCGAAGGGTGTGTCGGCGCGTCTGAAGTCGGCCATATTGCGACAGGCGGATTATAGCCAGCCCGGCCGCCGCGTACAACGACTGTCTCGATCGCTCGGTTTTCGCTGCGATAGAGTAGCGACCGGCATGGCCGTCATCGAATGTGTGCCAAACGTCAGTGAAGCGGTCCGTGCCGACACGATCACCGCGTGTTCGACGGCCATCACCCGGGCGGGGGCCGTCCTGCTCGACATCCACGCCGACGATGCCCACAACCGGGCCGTCTTCACGATTGCGGGGGATGACGGCTCCGTGGTGGCCGCCGGCCACGCCCTGGTCGCGACGGCGGTCGCCGCTATCGATCTGCGCGCCCACCGCGGCGTTCATCCACGCATCGGGGCGATCGATGTCGTCCCCTTCGTGCCGCTCGGCGGCGCCACCCTCGACAGCTGCATCGCGATCGCCCGCGAGTTCGCCGCCCTTGTCGCGGCCCGCCACGCGCTCCCGATCTTCCTCTATGAAGCAGCGGCGGCGGCGCCGCATCGCCGGCGCCTCGAGGACATCCGCCGCGGCGGACTTGACGCGCTGGCCTCCCGCATGCAGACACCCGAGTGGGCGCCCGACTTCGGACCGGCCGAGCCGCATCCCACGGCCGGCGTCACGGTTGTCGGCGCCCGCATGCCGCTGATTGCCTTCAACATCAATCTCGCTACCGACCGGATCGAGGTGGCATCCGCCATTGCCCGATCCATCCGCGAGAGTTCCGGCGGACTGCCCGCGGTCAAGGCGCTCGGGCTTCCCCTGGCCGACCGGCGGGTGGTGCAGGTATCGATGAACCTCACCGACTACCGGCAGACGTCGATGCGGCGCGTCTTCGACGTCGTGGCCGCTGAAGCCGCGCGTGAGGGGATTGCCGTCATCGAAAGCGAGATCGTGGGCCTTGTTCCCGCCGATGCGCTGACGGCCGCCGATGCGCACGCCATGCGCGTACGCGACTTTCACCTCGATCCGATCATCGAGCATCGGCTGGCGCAGCGGACGTCGGCGGGGATCTCCCGTCCGTCAGCCGGCTAGGCGTCGTCGCGGTCGCGCGCCGGCGCGATGCCGAGCGCGCGCATCTTCTTGTAGAGATTGCTGCGCTCGAGGCCGAGCGCCTCTGCGGTCCGCGAGATGTTGCCTTCGCAGTTACTGAGCGCCTTGAGCACGTAGGCGCGCTCCCACGCGTCGCGGGCCTCGAAGAGTGGCTGCACGGGCGCCGAGGTCAGCGGACGCTCGCTCACGAGCGGCACCATCAGGAACGACAGGTCTGCCGCCTCGATCGTCTCACCGGGCACCATGATGATCAGCCGCTCGATGACGTTGCGCAGTTCGCGCACGTTGCCCGGCCAACTGTAGCGGCGGACCATCGCCGTGGCTTCCGGCGACAGCCGCTTCGGCCGCCGGCCATACTCGACGGCAAACTCCTTCATGAAGTGGTCGGCCAGCAGCAGGACGTCGTCACCGCGCTCGCGCAGCGGCGGCACGAAGACGGGAATGACATTGAGGCGGAAGAAGAGGTCCTCGCGGAACTGTCCGTGCCGGATCTCATCGACCAGGTTCTTGTTGGTCGCCGCGATCACGCGCACGTCGACGCGGACACTGCCCTGCCCGCCGACCGGCTCGATGACCTGCTCCTGCAGGGCGCGCAGCACCTTCGCCTGCATCTTCAGGCTCATGTCGCCCACCTCGTCGAGGAACAGGGTGCCGCCCGAAGCGAGATCGAACTTGCCGCGTCGATCGACGACGGCACCGGTGAAGGCGCCCTTGACGTGCCCGAACAGCTCCGACTCGATCAGATCTTCGGGCAGCGCGGCCGAATTCACCTCCACGAACGGCGCCGTGCGCCGCTGGCTCAGCAGGTGCACGTGCCGCGCGACAAGTTCCTTGCCCGTGCCGTTCTCACCCGACACCAGCACGCGACCGTTGGTCGGCGCCGCCATGGCGATCTGTTCCCGGAGCCGGAGCATGACGCGGCTCTCGCCGACAATGGCGTAGCGGCGGTCGACGCGCGCGCGCAGCGCACGGTTCTCCAGCTCGAGCTGGCGCTGGCGCAGCGCGTTGCGCACGACGAGTACGGTCTTTTCGAGCGAGAGCGGCTTTTCGATGAAATCGAACGCCCCGAGTTTCGTCGCCCGGACGGCCGACTCGATATTGGCGTGGCCGGAAATCATGATGACCGGCACGTCGAACCGCCGGTCACCAAGCCGCTCGAGCGTGACCAGGCCATCGATTCCGGGCAGCCAGATGTCGAGCAGCACCAGATCGTAGGCGCGGCGTCCCACCTGTTCGAGGCAGGCCTCGCCGCTCTCCACCGTATCGACCGCGTACCCCTCGTCGCGGAGCACGCCGCCGAGCGAGGCGCGGACGCCGGCTTCGTCGTCGACAATCAGGATGGCAGGCACGGAAACTCAATCGTAAACATGGTGCCGGACGGATGGGCGGCGCCGACGTCGATGGTGCCGCCGTGTTCGCCCACGATACGCCGCACGATTTCGAGGCCCACGCCGCTGCCCCGGCCCTTCGTCGAGTAGTACGGCATGAAGAGCTTGTCACGGTCGGCGTCGGAGACGCCCGGACCGTTGTCGCTGACCGACAGGCACACGCGCTCGGCGGTGCGACCGGTTCGCACCAGGATCGCCGCCGGCGAGCCGTCGGGGCGCGGCGGTGCCGCCGGTCCGCCAAGCACCTCGATCGCATTGTCGATCAGGTTGACGATGACCTGCCGGATCTGTTCGGCATCGAGCGGCACGGCGGGCAGGTCGGACGCGAGTTCCGCGCCGATCGTAACGCCGCCGGGCTGAAGCACGCCGGCATAGAGCCGCAGCGTCTGTTCCACGAGGCGGTTGATGTCCGTGTCGATCAGACGCGGCGCACGCAGGCGTGCGTACTGCGCGAATTCGTCAACCAGCCCCTTGAGCGCCTCGACCTCCGTGATGATCGCGTCGGTGCACTCGATGACGAGCGCGCGCAGGGCCGGCGGCGTGCCGGCCGAGTGCCGCCGCAGGCGCTCGGCGCTCAACTGGATCGGCGTCAGGGGATTGCGGATCTCGTGTGCGAGCTTGCGCGCCACATCCCGCCAGGCCGCGGCGCGTTGCGCGCGGAACAGCAGCGTCACATCGTCGAGTACGACCACCGAGCCCTCGCGCTGCCCGCCCTCGCCGACGAGCGTCGTCGCGGCGGCGGCCAGGTTCACTTCACGGTCGCCGCGGACGAGCGTCACCTCGTCGATGCCCGTGCTGCCGCGCCCCTCGGCGGCGCGCGCGAGCGGCAGCAGCGGCCGCAGGTCGTCCCGTTCGAACACGACGGCCGCCCGTTGCCCCACCGCGTCCGGTCCGAGGCCCAGCAGTCGCTCCGCCGCGCCGTTGACCGTTGAGATGTGACCCTCGGCATCGAGCGAGATGACGCTCGTCGCGACCCGTTCGAGAATCGTCTCGATGTAGCGGCTCCGGGCTTCCACCTCGAGGTTCTTCTGTTCGAGGGCCCGGCGCGAGGCGTCGAGTCGTTCGCGGCTCGATCGCAGTTGCGCCGCCATCATGTTGAACGATTCGACGAGCGATCCCAGTTCATCAGCGGTCTCGGCCTCGAGGTGGAGATCGAACTGCCCCTCGCCAATCGCGCGCGCGCCTTCGGCCAGCATCTGCACCGGGCGCGTGATCCGCTTCGCCAGGTAGAGGCCGAGCCAGGTCGCGCTGATGAGGATGAGCAGACTGACGGCAAGGAAGACGGACTGGTAGATGCCCTGGATTGGTGCCTCGAGCATCCGCAGGCCCTGGTAGCTCTCGTACGCTGCGGTGGCCTGCAGGGCAAGGGCCTGTACGTCCGCGTCCAGGTGATACGACACGACCAGCGCGCCGGTCGTCGCGCCGGTATCGAGGCGCAGCGGGACGGCCGTACGCAACAGGACCCCGCCACCCGGCAGCTCGTCCTGCTGAGCCTGTTCAAGGCCCGTTTCCACCGCGCGTGCGGCAATCCGATCGGCCGACGGCGGCACCTGTCCGTTCGGCAGGTTCGCCGATCCCACGCCCGCGAGGAACTCCAGGTCCGCCTGGCGCTCCTGCCCGTCGATGACGCGGTAGATCTCGATGATGCCGTTGCGCATCGCGCGCGGCTCCTGCTGCACGACGGCGGTCAAGGCGGCGATGTCGCCAGCCGCCACGACCTCGGGTGGCGTGAGCCGTGCAATGCGGCGCGCGTGCAGCGCGCTGGTCTCCTGGCCCTCGCGGTAATATCGCCGCGCGATTTCCTGCGCGGCACCGAGCACCTCGTCGACAGGCGCGCTGAACCAGCGCGCCGCGCTGTCACGGATGATCTGACCGCCGCTGATGAGCACCAGCACCGCCGGGACGATGGTCATCGCGAGCAGCGCGGCGACGAGCTTGCCCCGGAACCGCGCGAACGGCGCGGCCCGGCGCTGCTCCACCCACAACTTGAGGATGTTCCGGACGAGCACGAACGAGAGCGCGGCCAGCAGCACGAGGTCGACCGCCACAAGCGCGTGCAGCAGGACGTCGGTCAGCAACTGTGGGGCGATCTCGCTGGAACGGTTCGTCAGCCAGAACAGCGCCGCAAGCAGCGCCACCAGCAGCAGCGCCGCCGCGCTGAGCACACCCGGCCGATCGAGCAGCCGCCGCGTGCGGCGCGGCGATGGTTCGGGCTCGACGGTCGTGGGTGACAGCATGTCACCGGATGAACGTGAAGGTGGCCCGTCCGCCGGCGTCGTCCGACGACCAAGGCCAGAGTGGGAACGTGCGGCGCGGACGCGAGCGCATGCGCACTTGAATGTCGTATTCGGCGTTCGGCTGCAGCTGCGAATCTTCGGCGATCACCACCCGCTCGAACGTCGTCAGCCAGGCCTGCGCGTCAGCGTATCGGCTCGTGCGCTCCGACCAGGTGACGTGGCCGTCGCGCATGCGCGACACGTGATGCACGCCCGTGAGATTGTCGTACTTCACCGACGACGAAAGGTCCACGTGGGCAATCGTCCTGTCGAACCACAGCGCCGACGGGGCCTTGAGATCCACGGTGAACGCGAGCGTCATGAGCAGGCCGCTCTCGACCAGTTCGCGCACGTCGGGGCCGAGTGCCGTCGGCAATGAAAACGACACGGCCACCCGGCCGTTGGCCACGACCGGCGTCACGCGGATTTCGGCCGGCGACGCCGGGGCCACGAGGACGACGGCGGCCGCCCCGCAGGCGGCCATCCGCTGCAGCCATCCCGATGTCATTCGCGAGTCCTGAGCAGTTCGTTGAGTTCGTTGGTGAACTCGTCGATGTCGCGGAAGTTCCGGTACACCGAGGCGAAGCGGACAAATGCCACCTTGTCGAGGTGCTTGAGCTGCTGCATGACCTGCATGCCGATCTCGTCGGTGGCAATCTCGCGTTCCGGGCGCTCCTGCAGCGAGGCCTCGATGCTGTCGGCAATGGCCTCGAGTGCCGAGACCCGGACGGGACGCTTCTCACACGCCTTGAGCAGGCCGCCCACCAGTTTCTGCCGATCGAAGCGCTCGCGACGTCCGTCCTTCTTCACCACCATGTACGGAATTTCGTCGATGCGCTCGTAGCTGGTGAACCGCCGGCTGCACTCGAGGCACTCGCGCCGACGGCGAATGGCGTCGCCCTCCTTGCTCTCGCGCGAATCCACGACCTTGTCACCCAGATGACCACAGTAAGGACACTTCACGGCTATCGCCACCTCATGTCAGCGAACCTGCTGCTCGCGCGCCGGCTCCCGGCCGGCCGCGCTCTCGGACGTGTCGGGCGCCGTCGTCCGCACGGACTTGACCTGCCCGAGCGTCAACCCGTCCTGCCACATGAAGATCACGCCGAGAATCGTCACCGGCACGAACGTCACGAGATGCAGGACGATGGCCGCCGCGCCGGCGACGCTGTCGGGCGCGTTGAACAACTGTGTCGCCGCCAGCTTGTAGAAATAATGGAACCCGCCCGCGGCGCCGGGAGTGGGCACCGCCACTCCCACCGTGAGATAGCCGACCACCAGGAACGACCCCGTGAACGACATCGACACGCCGAACGCCCACGATGTCAACGTGATCCCGAGCGCGATCGACAACCAGAGCGGCACCGACCAGACGAACGACCAGAACAGATCGGCCGGCCGCCGCATCACGCCAAGTCCCTGCACGAACGTCCGGACGAGATGGTCCACGACCGAGGCCACGCGGGTCGGCAGCCAGGCCGAGAGCCGGCCAGCCCAGCGCCCCATCCGGTCGGGATGCCCGGCCACGACAAACAGGATGGCAATGCCGGCCACCGCAGCCACCGCGCCCAGCATTCCGGCGGTCTCGATCTCGCGCGGCACGTTGACGCCGCCGGCCAGAGTCGCGACAGCAAACAGGACGAGCACGGTGCACAGGTCGAACACGCGTTCGACGACAATCGTCGCCATGGCCGCCGCCGGGTTGAGCCGCTCCTGCCGGGCGAGCGCATACGGCCGAAGGAGTTCGCCGACGCGTCCGGGCAGCAGGAAGCTCGCGGCAAAGCCCATGACCGTGGTGCGAAACGCGGTCCGGAAGCGCGCCGGACCAATTGGGCGCAGGATCCATCGCCATCGCCACGCCCGCAGCACGTAGGTCATCATCGTCGTCGCCGCCGCGGCCGCAAGCCAGCCACGATGCGCGTGAACCGCGGCATTCCACGCCTCTCGCAGGTCCATGTCCCGCAGGAACAGGGCGACCAGCCCGATCGTCACGAGACCGATGAGAAGACTCTGCCAGCGGCGTACAGGGCTCGACGACGGGGACGACATCACAAGGGCTGCACAGTTCGTACTATAAGATTGTCGGCAAGTCTATGGGAAAGCGAGAGTTACTCATCGTCGCGGTCTTCGCGGCGATCGGCCTGGCCATCTTCCGGACGGTCTCCCCCGCCGACGGGGCGCCACGAAACGGCTTCTCCATAGGATCACTCATCGGCCAGTGGCGCAACCGCCACATGTCGATGCCCGCCCATGCCACGGTCACGACAACCGGCCGGCTCGCGGTCGCTCCAGCCCTTGGGGCGCTCCGCCTGTCGGGGCTTGCGACCGTCGAGGTCGTGGGCGAGGCGCGCGACGACATTGCCTGGGAATTGCGCGCCGAAGCCAACGCGCCCGACGAACCCGCTGCCAGGCAGGCGGCTGAACAGACGACTCTGCGGGCGGACGACCTTGGCCCCGTCATGGCCATCTCGGTAAGGGCGCCCGGGACGGCCCCACAGGCCAGCACGCTGACGCTGCGGGTCCCTGCCCGGCTCGCCATCCGCGTCGAGAGCGCCCGTCGCACGCGCGTCACGGGCGTGTCCGCCGTGCGGCTCGACAACCTGGTCGGCGATGCCGACGTAAGCGCGGTCGACGGGCTGGTCGACGGCGGACACCGTAACGGCAACCTGGCGATCGACGACGTCGAGCGCGTCCGGCTGACGCTCGTCGGATCGAATGCCGTGCTGCGTGCGGTCCGCGGCGAGACGATCATCAATGCCCGCGACGGCAACACCCGGATCGACAACCAGCAGGGCCCGGCTCTCGTGGAGGTCAACGGCCAGGCCTTGACGGTCGTGGAACCCGAGGCGCCGATACGCGCGAGCGGCATCGGCGGTGAGATCGTCATCGAGCGGCCGCGCGCGGCGGTCGACATCGATGCGCGACGCCTGCACGTGGGCCTCGCACTGGATCGCGCCGTGCCCGTCACCGTCTTCAGTACTGAGGTCCGCCTCGACCTGGCGCTCGATGCGGGCCTGCCGATACGCCTCGATATCGCGACCGATGACGGCACGATCGATGCATCGAATATCGGCCTCGCCGCCGAGGTGCGCGACGGCGCGAACCACCTCGTGCACGCCTTCGGTGATGAAGCGCGCGTGGCCATTCGCGATCATCGCAGCAGCATTGTCATCACGTCCGGTAAGTGATAGTCTGCCGACTCTTCTTCCATCGGCCGATGTCATCTCCCGTCGTACTCGAAACCAACCTCGAAGGCCTGACGCTGCAGCGCCGCGGCAAGGTACGCGACGTGTACGATCTCGGCGACACGCTGCTGATTGTCGCCACCGACCGGATTTCCGCGTTCGATTACGTGCTCGGCTCCGGCATCCCCGACAAGGGCAAGGTGCTGACGCAGTTGTCGGCGTTCTGGTTCGATCACGTCGGCGACCTGGTGCCGCACCATGTGCTGGCGGTCGACGTCGACACGTTCCCGGCAGTCACCCGTCCGCACCGCGACATCCTGCGCGGCCGATCGATGCTCGTCAGGAAGACCGACCCGCTCCCGATCGAATGCGTGGCCCGCGGCTACCTGTCCGGGTCGGGCTGGAAGGACTACCAGCGCACGGGCAGCGTCTGCGGCATTGCGCTGCCGGCCGGCCTGCGCGATTCGGATCGACTCCCTCGCGCGATTTTCACGCCGGCGTCAAAGGCCGAGACGGGCCACGACGAGAACATCAGTGAGGCCGAGGCCGCCGCCGTCGTCGGCGACGAACTGGCTACCCGGCTTCGCGAACTGACATTGGCGATCTACGAGCGCGGCGTCGTGCATGCCGCCACCCGGGGGATCATCATCGCCGACACGAAGTTCGAGTTCGGACTGGCGCGCCCGGCCGGTGCCGGCGCCTCGGCGCCGCCCGAGCTCATCCTCATCGACGAGGTGCTCACGCCCGACTCCTCCCGGTTCTGGCCAGCCGACAGCTATACGCCGGGTCAGGCGCAGCCGAGTTTCGACAAGCAATTCGTCCGCGACCACCTCGAGCAGATCGGCTGGAACAAGCAGCCGCCCGTGCCGACGCTTCCCGACGATGTCATCCTCCGCACGCGTGAAAAATACGTCGAAGCGTACCGCCGCCTCACCGGGAGCGACCTCCATTGATGCGCGACGACCTGGCCGCCCTGGTCCAGCAGATGATCGACCGCGGCATCCTGTTCGACGACGCCGCGCGCGAGTTCGAGCGGACCTTCATCGCCCGCGCGCTCGCCAAAACCGATTACAACGTCTGCAAGGCGGCCAAGATGACTGGCCTGCACCGCAACACGCTCAGCCGCAAGATGGCCGCCTACCGCATCCGCAAGACGGCATGACACCCCACGCCCACCCGGCTTGACGCGCCTGGCGCTCTCCCGTATATTTAGCAGTCGAACCGAGTGACTGCTAACAGTCCGACGACCGGACTGCCAGACTCGGACACCGAGATTATTTTCGACACCGGCACCGGGCCCGTCCTTTCCGCGGCCCCGGGACGGTTTGCGTGGAGAGGACAGTCATGAGCGTGAGACCACTGCACGACCGCATCATCATCGAGCGTATCGAGGAAGGTGAACAGCGCGTCGGAGGCATCATCATTCCCGACAACGCCAAGGAAAAGCCCCAGCAGGGCAAGGTCATTGCCGTCGGCAAGGGCCGGATTGAGAAGGACGGCAAAGTGACGCCGCTCGACGTGAAGCCCGGCGACACGGTCCTGTTCGGCAAGTATGCCGGCCAGGAGATCAAGATCGACGGCAAGGACCTCCTCATCGTGCGTGAGGAAGAAGTCCTCGGCATCATCGAGTAGGCGCGTCGACCCCCGACGTTTTTCTCAGACGGAGATTCGCAATGGCAAAACAGATTGTGTACGGAGAGGATTCGCGGCAGCTGATCCTCCGCGGCGTCAACTCCCTGGCTGACGCGGTCAAGGTTACGCTCGGCCCCAAGGGACGCAACGTCGTCATCGACAAGAAGTTCGGCTCACCCACCATCACCAAGGACGGCGTGACGGTGGCCAAGGAAATCGACCTCAAGAACGCGCTCGAGAACATGGGTGCGCAGATGGTTCGCGAGGTCGCCAGCAAGACGTCGGACACGGCCGGTGACGGCACGACGACCGCGACGGTGCTGGCCCAGGCGATCTACCGCGAAGGCCTGAAGATGGTCACCGCGGGCGCCAACCCGATGGACCTCAAGCGCGGCACCGAGCGCGCGGTCGAGGCCGCCATCGCCGAGCTCAAGACCCTCTCGAAGCCGGTCAGCGGCAACATGATCGCGCAGGTCGGCACCATCTCGGCCAACGCCGACGAGACGATCGGCAAGATCATCGCCGAGGCCATGGAGAAGGTGGGCAAGGACGGCGTCATCACGGTCGAAGAAGCCAAGAGCATGGAGACGTCGCTCGACGTCGTCGAGGGCATGCAGTTCGATCGCGGCTACCTCTCGCCGTACTTCGTGACGGACCCGGACCGCATGGAAGTGGTCCTCGAGAACCCGGTCATCCTGATCCACGAGAAGAAGATCAGCTCGATGAAGGACCTGCTGCCCCTGCTCGAACAGGTGGCACGCGGCGGCCGGCCGCTCGTGATCATCGCGGAGGACGTCGACGGCGAGGCGCTCGCGACGCTCGTGGTCAACAAGCTGCGCGGCACGCTGCAGGTGGCCGCGGTGAAGGCCCCGGGCTTCGGTGATCGCCGCAAGGCCATGCTCGAGGACATCGCGATCCTCACGGGTGGACGCGCCATCACGGAAGACCTCGGGCTGAAGCTCGAGAATCTGAAGCTCGAGGACCTCGGCAAGGCCAAGAAGATCACGATCGACAAGGACAACACCACGATCGTCGAGGGGGCGGGCGCGTCGACGGCCATCGAAGGCCGCGTCAAGCAGCTGCGCAACCAGATCGAGGACACCACGTCGGACTACGACCGCGAGAAGCTGCAGGAGCGGCTGGCGAAGCTCGTCGGCGGCGTGGCCGTCATCAAGGTCGGTGCGGCCACCGAGACCGAGATGAAGGAGAAGAAGGCCCGCGTCGAGGATGCCATGCACGCGACGAAGGCGGCTGTCGAGGAAGGCATCGTTCCCGGCGGCGGCGTCGCGCTGCTGCGCGCGGCCAAGGCCATCGAGAAGCTGAAGCTCGATGGGGACCAGAAGGTCGGCGCCGAGATCATCCGCCGGGCCGTCGAGGCGCCGCTCCGCAACATCGCGAGCAACGCCGGGGTCGAAGGTTCGATCGTGGTGCAGAAGGTCAAGGAATCGAAGGACGCCAACTACGGCTACAACGCCGCGAGTGACGTCTACGAGGACCTGGTCAAGGCCGGCGTGATCGACCCGACGAAGGTCGTCCGATCCGCGCTGCAGAATGCCGCGTCGATCGCTTCCCTGCTGCTGACCACCGAGGCGATGGTCGCCGACATCCCGGAAGAGAAGAAGGAAGCCCCGATGCCCGGCGGCCCGGGCGGCATGGGCGGGATGTACTGACCTCGACGAACGATCCGCGCCGCCCGGCGGCGTGACCCGTTCGGGTACGAACAACGGGCCGGCTGGAGCAATCCAGCCGGCCCGTTCTCTTTTCTCCGGAAGGCGCTATGGGTCCCCGGTGTACGCACCCGCGGGACGCCCGCGTCAGTGAATCGTGAAGGTCAGTACCAGCTGGACGATGATGGGCACGGGCTTGTCGCCCTTCATGGCCGGAACGAACTGCCATTGACGGGCAGCCTTGATGGCTTCGAGATCGAGCCCGTAGGTCTGGTCGAGCGACTTCAGGATCTTCACGTCGCCTACGCTGCCGTCTTCGAGCACGACGGCCTCGAGCACGACCTGCCCCTGAATCTTCGCGCGCATCGCCTCGCTCGTATAGCCGGGGCGTCGCTCGCGCAGGACGCGTGGATTGGTGATACCGGCTCCCGGGCGATAGGCACCACCGCCGAATCCGCCACCAGTGCCCTCACCGACGCCGCTTCCGGACCCCGCGCCCAATCCGGTTCCTCGCCCCCCGCCTCCGGTGGTGGCCAGTGACAGCTGGGCCGTGCCGGTCGCCTGAAAATCCACGGCGTTCGGCGTCATGATCGGCGCATTGAGCGTGGGCGGTGGCGGAGGCGCCACGACCGGTGGGGGTGTCTCGATCGGTACGGGCGTCGGCGGCGTGCTGCGAGGGATCTCGATGGGTTTCGGTGGCGCCGGCGCGGGGCTCCCGCCCCCGCCGCCGCCCGGACCGGCGTCCTCGAGAAATACGAGCGTCGCCGTCGGCCGCGGCGGTTCAGCCACGACTTCGACGGTACCGCGAGCGATGAGAAATCCAATCAGGAGGATCAGCAGGCTGTGGAAGGCCACGCTGGCGGCGGTGGCGCCAGCCGCACGGCGCGCCTGGCCGGGCTTCGGCTCGGCAAAGACCGAGTTCGGCGACAGGAACGTCGTTGACGCCTTCGGCGTTCCGCCGGCCTGCTGCGCTGGGGCGTTCGGCGTGCTCATCGAGTTGCGCGTGTCCCTTCCCTGACAGTATACCCAGCCACTACCCGATGCATAGGACGCTTCGTGGCGCGGACCGGCCGCGCCCGCGAATGGTAGAATCGCGGTTGACCGTTTCAGTCAGGAGCCACACATGCGCCTCGGTATCTGGGAACTGCTCATCATTCTGGTCATCGTGATCCTGATCTTCGGCGCGAGCCGCCTGCCGGAGCTCGGCAAGGGCATTGGCCGCGGGATCAAGAACTTCAAGGAAGCCAACCGCAGCGACGCCAAGGACGAGTAGTCCCCGGCCTCTACCGGCCGCGCTTTGATCCCCCCCGCGTTGCCACCTTCCGGAAGGCCCGCTCCCGCCGTCCGGGGCGCCCACTGCTCTTCCCCTTTTTCCGCTGTTCCTTCGCCGGTTTCGCCTTGCTCGTCCGTGCCCCGCGGGGTCCGGCGGTCCGTCGCACGGTCTCGAGGATCTCGGTCAGCCCGAGATCGATCTGCCGTCGCTCCATGTCCACGCGGATGACCTGCACCTTCACCCGATCGCCCAGTCGATAGATTCGGCCCGTGGCCTCGCCGCGCAGCAGGTGCGCGCGTTCCTCGAAGCGGTAGTAATCGTCGGCCATCGTCGAGACGTGGACGAGCCCCTCGACGAAGTGTTCGATGAGCTCGAGGTACAACCCGAAAGCGCTGACGCCCGTGACGTAGCCTTCGAACTCCTCGCCGACCTTGTCGGCCATGAAGCGGACCTTTTTCCACTGCACCAGCTCGCGTTCGGCATCGGTGGCGCGCCGCTCGCGCTCCGAGGTATGTCGCGCGATCTCGGGCAGGTCCTCGGTCAGTTCCGCTTTCCGATCCGCCTCCACGCGGCGCCGGCTCTCGCGCAGGACCCGGTGCACGACGAGATCCGGATACCGACGAATGGGCGACGTGAAGTGCGTGTAGGCCGCGGCCGCCAGCCCGAAATGGCCGAGGTTCGACGGATCGTAGCGCGCCTTCTGCATCGTGCGCAGCATGAGCATGGCAATCGGCTTTTCCTCGGGCCGGCCCTGGATGCGCTCGACCAGCCGCTGGAAGTGACGGGGCTCGAGCCCGTCGGGCGCACCCGCCAGCGTGTAGCCGAGCGTGCCGATGAATTCCTGGAAGACTTCCACCTTGAGGGGATCGGGTGTCTCGTGCACGCGGTAGAGTGCCGGCATGCCGACCGACTCGAGATGCGCGGCCACCGTCTCGTTGGCCAGCAGCATGAACTCCTCGATCAGCCGATGCGCCACGTTGCGCTGCGACGCAACGATGTCCTCGACGAGCCCGGCGTCGTCGATGACCACCTGGGATTCCTTCAGGTCGAAATCGATCGACCCGCGCCGTCGTCGACGCGCGTGCAGCACGTCGAACAGTTCGTGCATGCGCTCGAAAAGGCCGACGAGGGGGCGATACCGATCCATCATCGTGGCATCGCGATCGGTCAGGATCGCGTTGACGTCCGTGTAGGTCATTCGCGCATGGCTGTGGATGATCCCGTCGTGCATCTCGTAGCGGACGACAACGCCATTGCGCCGGTCGACCTCCATCAGGCAGGACTGCACGAGCCGGTCGACGTGAGGATTCAGGCTGCACAGGCCGGTCGACAGCTCCGATGGGAACATGTGAACTGCCCGCTCGGGAAAGTACACCGACGTCCCGCGCTCGTAGGCCTCGCGATCGAGCGCACTGCCCTCCTTGACGTAATGCGCGACGTCGGCGATGTGCACACCGAGCCAGAAGTTGCCATTCGGCAGCCGATCCAGCGAGATCGCGTCATCGAAGTCGCGGGCATGCTCGCCGTCAATCGTCACCGTCGGCCAGTCCCGGAAGTCGGTCCGCCCCTGGCGATCGCGGTCGGATATGGCGGCGCCGAGGCGCGTGGCTTCGGCAACGGCGTCATCCCCGTGCGCATCCGGCAGGTTGTACTTGCGGATGATGACCTGGGTGTCCACACCGGGAGCGTCGAGTGGGCCGATCACCTCGATGATCCGCCCGAGTGCCGGGCGGGTCGCTGTCGGCCAGCGTGTGATCTGCGCGGTGACCATTTCGCCCGGAACGGCGCCGCCTCTCTCATCCGCGGGAATCTGCATGTCGACCACGAGCCGACGGTCGAACGGCACGAGAAAGCCCCGGCCGGCGTCGTCGACGTCGTACCGGCCCACGATGCGCTGCGATCCGCGCTCGAGGATCCGGACGATGCGACCCTCGGCTCGATCCGAATCGCGCCGATGCTCGATGCGCACGACCACCCGGTCGCCATGCATCGCCTGGTTCAGGTTGTTGCCGGCGATGTAGATGCTCTTCGGATCGCCCGGGGCGACCGACTCCGGATCAACGAACGCATGGCCGCGCGGGCTGGTCGACACCCGGCCAACGACCAGGTTCATCCGGTCCGGCAGGCCGAACCGCCCCCCGCGGATTTCGACGAGCGAGCCCGACGCCACGAGGGATCGCAGGTGTCGCTTGAAGGTGACCTGCTGCTCGCGTGGGACGCGCAGCACCTGCACGAGTTCGCGCGCCGTGGCCGGATGATCGACCCGGTCACGGATGGCGCGAAGAATCTCTGTCTCTGATTGCATGAAGTATCGGTATCTGTTCTGCCGTCGCAACGGCGGGATCGGACGTTCAGGGGCCGACAGTCGGCACCGAGGATTCGAGCGTGCGCAGGGCCGCCGCCGCCGTGTCCGCCGCCGTGGGATTGAGCGCGGCGGACAGTCCGTCTGCCTCGTCGAGCTGCGTGATGACGTCCTGGACGCCAGCGGCCCGGTCAGGCTGGCCCAGCGTGCGCAGGCGGGCGTCGACGCGCTGCGCGATCGCACGTGCGCGCTGGATCGCCCGCCGCGCCTCGCCAAAGTTCGAGTCGATGAGACTCAGCCGCGCATCCTGAATCGAAGCCCGCACCTCGGCGGCATCGGCCCGCAGCATCGTCTGCTCGAGCTGGGCCGCCAGGTCCGCGCGGTTCGACGCGCCGACGTACCACCCCAGGGCGAACGCCAGCACCACGCAGCCAACGCCAATCCCAAGTGTCTTGAGCGTCATTCGGTGAGGATACTCGAACTGCCTCAGGCCAGCAGCAGGACCTGCACGTCGCCGACGTTGGTCCCGGTCGGGCCGGTTCGGACCAGACCGCCGAGCCGTTCGAGCAACGGATAGGTGTTGTTGTCCGCCAGCGCCGCAGCGCACGCGGCGCGCGCGCCATCGCCCATCGCCCCCCAGGCGCCGTCGTCCACGATGGCGCCGGCCGCGTCGGTCGGGCCGTCGACGCCGTCGGTGCCGACGCTGGCCAATGCGGCGGGCGCGTGAGTGGCCAGCGTTTCGAGCGCGGCAACAGCCAGTTCCTGGTTGCGCCCGCCACGGCCCTGGCCGCGCACGGCCACGGTCGTTTCGCCCGAGGCGATCACGCAGGCCGGGCGCGGCAGCGCGGCCGTTCGCGCGAGCTCGAACAGATCCGATGCGGCCAGCCTGGCTTCTCCCACCGTCGGCTCGATCCGTACGTGCACGCTGTAGCCGAGCCTGCGCGCCGTCTCGGCGGCAGCGTGCATCGCGTCGTGTCTCGACGCGATCACCCAGTAGGCCGCCTGCCGCAATGCATCGGAGTCGGGCGCTACCGGCCCGTGCGCCGAGCCAGCCGCGCCCGAGAGCAGGTGGTGCAGCGCCGCGACAGGCACGCGGGCCGTCAGGTCCCAGCGCTCGAGGACGGCCAGCGCGTCGGCGAACGCCGTCGGATCGCCAACCGTCGGACCCGAGCCGATCACGACCGGATCGTCCTCGACGGGCGTGCACACGTCGGAGATGGCCAGCGTGATGCTGCGTCCTGCGCGCGCGGCCAACTGGCCACCCTTGATGGCCGACAGATGGCGCCGCACCGTGTTGATCTCGGAAATGTCCGCGCCGGCGCGCAACAGCGCCGCGGTCGTCGCGGCCTTGTCATCGATGGTCAGCCCTTCGGCGGGAACCGCCAGCATGGCCGATGCACCGCCCGACAGGCACACGAGCAGGACTCCGTCGTCTTCGCGCGTATCGCCGGCGAGGGCCAGCGCGCTGCGCCCGGCCTGTTCACTTGCGGCGGAAGGGCGCGGATGGGTGGCCGGCACCATCAGCCACCCCGGACAGTCGCCGCTCGTGGCCGCAGTGACAAGGCCGGCGAGGTGGCGGCCGCCGAGCACATCGTCGACGGCCGTCATCATGCCGACGGCGGCCTTGCCGGCCGCCACCACTCGTACATGCGACTCGGCGCGCAACGAATCGCGAAGCCGGTCCAAGGCGCTGAAGGTGACGCGACGCGCATCGACGGCCGTCAGGGCAGCCGAGTAGATCGACGCGAGATGCTGGTGAAGACGGGGATTAATGGAGTTGTCCGGGGTCGGTCCAGGCGGACAGTTTGGTGACGAGATCGAACTTGCGCAACAGCTCACCCATCATCTGGCAGGCGTCGTCGCGCTCGCACAACTGCTCGAGTTGGCCCATGATGCGCGTGAGGGCCTCCTCGGCCTGGCTGATGGCGCGGTCCGAGTAGTACTCACGCTGGCGTTCCAGACAGTCGTGATGCTTGCGCAACTCCTGCCTGAAAAAGTCCGCGAGGCACTGGCAAGGAGCATCTCCGCAGGTCTGCGGATTCGATCCCGCCGCGCCGTTGGTCAGACCAGTCTTGAAGATCATCTCGATTGGGAACACACCCAGTGTATGTAATGGAGCGGACACTGTCAATCCGCCACGGGCGGGATTCGGCCTCCTGCGCGCCTATTTGAGCGCTTTCCGCACCAGATCACTGACAACTTTGGGATTGGCCTTGCCTTCGCTCTTCTTGATGACCTGTCCGACAAGGAATCCGACGATATTCGTGCGGCCATTACGGAACTGAGCCACGGCGTCGGGGTTTTCGTCCAGTACCGCGGCGACGAGCGAGCCGATGGCCGATTCGTCTCCCGTCTGCGCCAGCCCTTCGGCGTCGACGATCGCCTGCGCCCGGCGGCCGGAGGTCCACATCCTGTCGAAGACGTCCTTGGCCACGGTGCTCGACACCACATTGCGTTCGGTCAGCCCGATGAGCTCGGCCAGCGCGTCGGGTGGCACGGGCACGGCGGTCATCGCCTCTACGCCCAGATCCTTCAGACGGCGCCGGATTTCCCCCTGGATCCAGTTGCTCACCGCTTTGGCCGGCGCACCCGCCGCAACCGCACTCTCGAAGTAGTCCGCAGCGCCCGCGATCAGGCGCACCAGCAGATCGGCATCGTAATCGCTGAGGCCGTGTGCCGCCATGAGACGCGCCTTGCGTGCCTCGGGCAGTTCGGGCAGGGCGACCCTGATCGACTCGACCCACGCGGCCGGCACGTCGAGCGGCTGCAGGTCCGGTTCCGGAAAATAGCGGTAGTCATGCGCCTCTTCCTTGCTGCGCATGGACGTCGTCTCGCCCGTGTCGCTGTCCCAGAGACGTGTCTCCTGGACGACGCGCCCGCCCGATTCCACCAGTTCGATCTGGCGCTCGATCTCGTACTCGAGGGCCTTTTGAACGTAGCGGAACGAGTTGACGTTCTTCACTTCGGCCTTGGTGCCGAAGGCCGTCGTCCCGCGGCGGCGAACCGAGACATTCGCATCACATCGCAGGCTGCCCTCTTCCATGTTCCCGTCGTTCACGCCGAGGGCCACCAGGATCTCCCGCAACCGTGCGAAACAGTCGGCCGCATCGGCCGCCGAGCGCAGGTCGGGCTCGGTGACGATCTCGATGAGCGGCACGCCGCTGCGGTTGAAGTCCACGGCCGTGCTCCGATTGGAGTCCGCCTGTCCGTGATGGAGCGACTTGCCCGCATCCTCCTCCATGTGCACGCGCGTGATGCCGACGGTTGCCGTGACGGCGCCCGGGCCCAGCGGCAGTCGCCCGGCAGTGGCAATCGGCTGGTCGTACTGCGATATCTGATAACCCTTCGGCAGGTCGGGATAGAAGTAGTTCTTGCGCGCAAACACCGATCGCGGCTGGATCGTGCAGCCCAGCGCCAGGGCCGCGCGGACGGCCAGTTCGACAGCGCGCCGGTTGAGGACCGGCAGGGCACCGGGCAGCCCGAGACAGACCGGGCAGACCTGCGTGTTGGGCGCTGCTCCGAACGTCGTGGCGCATCCGCAGAAAATTTTCGTGTTCGTGAGCAGCTGGGCGTGGACTTCGAGACCGATGACCGGTTCGTACGACATGGCGACCTTCATGTTACGGCAGATTTCCCGCGCTCCGGACCTCACAACGCCTGCAGCGCGCCGAGCCTGCTCCCGATAGTTGGTGCTGATGCCGAGGTGTCTCGTGTCCCGGTCGTTGCCCGCCGTCCTCGTCATCGTGGCAGCGAGCATCATCGCCGCCTGTGCGCCGAAATCGTCGCCCGGCCCTGGCTCCCCTCGCCCCATGCCGACGCTGCCCGATGTCGTGCGGATTGGTTCATCCGGCCGCGTCACCGTCGTGCCGCTGGAGGAGTACGTCGTCGGTACGGCCCTCGCTGAAGTCGGCCCCGCGGGTGAATCGGCCGAGACGGCGGCAGCCATCTTCCGGCTGCAGGCGATCCTCGCGCGGACATACGCGGCGTCACATGTCGGGCGGCACCGGGCCGAGGGGTTCGACCTGTGCGACACGACGCATTGCCAGGTGTACGAGCCTGCCCGCATTCGGACTTCCCGGTTTGCCGATATCGCGCGACGCGCGGTGCGGGATACCGAAGGGCAGGTCCTGACCGTCGATGCGCGACTGGCCGAAGCCCTGTTTCACGCCGACTGCGGCGGGCACACGACCGACGCGCAAATGGTCTGGGGAAACCCCGTGTCCTATCTCGTCGGCATACCCGACCCGGCGCCGGAACACACCCACCGCCAGTGGGAGTTCCGCGTGACGTCCGACGACTTGCGTGACGCGCTCAATGGCTCCCCGGCCAGCACCGTCGGCGACCGGCTCACATCGGTGCGGGTCGCCGAACGCGATGCGAGTGGCCGCGCGGCGCGCGTCGAGGTCATCGGCAGCGAGACCCGGATGCTGCGCGGCGAACCATTCCGCGCCATCGTCACGCGGAAGTTCGGCTATCGCACCCTGTTGAGCACGCGCTTCACGGTGACGCGTGAAGGCGGCGAGTACCTGTTCGCGGGCTCAGGGTTCGGCCACGGCGTCGGACTGTGCCAGGTGGGCGCGGCGGCGCGACTTCGCCGCGGGGATTCCATCCGCTCAGTGCTTGCGGCCTACTACGCCGGGAGCCAGATCACGCGGCTCAGGCGCTGAGGCACCACGAAGCCCCGGACGCCGGCTGCCCCCTTCACGGCCGATCCCGAACGCGCGGCCGGGACTTTCTGTACCCCGGTCCAGGCCGTCGGCCGGCAAATCCCAGATACAATCGGCGTAAACAATTGCCTGTTTGTGACGTAACTATGACAGAGCCGGTCCCGACGCCCGTCAGTTCACGCGATGCGGACGCCCGTGTGGCGCTCGACATTCGCGCGTACCAGGCCGAGGGGCGGCTCGATGCCGCGCGCGAACGCTACAGCGAGATCGTCACCCGCTATCAGCGCCGCGCGGCCCGTATCGCGTATCACTATCTGCGCGATGCGGCCGACGCCGACGAAGCCGTCCAGGACGCCTTCGTCAAGGCGTATATGCACCTGGGGACCTTCCGCGAGGAGCTCCCCTTCGAGGTCTGGTTCACGCGCATCCTGATCAATGGATGCCTCGATCGGCTCAAGGCGCGACGGCGCCGCGAGCGTTGGATTGCCCCGCCGGTGCTCGACCCCAGCGGGGCCGAGCGGGACCCGTCCGAGTACCTGCCGTCGCGGGGACCGAGTCCCGAGGACCTGGTACTCTCGGACGAACGGCGCCGTCAGTTGATGGATGCCGTGGCCGAGTTGCCCGAACGCCAGCGAATGGTGTTCATGTTGAGTCACTTCGATGGTCGTTCCTCGCGTGAGGTCAGCGCCATGACGGGGCTGAATGAGTCGACCGTTCGAGTGCACCTGTTTCGGGCCATCCGGCGGCTGCGAGGCCTGCTGGTGACGACACGGAGCAGCGGTACAGCCGGGAGGAACAGCCGTGCGAATCTCTGACATCATCTTTCGTCGAGGTCATCTTTCGGAAGACGCGATCACGCTGGCGCTCGTGACGGGCGAACGGCCCGATCACCTGGCTGCCTGCGAGCGTTGCACACGGCGGGCGCTCGACCTGAGCCGTTGGCTCGACGATGCGCGGGCCGCGGCACTCGACGCGGCCGACGAGGCGTTTCCGCCCGAACGGCTGGCCATCCAGCAGGCCCAGATCATGCGGCGCCTCGAACAGGTCGACGAACCGCGGCGCGTCATCGCATTCCCGGCCCAGAGCGTAGCCGCACCGCGGTCCGAGAGCGGCCGTCGCGTCGCCCCGGCCTGGGTCGGCGTGGCAGCGGCCGCCGGGCTGGTCGTGGGCGTCGTGGGCAGCCAGCTGTCCTCGTACGTCGCCGCGCCGGATCCACAGCCGTCGACAGCAGTCCCAGCCGTCGCGGCTCCAATCTCCACCGAGCCGATGAACGCTTCCCTGCTGTCGATCGACCTCGACCGCTACATCCCGACCGATCTGCGCGCCATCGAGCAGGCGACGCCGGCGATGGTGGCCGCGCAGGCGCAGTAGCGACACGGTTTTCCCGCCTGGTGCCGCGTGCAACCGCACGCGGCACCCGAGGCGTTCGTTGTCGCGCCTGCAATCGCCCACGCCGGACGGCTACAATGATGGGATGATTGCGAGGTTTCGATGCCGCCTCTAGTCTTCCGCAAGGGCCTCGACATGAAGGCCGAGGTGGCCGGCGAACTGGCGGCGGCCTACCACAGCTCCATCGTCGACGCCGTTCGCTCCGCTGACTACGTCCGGAAGACCGGGCGGCTCACGATCCATCTCGCACGCGAGTTCGGCTTCTGCTACGGCGTCGACCGCGCCGTCGACTATGCCTACCAGGCCGGACGTCGTTTCCCGGACCGGCGCGTGTTCCTGACGGGCGAGATCATCCACAACCCCCACGTCAACGATCAGCTCCGCAGTCGCGGTATCCGCATCCTGACCGACGAGAGCGAACGCGATACGACGCTTGGCCCCGACGACGTCGTCATCCTGCCGGCCTTCGGCGTCTCCATCGCGGAGCTTGCCGCCCTCGAGGCCCGCGGCTGCACGCTGGTCGACACGACGTGCGGGTCGGTTCTGACCGTCTGGAAGAACGTCAAGCGTTACGCCAAGGACGGCTTCACGTCGGTCGTCCACGGCAAGGTCCAGCACGAGGAGACCCGGGCCACGGCCTCGCAGGCCACGGCGTTCCCCGACGGCCACTACCTCGTGGTTCGCGACGAGGAGCAGGCCGAGATCGTCTGCGCCTTCATTCGGAACCCGGCCGACCCGGCCGGATTCCTCGAGACGTTTGCCGGCGCGTATTCGCCCGGTTTCGACCCGCTCCGCCACCTCGAGCGCATCGGCTGTGCCAACCAGACGACGATGTTGATGACCGAATCGCTGCGCGTGGGCGAGATGCTCCGACAGGCAATGGTCGACCGGTATGGCGCGGAGGAAGCCGCCACGCGCTTTCGGGCATTCGACACAATCTGCAGCGCGACGCAAGAGCGCCAGGACGCGGTCGAGATGCTCCTGGCATCCGAGCGGCTCGACCTGGCCGTTGTCGTCGGCGGCTACAACAGCTCCAACACGTGCAATCTGGCGAGAATGTGCGCGGACCACGTCCCCACCTTCCATATTTCCGACCCGGCCTGCCTCGGGGCCGATGGCACCATCCGGCACCGGCCGATTGGCGCCCCCTCCACCGCCATGCTCCCGGAAACCCACACGCGGAACTGGCTGCCCGGCGGAACCGTAACGATAGGCTTGACAGCCGGTGCCTCAACCCCGAACAGCATCGTCGGCGAAGTCATCGAGAAGCTCGAACGGCTCGCTGGCGGCGCGTAAACGGTCGGACCCGAGGGGGCGTAAGTCTAGTCGTGACTGATAGAAAGCTCCTCTGTGTTCGGATGTGGCTGACCGGCGTCGCGGTTGCAGTCCTGCTCGGATCGGTGCCTGCACCGGTCAGGGCGGGGGCCAGCGATGGGACCACGGTTGAAGCGCTGCAGGGCCCCTCGGGGTCCGGCCGCGGTTCGAGTCCCGCGAGCTGGGAGTGGTGGAACGATACGGACGTTCAGAAAGAGCTCGGCCTGACGCCTGAGAAGATCGAGCGGATCAACAGCTACTACAGTCGTCGCAATACCGAGCTCCGGCCGATGGTGCACGAGTTCTTCCGACAGTCTGCGGAACTCGAGAAGATGACCCGCGATCGCATTGCCGACGAGGGCACCTACGCCATGCAGGTCCTGCGTGTCGAATCCGTCCGGGCGCGCCTCAGCGAGAGTCGCACGTTGATGCTGTACCGCATCTCGCGCGAGCTCACGCCGGAACAGAATCAGAAGCTGCAGACGATTCTGGATCGGCGCTTCGACCGCAACCGCAACCGCACCCCGACCACCCGGTGACCCGGTCGCCACGCGAACGAACCACAGATCAGGAACATGAGAACGGGGACGTCGGCCGCGAGTCCGACATCCGCACGTAGAGGAGTGAGAACGGCGATGACGAATATTCTGCGGACATACAAGATCTGCACGCTGGCGCTGGTTGTCGGGATGATCCCGGCGTCGGCGGGAGCGCAGCAGGCACCCGCGCCGGCTGGCCAGCAGGCCGGCCCGGTCGTGGCGCCCTACACGGTCGGTCAGGCCATCCCGGAGGTGGCGCCCGGCACGACGATGGTGCCGCTGACACTCGAGCAGGCGATGGACATCGCGCTCGAGAAGAACCTCGCACTGCGGGCCGCGCGCCTTGCCCCACAGATGGCCGACTACCAGCTGGCCTCGGCGCGAGCCGCGTTTCTGCCTCAGCTGACAGGCACCTACACCTACAACGACGCGACGCAGCTGACCAACGACATCATCGACCAGGGTGTCTCGTCGTTCAACAATCGCGCGCAGCAGTTCAACTCCGGAGCCTCGCTGCAGACGCCGTGGTACGGCGGTCGCGCGAACCTCAGTTTCAACAACAACCGCGCGGTGACGACCAACCCGCGCACCATCTTCAACCCGACGTTCACGTCGAACCTCCAGTTCAACTACGTGCAGCCGCTGTTGCGCGGCATGGCCATCGACGACACCCGCAACCAGATCCGCACGCTGCCCATTCAGCGTCAGGTGGCGGATCTGCAGTTGTTGAGCCAGATCGAGAACACCAAGGCCAGCGTTCGCACGGCCTACTGGAACCTCCGCGCCGCCATCGAGCAGATCGAGATCCAGCGTCGATCGCTGGTGCTGGCGCAGCGGCTCTTCCAGGACAACCTGACGAAGGTCGAGATCGGCACGCTCGCCCAGATCGAGACGACGACGTCGGAGACGCAGGTCGCCAACGCCGAGCAGGCGCTGCTCAATGCGCAGATCCAGTGGCGCACGGCCGAACTGGCCCTCAAACAGCTCCTGGCCGAAGGGCCTGAAGACCCGATCTACGGCAACACGATCAACCCCGTCGAGACGGCGGCCTTGTCGGTGCAGAGCGTCGACATCCCGTCGGCCGTGCAGCGTGCGCTGGCCGACAGATCGGACCTCGTCCAGGCGCGTCGCAACCTCGAGGTCAGCAACCTGAGCCTCGAAGTAACGAACAACCAGACCAAGCCGCAGCTCGACCTTCAAGGTGGTTACACCAGCCGCGGCCAGAACCGGCTGGAGGGAAGCACCGTCACCGGCTACGGCGCCGCCGTCAACCAGCTCTTTGCCTTCGACGTGCCCACCTGGAACGTCCAGCTGAATTTCACCTATCCGCTCTTCATGCGCGCCGCCAAGGCGAACTTCGCCCGCGCCCGGCTGCAGGTGCAGCAGGCCGAGACGCAGATCAAGGCGCAGGAACTGACGGTCTCCACCGAAGTCACCAATGCCGGCTATGCGGTCGAGAACACGTTCAAGCAGTTCCAGGCGGCGCAGAAGGCGCGCGAGGCCGCGGAGCGCAACGCCGAGGCCGAACAGATTCGATTCGAAGTCGGCATGTCGACCAACTACAACGTCGTCCAGGCGCAGACCAACCTGACCACGCAGCGCCTGGCCGAACTGCGGGCCATCATCAGTTACCTCAACGCTGTCGCCGAGTTCGAGCGCGTTCAGCGAGTCGGCCGCTGACGTGCGGTTTCGGGAAGGTTTTGTGCGTCGATGAATAAAGTTCTCGTGGGTGTAGGGGTAGCGGCGGTTCTCGCCGGCGGCGTGTGGTACTTCGGGTCCGGATCCGGTGCGGGAGCCGGATCCGCCACTCCCGCGACCGCCGACGCCGGAGGCGCCGGCCGAGGTGGTGGTCGCGGCCGCGGTGCCGCTCCCATGACCGTTGATGTGGGCACTGCCGTGCGCGGCGAGGTCGTTGACTACATCACGGTGGTCGGCAATCTCATCGGCGAGGCTACCGTCGATGTCGTCCCGCGCGTTGCGGGCCGCATCGAGTCGGTGTTCGTGCAGATGGGCGACCGGGTGACGCGCGGCCAGGCCGTCGTCAAGCTCGAGGATCGCGCGATTCGCGAGCAGGTCAACCAGGTCCGCGCCAATCTCGAGGTGAACCAGGCCACTCTCGCCGCGCGGGAGAACGACGAGATCGTCGCGCGCAACGCGCTCGATCGTGCGCGGACCAGCTTCGAGCGCGGACTGCTCTCCCAGGCGGGCCTCGAGGATGCCGAAGCACGGCACAGCGCCGCCGCTTCGCAGGTAACCGTGGCCAAGGCCCAGCTGGCGTCGACGCAGGCACGGCTCGACGAATTGTCGGTGACGCTGTCTGACACCACCGTGGTCTCGCCGGTCGACGGCTTTGTCGGCCGCCGCAACCTCGACCCCGGTGCGTTCGCCGGCGCGAACACCGTCGTGCTCTCGGTGGTCGACATCGGCACGGTCCGCATGGTCGCCAATCTGGTCGAGAAGGATTTCCGCCGCGTGCAGGCTGGGGCCCAGGCGCGCGTGGAAGTCGATGCGTTCCCGGGCGAACAGTTCACCGGCCACGTCAGCCGTGTGGCGCCCGTGTTCGATCCCGCGACGCGCACGGCGACCATGGAGATTGAAGTGCCCAATCCGGGCTTCCGGCTGAAGCCCGGCATGTATGCCCGCGTGCGACTGACGGCCGAACGACGGCCCGACGCGCTGACCGTCGCTCGCGCGGCCATCGTCGACATCCAGGGGCGCCGCGGCGTCTATGTGGTCGAAGACGATGTGGCGCGGTTTCGTGAAGTGCAGACCGGCATTACCGACAACGACCGCGTCGAGATTGCCAGCGGCCTCACCGAAGGTGCGCGCGTCGTCACGACCGGAGCGCTCGCGATTCGCGATGGCGAGCGCATCCTGGTGACCTCCGGACCAGCGGGTCGCGCGGCCGGGCCACGCGGCCAGGGCGACGCCATACAGACATCGGCCACCCCGCGGTAGCCGCGTGGAGCAGCCGTTGACGACGATTTTCGTGACGGCACCCGTCGGGTGCCTCGTCCGTTTCAGGAGCCACTCATGAGTATTCCGCGCACAGCCATCGAACGTCCCGTCACGATGTTCATGCTGTCGGCCGTGATCGTGCTGCTCGGCGCACTGTCGCTGGCCCGATTGCCCGTCGACCTGATGCCCGACATCTCGTACCCGCAGATCACGGTACGCGTGGGCTACGCCGGGGTGGGTCCGCAGGAGATGGAGGAACTGGTCGTCCGGCCGCTCGAACAGGCGCTGGCCGCCGTGCCGGGCGTCGAGCAGATCAACTCGACGGCGTCGGAAGGCAACGCCAACGTGCGTCTGAGCTTCGCGTGGGGCACCAACCTCTCGGAGGCCGCCGACGAAGTGCGCACACGCGTCGACCGCGTGCGCGGGCGTCTGCCCGATGAAGCGGACCCGCCGACGATCTTCAAGTTCGACTCGTCGGCCACTCCCATCATCTCGATCGGCGTCGAAGGTGACTACGACAGTGTGACGCTGCGCGAAGTCGCCGAAGTGGACCTCGGCCCCCGATTCGAGCGGATCGACGGCGTGGCCGCGGTGACCGTCAATGGCGGCCTGCGACGACAGATTCACGTCGAGCTCTCGAAGGAGAAGATCACCGCGCTCGACCTGTCGGTCGACCGTGTCGTGCAGGCCATCCGGTCCGAGAACCAGAACATCCCGCTCGGAGAGGTCGACGAGGGCGACACCACGTACCTGCTCCGGAGCGTCGGCCAGTTCCAGGACCTCGAGCAGTTGAACGACCTCGTCGTGCTGACGCGCGGCGACGTCCCCGTGTACCTGCGCGACATCGCCGAAGTGCGCGACACGACCGAGGACGTTCGCAGCTTCCAGCGCATCAACGGCCGGCCCGGCGTTCGCATGCAGATCGCCAAGCAGTCGGGCAAGAATACCGTGGCCATCGCCGAAGCCGTGCGCGCGGAGGTCGAGCGCACGAACCTCGAGGTGCCGGCGGTCCGGCTCACCGTCATCAGCGACCAGGCCCGGTTCATCGAACAGTCGATCAACTCGGTGCGCGAGCACGTCTACCTGGGGTCGTTCCTCGTCATCGGGATCATCTTCCTGTTCCTGCGCGACTGGCGCGCCACGGTGATCATCTGTCTGTCGATCCCGATCTCGGTCATCGGCACGTTCGCGCTGCTCTACTTTGCCGGCTACACGCTCAATACGATGACGTTCGGCGGCCTGGCGCTCGGCGTCGGCATGATCGTCGACGCGTCGATCGTCGTGCTCGAGAACACGTTCAGGCACATGGAGCGCGGCAAGTCCCGGATGCAGGCCGCCATCGACGGCAGTGAAGAGGTCTGGTCCGCCATTCTGGCCTCGATCCTCACGCACATCGCCGTGTTCGTTCCGCTGCTCTTCCTGAGCGGTGTCTCGAGCATCCTCTTTGTGCAGCTGTCGGTCGTCGTCATGTTTTCGCTGGCGATGTCGCTGTTCGTTGCCGTGACGATCGTCCCGGTGCTCTGCTCGCGACTGCTGCAGGTACCCGACCGCGAGGCGCAGTCGACCACGGCGCTGGGCCGGCTGTCGCAGGTGACCGAGCGTTTCCTGACGCGGGTCGATGACGGTTACAAGGCGGCGCTCGAAGTGGCGCTGCACCACCGGCCCACGGTGCTCGCCGGGTCGGCGGCCCTCACGATGCTCGCCTTCCTGATCCTGCCCACCATCCCGAACGAGCTGCTGCCGCAGACCGATGAGGGTGAAGTATCGGTGTCGGCGCGCATGCCTCCCGGCACGCGCATCGAACGCACCGAGGCCGTGGCCCTGCAGCTCGAGGACATCGTGCGGACGAACGTGCCCGAGGCCGTCACCGTCATTTCGAACGCCGGAGGCGGCGGTGGTTTCGGCGGCGGGTCGGGATCGTCGGCCTCGGTGCAGATTCACCTCACGCCGCGACACGAACGCAGCCGGACGAGCGACCAGATTGCCACCGACCTTCGTCGTGTCATGGTCGGTCTCCCGGGGGTGGCCATCACCACGCGCGCCTCGGGTGGCAACCGGCAGATGACGCGACTGCTCGGCGGCGGAGGCGACTCGCGACTCTCGGTCGAAGTGCGCGGCGATGATCTCGATGACGCCAATCGCATCTCGAATGACGTGCTCGCGCTGTTGCGGGAAACGCCGGGAGTGGCCAGCCCGCAGCTGGGCCGCGAAGAGGGCCGTCCCGAGATGACCATTCGCGTGGATCGCCCGAAGGCGGCCCTGCTGGGCCTGTCGGTCACCGGCGTTGCCAACACCATTCGGACCAACATCAGCGGCACGCAGGCAGCGACGTTCCGCCAGCACGGCAAGGAGTTCCCGATCATCGTCCGCCTGCGGGAGGAGGACCGCGAGCGCTCCGAGTCGGTCGGCGAGGTGCTCATCAGCACGCCGCAGGGCCAGGTGCTGCCGGCCAGCAACGTGCTCGACCTGACGCCGCAGACCGGCCCCACCCAGATCGAGCGGAAGAACCAGCAGCGGCTGACACGTGTGAATGCGGAGATCGACGCGGATATCGCCCTGAGCCAGGCCATCGCCAACGTGCAGGAGCGGCTGCCCCAGCTCGATGTGCCGCAGGGCTTCTCGGTGGGCTTCGGCGCCGAAGCCGAACAGCAGGATCAGGCCTTCGCGCAGCTGCGGGTGCTGCTGCTGCTCGGCGTGCTGCTCGTCTACGCCGTCATGGCCTCGCAGTACGAATCGCTGCGCGACCCGTTCATCGTGATGTTCTCGGTGCCGGTCGCCGCCATCGGCGTCGTGCTCGCCCTGAAGTTGACGTCAACATCTTTCAGTCTTCAGGCGTATATCGGGGTAATCATGCTGGCGGGCATCGTGGTGAGTAACGCGATTCTTCTGGTCGACTATACGAACGTCCTGCGACGGCGCGACAAGCTGCCCCTTCGCGAGGCGGTCGTCGTGGCCGGCCGGACACGCCTGCGGCCGATTCTCATGACCACGCTGGCCACGGTCCTCGGGCTCGTCCCGATGGCCCTGGGCATTGGCGAAGGCGCGGAACTGCAGGCGCCAATGGCGCGGGTCGTCATCGGTGGACTGATGGCGTCGACGCTCGTCACCCTCGTGCTCGTGCCGAGTGTTTACACCATCTTCGAAGAGGGCTGGGCCGGACTGCGTCGCAAGGCGGCGCACTCGATACCCGAGTAGGGGCGGCCGTACAACGATCATCATGAAAAAACTCGTTCCGGTTCTGATTCTGGCGGCGGTTGTGGGCGGGGGTGCCTACTACTATTTCTCGTACGGCAAGACGGTCGAACCTCCCCAGATCGTCCAGGTGCCCATCTCCCGCGGCGACATCACCGAGTACGTGCAGGCCACCGGGACACTCGAGGCGCAGCGGACCGTTCCGGTGGGACCGCAGGTTTCGGGCACCATCATGTCGCTCGGCGCCGACTTCAACTCCATCGTGAAGGAGGGACAGATCGTCGCCCGCCTCGACCCGTCGCTGCTGCAGACACAGGTCGACATCCAGAAGGCGAACATCGAGCGCCAGGAAACGGAGATCGAGAGCCAGCGCGTGCAGCTCGAGGACGCCGAACGCAACTTCGCGCGCACCAAGGAGTTGTTCGAGAAGGGGCTCGCCAACCAGACCCAGCTCGAACAGGCCGAACTGGCCATCAAGACGCGGACGGCCCAGATCGCATCGGCCGAGAAGTCGCTGGTGCAGGCCCGCGCGAACCTGGCGCAGGCCGAGCTCAACGTGTCCTACACCGCCGTGAAATCGCCGATTGACGGCGTCGTGGTGGAACGACTGGTGGACGTTGGCCAGAGCATCCAGTCGAGCATGAACATCACGCCGTTCTTCCGCATCGCGACCGACCTCACGAGCCTGCGACTGACGGCAAGCGTCGACGAGGCGGAGATCGGCAAGATCCGTCGCGGCATGGACGTCGTTTTCACGGTTGACACGTTCGGCAACACGCCGTTCAACGGACGCGTGGAAACCGTGCGCCTCAATGCGAGCACGCAGAACAACGTGGTCACCTATCCCGTGTGGATCACGGTGCCCAACGAGTCGCTCCAGCTGCGTCCCGGCCTGACGGCCACGATCCGCATCATCGTGAACACGGCCACTGATGTCATCCGCATTCCCAATCAGGCGCTGCGGTTCCGGCCGACGACCGACATGTTCACGGCCCTGGGCCTGACACCTCCCCCGCCGCCGCAGGGTCGCGGCGCCGGTCAGGGACGCAACCAGGGCGCCCCCGGGCCCGAGGGTGTCAACGCCGCCGCGGCGCCGGCGACCGCCAACGCGGCCGCGCGCCCGACAACCGCTCCGGCGGCGGCAGCACCCGCTGCGGCCCCCGCACCCCGACAGCAGGCCTCGACTGAGCCGGCGCGTGGCGTCGCCCAGGCCCCACAGGGCCAGGGACGGACGGGGGGTCGCGGCAACTTCGCGAACCTCTCCCCCGAGGAACGCGCGCGCCTCATGGCAGGGCGCACGGGCGGGTCCGGACGCGGTCGTGGCGCGGGCCCCGCCGCGCAGGGTGCGCGACCGGTCCTCGTTTCGCAGACACAGACAGAGTCGCTCATTCAGCCCACCGGCCAGAAAATCGACGAGATGCTCGCGCCGCTGGAAGTGCGTGAAGAGCCCGGGCAGGTCTGGCTGTGGGACGAAACCGCGCGGACGCTGACCGCCGTGCGGGTGACCACAGGTATCACCGACGGGACCGCGTTCACCCAGATGGTGCGCGGCGACCTCCAGCCCGATCAGTTGGTCGTCACCAACATCATCGTGCCGATGACCGACGCCCAGCGCGCGAACCAGCAGCAGAGCATCTTCGGTCAGCAGGGTGGCCGTGGCGGATTCGGCGGCGGTGGCGGGTTCGGCGGTGGCGGCGGCCGCGGTCGCGGCGGATTCTAGGATGGCATTCGGACGGTTCGATGCGCTCCCAGGGACGCATCGAACCGTTTCCCCAGACGGCTCGCCCCGCAGGCGCGGCGAGCGATCAGAAAGAACGGAGTTCGATCCGTGCCCGTAATGTCGGTGAGGGACCTCACCAAGGTGTATCGCATGGGTGATCACGAAGTCCGCGCACTGCGCGGCGTGTCACTCGACATCCACGCCGGAGAGTTCGTGGCCGTGACCGGTCCGTCCGGGTCTGGCAAGTCCACGTTCATGCACATCGCAGGCTGCCTCGATCGGCCGACCAGCGGCTCGTACGAGCTGGACGGGCGCGACGTGGCACAGTTGTCGAAGGACGAGCTCGCGCGCGTGCGAAACCAGAAGATCGGATTCGTTTTCCAGGGCTTCAACCTGCTCAGCCGCACGTCCGCGCTCGACAACGTGGAGTTGCCACTGCTCTATCGACACGAAACGGCGCTCAAGGCCGCCGAGCGTCACAAGCGTGCGCTCGCCGCCCTCGATGCGGTGGGACTGGGCCAGCGCTACCACCACATGCCGAATCAGTTGTCGGGCGGCCAGCAGCAGCGCGTGGCGATCGCCCGCGCACTGATCAATGAGCCGGCCATCCTGCTGGCCGACGAACCGACAGGCAACCTCGACACGCGCACGAGCATCGAGGTCATGGGCATTTTCCAGCGCCTGAATCAGGAGAAGGGCATCACGGTCCTGCTGATCACGCACGAGATGGACATTGCCGAGTACGGCACCCGGCTCATCCGGTTTCGCGACGGCCGCGTCGTTGCCGACCAGCCGGTGCTCCACCGGCGCAACGCGGCCGACGAACTGGCGGCGCTGCCTCCGCCCGAGCCGGACCAGATTCCGCCGCCGGCCGAGGCGGGCGCCAGCACGGCACACTGAAGTGCGACGGAGTACACCATGTCAATCCTCATGACCATTCGCATCGCCCTGAAGGCGCTCGGACGCAACAAGCTGCGCACGGCCCTCACCATGCTCGGCATGATCATCGGCGTCGCCGCCGTCATTGCCATGGTGGCGCTGGGGACCGGCGCCCAGGCGATGATGGAAGAGCAGATCAAGAC
>JBIQJY010000005.1:0-3083 GCA_044507065.1 Acidobacteriota bacterium
GTCGGCCACAACCACCCGAACGCGCCGGCCGTCAGCAGCGCGTACACCAGCCCATCGAACATCGTCAGCAGCGTCGTCCGCCATCGACGGCGGAACCAGATCGACTGCTGCGGCACCGCGAGCGCATAGGCCAGGAACGCCGACGTGCCCGCGAGTCGGAACACGTCGAGGTAGTCTGCCCCCGGCCCGAGCACGCGTCCGGTGACGTAGGCGACAAAGACGCCGATGACGATGGAATAGACGAACCATTGCGCGAGGTTGGCGCCCACGCCACCCGATCCCCCGTCCGAAATGGTCATCAACACCAGCGGCCCGCGCTTCGCCTTTTCGATGAACTCGGGCGAGTTCATGTCGGACATCGAGTTCGGTCTCGGCGCCGCGTAGTCGCCCGGCGGGATGTGCAGCTGACGCAGGGCGTCGAGCGTTTCCTCCTCCTGCGGGAACCGGCTCAGGTCGCCCGCGTGGTAGCCGAGCAGCATGTGAATGAGCGAGCTCGCGATGAACACGAGCACGGCGGCGACAACGATCGGCAGCACGAGTGACGTGATGGGCACCATGGACCTGCCTCCAGGGAGAGAGTCCCGACGAGAGCCGTACGTGCGAACGTGGCCACGAATCCGGCGCATGCTAGCAGGTTTTCCGCATGAAATGATGATGGCGACGACAGGGTCGCATCTGCATGCCGTACCGCCTCGATATTTCCAACGCACCGGAGGACGCCTTCGATCGCCTGGTCGAGCGGGGTGCCCTCGACGTGGCGGTTGTCGATGGCCGGCTGGCGGCCATCATGCCCGACGGCGTCACGCTCGAGGCCGTAACGACAGCCCTCCCGGGCGCCGACGTCCGCGCGAGGCCGGCGCAGGCCCGCGACGACGGGTCCGTCTGGACGCTGACCCCCGGCCGTGTGCGCGTGAGGCGATGGCAGTTGGTCCCCGCCGACTCGCCGCCCGGGACCGATACCCTGCGGATGGTCGATGGTCCGGCCTTCGGCACCGGCCTTCACCCGACGACGACGCTCTGCCTCGAGGCGATCGACGACGAAGTGACTGCGTGGCAGCCGGCCGCGATGCTCGACGTCGGCACGGGGTCGGGCATCCTCGCGCTGGCGGCTTTGCACGTGGGCGTGAGGCGCGTCGTGGCAATCGACGTCGACGCCGATGCGATACGCATCGCCGACGAGAATGCGCGCCTGAACGGCCTGCGAGCGCGCCTGCATCTCGTGCACGGCGGTCCCGAGGCGATCGGCGGCTCGTGGCCGCTCGTGGTTGCCAACGTCCTGACAGCGCCGCTGGTGGAGATGGCGCCGGCCCTGGCGCGGTGTCTCGCGCGCGGCGGCCGCATCGTTCTATCCGGCGTTCGCGCGTCGCTCGCGGCCGACGTGGAGCAGGCGTATCGACACGTCGGCATGCGGCCGGTGCGCGTCGAGACGCGTGAGGACTGGGCGGCGCTGACGTTCCGTGCGTCCTGGTGATCAGCCACGGGGAGACCACGGCGATCGAGAGAGCGTCTCGGCATGTAGCGGCGCGTCTTTTTCTGCGCCGCGGGCGGACTATTCCGCACTCCATTCCGGCCTCCCCGGTCCCTCGAACGCCGCCGGGCGGACAGCCGAAGCTCCTGAATTGGCAGGAAACCTGCTCCCGACGAGGCGGCGGCACGGCACCCCGTTCGTGGCGCCGTTGCCCCATGTTCAACCCTCAACGAGAGGAGCAGACACCATGGCCATCACGCGTTGGGATCCGTTTCGGGAACTCGAGGAGATGTCGTCCCGGCTCAACCGGCTCTTCCGCCAGGGCGCCGGCGGACAACCCGGCACCGACGGGGGCGAGGCCCTGGCCGATTGGGCGCCGGCCATCGACATCCAGGAGACTGACGGCGAATACCTGGTTCACGCCGACCTGCCCGCCGTGAAGAAAGAGGACGTGAAAGTGTCCGTGCAGGACGGCATCCTGGCCGTCGAAGGCGAGCGCAAGCACGAGAAGGACGAGAAGGGCAAGCGTTTCCACCGCGTCGAACGCAGCTTCGGACGGTTCGTGCGGCGGATTACGCTGCCGACCGACGTCGATCAGCAGAAGGTGGAGGCCGAGTACAAGGATGGCGTCCTCGTCGTGCATCTGCCGAAGTCGACGACGGCCCAGCCGCGCTCGATCGACGTTGCCGTGAAGTGACGGCCGAAGCGCCGTGCGCGACAGGGGGAAGCCACCCGGGACTATCGTTCCGGACGCCGTCGGCCGATCACTCTTCCAGGGAGAGCACATGCGATCGACAGACAGCGGACGGACGTGGTGGCCAGCAATGGCGGCGGTGGTGGCAGTGGCGTGGCTGCCGGTCGCGATCGATGCACAGCGCCAGTCGGTTGGCGTGACGACAGCCGGCCAGGCCATCACCGTCGACCGCGATGGCGACTTCGTACGCGTCCGCACGCCCGGCCAGCAGGTGGACGTCGCCGGTGACTGGCGCCAGCGCGTCACGGTGAGCCGCGATGCCAGCGATGCGCTGCTCGTCGAACTCGGCGCACACGAGGCGGATGGGACGATCCGCGTGGCCCTCAGCGGCGACGTCCTCTTCGACTTCGACAGCGCCGTCGTCCGGCCCGCCGCCGCCACGGCACTCGGCCGCATGGCGCAGGTGATTCGCGATCGGTCGCGCGGCGACGTCTATGTGGTCGGGCACACCGACTCGGTCGGTGCCGATGCGCACAACCAGAAGCTCTCGGAGGACCGGGCCGCCGCGGTCATCGCCTGGCTCAGCCTGAACGAGGGCATCCCGGCCGGGCTGATGCTCGGTCGTGGCATGGGCGAGAGTCGTCCGGTCGCCTACAACACGATGCCCGACGGGGCGGACAACCCGAACGGCCGCGCGCAGAATCGACGCGTCGAGATCCTCCTCGCCACGCGCGACGACGTCGATCTGCGCGGCGCCGTCGAGGTCACGCGCGTCGACACCGGAGGTTCGCCGGTTGTCGTCGAACGCAGTGCCGGGCGCCAGACGGTGCAGGTGGGCGGCAGGACCATCGACGTGCAGCAGGGCGCGGGCGGGTCGCGCGTGCAGGTCGGCGACACGGTCGTCGACGTTCCGCAGGCCGC
>JBIQJY010000005.1:3183-10918 GCA_044507065.1 Acidobacteriota bacterium
CGCAACGGCGCGCCGCCGAGCCGGTCGAATGCTCCGGTATGCGCGCCGTGGAACTCGACGCGGTCGTCATCGACACGGCCGGCGTGGCCGTTCAGGCGTCGGGCACCTGCCGCGTGGTGATTCGCAACTCGGAGATCCGGTCGCGGGCGGTGGCCATTGCCGCAAGCGGCATGTCGCAGGTCGAGATTGTCGATAGCCTCGTGATCGGTCGCGAGGGATCGGTCGAGGCCAGCGGCACTGCGCGGGTCAGCGCCCGGGGCACTGAGTTCACGGGTGCCGTCTCGCGGAGCGGCCTGGCAGCCTTTGACGACCGCGGCGGCAATCGCCTGCCGTAACCCGTGTCGCCGGGCCGGACCGCCCGCAGGTCAGGCCGCCTGTGCGTACCGGCCCCGCGTCCCGTACGCCACGACCGCGGCGAGCAGCCCGATGCCGAGGGCCCAGGTCATCGGGTTCTCGACGCTGAACGCGAGCGAGTAGCGCGAGTACAGCCACGCGAGGCCGAGGGTTTCCACGGCCAGCACGGCGGCGGCAAGCGGCGTCAGCCTCGGCATCCGGTTCATGGCGGCGGGCAGCACCAGCAGCGCTGCGCCCACAATCTCCATCACACCGAGCGCCACCCAGACCGGACGCGGAAGCGCGGCGAACTGCTGGGCGAGTTCGCCCGACATCAAGGCTTTGTAGGCGCCACCGCCCAGGTAGAACAGGGCGAGCACGAGCTGCAGTATCCACAAGACAACGGTCATCAGTCAGGCTCCTTCTGCCCTCTGCCGCGAGCACGTCCGGGAATCGCAATGATAGGCTGATCGCCGTTTTTCATGGCCGGCCCCTCGCGCACCTGGCGCGTTATGAACCTCGACATGGGCGTGGGCGAGCCCGAGCGCGTCGTGCTTGCCCGGGCCGCCAGCGCCGCGGGCGTCGACCCCTCGGTCGTCCGCGCCTGCCGGATTGCCCGGCGCTCGGTTGATGCGCGTCGTCGGGGCAGGTCGCGCCGCCTGCGTTTCATCGTGCACGCGGACCTGACGCTCGACGCCTCGTACTCGGGGGCTCGCTTCGACGCGGCGGTGCGCGCCGGGCGGATCGTCGAGGCGCCGCGGCCCGGCACATTCCTGGTGGAACGCCCCGCCAGGACCGACGGGCGAGTGGTCGTGGTCGGTTCGGGACCCGCGGGCCTCTACGCCGCGCTGGTCCTCGCGCTCAACGGTGTGGGGGTCGACGTGATCGACCGCGGCGCGGAGCTCAAGCCGCGGGGACGCGACGTCGTGCGGTTCCATCGCACGCGCGTGCCCAACAACGAGTCGAACCTGCTCTTTGGCGAAGGCGGCGCCGGCACGTACTCCGACGGCAAGCTCTACACGCGTGTCGACGATCCACTGGAGGTGCCGTGCCTCGAGGAACTGGTCGCCTGTGGCGCGCCGCCCGACATCCTCTTCGACTCGCGCGCCCACATCGGCACCGACAAGCTGCACCGGATTCTGCCCGCCCTGCGCGCGCGCATGGAAGAACTCGGTGTCCGTTTCCATTGGAACACGCGCCTCGACGGCCTGATCTGTGATGGTGCCGAGTCCGGCGGCGGTGCCCCGGGGCGGACGGTGCGAGCTCTGCGGACGTCCGCAGGTGACATGCCGTGTGACGCGGTCCTGCTGGCGCTCGGGCACAGCGCGCGCGACACCGTGCGGCTGCTGCACGGGCAGGGGCTGCAGGTCGCGGCCAAGCCCTTCCAGCTTGGCGTGCGCATCGAACATCCGCAGGAGCTCATCACACGCGGCCGCTACGGCGACGGCCCGGAGGCGGCGCTTCTCGGACCGGCGTCCTACACCCTGGTCTCGAGGGCGGCGGGCAACGTGCCGGCGAGCTATTCGTTCTGCATGTGCCCCGGCGGGACCATCGTCGCCAGCGTCAACGCGCCGGGCGTGCTGTGCACGAACGGCATGAGCAATTCGACCCACTCGTCGCGCTGGGCGAACGCCGCCCTGGTGACGACGTTCGGCCCGAACGAGTACGGGCCCGGGCCGTTTGCGGGCGTCGCGTTCCAGGAGGAACTGGAGCGCCGGTTCTTCGAGGCCGGTGGCGGAGACTACACGGCGCCCGCGCAGGCGGCCGACGACTTCCTGGCGGCCCGGTCCACACCGGCGCCCAGGCACTCGAGCTATACGTTCGGCACCACGTCGGGGCGCATCGACGAGTTGCTGCCGGCATTGGCGCGCCAGGCCATCGCCCGCGCGCTGCTCGAATTCGAGCGGCAGATCCCGGGGTTCCGCTCGGCGGCCGGCCTGCTCGTGGGACTCGAGTCGCGCAGTTCCGGCCCCATCCGGCTGCCGCGCGATCGCGAGACCGCACTTGCCGACGGCTTCGCCAATCTCTATCCGATGGGCGAAGGAGCGGGCGCGGCCGGCGGCATCATGAGCGCGGCGATCGACGGTGCCCGATGCGCGCTGCGGTACCTGCAGCGGTAGAAACTCGCACGACAGCGGGGGACGAGATGAGTTGGAGAATCGCGACCTGGACGACATCGGCGGTGGCGGTCGCACTGTTGCTGGCCACGCTGTCCGGCTCGAGCGTCCGTGCGCAGGATGGCCGCCCGTCTGTCGCCGCGTGCGCGGCACTGGCGGGCGCGGCTCTGCCTGTCACAACCATTACCGCTGCTGACTACAACGACGCGGGCCGCGCACCGGGCCCGAATGCGTCGTCGTTGCCCGCACACTGCATTGTGCGCGGCGCCATCGCTCCGCGCGTGGGCATCGACGGCCGCGGGTACGAAACGCGATTCGAGCTGCGGCTTCCCACGGAGTGGAGCGGCCGCTTCTTCTATCAGGGCGGCGGTGGCAACGACGGCACGGTGGCGCCGGCAATTGGCCGCAACACCGGTTCGTTCAACGAGCCCGCGCTCGCGCGGGGGTTTGCCGTTGTCACGACCGATGCCGGGCATCAGGGTGCCGGACCCGAGTTCGGACTGGATCCGGTCGCACGGATCGAACACGCCCATGTCGCGCACGAGCGCACGGCCACGACGGCGCGCGCACTGATCGAGCGCTACTACGGCCGCCCCATCGAACACAGCTACTTCGTGGGCTGTTCGGGTGGCGGCCGCCAGGGCATGATGTTCGCCCAGCGGTATCCGGACATCTTCGACGGCATCGTTGCCTGTGCACCGGCGATGAGTGTGTCGAGCGGCGCGACGATCGCGGCGGCCTGGGATTCCATCACCTTCAACGCCATCGCCCCGCCGACAGCCGACGGCGGCCGCGTGCTCAGCCGCGCGTTCTCCAGCGACGACCTCGACCTGGTGGCCCGCGGCATTCTCTCCGCCTGCGACGCGGACGACGGCGTGGCCGACGGCATGGTGCAGCGGGTCGAGAGTTGCCGCTTCGATCCGGCAGCGCTGCGCTGTCCGGGGGAGAAGGACGCGACGTGCCTGTCGTCCGCGCAGGTCGATGCGCTCGCGCGGGCGTTCGAGGGCCCGCACGATTCGACCGGCCGGCGCCTGTATGTCGGTCAGCCGTGGGATCCCGGTATCGCGTCGCCAGCCTGGCGCCAGTGGAAGCTCGGGACGTCGGAGACCGCCACACCGAACGCCATCAACACGACCCTCATGGCCGGGGCCCTGGCGTACGAGTTTTTCACGCCGCCCGATCCGGCGTTCTCGTTCATGGACTTCGACTTCGATCGGGATCCGGCGCGGATGGAGGCGTTCTCGCGCGAATACGACACCTACCGGGATGCGACGCTCGCCCCGTTTCGCGCGCGCGGCGGCAAGCTGCTGATCTTCCACGGCACGGCCGACGGCATCTTTTCGGCGCTCGAGTCGGTCGACTACTACCGGCGGCTGGCGCAGAACAATGGCGGCCTGGCCGCCACGCAAACCTGGGCGCGTCTGTTCCTGATTCCGGGGATGAACCACTGCGCGGGCGGCCCCGCCACCGACAGCTACGATGGCCTCGCGGCCATTGTCGACTGGGTGGAGAACGGCGTGGCTCCGGATCGCGTGATGGCGAGCGCGCTGTCGTCGAACCGGGCCTTCCCGAACCGGACGCGGCCGCTCTGTCCGCATCCGGCCTACGCACGGTATGTCGGCGAGGGCAGCATCGAAGACGCCGCCAGCTTCGTGTGCGCCCAACCGCCCGCATCCTGAGTTCCACGCCCGCGAGGCCTGCCCGTTCGATGTCCCGTATTACGATGGGCGGCAAATGCTGCGTCGTCCCGGCCTGACCATTGTTGCTGGCGTACTGCTCGTCGCGGCCGTGATTGCGGTGCTTCGGGCGCGTGGGCCGGCGGTGTCGACGACGGTCGTGGCGCGGACCGATATCGAGCAGCGCGTCGTCGCAAGTGGGCGCGTGCGCGTCGTGACGCGCGTCGACCTGTCCGCGCAGGTCGCCGGGCGCGTCGTGACGGTGCACGCCGTCGAAGGGCAGCGCGTCAGCGAGGGCGACGTGCTCGTGCGCCTGGACGACGCCGAAGCGCGGGCGGCGGTGACGCAGGCACGGGCGGCGGTGGGGCAGGCCACCGCGCGACTCGCGCAGGTCCGCGACGTCAGCGCCGTGGTGACGACAGAGGCCTCGCGACAGGCGGCCGCCAACCTGACGCGCGTCGAGGCGGAACTGGCGCGCGTGGAACGCCTCGCGGCGGCCGGTGCCGTGGCCTCCGTGGATCTCGACGAGGCGCGCCGGGCCGTCGAGATCGGCCGTGCCCAGAAGAATGCCGCCGACGCGCAGCAGAGGGCCGCGACGGCCGGCGGCGTCGAGGTCGACATCGCGCGGAGCGCCGTGGCCGAAGCCGAGGCGCAGCTGGCGGCGGCAATTGCCCGCCTCGACCGGATGCGGATTGTCGCCCCGCACGCCGGTGTGATCCTGGTGCGTGACGTCGAGCCTGGCGACACCGTCCTTGCCGGAACCACGTTGCTCGAGATGGCGGCTGATGGCGTCACTCAGCTCGTGATCGAGCCCGACGAACGCAACCTGGCCTGGATGCACCTCGGTCAGCGCGCGCGTGCGTCGGCCGATGCGTATCCGGTGGACGTCTTCGACGCCGTGGTCGACTACATCGCACCGGCAATCGATCGCCAGCGCGGGAGCATCGAGGTGCGGCTCCGCGTCGACGACCCGCCGGCATTCGTCCGGCCCGACATGACGGTCTCGGTCGACCTGGCGGTGGCCTCGAAGCGCGGCGTCCTGGCCGTGCCAAGCGATGCCGTGCGCGATGCCGCCACGCCGGATTCCTGGGTATACGTCGTTGCCGGCGGCCGTATCCGCCGCACGCCGGTCACCGTCGGCATTCGCGGCGCGGGACACACCGAGATCGCGTCCGGCCTCGACGAAGGCGCCGAGGTTGTGCTCGGCGCAGTCACGACGCTCGAGGACGGGCAGCGCGTGCGTGCGCGGCGCGTGGACCGCTGATGCCATTCCAGTGGTTCGTGGCGCTGCGCTACCTGCGCGAGGCCCGGGGCCAGACGGCCCTCATCCTCGCCGCCGTGTCGGTCGGCGTCAGCGTCATCGTGTTCCTGTCCGCGCTCATCAACGGGCTGCAGAACTCGCTCATCGAGTCCACGCTCGGCTCGCAGCCGCACATCATCATGCGCGTGCCGCGCGAGGTGGCGCGGCCGCTCGTCGAGCCGACAGACGAGCGCGTCATCGCCCGCGTGATCCAGCCGGCATCGCAGCGGCTGCGCTCGATCGACCAGTGGGCGGCGGTGATGGCCGATGCCGAGCGGGTCGCGGGCGTGACGGCGGCCAGCGCCACGGTCAGCGGATCGGGCGTGGCCACGCGCGCCGATGCCCGGCTGCCCATCGTCATCAGGGGCGTCGACGCTGACCGGTTTCTCGCGATCGTCGATCTGCGTTCGAGTATCGTCGAGGGCAGCTTCGATCTGTCCGGCGGCAACGTCGTTGTGGGCACGTCGCTCGCGTCCGAACTGGGTGTGGGGGTGGGAGACAAGCTCCGCATCGCCTCGACCGAGGGCATCGAGGACGTCGCGACCATTGCCGGGACGATCGAACTGGGGAACGAGTCGGTGGACAAGACCTGGGTCGTGACGGCGCTGCACCATGCGCAGTCGCTGTTCGGGCTGCCCGGCGGGGCCACGACAATCGAGCTGAAGGTGGCAGACGTCTTCGAGGCCGACCGGATTGCCGCCGAGATCGAGGCGCGAACCGGCGCGGTGTCCGAAAGCTGGATGACGCTGAACGCGGAACTGCTCTCCGGCCTCTCGGCGCAGAGCAGTTCGAAGACGATGATCCAGTTCTTCGTCGTGGTGACGGTGGCCCTGGGCATCGCCAGCGTGCTCATCGTGTCGGTCGTGCAGAAGTCCAGGGAGATTGGAATCCTGCGTGCGGTGGGGACGCCGCCGCGGCGAATCCTGGCCGTGTTCCTGATTCAGGGCGGCATTCTCGGGCTGGCCGGATCGTTCATCGGATCGGCCCTCGGCGTGGCGTTCGCGCTGCTCTTCGAATCGCTGACGCGGAATCCCGACGGCGAGCCGAGGTTCCTGGTGCAGGTCGACCTCGCGCTGCTCGTGTCCTCGACCGCGCTGGCCGTGGCCGTGGGCCTGCTGGCCGCTGTCATCCCTGCGCGCCGGGCCGCGCGGCTCGATCCCGCAACGGCGATTCGTGGTGGCTGACCCCCTGCTCGCGGTCGTCGGAGTCGTGCGCGAGTTCGGCGACCGGGTCCGCACCCGTGCGCTCGCCGGCGTGGATCTGGTGCTCGAGCAGGGTGAGTTCGCCGCGCTCATCGGACCGTCCGGATCCGGGAAGAGCACCCTCCTGAACATCATCGGCCTGCTCGATCGGCCCACCGAGGGGCGCGTCATTCTTGCGGGCACGGACACCTCGGGTCTCGACGAGCGCGCGCTGACGACCCTGCGCGCCCGCACGCTGGGTTTCGTCTTCCAGTTTCATCACCTGCTGCCGGCCTTCACGGCCGCCGAGAACGTGATGCTGCCGGCGTGGGCCGACGAGGGCGTGCCGTCGGCGGCCATGCGCGAGCGGGCGCTCGAACTGCTCGAGGCGGTAGGGCTGTCGGACCGATCCGGCTACAGGACGAACGCACTGTCGGGCGGGCAGCAGCAACGCGTGGCCATCGCCCGCGCGCTCGCTCGCGACCCGCGCCTGGTGCTTGCCGACGAGCCCACCGGCAACCTGGACACGGCGTCGTCGGACGAAGTCTTCGAACTGATGCGCCGGTTCAACCGCGAGTTCGGCACGACGTTCCTGGTGGTGACGCACGACCCCCGCATCGCGGACCGGTGCTCGCGCGTGATTGAGATTGTGGACGGCCGCGTGAGCAGCGACGAAGTACGCACGTCCTGAGCCTGTCAGTGGGCCAGTGCGCTACCGTACGTGTGTAGCGTGCTCCACTCTCGTCGAAGCAACGATCGGCGAGGATCGCATGGGTGCGACGTTGGTTGTCGGTACCGGTGTTGCAGCTGGCGCAGCGCCATGCCAATCTCGACCACGGTCCAGTTCGATCACGACGCCAGTGTCTGGCCCGTCCAGTGGATGAGTGGTGAGCGCCTTGCGCTGCCGCGGGCCGGCATCACGCCCGGACGGACAATCTCGGCTGTCATGACGCTGGCCGGCGCCCTCCACACATCGGTGCAGCTGCGTGCGGAGTGGCCCGGCGACCGGCAGCAGACCTTTCAGGTCCTCGACATGACACCGCTCCTGAGCTACCTCTCCGACCGCCTCCCGCGATCACGACAACAGGCCGGCTGACGCCGCTCCGTCAACCCTGGAGGGCCGGGGCT
>JBIQJY010000005.1:11018-52860 GCA_044507065.1 Acidobacteriota bacterium
GCCGTGACATCCTCGCCCTGGAGGGATGCGCGATGACGCATGCAGGAGGACAGACCTGGACGGTTCGCGCCGGCGTCGACGAGACGACGGCCATCTGGGAGCCGGCCGGGGCGAATGCCACGGGCGCCGTGTTCGTGTGCGCGCACGGCGCCGGTGGCCACATGGGCGATCGCTCCGTGCTGGCCATCACGTCCGCCATCCGCGAGCGCGGCATCGGCATCGTCCGCTTCAACTTCTTCTATCGGGCGCACGGACAGAAACGCCCCGATGCCATGCCCCGGCTGCTCACCTGTCTCGAGGCTGTCGTGGCCACCGCGCGGGAGGAAGCGAAGCCGACCACGCTGGTTCTTGGCGGCAGGTCGATGGGCGGGCGAGCGGCGTCCGTGCTCGTGTCGCAGGGCGCGGCGTGCGACGGCCTCCTGCTGCTGGCCTATCCGCTGCATCCGCCCGGACAACCGGAGAAGCTGCGCGTTGCGCACCTGCCGGACATCGCGGTGCCCGTGCTGTGCCTCTCCGGGACGCGCGATCCGTTCTGCACGCCGGAGCTCATGCACGCCGCGATCGATCCGCTCGGCGCGAACTGGCAACTGCACTGGCTGGAACATGCCGACCACAGCTTCCACGTGCTGAAGCGATCGGGCCGCACCGATGCAGAGGTCGTTGCCGAAGCCGCCGATCACGCGGCGGCGTGGGCGGGGACCTTCCAGGGGACGCACCGGCTGTCTCGCGACAACGCGTCGCGAAAGGATTTACGCGCGACGTAAAGCGCAGCGATCGAATTTCGTGAATTGCCGTGGCACGGCGACGGCCCCACCCTTGCACAACGCCGTGGCGTGACTCGAATGGCGCCACTCGGGCGCGCACTCCTCATCGCGGCCGTCGCAGCGTGGCTCCTCGCGCTGGCGCCGGCCGCGGTGATCGCGCAGACTCCCATCCCGTCGACCTTCGAAGCCGCACCCGCCGGGTCGGCCGCGCAGGTCCTCGATGACGAAGACGATCCGGCCGAGCTCGACCTGGCCGAGCCGGACTTCGTCGTCGTCAACCTCCCGACCACCCTGAGATTGCCGCGGTTCAAGAGCAATTTCCGGATCACCCACCGCTTCGCCGGCAACCTCGCGAACCGGTCGTTCAGCGAGAGCGCCGCCGACCTGTTCGGTCTCGACCAGGGGGCCATCATCGGCTTCGAGTACCGCATCAACCTGATGCGCAGCCTCCAGGCGGCGGTCTTCAGGACCAACTTCGACAAGACCTTCATGTTCTACGGGAAGTACGACGGCCTGCGGCAGCGCGGACGCATGCCCGTCTCGGTCTCGGGGATCGTGTCGGTCGAGGGTACGAACAACTTCCAGGAGGAGTACGCGCCGGGTGTCGGCGTGGTTGTCTCGCGCAAGTTGTGGGACCGCATCGCGCTCTACGCGGCGCCGATGTGGGTCGACCACACGAACGCGTCGCTCGAGCCCATCGGGCACTCGCACGATCACGGCGGGGAAGCCGAGGACCCCGGGCACGCGGACGAACCGGCTCACGAACGTCAGAGCACGACGTTCGTCGGCCTCGGCGCGCGCGTCCGGCTCACGCGTACGGTCTACGTGGTCGGCGAAGTGACGCCGCGCGTGGACGGCTATGCGCCCGACAAGGTCGAGTACGGGTTCGGCCTCGAAAAACGTGTAGGCGGGCACGCCTTCAGCCTCACGTTCACCAACACGTTCGGCACCACGTTCGCCCAGATGGCTCGCGGCGGCACGGCCAACAGCCTGTACCTGGGCTTCAACCTCGGACGCAAGTTCTTCTGATTTCGGAGCAAACGCCATGAATCGACTTCTTTCAATTGCCGCTCTCGCCCTGATGGTTGCGTTCGGATCGATGGCCTGTGACGACGACGGGCCGACCGATCCGTCGGGGCAGCCGGACCCGGAGTTCCGCGCCACGCTCAGCTCGGCCAATGAAGTGCCTCCCGTCAGCAACGCCGAGGCCGGTGCAAGTGGTGTGATGAACGTGACGTTCGTCGTCACGCGCGACGGCGCGGGTGCGATCACGGGCGGGACGGCGAACTTCAACGGCACGCTCACCGGTTTCCCGGCGGGCACCGCCATTACCGCCGCGCACATCCACACGGGGTCGGCGGGCGTGAATGGAGGCGTCCTCGTCAACCTCGCTCTTTCGCCAGGCGAGGTGACGCTGGCCAACGGCAGCGGGACGATCGTGAAGAACAACATCGCGCTGACCGCCGACATCGCCAACCAGATCGTCGGCAACCCGGCCGCGTTCTACTTCAACGCCCACACGGCGGCCAATCCCGGCGGCGCCGTACGCGGCCAGCTCGTGGCCACCAACTAGTCGCCGTGATGCGGGGACGCGGTGTGGACACGCGGCGCCGATTCCGGCTTGCGCTCACGGTACTTGGCGCAATCTGGCTGGCGGCCACGGTGGCCACGCCGCGCCCCGTCAACCCGCCAGTGGATGCGGCCGCACGGATCGAAGCGACGACCGACGTGCCGGCTGCCGTCCACGACGTGCTGCGAACCGCCTGTTTCGATTGCCACTCGGACGAGACAGTCTGGCCCTGGTATGCGCGGGTGTTTCCCGCCTCGTGGCTCGTCAGGCAGGACGTCGAGGAAGGCCGCGGGCAGATGAACTTCTCGAGATGGGCCACCTACAACGTGTTCGATCGCGCCGACATGCTCGACGAGGCCTGTGAGCACGTCCGGGAGCGCGAGATGCCGCTCTGGCAGTATCGGCTGCTGCATGCCGGGGGCCGGCTCGACGACGGTCAGATTGAGATGCTGTGCGGCTGGACGTCGGCCGAGGCCGAACGTCTTGCTGGTGAGGCGGGTCCGTGACGCGCCAGGCGGGGCCGCGACGGTGCGCGGCGCTGATGCTCTCCGGGTTCATGCTGCTGGCCGGATCCATCGTGGGCCGCGCGGCTGATTCCGGATTGCGGCAATCGTCGTCCGATGGCTGGCAGATCCCGCCCGAGGCTGCGGATCTCGCGAACCCGGTGGCTCTCACCGATGTCGTCATGCGCCGCGGTGCGGAACTCTATCGATCCAGGTGTCAGCGGTGCCACGGTCGGGAAGGGCGCGGCGATGGGCCGGACGCCGAGCCCGACGAGCCGCCGCGTGACCTCACCGACAGCCGTCGCGCCTCGCGCAATCCGGAGGGCGTGATGTTCTACAAGATCTGGAACGGGCGATCGAGCCCGAAGATGCCGGCCTTCAAGACCGACATCACGCGCGAGGAGGCGTGGACGGTCATCCACTACGTCACGTCGCTGCGGGCGCGGTGAGACGGGGCGAGGTCCGAGCCTCGCCCCTCCACGGCTACGACGTGCGCGTCGACTTGCCGAGGCTGAACGGAAAGCCGAGGCGGACGCGCATCACGCGCTCGCGCCGGTGTTCCGAATCGAGGTGGCGCGTCCGCGCCGTGAGCAGATCCTCCAGCGAGATCATGCCCACCAGCGTCCGCGTGTCCCGCTCGATCACGGGGAAGTGCGTCAGGCCGGTTTCCGCCATCCGGTGCACGATGACGCGCAGCGGCTCTTCGGGATGCGCCACGGCCGGCTGGCGCCGCAGGATGTCGTCGAGCGCCGCGTCCTGCGACAGTCGCGCGCGCTGCACGTGCTGGTGGAGGTCGAAGCGGGTGACGACGCCTTCGAGCCGGCCCCCGGCGTCGACCACGGGGTACAGACGCTGCGGTCCGCCGAGCGCGTCGACGCGCACGGGCGCCTCGAGCCGCTCGAGCGACGCGTCGACCGGCAGCGCCGCCACGCTCGCCCGCATCACTTCGCGGGCAAACAGGATCTCGAGGGGGTCGGTCGCGTACTCGCGCGTCATGTGATACCCGCGGCGTGCGATCTTCTCGGTGAGAATCGATCGCTTCAGCACCAGCACCGTGAAGGCGTGGGCGCACGAGACGGCAATCAGCAGCGGCAGCAGCATGTTCACGTCGTGCGTCAGCTCCAGCAGGAACACCACGCCCGTGAACGGCGCCCGCATCGTGCCGCCGAGGATCGCCCCCATGCTGACGAGCGGCCAGAACCCGGCGCCCATGTCCGGCAGGATCCAGGCCTCGACGCCGCCGAGCGCGCCGCCCATCATCAGGAGCGGCGCGAGGACGCCGCCCGATGTGCCCGACCCGAGCGCGACCGACCAGATGATCGACTTGACGATGAGCACACCGAGGATGACGCGGCCTGTCACCTCGCCCTGGAGCAGCGCGCCGATGGTGTCGTAGCCCACGCCGAGCGCCTGCGGGAACAGCAGCCCGCCCAGTCCCACCGCCAGTCCGCCAATGGCCGGCCACCACATCCAGTGCACCGGCAGCCGCGCAAAGGCGTCCTCCGACGCATACACGGCCGAGGTCAGCGCGGCCGACAGGGCGCCGGCGAGCAGGCCAGCCGCCACGCAGCCGAGCAGCGCCGCCGCGCCGGGCATTGCCCCGTGCCAGAGCACGGGGAACAGCGGACCGGCGCCCATCACGTACTGCCGCACACCGGCCGCCGTGGCGCTGGCGAGCGCGACGGGCACCAGGCTGCGCGGCTTCCATTCGAACAGCAGCAGTTCGACCGCCAGCAGCACCGCCGCCACGGGCGTTGCGAAGGTGGCCGCCATGCCGGCCGCCGCGCCGGAGACGAGCAGCGTCTTGCGCTCCGCGCTCGTCAGGTGGAAGAACTGCGCGATGACCGATCCGATCGCGCCGCCCGTCATGATGATCGGGCCTTCGGCGCCGAACGGGCCGCCCGATCCAATCGAGATTGCCGACGAGATCGGCTTGAGCACCGCCACCTTGGGCTGCACGCGGCTGCCGTTGATCAGGATGGCCTCGATGGCCTCGGGAATACCGTGCCCGCGGATGCGATCCGATCCGTAGCGGGCCATCAGGCCGATGACCAGTCCGCCGGCCACCGGAACGAGCACGGTGAACCAGCCGAGCGCCGAGTCGACAGGCGAGACGCGTTCGGTGCTGAACCGCAGGTAGAAGAAGAGGTTCGTGGCCGCGTCGATGAGGACCAGCAGTCCCTGCGCCACGAACACGCTGACGACGCCGATGACGACCGCCAGGCCGGCGATGGCCAGCATGCGCGGTGTGGCGGTGAAGTCGCCCAGGGCTGCGGCCGTCTCCTGCCGATCAGCCACGGCCGGTGCCTTGCCGCTTCCGGCGGCTGGCGTCCTCGAAGAACATTGCGGGCGCCTTGCCGACCAGGGCGAGCGCGTCGGCCAGCGCCCCGAGCGTGGATGCCAGGGCCTGTCGGCGCCGCGAGGGCAGGCTGTCGATGGCGCGCACCAGTCGTTCCTGCGCCACGTCGGGGGCGCGTTCGATGAGCCGCCGGCCGGCGGGCGTCAGCGCGAGCTGGACGCTGCGGCGGTCGGTGGCCGATCGGGTGCGGGTGACCAGGCGCGCGGCAACGAGCCGCGCCACGACGGTCGATACGCTGCTCTGGTGCGTGTGCGTCCGCGCGGCCAGGTCATTGACGGAGGCCGGCGCGGCCTCCGCGAGCTTCTGGAGGACGAACAGCTGCGCGCCGCTCAGGCCGGTGTGCTGCTCGGCCTGCCGCGACGACTCGCGCAGGGCATGGACGATGCGGCGGATGGCGTCGAGGACGTCGCGGGTGTCTGGCGGGGAAGATACATGGGACCCCATCCATATGGTTGTACGTCGCCGGGGCCCGTCGTGGCAAGGGGGGAGCGCGCAAAGGCGGTCCGACGACGTCCCGCCCCGGCCTATCGCCGGATCGATCGCCCGGCGCTCGCCTGCGTCTCGAGCTGTCCGCAGCCGGCCGCGACGTCGATGCCCCGCCGCTGCCGCATGGTGCACGGGATGCCCGCGGCGCGGACGACGGCGCGGAACGCGTCGGCCGACGCATCGGCGCTGTCGTGCCCGTCGTAGCCGGCCGTCGCGTTGAGGCGAATGAGGTTCAGGTGGGCGTCGATCCCCTTCAGCAGTTCGACGACGCGGGCGGCGTGTGCCGGGGAGTCGTTGACGCCGGCAATGAGCGTCCACGCGAAGAAGATACGGCGACCGGTGGCGGCGCTGTAGGTACGGCAGGCACCGATCAGGTCGTCAAGCGGCCACCGGTGGCCGATCGGCACCAGGGCCGATCGCTCCTCATCCGTCGATCCGTGCAGGCTCACCCCCAGGCAGTACGGCTGCCGCTCCCCGGCCATGCGCACGATGCCCGGCACGATACCGACCGTGTTGACCGTGATGCGCCTGGGGCTGACGGCCATGCCACGCGGGTCGCTCACGATGTCGAGCGCCGTCATCACCGCGTCGTAGTTGTGAAGCGGTTCGCCCATCCCCATGAGCACGATGTTGCGCAGGGTCTGCCCGCGTGCGGCAAGCACGCGGCGTACGTGCTGCACCTGGCCGACGATTTCGGCGGGGTGGAGATGGCGGGCGAAACCCATCTGGCCGGTGGCGCAGAACACGCAGCCCATGGCGCAGCCGGCCTGCGTGCTGATGCACGCGGTGAAGCGGCCCGGATATCCCATGATGACCGTCTCGATGCGCTGCCCGTCGGCGAGCCGCAGCAGGAACTTCTCGGTGCGCCCGTCGGCGCTCGACGTCGCTTCGACGACGGCGGGCAGCGTCGCGGTGGGATCCGTCCCGGCCTGCCGTGCGAGCCAGCGGCGCAGCGGCGGGACGAGCCGCGCCTGGTCGGCCACATCGCCCGTCGCGGCATGGAGTGCCTTCCACAGCGCCGCGGTATGGACCGGGCGCACGGCGTCCTCGCGCAGCCGCGCCGCCAGCTCGTCGAAGCGAAGGCCGTAGAGGTCGATGCTCACGTCGATCGAGCATACGACGACCGGGCCGCGTCAGACGATGCGGAAGCCGATCGACGGCTCGGGCACGGTCTCGAAGCCCAGGTGTTCGAGCATGCTCTGGGTTTCCGGCACCGGCCGCACGACGGCCACGTCGTAGCCCAGGGTGCGGGCGACCATGAGCGGCGTCAGCACGAGCGCGGTGCCGATGCCCCGGCCGCGATAGGCGGGGGCGACGGCCAGCGAGTAGAGCCCGGCCGATCGCTGGCCGAGAAACATTTCGGCCACGCCGGCGGGGCGGCCGTCGATGCGGGCCAGATAGTGGTGCAGCGGCTGGCGTGCGCCGCTGTCGAGGCCTTCGTAGATCAGTTCGCGTGGCCCGCGTGGTTCGCCGGAGGTGGTCGTCCAGATGTCGAGCCACTCGCCGAGCTCACGCGGCGTGGTCACGCGGTCGACCGTCAGGCCGGGAAACCGCGACATCTCGCGTGAAAGGGTGGTCAGCCGAGCGCCCATGCAGACGCCGTCGGGCACGGCGGTGCAGCCGAGGGCTTCGAGTCGTGCGCCGAGGTCGGCCGGTTCGGTGCCCGCATCCGTGCGCCAGATGGCCGGCAGTCCCTGGAAGCGGAACTGGTCGACCAGCGCGGGGACCTGCGCGTCGGCATCGGCCGGCGGCAGGCGCGTCCAGAAGACGCCGTTCCATGTGTCGATGGCCACGCCGGTGACGACCCAGGTGAGGTCCGCCGCGCGATGGCTGGTGGCGCAGGCGGCAGTACCGAGGTGGGCGAGCAGCTCGGTCTCGTTGGCGGAGGCAAGCTGCGGCCAGTCGTCACGGGTTGGACTCATCGTGCATCATCGATAGCACAGTTCGCATCGTCTCGATACCGGGGCCCGGTTTCGTAGATTTTTCGGGGGTCACACGGTACAATGCCGCCCTCATCAGGCGGCCAATTCTGGTCCCCGGCTCAACTCCAGGAGCGTACGCGTGAAGCCATTCGTGAGTCTCGTCCGGCTGGTCCTCGTCCTCGGTGCCGTGCTGCCATTCGCGGCGTGCGAGCGGCGGTCGGGACAGGCGGTCGACAGCGGCACGGGAGAGATCCTCGTCGGGTTCTACGGGTCGCTGACCGGCGACGGCGCCTCGTTCGGCCAGTCGTCGCGCGAGGGCACCGAACTCGGGCTCGAGGAAGTCAACGCGTCGGGCGGCGTCCTCGGGGGACGGCCGCTGCGGCTGCTCATCGAGGACAACCAGAGCCGCCCCGAAGAGGCGTCGAATGCCGTCACGAAGCTCATCACGCAGGACGGCGTGGCGGCCGTGCTCGGCGAGGTCGCCAGCCGCCGCACGCTGGCGGCCGCGCCCGTGGCGCAGCGCTACCGCGTGCCGCTCATCACCCCGGCCTCGACCAACGAGCGGGTGACCGAGGTGGGCGACTACATCTTCCGCATCTGTTTCATCGACCCATTCCAGGGCGAGGTGCTCGCGAAGTTCGCCTACAACGACCTGAAGGCCCGGCGCGTCGCGGTCCTGCGCGACATCCAGCAGGACTATTCGGTCGGCCTGACCGAATCGATTGTCCGCAACTTCACCGCGCTCGGCGGCCAGGTGCTCGACCCGATCAGCTACAGCTCCGGCGACCCGGACTTCAAGGCTGTCCTCACGAGGATCCGCAGCCTCGAGCCGGACGCGATCTTTGCCACGGGCTATTACACCGAAGCGGCGATCATCGTCCGCCAGGCGCGTGAGCTCGGGCTCGAGGTGCCGATTCTCGGCGGCGACGGGTGGGTGGGTGATGCGCTGGCCAACGGCCGCGACGCCCTGCGCAACACGTTCATCTCGAACCACTACTCGGGCGACAATCCGGCGCCCATCGTGCAGGAGTTCGTGGCGGCCTATCGCGCGAAGTACAACCGCGAGCCCGACGCGATTGCCGCCCTGGCCTATGATTCGGTGAAGGTGCTGGCCGATGCGTTCAACCGCGCCGGTTCGATCGATGGTCCGAGCGTGCGCGACGCGCTGGCCACGACCGACATCGCCGGCGTCACCGGGCAGTTGACGATGAATGCCCAGCGCAACGTGGTGAAACCCGCGGTCATCCAGGAGGTCACCTACGCCAACGGCGAGGTGCACTTCGTCTACCGCACCACGATCGCGCCGGACTGATGCGCCCGGCCCGGCACGCCTCCGCCTGAACGACCGCATGGAGACGCTGTTCCAGCAGATTATCAACGGCATGTCGCTCGGCGCGATCTATGCCCTGATCGCGCTCGGCTACACGATGGTCTACGGCGTGCTGCGCCTGATCAACTTCGCGCACGGCGACGTCTACATGCTGGGGGCGTTTGCCGGCTACTACCTGGCCAACGCGCTCGGCCTCGACGGCAACCCGTCGGTCCTCTGGGCCATCCTCGTCACGATGGGGTCGATGGCCATCTGCGCGTGTATCGGCGTGGCCATCGAACGGCTGGCCTACCGCCCCGTCCGCAACCACCCGCGGATCACCGCGCTCATCACGGCCATCGGCGTCTCGCTGCTGCTCGAGTACGGCGGCCAGGTGGTCTTCGGCGCGACGCCGCGGTTCTTTCCGCAGATGATCGAGTCGCGCGCCATCGCGATTGGCGGCGTCCAGATCACCAACCAGAACCTGCTCATCATTGTCGTGGCCATCGCGGTGATGTTCGGCCTCGAGTTCATCGTCCACCGCACGCGCATCGGCAAGGCCATGCGCGCGACGTCGCACAACGCCTCGGTGGCCAAGCTCATGGGCATCAACACCGATCGCGTCATTGCGTTCACGTTCGCGCTGGGGTCGGCGCTGGCCGCGGCCGGCGGCGTCCTCGTGGCGCTGGCGATTCCACGCATCGATCCGCTGATGGGGCTGATGACGGGACTCAAGGCGTTCGTGGCCGCCGTGCTCGGGGGCATCGGCAGCATCCCCGGGGCGATGGCCGGCGGGCTCATCATCGGCCTGATGGAGACGTGGCTGAGCGCCACCGCGTATTCGACCTATCGCGATGCCGTGGCGTTTGGCGTGCTCATCCTGATCCTGCTGGTGCGCCCCTCGGGCATCTTCGGATCGTCGGTCGTCGAGAAGGTATAGCCGCGCATGGGACTGCCGCGGAAACTGGCGACGATTGCAGCGGTTGGCGCGATCCTCCTCTTCCTGAACCAGCTGTTCGAGTCGGGCATCGGCGACATCGGCATCAATCCCTACTACGCCCGCATCGTCAGCCTGATCGGCATCAACATCACGCTGGCCGTCAGCCTGAACCTGATCAACGGGCTGGCCGGGCAGTTCTCCATCGGCCATGCGGGCTTCATGGCGGTGGGCGGCTATGCGGCCACCTACCTGACCGTCTACCACGGACAGGCGATTGCCGGCCTGGTGGGCGGCACGCCCACCGCGGGCGTGGGCAGCGCCATCGTGATGGCCGCCAGCCTGACGGTGGGCGCACTGGCCGCGGGACTGGCGGGCCTCGTGGTGGGCATCCCGTCGCTGCGGCTCAAGGGCGACTATCTCGCCATCGTGACGCTTGGATTCGGCGAGATCATCCGCGTCGTCATCCTGAACATCCCGGCCGTGGGCGGCGCCACGGGCTTCACCGCCGCACTGCCCATCACGAACTTCTTCTGGATCTTCGCCGTGGCCATCCTGACGATTGTCATCGTCCGCAACATCGCGCTGTCGACCTTCGGTCGCGCGCTCGGGGCGATCCGGAGCGACGAGGTGGCCGCCGACGCGATGGGCATCCACACGACGCGCTACAAGGTGCTGGCCTTCGTCATCAGCGCGGGCCTGGCCGGGATGGCCGGCGGGCTGTGGGGCCAGCTGTTCGCCAATCCGCTCAATCCGCAGAACCTGAACTTCGTGAAGTCGATCGAAGTGATCGTGATGATCGTCCTGGGCGGCATCGGATCGATTACCGGCGCCGTGCTTGGCGCGACGACGCTGACGATCCTGCCCGAGGCGCTGCGCACGTTCGACCAGCAGTTCCCGGGACTGCGCATGGTGATGTATGCGCTGCTGCTCATCCTGCTGATGATCTACCGGCCGCAGGGCATCATGGGCCGGCGCGAACTGAGCTTCGCGTGGCTGCGCGGCAAGCGCCCGGCCGAGCCGGCCCCCGCGACGCCGGCGCCAAGCCGTCCGCTGCGCCGGAACAGATCCACGGTCGACACCGGGCGGAACGACGAGGGAGGGCCGGCCAATGGCTGATGCAGCCGCCTCGTCCTGGCTGCTCGACGTGCGAAACGTCACCCGACGCTTCGGCGGGCTGACGGCCGTCAAGAACCTGAACCTGCAGGTGGCGCGCGGCGCCCTCTACGGCCTCATCGGCCCGAACGGGGCGGGCAAGACCACCGTCTTCAACCTGCTCACCGGCGTCTACGCGCCGAGCGAGGGCGAGATCCATTTCAACGGCCGGCGCATCCACGGCCGGCGTCCGTACGAGATTGCCACGCACGGCATCACCCGCACGTTCCAGAACATCCGCCTGTTCAGCGACATGACGGTGCTCGAGAACGTGATGACCGCGCAGCACCTGCGGACGTCGCAGATGATTGCCGACGCGGTGCTGGGGTCCGGGCGGCACCATCGCGAGGAGCGGGAGACACGCGAGCGCGCCCGGCACCTGCTTTCGATTTTCGATCTCGAAGCGGTGGCCGACGAGCCGGCCACGAGCCTGCCCTACGGCAGCCAGCGCCGGCTCGAGATTGCCCGGGCGCTGGCCACCGCGCCGACGCTGCTGCTGCTCGACGAGCCGGCCGCCGGCATGAATCCACAGGAGGCGGTGGAGTTGATGGACGTCATCCGCTGGATTCGCGACGAGTTCTCGCTGACGATCCTGCTCGTCGAGCACAACATGCGCGTCGTCATGGGCATCTGCGAAACGATTCACGTCATCGACCACGGCGAGTCGATCGCGACCGGCACTCCGGCCGACATCCAGTCCCACCCCAAGGTCATCGAGGCGTATCTGGGTGTCCGCTGATCAGCCGATGCTGTCGCTCGAGTCGGTCGACGTCTTCTATGGCGGCATTCACGCGCTGCGCGGCGTGTCGCTCACGGTGCGCGCCGGCGAGGTCGTCACGCTCATCGGGGCGAACGGGGCGGGGAAGTCGACGACGCTGCGCGCCATCTGCGGGCTGCTGAAGCCGGCGAGCGGACGGATCCGCTTCGAGGGCGCCGACATCACCGGCCTGCCGGCACACACGCTGGTGCCGCGCGGTATCTCGATGGCGCCCGAGGGCCGCGGCGTGTTCGCCAACCTGACGGTGGTCGAGAACCTCGAGATGGGCGCGTATCTCGTGAACGACAAGGCGCAGATCCGCGAGGACCTCGAACGCGGGTTCACGATGTTCCCGCGCCTGCGCGAACGCATGAAGCAGCCGGCCGGCACGCTGTCGGGCGGCGAACAGCAGATGCTCGCCATCGCGCGCGCGCTGATGTCGCGGCCGAAACTGCTGCTGCTCGACGAGCCCTCGCTCGGCCTGGCGCCGATCGTCTGTCAGACCATCTTCAGCACCATCGACGCGATCAAGAGCACGGGCACGACGGTGCTGCTCGTCGAGCAGAACGCCAACGCGGCGCTGCACCACGCCGACCGCGCCTACGTCCTCGAAACCGGCGCGGTCATCCTCGAAGGCCCGGCCGCCGAGATTGCCGGGCATCCGCGCGTTCGCGAAGCCTACCTCGGCGAAGCCTGATTGCCGGCGTGACGTCGCGCGTCAGGCCGGCGCGTGACGAAACCGTCCCCAGTCGATCCCCAGCTTGCGCATGCGCGCGCGCAGCGTGTGGGGATTGATCGCGAGCAGCCGCGCGGCGCCATCCGGGCCTTCCACGCGGCCGTGCGTGTGGGCCAGCGCGCGCTCGATGTGGCGGCGCATCGCGGCATCGAGTGACTCGATCGTGGCCGGCCCGGCCTCCGGCGCCGCACCGGCGCGTCCTGCTGCGGCGGCAGCTGTCGGCCGGGGACCGCCGAGCGCGGCGGCCACGTCGAGACCGCGCCCCTGCCCGACGAGCACGGCGCGGTCCATGACGGCCGCCATCTCCCGCACGTTGCCGGGCCAGGCGTAATCCGCCAGCATCCGCACGTCCTCGTCGGACACCGGCGCGGGACGAAGGCCGAAGCGGTCGGCCGCGCGGTCCGCGAAGTACTCAGCGAAGGCGCGGATGTCCGACGGCCTGTCGCGCAGCGGCGGAATCACGATGGGGTAGACGGCGAGCCGGTAGTACAGATCCTCGCGGAACGTGCCGGATTCGACCATCGACGGCAGGTCGCGGTGCGTGGCGGCCACCAGCCGGACGTCGACGTGAATGGGACGCTCGCCCCCAACGCGCACGACTTCGCCGTCCTGCACGACGCGAAGCAGCCGCACCTGCGCGGGCAGCGGCAGTTCGCCGATCTCGTCGAGGAACAGCGTGCCGCTGTCGGCCTGTTCGAACCAGCCCTTCCGCCGGGTGGACGCCCCGGTGAACGCGCCGGGCTCGTGGCCGAACAACTCCGAGTCGATCAGTTCCGGTGACAGCGCGCCGCAGTTGACGCGCCGGAAGGGCCCCTTCCGGTAGGTCGAGTCCTCGTGGATGGCACGGGCAATGACCTCCTTGCCCGTGCCGGTCTCTCCGAAAATCAGGACCGGGGCATTGCTGCGCGAGACCATGCGGGCGCGGGCCATGACCGCGGCAAGTCCGGTCTCGGCGCCGATGAGCCGTTCGCCGGGCGCGGGCGCATTGCCCGTGATCAGGTGCTCGGGAACCGGCTGCGGCGGGGGAACTGGCTTGCGTGTCTGTGGCATATGACGGCGACCAGAATATATAACGGCCGCCCCCTGGTGCGACATCAAATATAACGGCCGAAGGGCCCGCGAGCCGCGACTTTCCCCGACCTTCCGCACATTCCAAGCCTGGCCCGCCGCTTGCAGAAGGGAGTGACCGTGAACTCGCTCGCCTGCTGCTGTTGTCGTCGTTGTCGTGCCGTCGCGCCCTGTCGGGCCGCGTGTACGCACCCGACGGCCGCCCGGGCCTGAAGCAGACGCACCACCTCGCTTCGCTCCCGCCGCGTCCGCCGGCACCTGTCCTCATCCATTCATGACGTAAACCGCCGCGGGCCTCCTGGGCCCGCGGCCTGACGGCCGATCCGCCGATCGGCCAGGAGTGTGTCCGTGATCTCTCGTGTCGTTCGTGCCATCGCAACGATGGCCCTCGCATTACTCGTGCCCGCGGCGGCAACCGCCCAGGATGCCACCGCCACCCTCACCGGCGCCGTTCGTGACTCGCTCGGGGCCGCCATCCCCGGCGTGAGCATCCGCGTCGCAAACGAAACCACCAACGTCGCCGTCGATGTCGTCACCGATGCCCAGGGCGCCTATCGGGTCGCCGATCTCGCCGCCGGTCCCTACCGCGTCGAGATCACGCTCAGCGGGTTCGACACGGTGCTGCGCCGCGTCACGCTCCTGCCGGGCCAGACGACGGCCGTCGATGCCTCGCTCGTGCCGTCACGCTTCATGGAGGGCGTCGTCGTCACGGCGCGCCGCGTCGAGGAAGAGGCGCAGGACGTGCCGATTCCCGTGTCGGTCGTCAGCGGCGAGCAGGCCTCGCAGGCCGGCGCCTTCAACGTGGGCCGCGTCCAGGAACTGGTGCCGACCGTCCAGTTCTACTCGACCAACCCGCGCAACACCGCCATCAACATCCGCGGGCTCGGGGCGCCGTTCGGCCTGACCAACGACGGCATCGAGCCCGGCGTGGGCATGTATGTCGACGGCGTCTTCTACGCGCGTCCGGCGTCGACGACGCTCGACTTCCTGGACGTGGCGCAGATCGAGGTGCTGCGTGGCCCGCAGGGCACGCTCTTCGGCAAGAACACCACGGCCGGCGCCATCGTCATCACGAGCCGTCGTCCGAGTTTCGTGCGCGAGACGGCCGCGGAACTGACCTATGGCAGCATCGGGTTCGTCCAGGCGAAGGCGTCGATCACCGGACCGCTCGGGTCGAAGGTCGCCGGGCGGATCTCGTTCTCCGGCACGCAGCGCGACGGAACGGTGCGCCACCTCGTCACCGGCGATGACGTCAACGACCTCAACAACGTCGGCGTGAAGGGGCAGATCCTCTACACGCCGACCGACAGGGTGGCGGTGACGATCTCGGGCGACAACACCCGGCAGCGTCCGGAGGGGTACGCCCAGCTCGTGGCGGGCGTGGCGCCGACGCGTCGCGCGGCCAACCGTCAGTGGGCGGCCATTGCGGCCGATCTCGGCTACACGCTGCCCAGCGAGAATCCATTCGATCGGGTGACCGACTCGAACAGCCCGTGGCGATCGAACCAGGACCTCGGCGGCGGATCGGTCAATGTCGACTGGGAACTCGGCCGCGGCCGCCTGACGTCGACCACCGCGTGGCGCTACTGGAACTGGGGGCCCGCCAACGATCGCGACTGGACGGCACTCGACGTGGTCTCGCTCTCGCAGGCAACCTCCGAGCACCAGCAGTGGACGCAGGAGGTCCGGTACGCGGGTGACATCGCGCCGTCGTTGCGCCTGGTGGCCGGGTTCTTCACGTTCGGCCAGCACCTCGAGACAGCGCCCACGCACAAGACGCAGGCCGGAGCCGACGCCTGGCGGTATTCGCTCACGCCTAGCGCGCTCGCGGCAACGCCGGGACTGCTCGACGGCTACGGCGAGGATACGGTCTTCACGTTCGATACGACGAGCTCGGCGGTCTTCAGCCAGCTCGAATGGGCCGTCACCAGCCGGCTGCGCCTGCTGCCGGGCATCCGCTTCAACTACGACCGCAAGGAGCTCGACTTCACGCGCACGGTCTATGGCGGCCTCGAGACCGACGATCCGGCGCTCATTGCCCTGCAGCGGCAGATCTACTCGCCGCTCAGCTACGCGCCGGACGTCGAGGACACGAACTGGTCCGGCCAGTTCTCGGCGGCCTACGCGCTCACCGACGAGGTCAACACCTATGCGACCTACGCCACGAGCTTCAAGTCGGTGGGCCTCAACCTCGGCGGCGTGCCGACCGACGCAGCCGGCGTTCCCGCGCTGAATGCGGCGACCGTGCGGCCCGAATCGGTCCGGCACGTCGAAGCCGGCATCAAGACGGAACTGCGGCCGGGCATGATTGCCAACGTGGCGATCTACAACACCGGCATCGAGGACTTCCAGACGCAGGTGCAGAACGCGCAGCTCGGTGTGCAGCGCGGTTACCTGGCCAACGCCGAGGAGGTCCGCGTGCGCGGCGTCGAGTTCGACGGCAGCGCGCGCCTCGGGACGTACCTGTCGGTCTACGGCGCGCTCGCCTATACCGATGCGAAGTACATCAGGTTCGTCGATGCGCCGGTGGCGCTCGAGGACACCGGCGGACCGTCGTCATCGGTGGACATCTCGGGCAGCCGGCTGCCGGGCATCTCGGAATGGGCCGCGTCGCTTGGCGGCGAGGTGTCGACGCGCGGAAGCCTGCTCGGGCGCGCCGGCGAGGTGTTCGGCGCCGTCGATACGAACTTCCGGTCGTCGTTCTCGTCGAGCCCGACGCCGTCGCGCTACCTGGTCGTCGACGGACGAACGCTCGTCAACGCGCGTGTCGGCTTCCGCTGGACCGACGGCTGGACGCTGTCGGTCTGGGCGCGCAACCTGCTCGACCACGACTATCTGGAGTCGCTGCAGCCGGGCGCCGGAGGATCGGGTCTCTACACCGCGCAGGTGGGCGACCCGCGAACCTACGGGGTGACGTTGCGCCTGAGCTTCCGGTAGGACGCCGGACGAACACATGGCAGCGGGGCCGGCGCGTCAGAGGCGCGTCGGCCCCGTTGTCACGTCACTCCGCATCGCCGCGGCGAACCGGGACGTTTCCCGGTCGCGCCTGACCGCCGCGGATGGACCAATCGAGCAGTTCGGCCGGGTGCGCAAAGGCGACGTCCCGTCCCGCACGACGCGCGGCGGTCGCCAGTTGCAGGCGGCACCCCGGATTGCCGGTCGCGATGACGGCACAGTTGCCCGCCATCAGTGCCTCGAGTTTCCGTTGTCCGAGAGCGTGTGCCGTCTCCGGCTCGAGCAGGTTGTAGATGCCGGCGCTGCCACAGCACATGTCGTCGGCGCACTCGACGGCCGTCACGCCGGGAATCGACGCGAGGACATCGCGCGGCGGCTGGCGCACGCCCTGGGCGTGCGCCAGGTGGCAGGCGTCCTGGTAGATCACGCGCACGGGCAGTGGGTGGCGCGTGGCGCGGGGCGGGCCCAGTTCGGTCAGCTGCTCGGTCACGTCGCGCACGCGCGCGGAAAACGCGCGGGCCCTGTCGGCCCACTCCGGATCGCCGGCGAGCAGATGGCCGTACTCCTTCATGGCCGACCCGCACCCCGCGGCATTTGCGACAACACGATCGACGCCGGCCTGCTCGAAGGTCGTGATGGTCTCGCGTGCCGCGCGTCGCGCCTCGTCCAGCCGGCCGGCGTGCAGCGACAGCGCCCCGCAGCAGCGCTGCCCGCGCGGCGCGACGACATCGCAGCCTTCGGCCGCGAGCACGTTGATGCACGCCTGGTTGACCTCGGGGAACACCACGCGGTGCACGCACCCGGTCAGCAGGCCGACGGTCGCGCGACGCGGCGCGGCCGCGGGCGTGCGCACGGGCGTTCGGGCAAACAGCTTGCGCAGCGCGACGGGCGGCGCCATGCCGACAAGCGCGCGAAGGCGCGCCGGCAGGAGGCGCGTCACGCCGAGGCGATCGAGCAGCGCGAGCGCGGGGCCGACCACGACGAGCGGCAGAAGGAGCAGGCGCATCCGTGCGGGATGCGGGAACGTCGCGAACGCCACGGCGCGTGTCCATCGTTCGAGTCGCGGCCGGTGATGGTGTCGCTCGATCTGGCTGCGCGTGGCTTCGAGCAGCGGACCGTACTGCACGCCCGACGGACACGCGGTGACGCACGCCTGGCAGCCCAGGCAGCGGTCGAAGTGCGCCACGAAGGCATCCGATATCGGCATGCGGCCGTCGTGTGCGGCCTTCATCAGGTAGATGCGGCCGCGCGGCGAATCCATTTCCTCGCCCCACAGCGCATAGGTGGGACAGGCCGGCAGGCAGAATCCGCAGTGCACGCACGCGTCGATGAGCGTGCGATCCGGACGATCCGTCCCGTCGAACGCCGGTCCGCTCACAGCGGCCCCCGCCCGGCATTGAGTGTGCCCGTCGGGTCGAGGGCCTGCTTCAGCGCGCGCCAGAGGGCCGTGCGCGCATCGGACGTGCGCCACACGGCAATCCGCTTGCGCAGCGCGGCCGAAGATCGCACGACGACGACGTGGTCGAAGGCCGGAGAGGCGCGCAGCGCCTCGATGGCATCGACGAGTGCGTCGTCCTCACCCGTCAGGCCGATCTCGCCGGATCCCACGGCGGCGCGTCCCGTCCACTCGCAGCCCAGACCGGCCGTGGCCCGCGTCAGTGCTGCGGCGGCGTCGACCAGGGCGGCGGGACGCCAGCTCGCGCGCAACACGACATCGGCCGACCCGCGCGTCGCGCGTTCGTGGTCGACCCACGCCTGTGTTTCGGCCTCGCCCTCGAGCACCATCGGCCGAACGTCCATTGCCTCGAGGTATCGACGCGTGGCGTCGACACCGACCTGCACGGCGGGCGGGACCGACGTGTAGCGGACGAGCGCGGCGGCGCGCAGGTCCGGCACGTCGGGGCCGCGGATGATGCGCAGCTCGATCGATTCGGGTTCGTGCTGTTCATCACGGATGCGCTCGACGAGGTGGACGACATCCGCCACGCGGCGCAGGTCTGCGCGGACCGTGCTCGAGGCCGGCGCCACCGGCACCAGCTTGAACGTGGCGCTGAGGATGACGCCCAGGCTGCCGTGGGAGCCCACCATCAGCCGGGCCACGTCGTAGCCGGCGACGTTCTTGACGACACGGCCGCCGGAGGCCGCGAGTTCGCCGGCGCTCGTGGCAATCGACATGCCCAGGACCAGGTCGCGGGGCGTGCCGAATCGATGGCGCAGCGGGCCCGTATCGTTGGTCGCGAGGATTCCCCCAATGGTGGCATCCGCGCCCTCCGGCGGGTCGACAGGCAATCGCTGTCCGCGCGCGCGCAGTACGCGGTTGACGTCCGACAGGCGCGCCCCGGCTTCGAGTGTTGCCGTGAGGTCGCCGGCCTCGTGCGCGATGACGCGGTTCATCCGTGCCAGGCTGAGCAGGACGTCGATGCGGCCGGGCGGTCCGCCCCACGCATCCTTGGTGCCACGCCCGCGCACGACAACGGCAAGGCCGGCCGATTGCGCCCAGCCCAGCGCGGCCGCGACACCCGCCGCATCGGTCGGCGCGACGACGACCGACGGCGCCGTGCCGTCGACGAGTTCGCACGGCTCGGTCGGGAGGCGTACGCAGTCGCCGCCGAGGGCGGCAACCGCCTCGCGCGCGATTGCGGCGGCCGTCACATCCGCTCCGCCAGCCCCGCGCGTTCAGCCGGATGCACGCGGTACGGCCCCGGGACTTCGCCGCAGAGCCGCGGCGTCGGGAACACCTTCCCCGGATTGCAGCGACCGTCCGGATCGAAGGCGCTGCGGATGCGCCGCATCAGATCGAGATCCGCCGCGGCGAACATCTTCGGCATCGAACAGGCCTTGTCGACCCCGATGCCGTGTTCGCCGGTGAGCGAGCCGCCCGCGTCGAGACAGTAGGTGAGGATCTCGGTGGCCACCGCCGCGGCCCGCTCGGTCTCGCCCGGCACGCGTGCGTCGTAGCAGATGAGCGGGTGCAGGTTGCCGTCGCCCGCGTGAAACACGTTGGCAATCCGCAGGCCGGAGGCCGACTCGAGCGCGCGGATTCGGTGCAGCACATGGGCAAGCTGCGATCGCGGCACCACGCCGTCCTGCACGTAGTAGTTCGGCGAGATGCGTCCCATCGCGGCAAACGCGGCCTTGCGCCCCTTCCAGATGCGCGCGCGCTGCGCGTCGTTCCCGGCCGTCTCGACGTGCGCGGCTCCCTGCCTGCGGCAAATGGCCATCACGGCGTCGAACAGGACCGCGACTTCGGCCGCCGGTCCGTCGAGTTCCACGATCAATACGGCGGCTGCATCGGGGAACCCCGGATGGACGGCGGCTTCGGCCGCCGCAATGGCGAGGCGGTCCATCATCTCGATGGCCGCCGGCACGATGCCGGCCGAGATGATGTCGGAGACGGCCGCGCCGCCGGCGTCCACGCTGTCGAAGGCGGCCAGCAGCGTGCCGACGTCCTGCGGACGCCGCAGCAGCCGGACTGTCACGCGGGTGACGACGGCCAGCGTGCCTTCCGATCCGACCAGCAGGGCCAGCAGGCCCGGACCGGGTTCGTCGGGCAGCGGGCTGCCGATCTCGACGCGTTCGCCGCTCGCCAACACCGCCTCGACAGCCAGCACGTGGTGAACGGTGAAGCCATATTTCAGGCAGTGCGCACCGCCGGAGTTCTCGGCCACGTTCCCGCCAATCGAGCAGATCTGCTGGCTCGACGGGTCGGGCGCGTAGTAGTAGCCGCCTGGTGCCACCTGCCGCGTGATCTCGAGATTGGTCACGCCGGGCTCGACGGTGATCTGCTGGTTCGGCAGGTCGATCTCGATGATGCGGTTCAGCCGCGCCATCCCGATGACGATGCCGCCTTCGACCGGTCGTGCACCGCCCGACAGGCCCGTGCCGTGGCCGCGTGCGACGAACGGCACGCCGTGCGCCGCACACGCGCGGACGACGGCCTGCACCTCGTCGCTCGTGCCGGGCAGCACAACGGCCGCCGGCGCCTCGCAGGCATGAGGCAGGGCGTCACACTCGTAGCTCAGGAGCGCGGCCGGTTCGACCAGGACATGCGCGTCACCCACGGCCCGCCGCAGCGCCGCGAGCAGCGATGCCGGCAGGTCCGGTGCCGGCCGCGTGGTCATGGCGTCGACACCGTGCCCGGTTCCGGCAGGAACGGACGGCGGCGCGTGGCGTGAATCTTCCCGGCCGGCACGCTGACGATCGTGCGCTCGGGCCAGCGCAGCGCCGTGAGCCGCCAGCCGAACACGCATCCGGTATCGATATCGATGGTGCGGCCCTTCCACACGGCTTCGAGGACGGGCGTGTGCCCGTAGACGACCACCGCATCACCCGTGTAGTCGGCCACCCAGGGGTGGCGCGCGGCGGTGTCGCGTGGGTCGATCGAGTCGTCGTTCACCCCGAAGGCAGCCAGGTGGCGCGTTTCGGGCGTGTCGACCCCGTGCAGGTCCTCGCGCAGTCCCGTGTGCGCCACGACCAGTCGCCCGGAGTCGAAGACATGATGACCGGGCAGGGTGCGGAAGAAGGCGAGGGCTTCGTCGTGTACGTGATCCGGGTGCTGTGCGAACTCGGCCACCGTCGCCTCGAGGCCGAACAGCAGCGGCACCGGTTCGCCAGCCAGGCGCCGCTCCAGCTGGACGTCATGGTTGCCGGGAACCGCGAACGCCGCGTCGTGCTCGACCATCCGGGCCACGAGCTGGACCACGTCCACGTTGCGCGGACCGCGGTCGACCAGGTCGCCAACGAAGACGGGCAGGCGGCCCTCGGGCGAGCGCCAGCCGGCCGTGGCGTCGCGCTCGTAGCCGAGTGCCTCGAGCAGCGTCTCGAGTTCGGCGAAGCAGCCGTGGATGTCGCCGATGATGTCGAAGGGGCCCGCCAGGTGGCGCTGATCGACCGAGACCACCCGCGGCCGTGTTTCGCGTCTGACCGGCGGCGTGACAGCCGATCCTGATTCACTGGTCATGCGTGAAAAGCATGCCACAGCGGAGCGCCCGTCGTCGTCTCCGGAAGGCGTCTACTCGTCGACGAAGACCTGGAGGCGGCGGGGGCTGACGTGGACGCGGTCGCCCAGCTGCAGCAGTAAAGAGTCCTGATCGGCGCGCGAGACATCGACGTTGAGGAGAAGACCGTCCTCGGTCTTCACTTCAAGCCGCAGCAGCGGGCCGGCCGGCGTGACGTGCTGCACGTGTCCCCAGAGGCCCGCCCCGCGCGCCTCGCGCTCGATGGCCAGTTCGTGCGGGCGCGCGTAGCCCGAGACCTTGTAGGCGGTGGCGCCGGTCGCCTGCGGGTAGTCGACGCTGAGCGGGCCGAAGGTAGCGCGTCCGGAGGCGGCGGTTCCCTCGAGCCGGTTCACGTTGCCGACGAAGTTCATGACGAATGGGGAGGCCGGGCTTTCGACGACCTCGTCCGGGCGGCCGTCCTGCTCGATGCGCCCCTGGTTCATGATGACCACGCGATCGGCCAGGTCGAAGGCCTCCTCCTGGTCGTGCGTCACGAAGACACTGGTGAGCTTGATGTCATCGTGCAGGCGGCGCAGCCATCGGCGCAGGTCGCGGCGCACGTTCGCGTCGAGCGCGCCGAACGGTTCGTCGAGCAGCAGCACCTTCGGTTCGACGGCCAGCGCGCGTGCGAGCGCGACTCGCTGGCGCTGTCCGCCCGACAACTGTGACGGGTAGCGGTCGTGCAGGTAGCCGAGCTGGACGAGATCGAGCAGGTCGTGCACGCGGCGGCTGATGTCGGCTTTCGACGGGCGCCGCTCGCGGGGCCGCACCTGGAGGCCGAATGCCACGTTGTCGAAGACGGTCATGTGGCGGAAGAGCGCGTAGTGCTGGAAGACGAATCCCACCCCGCGCTCGCGCACGTTCTGCGACGTCGCGTCCGCGCCGCTCAGCAGCACGACGCCCGAATCCTGCACCTCGAGGCCCGCGATGATGCGCAGCAGCGTCGTCTTGCCGCATCCGGAGGGGCCGAGCAGGGCGAACAGCTCGCCGCTGGCGACCGTGAAGCTGACGTCGCGCACGGCGACGAAGCTCCCGAACGCCTTCGTGATGCCCCGGACCTCGATGCTCATCAACTTTCTCCCTGTGACGCCGCGGCCTTGGCGCTCAGTGCGCCGTGCACTTGCCGCTCGACAATCACCTTCAGCACGAGCGTGACCAGCGCGAGACTCGCGAGGATCGACGCGACGGCAAAGGCCGCCTGGAACTGATATTCGTTGTACAGGATCTCGACGTGCAGCGGCAGCGTGTTGGTCTCGCCGCGGATCTTGCCCGAAACGACCGAGACGGCGCCGAATTCACCCATCGCCCGCGCATTGCAGAGCAGCACGCCGTAGAGCAGGCCCCACTTGATGTTGGGCAGCGTCACGCGGAAGAACATCTGCCAGCCGCTCGCGCCGAGCACCCGCGCGGCCTCTTCCTCGTCGCGGCCCATGGCCTGCATCACCGGAATGATCTCGCGCGCCACGAACGGGAACGACACGAAGATCGTGGCCAGCACGATGCCGGGCACGGCAAAGATGATCTGGATGTCCTGGCCGGCCAGCCACGGGCCGAGCCAGCCGCGCCGCCCGAAGAGCAGCACGAAGACGAGGCCGGCAATGACGGGCGAGACGGCAAACGGCAGGTCGATGAGGGTGGTCAGCAGGTTCTTGCCGCGGAAGTCGAACTTCGCGATGGCCCATCCGGCCGCGACGCCGAACACCAGGTTGGCCGGCACCGCGATGAGCGCGGCCAGCAGCGTGAGCTTCAGGGCCGAGACCGCTTCGGCTTGCACGATGGCGGCGCGATAGGCATTCCAGCCGTAGCTGAAGGCCTCGCCGAAGACCGCAACGAGCGGGACGCACAGGAACAGCGCCAGGAACGCGAGCGTCACGGCGAGCAGCGTCCGCCGCAGCCATGGCGGCTCGGACAGGTGTGCGGGCCGGGGGGCCGACGAGTGCGCGCGGGTGGGAAGGGGACCTGCCACGACGCTAGACCGACAGCCGCCGGCTGGTCCACGACTGCAGCGCGTTGATCGCCAGCAGCAGCGTGAACGACAGGCCCAGCATCACCACGGCAATGGCCGTGGCGCGCGCGTAGTTGAACTGCTCGAGTTGCGTGATGATCAGCAGTGGCGTGATTTCCGTGCGCATCGGCATGTTGCCGGCAATGAAGACGACCGATCCGTACTCACCGACCGATCGCGCGAAGGCCAGCGCGAAGCCGGTGAGCCAGGCGGGGAACAGGTAGGGCAGCACGATGCGGCTCAGCACCTGCCAGCGCGTGGCGCCCAGGCTCGATGCCGCTTCCTCGACCTCCACGTCGAGGTCGGCCATGACCGGCTGCAGCGTCCGCACCACGAACGGCAGGCCGATGAAGATGAGTGCGATCGTGATGCCCAGCGGCGTGAACGCCACCTGGATGCCCCAGGCCGCGAGGTGGCGGCCGATCCAGCCGTTGGGCGCATAGAGCGTCGTCAGCGTGATGCCGGCCACGGCCGTCGGCAGGGCGAACGGCAGATCGATGAGCGCGTCGAGCACGCGCTGGCCGGGAAACCGGTAGCGGGTGAGGACCCAGGCGACCAGCAGGCCGAACACCGCGTTGACCGATGCGGCCGCGAGCGAGGCGCCAATGCTGAGCCGATACGACGCGGTGACGCGCGGGTCGGTCGCCGTCTGCCAGAACTCGGCCCAGCCGAGTTCGAGCGACTTGATCGGGAGCGTCAGCAGGGGAACGAGCACGATGAGGCACAGATAGAAAATCGTGTAGCCCATCGCGAGCCGGAACCCCGGCAGGACGTTGTGCCGCCGTGCAGGACTCATGGCGACGTGAGGCTTCCCGATGACATCCGCCTATTGTCCTACAGGCCGGTAGATCTGGTCGAAGACGCCGCCGTCGGCAAAGTGCGTCTGCTGCGCGTTCTGCCAGCCCCCGAATACGTCATCGATCGTGATGAGGGCCACGTCCGAGAACGTGTCGGCGAACTCCGCCAGGATCTCCGGGTCGCGCGGCCGATAGTGGTGGCGCGCCGCGATCCGCTGCCCCTCGGGGGTATAGAGATACTCCAGGTAGGCCTCGGCGAGCACGCGGGACCCACGGCGATCGACGACGCTATCGATGATGGTCACGGGCGGTTCGGCCAGGATGCTCACCGACGGCACGACGATTTCCACCTCGCCCTTCGACTCGGCAAGCGCCAGGTAGGCCTCGTTCTCCCACGACAGCAGGACGTCGCCGATGCCGCGCTGCACGAAGGTGGTCGTCGCGCCGCGGGCGCCCGAGTCGAGCACCTGCACGTTACGGTAGAGCTGCCCCACGAATTCGCGCGCGGAGGCGTCCGACCCGCCGGGCAGGCCGAGCGCGTAGGCCCAGGCCGCCAGGTAGTTCCAGCGCGCGCCGCCCGACGTCTTCGGGTTCGGCGTCACGACGCCAATACCCGGCTTCACCAGGTCGCTCCAGTCCGAGATGCCCTTCGGGTTGCCCTTGCGCACGAGAAAGACAATGGTCGACGTGTAGGGCGAGCTGTTGTGGGGCAGGCGCGCCTGCCACTGCGGATCGATGAGGCCGGATCCGGCAATCGCGTCGATGTCATAGGCCAGCGCGAGCGTGACCACGTCGGCCCCCAGCCCGTCGATGACCGCGCGGGCCTGCGCCCCGGCGCCGCCGTGCGACTGCCGGACCGAGATGTCCTGCCCGGTGCGCTGCTTCCAGCTGGCGGCAAACGCTTCGTTGAACTCGACGTAGAACTCGCGCGTCGGATCGTAGGACGCGTTGAGCAGGGTGCTGGCGCCAGCCGTGCCATCGCCCGCCGGGCCGCCGCAGCCGGCCGCGAGGGCGGCCACCGCGAGAAGAAGAAGGATGTGGATGCGCTTCACGAACATGTCTCCCAGGCCCGTCCCGGCCTCTCAACCGCGGTTGCCCGTCGGTGCCTCCACACCGCCCCGGCGGGGCGCGTCAGGATGGAGGCAGAATCAGCCGGCGGCCAGGGGCACGAGGCAAACGAGCGTGAGACTGTCAGGGGGAAGAAGCGCCAGTTCTGTCGTGTTGTCCGGCCGTCGACTGCGATCACGCGCGCCGCGGGGCGGCGCACGTACAGCACGGACAACAACATGACAGGGACGTCATCAGAGGAATTGGTACACGGCGCCCGGAATCGTGTCAATCGGCCGCTCGGCCGCTACTCCACGGGCGGGGTTGGCGCCGGGGGTGTCTCCTGCACGACGATGACCGCTTCGCCTGGGCGGATCATGCCGAGCTGGCGACGGGCCGCCTCCTCGATGGCCGAGGCATCGCTCTCGAGGCGTTCGCGTTCGCGCTGCAGCCGCTGATTCTCGACGCGCAGGCTGGCCACCGCGCGCATCAGCGCGGCTTCTTCCCGTCGCGCCTGGACCGTCGCCATGTAGCCGTTCTCGCCCACGAGCGAGTTGACCAGCAGGATGCCCACCCCCGCCAGCAGGATCCAGGTGATCGTACGCTGACGGCGCGCCCGCGCGTCGGGATCGCCGATACGCTGGCGGATGCGTCCTGACGCGGCGCGGTTCACCGGTGGGCGCGGATCGTCTGCCATGAGCGTGTCTGTTGTATCAGGTTCGTTTCGCACGTACAAGGAGAAAATGGACCGATGAGTGATGTTGTTCTCGCATTGAGCACGCTGCCCGCCGATTTCGACAGCACGACGCTCGCCCAGGACCTGGTGGGCGCCGGTCTTGCCGCCTGCGTGACGATCCTTCCCGCGGTGCGTTCGGTCTACACCTGGAACGGCCTGCCGCAGGTCAGCAACGAGCAGCAGCTGCTCATCAAGACCACGACCGAGCGCGTCGATGCGTTGTGGGAGGTCCTGCAGAGCCGCCACCCGTATGACATGCCCGAGTTCGTCGTCGTTCCTGTTATCGACGGGAGCGAGGATTATCTGCACTGGATCGACGACAGCGTCGGCCCGCACAACGAGTCGTGAGCGCGGACCGTCTGGTATGATCGCCGCGCTCGCGTGACGACGATTCAGCCAGGATCGCGGAGCCAATCGGCACCCGACCTGCCGCGTCCGACCACTGGCGACGCGACGGCAGGACCCGCGTCGCCTCCGCTCGAGTTCGGCGCCGCGCTCTGGCGTACCCTGCCCGGGCGCGTTGTCGTCGTGGCCTCGGCGATCCTGCTGCTCCTGCTCGGCGCCGGCCGCCTGTTCGATCTGCCCCTTGCGCTCGATGCGCTCCGCCGTCTGGCCTGGATCTCCTGGCTCGTGGCCGGGGCCTGGCTGCTCGTCGTGGCAATCTCGCGCAATCGCCGCGCCTTCCTGTGGCGGGTGCGCCGCAAGCTGCTGCTGTCCTACGTCTTCCTCGGTGCGGTTCCCGTCGTCCTCATGGCGGCCTTCGTGCTGGCGGCCGGCGTGCTGCTCTACGTGACCGTGGCCGCCTACGTGTTCCGCGACAGCTACGGCGATGCGATGCGCATCGTGCAGGACATCACCGAGGCGTCGGCCGTCGAGATCGGGCGCACCCCGACGCTGGCCGCCTCGGGACTCGAGCGTCGGTACGAGAACCTCGGGCCGCGTTATCCCAGCCTGTCACTCGGGCTCATGTCGCTGCGATCGCCGGCCGCACCGACGCTCGCCGCCGGTGCCTGGTCACACGCGCCGCCGCCGGCCGTCGTGCCGGCCTGGCTGCCACGCGACCGGGTGTTCCTCGGTACGGTCGTCACCCTGGTCGATGGCGCCCCCATGCTCGTGGTGCGCGCCACCGTGCCGTCGGCCGACGGATCGCGCCTGGCGATCACCGATCTGCCGGTCGACGCCCGCTTCGCGGCGTCCGTCCACGAGAGCACCGGCATCACGCTCGACGCGGTGACCGTGGCCGGCTGTGGCCTCGACGGATCGACGACGCCGGACGCCAAGGCTGCCGTCGAGGGACGCTGGTCGATGTTCAGCGAAACGATGGCGGTGATCGAGTGCGTCGACTGGGCCACGGGCCAGACCGGACGCGTCACGGTTGCCATCAAGGCGCCGCTCGGCGACCTCTACGAGCGGCTGGCCGAGGTCAATTCGGCCCAGCTGAGCTCGACGGTGACCAACTGGGCATCGGTGCTGCTGCAGCTGCTCTGGGTCCTGGGCATCCTCTTCCTCATCATCCAGGGGTCGGCCATCGTCATGGGCGCGCTGCTGGCCAAGTCGATCACCTCGGCCGTCCACGAACTGTTCGCGGGCACCGAGCGGATCCGCCAGGGCGATTTCGCGCACCGCATCCGCATCGAGTCGCGCGACCAGCTCGGTGAGCTGGCCGGCTCGTTCAATCGCATGAGCGGCAGCATCGAGCGGCTGCTGCTCGTGCAGCGCGAGAAACAGCGGCTCGACGAGGAACTCCGCATCGCGCGCGCGATCCAGAAGTCGCTGCTGCCCGTGCAGCCGCCGCGCATTCCCGGGATCGATGTGGCCGACCTGTGCGAGCCGGCGCGCGAAGTCGGGGGCGACTACTACGACTTCTTCGAGCTCGGCCCCCGACAGCTCGGCGTGCTGGTGGCCGATGTTTCGGGGAAGGGCACCTCGGCGGCGCTCTACATGGCCGAGCTCAAGGGCATCATGCTGGCCCTCAGCCGCCAGGAGCGGTCGCCGCGGGCCGTGCTGATGAGCGTCAATCACCTGCTGGCCGATCATCTCGACAACCGCAGCTTCATCACGATGACCTATGCGGTCGTCGATCTCGATCGACGGACCCTGACCATGGCGCGCGCCGGCCACACGCCGCTCCTGCACGTGTCGGACACGTCCAGTTCGCTCATCGTGCCCGAGGGGATGGTGCTGGGCCTGCGACTGCCCAACGCCGGCCGGATGTTCGATGCCGTGCTCGAGGAGCACGAGGTGTCCATCGCCGCCGGCGATGTCATCGTGCTCTACACTGATGGCGTTACCGAGGCGATGGACGTGGACGGCGAGTTGTTCGGCGACGACGGCCTGATGCGCGTGGTGGCCGGGCAGCGCGAACTCGGGGCCGCCGGCATCCGCGAGCGCGTCGTCCGCGACGTGCGCGCCTTCGTTGGCGAGGCCGAGACACACGACGACATGACCATGGTGATCCTGAAGATCGCCGACGACTCCGGCGGGACCTGCCCATGAGTGATCCGGACACCCAATCTCCGGTCGAAGTCTTCCGATCGCATTCGTCGATCGAAGTGGAGGTGGTGCGCGGCCTGCTGAGCGCGCACCGGATTGATTCGGCCACCTCGTCGGCCGTCTCGCCGAGCGCGTTTCCCATCCCGTTCGGCTACCCGGAATTCCGCGTCAGCGTGCCGCCCCAGGCGGCCGCGCGCGCCCGCGAACTGATCGCCGGCCACCTCGACGAGGCCGCCGCGGTCGAGGTACGGCGGCTGACCGATACGCTCGGTCCCCTCGAGGAGGCGATCGGCTACGAGTTTCGGGACCTCGGCCTGCTCGAACACGCGCTCACGCACCGATCGCGCGCGCACGAGGATGCCTCGGGCGGCGTCATCGACAACGAGTCGCTCGAGTTTCTCGGCGATGCCGTGCTCGGGTTCGTCGTGGCGGACATGCTCTTCACGCGGTTTCCGACCCACAGCGAGGGCTACAAGTCGAAGGTGAAGGCCGGCATCGTCTCGTCCGCCTCGCTCGCGCGGCTGGCCGAGGCCATCCATCTCGGCCGCTACCTGCTGCTGGGCCGGGGCGAGGAGAAGACGGGCGGTCGCACCAAGCACGCGATTCTCGCGGATTGCTTCGAGGCGGTCATTGCCGCCGTGTACCTCGATGGGGGCATCGAGGCCGCCCGCGAGTTCATCGTGTCGCGGATGGAGCCGCTCATCGTGCAGGCCGGCGAACAGGCGGCCGACGCATCCTTTACCGCCGACTGGAAATCCGCGCTCCAGGAGTGGCTGCAGGCGAGCGGTCGCGGCTTGCCCGCGTATCGGCTGGCATCGGCCGAGGGCCCCGATCACCGCAAGCGCTTCGCCATCGAACTGGTCGTGGGTGGGGAAGTCATTGCGACGGGTGAGGGGCGCGCGAAGAAGGAAGCCGAGCAACTCGCCGCGCGCGACGCACTGCTGAAGCTCCGCACGCCGTAACGCCATCGAGCCGCCGGCCGGCGCTGCGGCGGCCGGTCCAAACCACTCAGTCGATTTCGATGATGCCCGAGCGCGACGCCGCATCGGTGGCGGACTGTCGCGCCACGGCGGGCTCCGGAGCGGCGGCGGGCGGCGGCGTTGACGATGGCGGCGGTGAGGCCGGCAGCAGACGCGCGCGGGCGTAGGCCCCCACCTCGCGCACCACCTCGTCGTCGGTGGGCGGCACGGGCCGGCCGTACAGCCGCACGTACAGTCGCAGCAGCGGATCGATGAACGCGTATCGCTTGCCGCGCATCGCCACGAGATCCACGTCCTCGAGCCAGGAGAGGTAGTCCTTCGTCGACCCGGGCGTGCGCGAGAGCCGCTGCGAGATCTCGGTGAGGTTGAGCGGCTCGGTCTCGGCGAGCACGCCGAGAATGGCCTTGAGCGCGCCGTAGCCGCGCGCGCGGTGCAGGCGCAGTTCGTAGGATTCGCGGCAGCGCGCGGTGAGTGGGCCGTCCGGGGCGATGGCTGCGGCCAGCGCCGCAACCGGGTCGGTGGCCGGGCCCATCGTGCTCATCCCGGCCAGCAGGATGTGCGCGGCTGCCGGCAGGCCGCCGGCCAGGGTCGTGACGGCCGGCGCGATGTCGTCGGCCCAGTCGCGGCGGCCGCCGATGAACAGGTGCGCGAGCGACTGCACGTCGGCCGCCTCGAGCGGCGGCATGTGGACGACCTCGAAGCGTGCCGGCGCGTCGCGCAGCAGCCGGTGTACGCGTGCGGTGAATCGGGAGGCCAGTACGAAGCGCGTCGGGCTCGCGGCCAGCCGGGCCACCAGGTCGCGCTGCACGTGACGCAGGCCGGGGAAACTCTCGAACGTGCGGACGTCGAGGAATTCGTCGAGCAGGAAGGTGGCCGTTCCGCCGGCGGCATCCGCGCCGTCGAAGAAATCGAGCAGCGCGTCGAAGGCCGCGCGCGTGCCGCCCGGAGCCTCCGGGCGCGTGGCGGGCGCGAGTCGGCTCGCCGCGACGATCGACGCCAGGCAGCGTTCGGGCGTCGTGGCCGCCGCCGCGATGTCGAGGTACTGACTTCGGTCCGTGCCAATCGCCTGCACCAGCCGCAGCAGCAGCGACGTCCGGCCGCTGCCGCATCCACCCAGCAGAACGGGGATGCGCCCCGCGTCGAGCGAGGAGATGACTCTGCGTTCCAGTGAAGGGCGTTCGACGATCACGAGTGTCAACCCGTTTGGTGTAGCAATCCAGAGTGAGGTGATGGCACGCCGGCTCCGCGTGAGAACGCCACTCTAAAGAACGGTCCGCGGAGTGTCAATCACGACGTCAGGGCGGGCAACGACTTTTTGGCGCGCGTGTCAACAGCGTTCTTGTCGCCTGGCGGGGTATCATGCTTCCCGCATGAATCTTTGTGTACTTGGCGCTCAGTGGGGTGACGAAGGCAAGGGCAAGATCGTCGATCTGCTCACCCCGAATTTTTCTGTCGTCGCACGGTATCAGGGGGGGCACAACGCCGGACACACGGTGTACGTCGAGGGACGCAAGTTCGTCCTGCACCTGATCCCGTCCGGCATCCTGCACGATGGCGTCATCTGCGTCATCGGCAGCGGCGTGGTCATCGACCTGTCGGCGCTGTTTGCCGAGATCGACATGCTCGCCGGCATGGGCATCGACGTCCGCGGGCGCCTGCTCGTGAGCGACAAGGCGCACCTGATCCTGCCGTATCACCGCGAGATGGACGTGTTGTCGGAGGCGCGGCGCGGCGAGCGCCGGATTGGCACGACCTCGCGTGGCATCGGTCCGGCCTACGAGGACAAGATCGCGCGGCGCGGCGTCCGCGTGGGCGACCTGGCCGACCGGTCCGACGACGGACCGCTCGCCAGCGCGGTTCGCGAGAACGTGGCGGCACGCAACCGCCTGATTGCCGACTCGCACATGAATGCCGACGAGGTGCTGGCCGAGCTTGCGGCGTTCTGGCCGCGGCTCGAACCGCTCGTGACCGACGCGTCGCTCTACGTGCACCGCGCGATGCGCGGCGGCAAGCGCGTGATGTTCGAGGGCGCGCAGGGCACGCTGCTCGACATCGATCACGGCACCTATCCATTCGTCACGTCGTCGAGCGCCACGGCCGGCGGCGCAGCCACCGGCATTGGCGTGGGGCCGAAGGCCATCGAGGCCGTCCTCGGCGTCGCCAAGGCCTACACCACGCGTGTGGGCGGCGGCCCGCTGCCGACCGAGCTGTTCGATGCCATTGGCGAGCGGTTGCGCGACACCGGACAGGAATACGGGGCGTCGACGGGGCGGCCGCGCCGCTGCGGCTGGTTCGACGCGGTGGCCGTCCGCTACGCCGCGCGCATCAACGGGCTTGACGCCCTCGCGATCACGAAGCTCGACGTCCTCGACGGTCTCGACACCGTGGAAATCTGTACCGGATATCGATGCGGCACCGACGTGTTGACCGAGATGCCGGGCGAGACGGCGCAGCTGGCGCGGTGCGAGCCCGTCTACGAGTCGATGCCGGGATGGCAGGCGCCCACGGCCGGCGTGACCGAGTATGCGAAGCTGCCGCCCGAGGCGCGCGCCTACGTCGAGCGGCTCGAGGAGATTTGCGAGGTGCCGGCCGCCATCGTGTCGACCGGTTCGGACCGATCGCACACGATCATCCGCCGCGACACGGTCGCCGCAAGCTGGTTCAAGTAGACGCCGCGTTCCGGCTGCGCCCTGGAGACAGCAACGCCGGGCGTCGGACTGTCGGAGTAACCCGGCAGCCGGCGTCCGGCGTGGTGATTTGAGCGATCGCCGTCAGTTCTTGGCGGCTTCGGGCGTGCAGTACTTGTCGAACGCGAGCGTCAGCAGGTCGGCAATGCCTTCGGCCGACCGCGACTCGATGTCGCGCCGCTCGACCATGTAGACGACCTTGCCGTCGCGCAGCAGCGCCACCGATGGAGACGACGGCGGAAACCCGGCGAAGTGCTCGCGCGCGCGCGCCGTGGCCTCGATATCGGCGCCGGCAAACACCGTGGCGACCGTGTCGGGACGCGTCTGGTGCTGCAGCGCCAGGGCGATTCCCGGGCGTGCCTTACCTGCCGCGCACCCGCACACCGAGTTGACCACCATCATCGTCACGCCGGGCGACTTGACCACTTCATCGACATCGGCCGCCGAGCGACACTCGCGGGCGCCGAGTTCGACAAGTTCCTGACGCATCGGGGCGACGAGATATTCGGGATACGGCATCGAAACAACCTCCAGTGAACGGACCATGCGCACGCGACGGGCCGCACGGCTCCGACGCGCACTCGTTCGATTATACGGGTCCGGCTGCCTGGCTGCCCGGTCAGGGGGCCGTGTGCGATCGCGTGTGGAAGCCGGCCTCTTCGAGCGCGTGGCGCAGGTCGTCGAACAGTCCGCGGATCGGGCCCTGGTCGCCCTCGATGCGCAGCAGGCGATCGACAGCGAACATGCGGAAGCGGATTGCCTCCATGTGGAACGCCGCGACGGCCCGACGCAGGGCCTGGGCCTCCTCGAGGATCTGTTCGCGATGGACGCCGTCGGGCAGCGCTTCAATCATCGGGATCAGGCGGTCGAGAATGGTCAACGAGGCGGTCGTGCGGTCTGCCATGCGCGGTCTGTCTCCTGGCTCAAGCTGCGCCCCCTGGCGCGCCCATCAGAATAGCGCAACGCCCCGCCTGCCGCTATCGCCCGTGCATGCGTTCCAGCCGGCGTGTCGCGAGCCGCGCCAGCACCGAGCAGATGAGGATCATCGACACCAGGACCAGCGCGCCGGCCCACGCCTGCCGGTGCCAGTCGGCATACGGCGAGATCGCGTAGGTATAGACCTGCACGGTCAGCGCCCCGATGGGTTCGGTCAGGTCGGTCGACCAGAAGCGGTTGCCGAAGGCCGTGAACAGGAGCGGCGCGGTTTCGCCCGCTATGCGCGCCAGGGCCAGCATGATGCCGGTGATGATGCCCGGCAGGGCGGCCGGCAGCACCACGGTCATCACCGCGCGCCCGCGCGTGGCGCCGAGCGCCAGTGCGCCCTCGCGCAGCGAGGCCGGTACCAGCCGCATCAGTTCCTCGGTCGTGCGCGTGATGACGGGAATCATCATCACGCCCAGCGCGATGCCGCCGGCCAGTGCTGAAAAGCCGCCGAACGGCAGCACGGCCACCGCGTAGACGAACACGCCAATCACGATCGACGGCACGCCGTTGAGGGTGTCGGCCGCGAAGCGCACGATGGGCGCCAGACGATGGTGCGGGTATTCGGCGACGAAGACACCGCTCATGACCCCAATCGGAATGGCCAGCGCGGCGCCGATGGCACACAGGATGACCGTGCCCAGGATGGCGTTGCCCATGCCGCCGCCCGCCTCGCCGACGGGCTTCGGGATCTGCGTGAAGAAGTCGAGGTCCAGCGCCTGGACGCCCTGTGACACGACGAACGTCAGCACGAAGGCGAGCGGCACCAGGGCGACGAGGACCGAGACGACGGCAAGGCCCGTCATCAGGGCGGAGACGATGCGGCGTCGTGTATCGCGCGACATCAGGCAGCCTCCGAAGCCGCCCGCCGTCGCGGCGCGCGCGGCGTGCGATCGATCGTCATCCGCCACAGCAGCAGCCGCGAGACGACGTTGACGGCCAGCGTGATGACGAACAGGACGAGGCCGATCTCCACGAGCGCATGCAGGTGCAGTTGCTCGACCGCTTCCTTGAACTCGTTGGCGATGACCGAAGCCATCGTGTACTGCGGCGCGAACAGCGACCAACTGGCCTGCGGGCTGTTGCCAATCACCATCGTCACGGCCATGGTCTCGCCGACGGCGCGGCCGAATCCCAGCATGATGGCGCCGAAGATCCCGGTCCGTGCGTAGCGCAGCGCCACCTGCGTGGCTTCCCAGCGCGTCGACCCGAGGGCGTAGGCCGCCTCGCGCTGCGCCGGCGGTACGGCCTTCAACACCTCGCGCGCCACGGATGACGTGTAGGGAATCACCATCACGGCGAGGACCAGCGCGGCGGCCAGCATGCTCACGCCCACCGTCGGGCCGCTGAAGAACGGCAGCGCGCGCATCCACCCCGGCAGTGCTTCCTGAAGCGATCGGACCAGCGGCACCAGGACGAAGATGCCCCAGAGCCCGTAGACGATCGAGGGAACGGCCGCCAGCAGTTCGGTGAGGAAGATGAGCGGCGCACGCAGCCGGTGCGGGCAGATGTCCGAGAGGAACACCGCGATGCCCAGCGACACGGGTGCTGCGATGAGCAGCGCGAGGATCGATGAGTAGAGCGTGCCCCAGATGAATGGGAACGCGCCGAACCGGCCCTCGACGGGATTCCAGGCACTGCTCGTCCAGAAGCCGAACCCGAACTCGCGGATCGACTGCAGCGACTCGCGCCACAGCACCACGCCTATCGCCACGACGATAAGGACAACGAGGACGGCGAGCGATCCGGTGAGGCCGCCGAAGATCAGATCGCTCGTGCGCTGGCGGCGGGCCATCGGCTACTGCACCCTGATCCGGTCGAGCGCGCGCAGTTCCTTCTCGACGACCGAGGCCGGCAGGGGCGAGTAGCCGAGGTCGGCCGCGAACGCCTGCCCGTCGGTGAGCGCCCACTTCATGAACTCGACCATCGCGGCGGCCTGCGCCACGTCGTCGTGCGACGCGTACATCAGCATCCAGGTGAACGAGGCAATCGGATACGCCCCTTCGCCGGGCGCGTTCGTGATCGAGACGCGGAAATCGTCGGGCATCGTCGGGGCGGCGCCGTCGGCCACCGCCGTGACCGATTCCACCGACGACTTCACGAACACGCCGGCGGCGTTCTGCACCGACCCGAACGGGATCTGGTTCTGCACGGCGTACACCGGCTCCATGTAGCCGATGGCACCCTCGGTCAACTTCACGAGGCCTGCCACGCCCTCGTTGCCCTTGCCGCCCACGCCGGCCGGCCAGTCGACCGACGTGGCCACGCCCACGCGCGACTTCCATTCGGGCGAGACCTTGGCGAGATAGTCCACCCACACGAACGTCGTGCCGCTGCCTTCGGAGCGATGCACGACGGTGATGGCGCGGTCGGGCAGCGAGACACCCGGGTTGATGGCGGCAAGCGCGGGGTCGTTCCACCGCGTGACGTGGCCCAGGAAGATATCGGCGAGCAGTGGACCGGTGAATCGGAGTTCTTCGGTCACCTCCGGCAGGTTGTAGGCCGGCACGACCGACCCGACGACGGTCGGCAGGTGGAGGATGGTGCCGGTGGTGCCGGCAAGCTGCGTGTCGGTCATCGGATAATCCGAGGCGCCGAAGAACACGGTGTTGTTCTGCAGTTGACGGACGCCGCCGCCCGATCCGATCGACTGGTAGTTGATGCGGACGTTCGGGTGCAGCGCGCCGTACTCGCTGAACCACTTCGAATAGATCGGATAGGGGAACGTGGCGCCCGCGCCGTTGATGTGGATCGGGCCGGCGCCATCACCAGCGCCGCTGCCACAGGCCGCGGCGGCCAGCATGCTGGCGGCGATGGCCATCAGCTTCCATCTCTGCGTTGTCTGTCGTCTCATGGTCATGATCCTCGTGGTGCGTCAGAAGTTGATCAGTCCGTGCAGGGTGACGCGCCGGTCGGCTGGCGGCGCGCCGGCGGCGTTGCGCTGCACGACCTGCTCGTAGTCGAGCAGGAGGGCCGCCGTGGCGCGGCCGGCCACCGCGGGCATCCACCACGCCAGGCCCGCGATGGTGCGATGCTGCCGCGTGTCGCGGAATGTCCGGTCGCTGCGGAAACTGTCGAAGCGCAGCAGCGCCTCGAGCCCGTCGCCCTTCTGCCGGAAGAACGGCGTGACGAAGATGGAGTAGCCGTCGGACTCGATCGTGGGCGCACCCGGGGCTGCCTGGTCGGACCGGGTGATGTAGTCGACGCCCGCGTTCACGCGGGGGTGTTCGTACCAGGCGCTGCCGATGAACCGGTGGCGCATGGCGTCGCGCATGACGTGGTCGCGGTGCACGTAGGCCGTGACGCGCAGGCCGCGCACGAGCGAGCCGCCGGCCGGCAGCGGCCGCACCGTGGCGCGCAGCATGAGGGCCTTCTGATCGTTGGCCTCGGGTCGCGCGTAGCCTTCGCCGTTGTAGAGTCCGGCGTGCACGTCGCCGTAGCCACCCGGCAGGTTCGTGCGGGCCGAAATGCCGGTATCCGATGAACTGAGCCGGCCATCGCGTTCGGCAAAGACCGTCCCCTGGAACCGATAGCGATAGACCGATTCCTGTCCGTCGAGGAACGGCGTCTGCTGCATGCCCACGCGCACCCAGGTGCCGCTCCACGGCCCGGTGAAGCGGCCCAGATCGAACTGCGCGTACCCGTACTTCAGGCGGAAGGTCAGTCCGTCGGTGCTGTCCGTTCCGTAGCGCACGATGTCGGGCGTGATGCGGAACGCGATGAGCGAGTTCACCCGGCCCGTGACGTTGAGGTAGGCGCGCGTGACGTTGAAGGCGTTCGCGTGAATGGCCGCGCCCGCCGCGTCGGTGGTCTCGGGCGCAGCCGCCACCGTGTAGTCATAGAAGAGGACGCCGCCCAGGGCGACCGACGGTCCGGTGTCATCCGGCGCCTGTGCGAGGGCTGGAGGTGAGCTCGTCGCGAGGAGCAGGGATGTGGTGAGCGCGATGAACAGTCGACGCATGAGGCCTCCGTTGATGGGGCGCGACGCCCCCGAATGAGGCCCAGCTTACGGACCGGACGTTACACGGGCGCGTCATTGTCGTTACAGCCGCGTTAATTCGCGTCGTCGCCCCGTGGCGCCCCGCGCGCGGGCGGGCCGTGCGGCCGCGATAGAATGAGCGCCATGTATGCGACCCTGCTGACGGTGCACTCACTCGTGCGGTGGATTGTCCTGCTGCTGGCCCTGCTGGCGCTGGCGCGCGCGGTGGCGGGCTGGAGCGGGGCGCGATCGTGGACGCCGGCCGACGACAGGGCCGGGCGGCTCTTCACGACCTCCTTCGACATCCAGGTGCTCATCGGCCTCGTGCTCTATGTCTTCCTGAGCCCGATTACCACGGCGGCTTTCAGCAACTTCGGCGCCGTCATGGGCGACACCGTGGCGCGCTTCTGGGCCGTCGAACACATCACGGGCATGATCGTGGCGCTGGCGCTGGCGCACATCGGCCGGGCCCGCGCGCGCAAGGCGCTCGGCGACGCGGCGCGCCATCGGACGACGGCCATCTTCTTCGGCCTGTCACTGGTCGTGATACTGCTGACGATCCCCTGGCCGTTCATGCCCGCGGCACGGCCATTGTTTCCGTTCTGACGCCGCGTGAACGTCCTGTTCCTGCTGGGCGTCGGGTCCGTCCTGCTGGTGTCGTGGCTGGCCGTGGCCCGTCTCGTGCCGGCGCGCTGGCGATTGCTCACGTGGACGATCGTGGTGGTGGGCGCCGTCGTGCCGTGGACGTCGTGGGTGGGGCATTCGCACTGGGGACGGGTGGACTGGCTGCCGTTCTCGCCGCCCCTCCGCAAGCGCGACATCGTCCTGAACGTCCTGCTCTACGTGCCCCTCGGCTACTTCTTCGTGCGGGATGGGCGATTCGGGCACCGCGTCGTCATGGCCGTGGCGCTGGCCTTCGGGCTGTCGCTTGCGACGGAGTTCACCCAGGTGTACAGCCACGGCCGCTTTCCGGCGATGACCGATGTGGTGACCAACACCGCCGGCGCGTGGATTGGCGCGGCCATCGCGCGGCGCGAGGCACGGCAGCCCGTCCGGGCCGGTAGCCGGGAGGCCGTCGATCGCGCTTGACTCGCGGTCGGGCTGGGTCTACAACTGATCCCATCATTCAATTGTTCTTCCGCATCCGCCCGGTGTTCCCGGCGGGGAGTTCGGATGTCGCGTCGTCGGTCTGTTGTTCGTCATCTGTCGCGCGTGTGAGCGTCGTGTACGAAGGAGCGAGCCATGGCCATGACCACGGAAAAGCACAATCCGTTGGAGCCCGAGTTCCGTCTGGAAGAAACCGATCGGCGTACGAAGATCGGTCGCGTATTGATGGCGGTGGCCATCGCCGCGGCCGTGGCAATCGCCTGGCTGACGTCGGGCAGCTAACGGTACCCGCCGGCCCGTGCCGGCTCTCGACGGAACGTCCCCGCATCGATTTCGACCGGCATCCTGCCGGCGTCGGCCCCGCACGCCTTTTCGTCTGATACACTGTCCTGCGCTTGTTCACAGCGGCTCACGTCAGTGAGGCCTCGCCGGGGACGGGCGTGTTTCTCCAATCCGTCCCCATCGTCCAGCGGTCAGGACGCAGCCCTTTCAAGGCTGAGACCCGGGTTCGATTCCCGGTGGGGACGCCACTTCCTCATCACCACAGCCGCACGTACGTCACCGACGTCGGTGCGTGTGGCCCGCGCGCCTCGACGGTGCCCCAGCGCCAGCGCTCGTCCACCTGAACCCGCACGCGCGCGCCGGGCGTCGGACGATCCGGCACGATGCCACGTGCCTGGGGCTGGCCCTGAGGATCCACGTCGAGTACTTCGATCAACCGCACCATCGCGTCGGCCGGCCAGTCACGCTTCATCGGTGCAGTCTGCGGCGCGAGTGCGACGGATGGGGTCACGGGACCTCCGTCGCGGGCGAGAGGTTCGGCGTCACATCGAGCATCTGAAAGGTCTGTTCGCCCTCACCGGGCGACTCCGCCTGGAGCTGCACCGACGCCCGGATGGCGCCGGCGAGCGTCATCACGCCGCGCACGATGCGCCCCGGAGCGATACCGGCGTGGGGCAGCGCGAGGCGCGCACCGCTCATCCACTGCACCGGCCACACTCTCGCGTCGTTTTCGAACATCACCGTGGTGGGAATCGACATGGGCTGCCGACACTGCAACACCGATGCCGGGTTGCGCGCCGTGAGGCTGCATGCGGCCGTCGCCGCGCGTTGCCGACATCGGGCAGAGGAAGGGAGTGAAAGGAGAAAGAACGGTTCACCGCGCAGCAACGCCCCGACCACAGCACTGGTTCTGGCCATTGGGGGAGTTCACTTGGAGTCGTCAATGCGATTCAGAATCTCGCGGAGTTCGCGCGACCCGTCGGGGCCGGGTGAGAACCGCACGGCGAAACCAAAACCCGGAATCGTGTACACCACCACCCCAGCGAGGCTGATGTCGGGCCGTTCGGCGAGCATGCGCGGCTGGACCGTGACTCGTTCGCCCACGACCGGAGCCGCCCACGTTTCCACAAAGCATCCGCCTTCACTGATGTCCGTCACTCTGCAGGTCCCCGCGCCGGAATGCCCGCTCCAGCTGGCATCGAACGGGCCGCTGACCCGGGGGGTACCGCGTCTTTCATCTTTCATAGAGACAATGACTGCACGACAAGGGCCAAACGGAGACCGTGCGATTTCCCGTCGGGTCGGCACGCTCTCACCTGGTCTCCGCTCACTTGACGCGACGGAGTGTCGGTCACCCGACGTGTGGGGCAACGGCTCCTGACCGTCACCGTGACCTCGCCTGACCAACCCGTGCGTCAAGCTCGACGGCATGTCGTGCCCGGGCTGCGGCGAGCGCCGGTTGATTGAATGGGACGCGATCCTGCGGCGATGGATCTGCGGCGTGTGCTCGAAGACGTGGACGTGAAGCGGCCGGGGGCCGGACCGCACGCCCGCGGTGGTAGTCTCTCGCGAGGATCATGATCGTCTTCGAGGACAGGCACTCGGACCGGCCGCTGGTCGAACGCGTGTGGCGCAGCCACAGCGAGCGGGCCGGCACGTTCCTGTCGATTGCGGCCAGCACATTCGAGATGGTCGTGAGCCGCCATGGCGGGCGCACGTTCCTCACGCTCCGCGGGCCCGAGACGCACGCCACGCTGGCGGACCTGCCCGCCGACGGCGAGTGGTTCGGCATCCGGTTCGCCCGCGGCGTCTGCATGCCGCACTTCACGCCCGACAGCCTCACCGATCGTCGCGACGTGACGCTGCCCGATGCCACGCGGCATTCCTTCTGGCTGAACGGTTCCGCCTGGGACTATCCCGGCTTCGACAACGCCGAGACGTTCGTCGGGCGTCTCGTGCGCCGCGGGCTCCTCGTGCACGACGCCGCGGTCGACGATGCGCTGCGGGGGAGTGGACCGGTGATGTCGACGCGCACGCTGCAACGCCGGGTGATGCGCGCCACCGGGCTGACATGCGGCGCGATTGGCCGCATCGAACGCGCGCGGCACGCCACGATCCTGCTGCGCGAAGGCGTGTCGATTGCCGACACGGTCCATCAGGCGGGCTATTACGACCAGGCGCACCTGACACGTTCGCTGCGCCACCGCATCGGCCAGACGCCACGCGACGTCATTCGCGGCGGGCAGCAGCTGTCGTTTTTATACAAGACAACCCGGTTGCGCTGACCTACGATGCCGCTCATGACATCGACATCGAGGCACGACCGGCCGGCGAGGAAGTCCACTGCAGTGGCCGGGCTCGTACTGACGGGCCTGGCCGCGGCGTTCCTCGCCATGGACACCGTGATGAAGCTGCTGGTGCTTGCCCCGGCGGTGCAGGCGACGACCGAGCTCGGGTATCCGGCATCGACCATCTTCTGGATTGGCGCGATCCAGCTGGCGTGCCTGGTCCTGTACCTGGTGCCAGCCACGTCGGTCCTCGGCGTCGTGCTGCTGACCGCGTATCTCGGCGGCGCCGTGGCGACGCACGTGCGCGTCGGCAGTCCGCTTGCGAGTCACACGCTCTTTCCGGTGTATGTCGGCCTGATGGTGTGGGGCGGTCTGTATCTGCGGGAGCCGCGCCTGCGAAGCCTGCTGCCGTTGCGCCGCTGACGACGCTGTCTGGAGAGCCGCGTCGGTCAGTCTCGACCTGGCCGGAAATCACGAACGCACGGAGCCGGCGGGAAGCCGAACGCCGCGGCGCCATCGTCGGTCAGTCGACGCCGGGCGGTAGTGTCCGGCGCACCTGGCGGAATCGCCACACACCGAATCCGAAGAGAACAACACCGGCAGCAATCAGCGCGACCCCGCCGCCGGTCGCCCACGCGCCCTCGAAGAAGTGGAGCAGGGTGCCGCCGGCCGCCAGCAGGCCCAGCATCGTCCTGAGATACGCCAGCAGGGTGCGTTCATTGGCCAGCGCCGTCCGCACCACAGCGAGACGGTTTCGAGGGTCTGGTGGTATGGCGGGTGCGTTGGGTACGTCGAGTATTTCATGCTGCATGCGGTGCCTCCGGGTGTAGCCGCGCGTCGCACCTATCGTTTCCTACCGCACCTACGGCACCTACCTACCGCACCTACGGCACCTACCTACCGCACCTACGGCACCTACCCACCGCACCTACGGCACCTACC
>JBIQJY010000005.1:52960-69069 GCA_044507065.1 Acidobacteriota bacterium
ACCGCACCTACGGCACCTACCCACCGCACCTACGGCACCTACCGCACCCAACGCGCCTTCCAACCGCACCCATCGCACCTATCGAACCCATCGAACCTGCTGTGCGTTTCTACCCATCCCACCCAGGCATCATCGTTGGATCGAGCCCGCCGACGTCGAAACTGGCGGTGCGGGTGCCGCCGGCGCGCACGGGGAACTCGATGCTGAGGCGTCCGGCCGTTCGTGCCGTCCGCCACAACGCGCGCGCGTCGTTGATGAACATCGCGATGGCCTCGTCGGTGGCGGGACGCCGGCCGGCCATCGCAACCGGCTCGGCATCATCGACCGTCACGTGAACGGTGCAGCCGCGATAGCAGTCGAAGTCGCCCGCCTGCAGCACCAGGTAGCTGCTGCGGCCCCAGGACGGATGGTCGCGGAAGATCAGCCGCACGAGTCGCGCGCCCTGACCGTCGGTGTCCACGTTCTCGATGGAATTGATCGCGGCCGTGAGCTGTCGGCCCTGGCCGGCCGGTGTGTCGTGATAGGTCCAGAGCGCGGCCAGTCGTCGCGCCTCGAGCGCCCGGGCCGCTTCCTCGCGCGATCGCGCGTCAGCAGCCGCCTTCTCGGCGGCCAGCGCCGCGGCCTTCCCGGCTGCCTCGTCAGCCCCGGGTTGGCCGCATGCGGACAACCCGGCGACGGCCATCACGACCCCCAGTACGCGACCAACCGCTTTCACGGATCTCATCGCGGACCATCCTAACCCCGCTGGGGCGCTGATTCAGGCATGTTGCGAACCCGCACTGGCGTCAGGGGAGAGCGCAGTCGCGGGCGGCGCAGTCTCGAGATTCGCCTGGATGGCGTCCTTGACCGCGTCGATGAGTTCGGTCAGCTGCTTGTCGCCACGGCCCGTCGTGGCGATCGGTGCACCGATGAACACGTCGACGCGTCCCGGTCTCGGTGCGAGCGTCGTCTTCGGCAGGAGGGCGAACGTGCCGCGGATGGTCACCGGTACCACCGGCACGCCGGCGCGCACCGCGATCTTGAAGGCGCCGGTCTTGAACTCCTGCAGGTGCCCGTCGGGCGTGCGCGTGCCCTCGGGAAATACCGCGAGTGACTTGCCCGCGCGCAGGCCGTCGACGACCGTCTTCAGGCTGCGCGCCGTCTTGCGCGCGTCGCCGCGATCGATCGGGAAGTTGCCCGACGTCCACAGGTGCCAGCCGAGAAACGGCACGTGGAACAGCCCGCGTTTCGCCATGATCTTGAACTGATAGGGCAGGCATGCGAACAGCGCGGGCGTGTCGATCAGGCTCGAGTGGTTGGCCACGTAGACGTAGCTGCGGTCGGGTCGCACGTGCTCGACGCCGTGCACGCGGATACGTGCGCCAATCGTGAGCGCCACCATGCGGCACCACCAGCGCGCGCAGCCGTGCTGCAGGTTGCCGGTCCGATCGAACGGCCACAGCAACAGCGAGATCGTCCCCATGACGACGGTCTCGACGTACCAGAGCAGATTGGCGATGGGTGCCCACGCGTAGACGAGCACCGTCTTCAGAATGTGCATGCGGCGACCGACAGTCTACGACGGGTGCGCCCCCAACCGCGTTCAGTGCGGCCGTCGCCGCGGCAACCGGCTAACGCGACGTGTGTGAGGACGCGATGAGTACGACGCCCGAGGCCACGCCCGGCGGCAGGTTGAGGTTGCCGCCGAACATGCTGAGATCGAAACCGTCCTGCACGCGGCCCTTGACCTTCACGCGTGCACCCTCGCGCGGCACGCCCTGCGTCGAGGCCACCCAGAGCGATCCGCTGGAATCCTGCACGCGGTAGACGCCGCGGCCGAGGACCGAGACGCTGTCGACGACGGTGCCGCTGATGGTCACCTCACGATTGCGGTAGCGCGACGGATCCGAGGTGACGCGGCCCACCGACGTGGCGCACGCGGCGAGCAATACGACAACGAGCGCCGGCACGAGGAGACGGACGGGACGCAGCATGGGGACCTCCAGGGGCGCCGCGGGGACGGGTCGGCCGCCAGCGACGAGCATACTGCAGCCCGACCGCGTCGGTAACCGGTCCGCGTCCTACTCCTGCGAGAGCGACGAGACGTAGGCGATGAGGTCGACGATGTCCGCGTCGGTCAGGTTCGCCACGACCGGCATCATCAGTGCCGCCATCGCGCCGCGCCGCGTGCCGAGCTTGATGTCGTACATCTGCCTCGCGAGGTAGCTCGGCGAACGGCCCGCCAGGTCGGGAATCGGCCCCACGCCCAGCAGGCCCGCGCCGTGGCACGTGCTGCACACGATGGTCCTGCCATTGCCCCCGGTGGTCGCGAGCACCCGGCCGCGCTCGACGGCGCCGGGCGGCACGTAGGCGATGAACCCCGATCGCGGGTTGCGCCACTGCGTCTGCTGCGTGTTCTCGGGCGACTCGATGATGCGGTTGCCGAGCGGCTCGGTGGTGCCGTCGCCAATCGCGTAGAAGATCTCGCCGCCGAGGCGCATGCGCGGGATGGTCTCGGTCTCGACCACGCGGATGTAGGGCGTCCACTTCATCGAGGCGAAGTAGCGCGCGCTCGCCTCGATCTCCTCGTCGGTGAGCGCCCGCGCGATCTGCACCATCTCGGATGTGTTGGCCTTGCGCGGTTCGGCGCTGGCCCGCAGGCCGTCGCGGAAATCGTGCAGCTGCTGGACGATGTACTCGTAGGGCAGGCCCTGAATGGGTGCATTCTCGGGGCGGCCCTTGCCGTTGGGCAGGTGGCACATCGCGCACGCGCGCACCTCCGGATTCTTGCCCTTCGCGACAATCTCGGGCATCACCGGATGGTCCTGCGGGAACCAGTCCGCCGGGCCGTGCCGGTAGCCAATCTGCTGCTGCGTGAACGCGAACTCGGATCCCTCGACGCGGCGCAGCTGTTCGGGTGAGGTGGCCGGCGGCGGTGGCGGCACGAACTCCTTTGGCGGCAGGACGGGCGGCGCCTGTTCCGGATATTCGCCGGCGGGCATTGGCGGCAGGCCGTAGGGCCAGGACGGCGGCAGCGGACGTTGCTGCGCGCCCATGAATACGGTCGAGCCCAGCAGGAGGGCCGCGACCGACAGGAGTCGAGAAGTGCGCACGTGTGAACCCCGGGGGAAAATTCCGTCGTCTGGAAGCCGTGAAGGACGGGAGTGTCGATGTTTTATATATCCGCCCGGCTCCATGCACAACACTGCATGGGGGCATGGAATTGCGCGCCGCCGCCGAGCCGTTCGCGTATGATTCCTGCTTGCGCCGGGGCCGTCACGGGCCCTCGGGACGACAGGAGCGATGGTGGCGGAGAAGCACGTGTACATCGGCACCGACGGCGGTGCGACGACGTCGAAGGTGGGAGCCGTCTGGCACGACGGCACGGTTGTCTCGACGCGGCTGCTGCAGCGGCCGACGCGATCGGACGAAGGGCCCGCGGCCGTCATTGAAGGCTGGGTCGCCTCGATCGGCGAATACCTGCAGATGAACCAGCTCAGCTGGGAGAATGTCGAAGGCGTCGGCCTGTCGATTCCGGGTCCGTTCCAGCGCTACGGTGTGTTCGACAAGTCGCCGAACCTGCCGGCCGACTTCGCGGGTTTCGACGTCTACACGGCCTACGCAAGCGCGCTGGCCGAGGCCGCCGGCCGCGCCGTCCCGCTTGTCGTGGGCAACGATGGCAATTACGGCGGCGTCGCCGAGGCGGCGCGCGCCCGCGGATCGGCGCATGCCACGGTGATGCTTCTGGCGCCCGGATCCGGGCTCGGCTGCGCGTTCATCGATCGGCAGGGGCTGCCGCTCGACGGCGACACGCTGGCCGGGATGGAGGCCGCGCACATGCCCGCGCCGCTGCACCTGCTGGGCGCCCGCCCGTACCGGTGCGGCTGCGGCCGCGAATGGGGATGTGTCGAGGTCTACACGACATTGTCGGGATTGCCCCATCTGCTTGCCGACAGACTTGCCGATTATCCGGATCACGAGCTGGCGCGATCGCCGCTCGACATGAAGCAGCGCGCGTTCGCGCTGCGCGGTCTTGCACAGAAGGGCGACGCCCTGGCGCTCGAGTTGTTCGATTTCCAGGCGCGCGCGCTGGGGCTGCACGTGGCATCGCTCGCCATGGCGCTCGACCCCGGGTTCGTGGTGATTGGCGGAGGGCTGATGGATCCCGAGGCGACCACCGAGGCCTTCCGCGAGCGGTATCTCGGCGTGATTCGGGGGACGGCCGCGCCGTACCTGTGGCCGGCGCAACGCGCGCGGCTGACCATCGTGCCAGCCGCGCTGGGCGATCTGTCCCAGTCGATTGGTGCCGCGCTGGCGGCCCTCTACCAGAGCCGTTCCTGACGCCTGGCCGCGGAGGCGGCCGACAGAGAACGGGCACGATGTTTCGACGGCCAGTGCAGTACTGACGCTCCCCAGCGGCGGTGCACTGGCTGTGGTGATCGCAACTTGACCGAACGAACGGGCCGGACGATCGCACGGCTGCTGCCTGCCGACCTCATCGCGGGGTGGGCGGCAGCTGCGTACGCCGGCGGCTTCATCGTCTGGTGGCTGGCGACGGCCCGGCCCGACGAAACGTCGATGCCGGCGCTGGCGCTCGTCCACGTACCGATTGGGCTGCTCATCACGTTCCTCACCATGCGCCTTGCGGCGCGCACGACCAACCCGGGGACAGCGCGGGCGGTCGCGGTCCTGGGGCTGGCGGCCGTGCTCTTTCCCGTCAGCGACGTGCTGATGGCGTACCTGCAGCGCGACGGCGCCGTGGCGGCCGCGAGTGTGGCAGGTCTGCTGCCGTACCCGGTGCTGTGCGCGGCCGCGCTGCTGCTGCCGTCGCTCGTGCGCCGACCGCTCGATCGCACGCTCTACTGGATCGACATGGCCATCGTGGTGGTGGGCGCGTCGATGGTGCTGTGGGCGCTGGCCTTCGAGTCGTTCCTGATCGAGCCGTCCGGCGGGCAGCAGTCTGCCGCCGTTGTCTGGGCCTACGCCTGCGGCGCCGTGATCATCGTCACGGCGGTGGCGAGCCTGCTGCTGCAACTGCCGCGCGGCGTGCGTCGCCCCGCGGTGCTGTCGTTCGCACTGTCGCTCGTCGTGCTGGTGCTGGCCGACGTCGCATGGCTTGCGCACGATGTCGCCGCGGGCCTTCACCATCCTGTCCGCGCCGCACATGAACTGCTCTGGGTGGTTGCGGCGCTCACGGCATTGCGGCGGCGGGGCACGGTGGCCGGCGAGGGCGAGGCGCTGACGCAGCCGGTCGACTGGCTGCCGTACGCGGCGGCAGCCGCGGGTGCCGTGACGTTCATTGTCGAGGTCGCCGGCGGCACCGCCGAGGGGCTCGTCGCGCTGGCGCCGCCCATGGCACTGCTGACGCTGCTGCTGCTCGCACGGCTCGCCCTGGCCGTGCGCGACGTGGAGCGGCTGCGCATCGAGCGCGCCGTGCTCGCCAGTGACGCGCGGTTCCAGTCGATGGTCCATCACGCGGCCGACATGATCTACGTGGTCGATTCCACGTGGACGATCACCTACGTGAGCCCGTCGGTGTCCGAGGCGCTCGGCTACCGCACGTCGCACCTGGTGGGATCATCGCTGCTCGATCTGGTGCACGCCGAGGATGTGGCCGATACCGGGAGCCGGCTGCGCGAGTGCCTCGTCGACCCGTCGCGCCCGATGCGCACGGAGTGGCGCGTGCGGCGTCACGATCAGACGTACATCCACACCGAGACGGCGTGCGTGAATCTCATGGGCGACGATTCGATCCGCGGCATCGTGCTGACGGCGCGGGACGTCTCGGAGCGCAACTACCTCGAGGAGCAGCTCACCCATCGCGCGTTCCACGACCCGCTCACGGGGCTGGCCAACCCGGCGCTGTTCCACAACCGCGTGCAGCACGCGCTGGCACGCCGGCGCGGTGAGCAGGGACGGCTTGGCGTGGTCTTCATCGACATGGACTACTTCAAGTCCGTGAACGATCGGCTGGGCCACGCCGGCGGCGATGCCCTCCTGCGTGCGGCCGCGTTGCGGCTGGTGAGCGGCCTGCGCGCGTTCGATACGGCGGCGAGACTCGGCGGGGACGAGTTTGCCGTGCTCGTCGACGACATTCCGCGCAACGATGAAGTCATCCAGGTTGCCGAGCGGATTGCCCGCGCGTTCCGCGAGCCGTTCATGGTGGACGGGCGGGAGGTCAACACCTCGGCCAGCGTCGGGATCGCGCTGGCGGCGGTGGGGCAGAACGCCGACGAGCTGCTGCGCAACGCGGACCTGGCGATGTACTTCGCGAAGAACCGCGGGCGCGGCCAGGCCGTGCTGTTCGAGCCGTCGATGCACGCGGCCGCCGTCACGCGTCAGGAACTCCAGCGCGACCTGGCCCGGGCGCTCGAGCGCGGCGAACTCTCGCTCGTCTACCAGCCGATTCACGCCCTCGACACCCGCGCGGTGGTTGGCGCCGAGGCGCTGCTGCGCTGGGTGCACCCGACGCGCGGCCCCGTGCAGCCGGCCACGTTCCTGCCCATTGCGGAGGAGTCCGGGTTGATGGTGGCCATCGGCCAGTGGGTGCTGCGCACCGCGTGCGTCGACGCCGCTGCGTGGCGATCGCGATCGCCGGCGCCGCTGTCGCTCCGCGTGTGGATCAACCTGTCGAGCCGCCAGCTGTCCGAGGAAGCACTGCAGGCGCACGTGGCCGAGGCCATTGCCGCCGCCGGGATCTCGGCCGGCGCCGTGGTGCTCGAGCTGACCGAACGCATGCTGCTGCAGCACAAGGACCGCGCACTCGATCTCATGGAGCAGCTGAAGGCCCTTGGCGTCCACCTTGCCATCGACGACTTCGGCACGGGGTACTCGTCGCTGAGCCACCTGCAGCGCCTGCCGATCGACATCCTGAAGATCGATCGTGTGTTCGTCGACGCCATCGCATCCGACGAACACGCGTCGGCGCTGGCGCGCACGGTCGTGAGCCTCGGTGAATCGATGTCGCTCGAGATCGTGGCCGAGGGCATCGAGAACGCGGACCAGATTGCCCGCCTCCGCGCGATCGGGTGCAACGCGGGCCAGGGGTTCTTCTTCGGGATGCCGCTCTCGGCGGCCGACCTGGCCGACTACGCCGATCGATCGCGCAGCTTGAGTGTGTAGGGAGGCTGCGAGGCTACAAGGCTGCGAGGCTGCGAGGCTGCGAGGCTGCGAGGCTACGAGGTGGAGTCAACGCCCTCGAGCAGGACCCGGGCAATGGCTTGCCATTCGGTGTCGAGCGGACCGGACGCCGGGGTCGTGCCCGCACGGTGGTACCAGTAGTGCGCGTTGCCGATGTCGCCTTCCTTGCGGTGCAGGTAGGCGTGTACCCACGAGCCGGTGCGGTCCTCGATGTCCTGCGCCACGGCGTGGGCGCGCTCCCAGTCGCCCCGGCCGTCGTGCCAGAGTGCGACCAGTGCCGGCGACAGTCCGGACGGCGGGGCGTCCTGCTCGAGGCTGCGATGGAAATCAGCGAAGGTCATCGGAAAGGACAGGCTACAACGGAACCGGGCGGGCTGATGTTGATACCATGTCGTGCGCGACGAGGGCCGCTAGCTCAGTGGTAGAGCACCTGGCTTTTAACCAGAGGGTCGCTGGTTCGATCCCAGCGCGGCCCACCAACCGCCTCGTAGCCTCGCAGCCTCGCAGCCTCAAATAATCCTCATCCCCAGCGCCGAGAGCACGAGCTCGGTGCCGAGGACGGCCGTCTGGTTCTGGATGTCGAGGATCGGGTTGACTTCGACCACATCGAGGCCGATGAGCCGGCCCGAGTCGGCCAGCATTTCCATCACCATGTGCGCCTCGCGATAGTCGAGGCCGCCCTTGACCGGCGTGCCTACGCCCGGTGCAATCGACGGGTCGCACGCGTCGAGATCGAACGAGACGTGGATGCCGATCGTGTCGTGCCCGGCCAGCGCCACAGCGCGCTCCATCACGTCCGCGATGCCGTGCCTGTCGATGTCCTTCATCGTGAACAGGTGCACGCGCGAATCGCGGATCCGCGCCTTCTCGAGGTCGTCCAGATTGCGCACGCCCAGGATGACGGTCTTCTCGGCGCGCACCTTTGGCGATCGCGTGCCGATGCGCGAGAGCTCCGCCGGCTCGGGGCCGAGCAGCGCCGAGAGCGGCATGCCGTGCACGTTTCCTGTCGTCGTGGTGGCCGGCGTGTTCATGTCGCCGTGGGCATCGACCCAGATCAGGCCCAGATCACGCCCCTGGTCGGCGGCGAAGTCGGCCGAGGCGCCGACCGAGCCGGCGGCCAGCGAGTGGTCGCCGCCGAGGACGATGGGGAAGGCGCCCTCCTGGTGAGCCGCGCGGACCTGCTGGTAGAGCCGCTGGCAGACGCGGGCGATTTCCCGGATGTACCGTTTTCGGGGGTCCCGGGGCGTGCGCGTCTCGGGGATGGGCGCGTCGATGTCGCCCTTGTCGACCACCCGGAAGCCCATCGCCGTCAACCGTTCGCCCAGTCCGGCGATACGGACCGCTGAGGGTCCCATGTCGACGCCGCGCCGCCCGCCTCCCAGATCGAGGGGGACGCCGAGGATGTGGGCCAGGCGGGAGTTGGCGCGCGACATGCTCGAAATTATGGCATTTTCGAGCACTTACGGCTCCGGCCGTGGTCGAAACAGCTGGATACGGTGTTAGGATGTCGTCGCCGTTACGTGGGCCCCCGCGGACTTCCCCAGGTGTTCTTCGGGTTGGCAACCTAAATCGGTTGGAGGTTGTGTGTCGCCTATCTATGTTCGACCTGAACGGGAGCAGGCCGAGCACGATCGCCTGATCCGATTCCTTCAGGCGGAATACAGCCGCAAGTTCGAAGCCATCGCCAACCCGGGCGATGAGCGAATTGCCCCCGTGAAGATTGCGGCCACAACGTATTTTCCGGACGTCGTGCTCAACCAGGCCGGCCGGCTGGCCGGTGTCGTCGAGGTGGAAACCGCCGCCTCGGTCAACAACCTCGAGACGATGGCCAAGTGGGTACCGTTCTCGCGGGCCCGCGTGCCGTTCCACCTCTATATCCCGGTGCCCGGGTACGAGGCCGCCATGCGGCTGGTCGAGGCCCACGGCGTGAAAGCCGCCGAAATCTGGACATACCGCGCGGCGCACGAGAACTTCGACCTGGTCCGGATGTTCGTCGACGAGTCGGCGGCAGCCAGGGCGGCGGCCCGGTCGATGGCCCGCGACTCGGCTGCGGCGAAGAAGCCGGCCAGGGCGTCCGGCAAGGCTCCCGCGAAGGCGCCCGCCAAGGCACCGGCGAAGCGTGCCGCTGCCAACACACGACCCGCGGCGCGCAAGCCCGCGAAGAAATCGGCGCCCGCCACGGCGACAAAGTCCAGGGCGCAGTCCAAACCGGCCGCGGCGCGCAAGAAGACCCCCGCGCGCAGTGCCACGGCCAGCCGGGCCAAGTCCGCGAAGACAACGGCCAGGAGCCGTCCGGTCAAGAAGGGGACGGGCGCCCGCAAGAGCAGGTAATCAGAGGTGCCATTCATCCGCTACACCAGGGACAAGCGCGGATACGAAACCACGTTCGTCATGCACGGGTATCGCCCGGCCCAGGGGCCGCAGCGGACCCGCGTCCTGTACTTGTTCCGCGCGCCCTCGCACATCCGCATGGGCCGGCGTCCGCTCGATGACGAGGCCCGCGAGGCGCTCGAACACACCCATCCAGACCTGAGTTTCGACTGGTCGGCGCTCGACCGCGAATCGGCCGACGTCCGCGGGGCCGATCAGCGCGATCGGGAGCGGGATCGCGACCGGGACGGCGGTCGCCCTCGTCGGGGCGGCCCGCAGGGACGGCCGAAACCTCCCGCCGCCGCGCCGCTCGTCGTCGACGACCAGTCGCTGCTGGGCCGGACGCTTGGCGGTGCCACGGCCGCGCGCTATCGCGCCCGGTACAGCGAACTGCTCGAGCGCATCACGCGGCGCGCCCGCACTCCCGAAGAACGCGACCGGCTGACCGAGGCGGCCCAGCGTCTGAATCCTGACGACTGGCCCGATGCCGAGGCCGTGCGTGCCCACGCTCAGACGATCGAGGCCGAATGGGATGCGGTTGCCGCGGAGCTTCCCGCCAGGCGCCGCGGGCGCCGAGGTGGGCGTCGACGCGAGGCCCCGGCCGAGGGCGCGACGACCGATACGGCGTCGGCCGCCGCGGATGACGCGCCCCAGGAGGCCGCCGACGACGCGCCGGGCTCTGCCATAATGGCGACCGATGGAGAAGGTAATGCAAGCCAGGACCCCGTTGTTTCGACTCGGCCTGCTGACGCTGGCAACCCTGATGGCGATGCCGGTGCTGTCCGGACAGACACAGGGGACGACACCCCAGGACGACGGGACGGTCTTCCGGGCGACGACGAATTTCGTCCGGACTGACGTCATCATCCGCGACAGCGAGGGCCGGTTCGTGCCGGATCTCACGGTCGACGAGTTTCGGGTCTACGAAGACGGCGTTCCCCAGAACCTGACGTTGTTCACGCCGTGGGTTGGCGGCCGGGCACTCGGCAACCTGGCAGCGTCGGTCGGCAGCGCGATGCCGAGTGGCGCACGCGAGGGGCTGATCCTGCCGTCCTCGCGGCCGAAGCAGGACGCATCCGGCCGGCTCTTCATCGTCTTCATCGACGACCTGCACCTGCGTCCGCACGACACACCGCGCGTCAAGGACCTGCTCGCCAAGGTGCGCGACACGCTCGTGCACGACAACGACCTGGTCGGGTTCGTCTCGACCGGCACGTCGGCCATCCAGATCGATCCGTCCTACGACTACGGGCATCGTCGCTTCAACGAGGCCATTGCGAAGGTCATGGGATCGGCGCCGTCGCCCGACGAGATCATCGACGGAGCGATCGGCGAATCGAGCCAGGGGCAGGGGCCGCAGAACGTGCGGTTCAGTGCCCATGTGGCATTCCGGACGGCCTACGAACTGCTCGACCAGATGGCGACGGTCACCGACAGGCGCAAGGCGTTCGTCTACATCAGCAGCGGCTACCACTTCAACCCGTTCTCCGAGTCGCGGCTCCAGCGCATCCAGCAGCAGTACGACATCTGGCAGCCGGAAGAGCCGGATCCGAGCGGCCAGACGAGTCCCGAGGACACGCTGCGCAACGAGGAATACCACCGCCGCACGGCATTCTCGGTGGCCGACCTGATCAATGAAGTGGCGCAGTTGACGCGCGCGGCCCAGCGCGCCAACGTCTCGTTCTACACGATCGATCCGCGCGGCCTGGTGGTCACCGGCGTGGACGCGGGCACGCGCTCACAGATCAGTTATGGTGATTTCCGCGACTTCATCACGACGCAGGTGAGCACGCTGCGCGTGCTGGCGGATGAAACCGGCGGGTTTGCCGGCGTGGAGTCGAACGACTTCGAAGGCATCCTGCGTCGCATCGACTCGGAGACGAGCGACTTCTACCAGGTCGGCTACATCTCGAACAATCCGGATCCAACGAAGATCCGCCGCACGATCCGTATCGAGATCACGCGGCCCGGGCTTCAGGATCCGATCTACCGCTCGGAGTACACGATCCCGAAGTCCGAGCGTCGGTAGCGCGCGAAGCGCCGCACGACATCACGTCAGCGGGTCGGGGCCGACGCCTCGTACGAGGCCTTGACCCGCTGCACGGCCTCCCGCAGGTAGTATTCGTCCATCTCCACCCCCACGAAATCGAGCCCCAGCCGGACGGCGGCCACCGCCGTCGAGCCCAGGCCCATGAACGGATCGAGCACGACGCCGGCGCGCTCCAGCCCGTGCAGCCGCAGGCACTGGTCCGGCACCTTCGGCGGAAACGACGCGGGGTGCGGCCGGTCGCGATCGCGGCTCTGGATGGTCTCGTAGGGGATGAACCAGGTGTTGCCACGGCAGCGCAGGCCCTCGCCGGCGGCGGCCCAGCGCTTCACGTTCGACTGGTCCTGGTAGGGCACGCCCACGGCGCGCCGGTCCAGGCGCGTGCGGCCTCCGGGCGTGAAGTGGAAGATGAACTCGTGACAGTCGTTGACGAACCGCTCGCTGTTGATTGGTTTGTAGTGGCCGACGGCCACGTCGCGATCGAACCCGGCGTTCTGGCCGGCCGCCTCGCGGTCGATCGCAATCGACTTCACCCAGTGAATCGTGTTCTGGAGCTTGAAGTAGCGGCGCGCGACCTGCGCAACCTCGAGCGGCACCCAGGGGTCGGTGGGTTTGGCGCCCACGTTCAGGAAGAGCGACCCATCGGGCTTGAGCGTACCTGACAGCGCCCGCAGCCACTTGTCAGTCCAGTTCAGGTATTCCGTGCGCGGCAGGTCGTCCTGGTAACTCCGGTATTTGACGCCGATGTTGTAGGGCGGCGACGTGACGACCGCGCCAATCGAGGCCGGCTCGAGCGTGGGCAGGACGGTGAGGCTGTCGCCCAGGTAGAAGCGCAGGGTCGAGCGTCCGAGCGACAGTTGTACACGCGGACGCGGGGGTCTGGGAGAGACGAGGGCAAGTGCCATGCACCCGTCTTCTCGGCAGAAGTCCGGGCGGAGTACAGTCCCGGCCGGCGCGGGTACGGGCTGCGGCCGGGAGACGACGGTCAGGAGGCGCGCGAGGTATCGAAGCCGCGCGCGACGCGGTCGGGGCTGAGCGGCTGGTTGCGCTGGTGTGCCGGCTGCGGGCAGGCGGCGCCCTTCTCCTCGACGTAGTGCACTTCGCGATTCACGCCAATTTCGAGGTAACGGCCCGAGACGCACCCACACTGAAGCGTCTTGTAGCCGAGCAGCCTGACCAGACTCATTGCGGACTCCCGCCGCGGCCAATGCAATCGACGTGCCCGGCCCTGCAATCTCCGAGTCGCGACACGCGGCGGACGCGGCCCGGGGACTCCGCCTCGCGTTCATGCGGGCTTGCGCTGCGTGCCGCGGGGCGGGATGGCCTCAGTGTTTGTCGATGCCATTCATCGATCGCCGGCCGCTTGGATTGCCACGACGATGCGTTGGATCCACGAGGTTGCCGCGGGTGAGGCGCGTCGAGGCGGACCACTGTCCGGTCGAGCTGAAACGGTCGGCACGTGCGAAACCGTAATTCGACTGACGGGGCTGGGCCCTCAATCCGGCGGAGTTGCGGCCGATTGATTCCCAGTGAGCGGCGTGGGCGTATCCATTGCGATTCAACGAGTTGTGATGGTACGATGCACCACCAATCACGACCGAAGCGCCCGCGGTTCGGCCAGATCGCCATTCCAGAAATGATCGTGGAGGCAGGGTTGCAGCAAGACGTACGTATGAGCCTGTCGGGGACGTTGCGGAGCCTGGCCTGTGTGCTGGTCTGTCTGGTACCCATCACCGCGGCGGCGCAGACGCCGGCCCGCGTTTCGTCGCGAACGTCCCTCGAGGCGGCCACCCAGGCCGACCGCGCGCGTCGTGCGGCCGAGCCACGGGCGACTGCCACGCAGCGCCAGAATGCGGTGTCGCCGCAGCAACTCGAACAACTCGGCATTGCCCTGCCCGACAGCCGGGTCGCGGCCGCCATCATCTACAACCCGCAGACCGGCGACGTGCTCTGGGAGAACAACTCGCACGATCGGCGATCGATTGCGAGCCTCACCAAGATCATGACGGCCGTCACGTTCATTGCCGACGCGCCCGATCTGTCGCGCACGGTGGTCGTCCAGCAGGCCGATGTCCGTCGCGCGTCGGTGACGTACCTGCGGGCCGGCGAGCGTGTCACGCTGGAGAACCTGCTGCACCTGACGCTCGTGGCCTCCGACAACGCGGCGGCGCGCGTGCTGGCGCGCGTGTCGCGCGGGGGCAGTGCGGCGTTCATCGGCCGGATGAACGAGACGGCGACGCAACTCGGCCTGACCAACACGCACTACGCGGACCCGTCGGGGCTCGACGCCCGCAACGTGTCGTCGGCCTACGACCTGTCGCACCTGATCGCGTTCGCGACGGCACACCCGACGCTCGGGCCGATCATGCGGGCCCCGGAATTCAAGGTGCGCAGCGGCTCGCGCACATTCACCATCCGCAACACGAACCGGCTGCTCGGCACCGACGTGGAAGTGGTGGGTGGCAAGACGGGATTCATCCGCAAGGCCGGCTACTGCCTGGCCACGCTGCTCCAGGTGCCCCAGGGCAACCAGGTGGCGGTCGTCGTGCTCGGCGCCGCCAACAGCGCCGTGCGGTTCGCCGAAGCCAGGAACCTGTTCAACTGGGCGGTCGGCCGTGCCGACGCGCTGTTCGGCTCGGTCCCGTCGCTCGACGCCACGGCCCTGCCGTAGCTCGCCGCGCAGCGTAGGCCGGCTCTGCCGGCTCCCCGCGGGGCTCGGAATTCTGCCGCATGTCCCATCACATCCTGATGATCGCGTCGGAGGTCGCCCCATGGGCGAAGACGGGCGGCCTTGCCGACGTGACGGGCGCCCTCCCCGAAGCCCTCGATCGGCTCGGCCACGCCACCACCACCGTGATGCCGCTCTATCGCGGCATGCAGCCATCGTTCGAGCGGCGCGTCGACCTGCAGGTCACGCTCGGCGCCACCACCCGTGACGTCGCGCTGCACGTCGCGCAGGTGTCCGAACGCCGGCGCGTCGTCTTCGTCGACGTTCCCGTGCTCTTCGATCGCCCCGGCCTCTACGGCACCGGCGGGCAGGATTTTCCGGACAATGCCGATCGATTCGCGACGTTTGCGGCCGCGGCGCTCGATTTCGTGTTGCAGGACGAGGGGCGGGCGATTGACATCGTGCACGCGCACGACTGGCAGGCCGGTCTGGCACCTGTGCTCGTCCGCACGATCCCGCGCTATCAGGCCTCGCTCGGCGGCGTAGGGCTGGTCACCACCATTCACAACCTCGCCTATCAGGGCAACTTCGATCGCGAGGTCGTTCCGCGGTTCGGCCTGCCGTGGTCGGTCTTCACCATGGACACCGGCGAGTTCTGGGGCCGGTTCAGCTTCCTGAAGGCCGGCATCATGCACAGCGACATGGTGACGACCGTCAGTCCCACCTACGCGCGCGAGACGCTGCGGCCGGAGTTCGGCGCCGGCATGGAAGGCGCCCTGGCCGCGCTCGGCGATCGGTACGTGGGCATTCTCAACGGCATTGACACGACCGTGTGGGATCCATCCGTCGATCCGTTCCTTCCGGAACGGTTCGACGTCGGCAACCTCGCCGGCAAGCAGGCGTGCAAACGCGCGCTGCTCGCACGCTTCCAGCTGCCGCAGGGCGACGACGCGCTGGCGCGCCCGGTCATCGGGATGGTGTCGCGGCTTGTCGCGCAGAAGGGGCTCGACCTGATCGAGCGCGCGGCAGCCGAGCTGACCGCCCTCGATGCGACCTGGATCTTTCTCGGGACGGGCGACGCCCGGTACGAGAACCTGCTGCGCGATCTGGCCGCGCGGTACCCGTCGCGCGTGGCCGTGCACATCGGCTTCGACGAGGCCCTCGCGCACCTGGTCGAGGCCGGCTCGGACATGTTCCTGATGCCGTCGGTGTTCGAGCCCTGCGGCCTGAACCAGATGTACAGCCTGCGGTACGGGACGGTGCCGATCGTCACGGCCGTGGGCGGGCTGGACGATACGGTGCGGCCCTATACGGCGCGGGCGCGGCACGCCAACGGGTTCAAGTTTCGCGATCAGTCGCCCGACACGCTCGTGCGCACGGCCAAGCAGGCCATCCGGCTGTTCCACGACAAAGCTGCGTGGATTCCGCTCATGGAGCGCGGCATGAAGGCCGACCACTCCTGGCAGACGTCCGCACGGGAATATGTCAAAGTGTATAGACGCGCCGGGCAGATCGGGACTTCCCGTGTGGTCCCCTGACGCCCGGGTGACGACTGAAAGGATAGAGAATCGCATGGCATCCGAGCACACGCTGACGTTCACCGACGGCAACTTCGACAGCGACGTCCTGAAGGCGTCGACCCCCGTTCTGGTCGATTTCTGGGCGGAGTGGTGCGGACCCTGCCGCGCGCTGGCGCCGGCCATCAGTGCCGTTGCCGAGGACTACGTCGGCAAGGTCAGTGTCGGCAAGCTGAACGTGGACGACAACCCGGCGGTGACGCAGAAGTACTTCGTACGCGGCATCCCGACGGTGATCCTGTTCAAGGGCGGCGAAGTGGTCGACCAGGTCGTTGGCCTCGTCGACAAGAACGCGCTCAAGCAGATGGTCGACAAGCACCTTTGAGAC
>JBIQJY010000005.1:69169-109678 GCA_044507065.1 Acidobacteriota bacterium
CGCCTCCCCACATGTCCGATTCGGTTCGTAATGTCGTAATCATCGGTTCCGGTCCCGCGGGACTGACCGCCGCTCTCTACACGGCCCGCGCCAACCTCGCGCCCCTCGTCATCGAGGGGCTCGAGGCGGGCGGGCAGCTCATGCTGACCACCGAAGTCGAGAACTTTCCCGGCTTCCGCGACGGCATCATGGGGCCCGACCTCATGGCCGCGATGCGTGAGCAGGCCGAGCGGTTCGGCGCCCAGCTGCGCGCCGGCAATGTCTCGGCCGTCGACCTCTCGGTGCGGCCGTTCCGCGTGACCGTCGGCGAGGACGTCGTCCTCGCGCATACGGTCATCGTCTCGACGGGCGCCTCGGCGCGGCTGCTCGGCCTGCCCTCGGAGCGGCGGCTCATGGGGCACGGCGTTTCCACCTGCGCCACGTGCGATGGCTTCTTCTTCCGCGGCCGTCCGATTGCCGTGGTCGGCGGGGGAGACTCGGCGATCGAGGAGGCGGTTTTCCTCACGCGGTTCGCCTCGCAGGTCACCGTGATCCATCGCCGCGACACGCTGCGCGCGTCGAAGATCATGCAGGACAAGGCCTTCGCCAACCCGAAGATCTCGTTCGAATGGAACAGCGAGGTCGTCGACGCGATTGACAATGGCAGCGGCGCGGTCGGTGGTGTCCGCCTGCGCAACAACCAGACGGGCGAGGTCAAGGACCTGGCCATCGACGGCCTCTTCGTCGCCATCGGGCACACGCCGAACACCAGCCTGTTTGTCGGTCAGCTGGAGATGGACACGACCGGGTACCTGATCACGCGCGACGGCGCAAAGACGAATGTGCCGGGCGTATTCGCCTGCGGCGACGTGCAGGATTCGATCTATCGCCAGGCCATTACCGCGGCCGGATCCGGGTGCATGGCCGCGCTCGACGCGGAACGCTACCTCGAACACGCCGGGCACTGACGGCTGCCTTTCAGCGCACGATTGCCATAGCGAAGCCGTCGTACCCCTTGCTGCCCACAGTCTGCACGACGGTGGCCGACAGGCGCGGATGCGCCGCGAGGTCTTCGTTGAAGCGCCGCACGCCCTGCACGCTGGCGTCGGTGCTCGACGCGTCGGCCACGGCGCCGTCGCGCACGATGTTGTCCGCGATGATGAGGCTTCCGGGCCGCGCGAGATCCACAGCCCACCGCAGGTAGTCCGGATACGAGGGCTTGTCCGCGTCGATGAAGATCAGGTCGAAGGGCCCGCCGTGCTCCTGCACGAGCGCGGGCAGCGTCTCGCCGGCACGACCGACCCGCAGGTCCACGACATCCGACAATCCGGCACGCGTGATGTTGGCGCGGGCGACAGCCGCATGGTGCGCGTCGGCCTCGAGCGTGACGAGCCGACCGCCGGCCGGCAATGCGCGGGCGAGCCAGATCGTGCTGTACCCGGCGAGCGTACCGACCTCGAGAATCGATTGCGCGCCGATCGATCGCGCCAGGATCCAGAGCAGCCGTCCCTGGGACGGTGTGACGTGGATGGACGGCAGGCCGGCCGCATCACTCGCGGCCAGCGCGGCTGTCAGGACGTCATCTGGCGGCTCGAACAGATCCGAGACGTAGCGATCGACGTCGACCCAGCGTGGCTCTGGCGGTCCGGCCATCAGTCGATCCAGCCTCCGCCCACCACATCCTCGCCGTCGTAGAAGACCACGGCCTGTCCGGGCGTCACGGCCAGTTGCGGCACATCGAAGACGAGTGACGCCCTGTCCGGGCCGTCGGCGGCGACGACAGCCGGCGCGTCGGCGTGACGGTGGCGGATGCGCGCGGTCACGCGCCGCGGGCCGTCGGGGGGCGCACCCGCAATCCAGTTCACGGTCGACGCCGTCAATTCCCGGCGCCCCAGCTCCTCCTTCGACCCCACCACGACGCGGCGCTCTGCAGGCTCGAGACGCAGGACGTACATCGGCGTCGGCTTCGAGATGCCAAGGCCCTTGCGCTGGCCGACCGTGTAGCGGTGCAGTCCCCGGTGATGGCCGACGAGGGTCCCGCCGCTGTCGACGATCTCACCGTCGAGCTCCGTGTCGGCCTCGAGGTGTCGTTCGACGAAGTCGCCCGTCTGCCCGTCCGGCACGAAGCAGATTTCGTGGCTGTCGGGCTTGTCGGCAACCGACAGGCGCAGCCGCGCGGCCGCGGCACGCACGTCGGGCTTGGTGAGATGGCCGACCGGGAACAGCGCGTGCGCCAGCTGATCCTGCGTGAGGGCGAACAGGAAGTAGGACTGGTCCTTGTCGCGATCGACGCCGCGCAGCAGGCGGAACTGCCGGCGATCCTCGTCGAAGGCCACTCGCGCGTAGTGCCCGGTGGCCACGGCCGCGGCATCGAGCCCGGCGGCGCGCTCGACCAGGTGCGCGAACTTCAGCGTCGCGTTGCAGTGCACGCAGGGAATCGGCGTCCGTCCACTCGCGTACTCGTCGACGAAATTGCGAACCACGGTCTCGTTGAACTGTTCCTCGAAGTTCACGATGTAGTGGGGAATGCCCAGCGTCGTCGCGACGCGTCGCGCGTCGTAGAGGTCATCGAGGCTGCAGCACGACCCATACGACGGGCCGCCCTCGCGCTGGTCGTACAGCTGCATGGACAGGCCGATGACCTCGTGGCCGGCTTCGACCAGTTGTGCGGCGGCGACCGAGGAATCGACGCCGCCCGACATCGCCACGACGACCCGCATGGCTAGCGTGCGGTGGCCGCCGGGCGGCCGAGCTGGCGCAGGCGGCTCACGAGGCGGGGCAGGGCGCCGACGACGAACTCGATCTCGTCGGCAGTCGTGGTCGGCCCGAGCGAGAAGCGCAGGGAGTTGCGGGCGCGGGCATTGGGCAGGCCCATCGCCTTGAGCACGTGCGACGGCTCGAGCGAGCCCGACGAACACGCCGATCCGGTCGAGATGGCCACGCCCTCGAGATCGAGGGCGATGAGCAGCGATTCGGCCTCGATGGCCTCGAACGAGATATTGGTGGTGTTGGGGACGCGGCGGGCGGGATCGCCGTTGACGACCGTGCCCGGCACGTTCGCGAGGATGCCGGCCTCGAGCGTGTCGCGCAGCGCCGCCAGATCGCCCGCGGCCGTCAGCTTGCCGGCGACGATCCGCGCGGCGTGGCCGAGCCCGACCAGGGCCGGGACGTTCTCGGTGCCCGCGCGCCGGCCGCGCTCCTGACGTCCGCCGGTGAGGTAGGGCAGCAGCCGTACACCACGCCGGACCCACAGCGCGCCGGTGCCCTTCGGGCCGCCGAACTTGTGGCCGGCAATCGACAGCAGGTCGACACCGAGGTCCCGGGCGTTGACGGGAATCTTCCCGGCCGACTGCACGGCGTCGGTATGGAACAGGGCGCCCTGGGCGCGGGCGATGGCGGCCAGTTCGGCCACCGGCTGCACCGTGCCAATCTCGTTGTTGGCGTGCATGATCGACACGAGCGCCGTGTCGGGTCGCATCGCGGCGCTCAGGTCGTCCGGGTCGACGACGCCCGACGAGCCTACCGGGAGCAGGGTCGTGTCCCAGCCGCGGCGGGCGAGGGCGCGAAATGTGTTCAGGACGGCTTCGTGCTCGATCGTGGACGTGATCAGGTGTCGTCGGCCGGCCGGTTCGAGCGCCTCGGCGGCGCCACGGATGGCCAGGTTGTCGCTTTCGGTCCCGCCGGCGGTGAATACCACCTCGCTGGCTTCGGCCCCGAGCAGGCCCGCGACGGCCGTCCGGGCCGCGTCGAGTTCCGCCTTGGCGTGCTGTCCGAAACTGTGGACCGAGGAGGCATTGCCGGTGGTCTCGGACATCGCCCGTGCGACAGCCGCCACGACCTCGGGCAGCGGTGGCGCCGTTGCGTTGTAGTCGAGATAAATCCGCACGTGGTCATGGTAGCATTGCGGCTTGGCCGCAGCCGGGCGGCCCCTCCGCCGCGTCCGAATCGGGCGTGGCCGCAGCCCGGGCGGTCGATGACAAATCCGGTAAGTACCCTCCCTGACTTGCCGATATAGGGAAAGACTCGACAGTGGGACGGTGCCTGTCTGATACTGGCGCGTCCCCGACTCCGCCCAGCCGGCCGGGTTCTTCCGATTCGGCTGCCTCCAGGAGTTTTTCGACTTGGAGATCACTCATGTGGAAGCGTGACGAGGCCGTCCGACCGCCTCAACCAGCAGTAGGCAACGCACCCGTAACACCCAACCCCCAGGAGTCGGCCGCTGTCCGACCCGACGCGCCACGGCATCAGGAGAAGGGCACCGTGAACATTGGGAAAAGCGTAATCATCAAGGGCGACCTGACCGGCAGCGAGGACCTGACGATCGAGGGGCAGGTAGAGGGCAAGATCGAGCTCCGCCAGAACATCCTCACGATTGGCGCCAACGGCAAGATCAAGGCGCAGATCTTCGCGAAGGTGGTCATCGTCCAGGGCGAGGTGCAGGGCAACATCACGGCGACCGAGCGCATCGACATCCGCGACAACGGGTCGGTCGACGGCGATCTGTCGTCGCCGCGCATCGCGATTGCCGACGGCGCGCACTTCCGCGGCAGCATCGACATGCAGCGCCAGCCCGGCAAGGCAGCCGGTGATGCGAAGGCTGCCGACGTGAAGACGCCCGTGGCTGCGGCCGCGGCGCCGACGCCCGCCGTCACCATCAAGTAGGACTCGTCGCGCGCGCGGGCGCCGGAGCGGCCCGCGGGCGAGAGAGGCGCACGTGGCTTCGTTGTTCCCCTGGGGAGGGCGGAAGAGTTCGCCCTCTTCTTCTTCGTCGGCCGTCATCGACACGGCATCCGAGCCGGTGGCAGTCTCGAAAGTGCTGCCCAAGGTCCTCGCGTCGCTGTCGAACGTCGAATCGCCGGCCATCATGGACCTCGGGCCGGTCGTCGGCAAGAACATCTCGTTCTTCGGCGAAGAGCTGGCGTGCCGGATCTTCGTCGAAGACCTGTACTCGGTCGTCGAGAGCCACGCGGCGGCGGGTACGCGCGAGTCGCTGGCCGACGCGCTCGCGGCCCGCATGACGCGCGAGCCCGGGTCGATCGATGGCGTGTTCTGCTGGGACCTGTTCGACTACCTCGACAAGAACAGTTCGAAAGTGCTTGCCGAGGCCCTCGTGCGTGTCGTCAGGCCGGGCGGCATCGTGTACGCGTTCTTCGGCTCGAAGAACGAGCCGCTCACGCACTATTCGCATTTCATCGTCGAAGCCCGGGACCGGCTGCGCCTGCGCGCCAAGCCGGCCACGCCGACGCCCCGCAACGTGCTGGTGACGCGCGACGTCAACCGTATGTTCGAGGGGCTGGTTGTGTCAGAATCGGTGCTGCTCAAGAGCAACGCGCGAGAGACTCTGTTTCGCAAATCCACCTGACGCGGCTGGTCCGCGTATCCGTGCGACGGGACGAGTCGAACGCGATCGAGATCGCGGACGCTTTCCATGGCCAAGGCTCCCATCGCACTCCTCAGTGACTTCGGCACGCGCGACCACTACGTCGGCGTGATGAAGGGTGTCATGCTCGGCATCAATCCCGAGGTGACCTTCGTCGACCTGTCGCACGACGTGCCGCCGCACGACATTGCCGCGGCCGCGCACGAACTGGCCTCCACCTATCGCTACTTTCCCGCGGGCACGATCTTCCTCGTCGTCATCGATCCCGGTGTCGGATCGGCACGGCGCGGCATTGCCGCCGAGGCTGGCGACTGGAAGTTCGTGGCGCCCGACAACGGCGTGCTCACAGGCGTGTTCCAGGAAGCGGTGCCCCGCAAGGTCGTGGAGCTGACCGAACGACGCTACGCTCGCCCCACGGTCAGCCGCACGTTCGAGGGGCGCGATCGGTTTGCCCCGGCGGCGGCATGGTTGTCGAAGGGCGTGCACCTCGCGGCGCTGGGGCGTCCGGTCGCCGACTACACCCTGCTGGATCTCGCGGCACCCCGAGTGGAGGAGACGCGGCTGGTCGGCGTGGTGACGCGCATCGATCGATTCGGCAACGTCATCACCAACCTCGACCGCAAGTCGTGCGAGCGGCTCACCGAGGGCGTCGGGGTGCTGCACCTCACGGTCGATGGGCACAACATCGCGCGCATCGTCTCGACCTACGGCGATATCGGCCCGGACGAGGTTGCCGCGCTCTTCGGCAGTACGGACCATCTCGAGTGCGCCATGCGTGCCCAGAGTGCCGCCGACCGACTGGGTGTCGACATCGGTGCCGAGGTCGAACTCGTCCGCGTGTAGGCGGCCGGCGCCGCTCGCGCCGGGCCCGTGCCACCCATGAACGACCCCGCGCGCGACACGCTCCGATCGATGCACGTGGACCCGGAGGCCTGCACGGCGGAGGCACTGCGTGCAGCCGCCGACTGGCTGCGCGCCGGCGGCATCGTGGCGTTTCCCACCGACACCTATTACGGCCTGGCCGTCGATCCGGAGTCCCACGACGCCGTGCGCCTCCTGTTCGAGATCAAGGGGCGCGATGCGGGCATGGCGATGCCGCTCGTCGCCGCCTCCGAATCACAGGTGCGCGAGGCCATCGGCCTGCCGGACGGGCCCTCGACGCGGCTTGCCGCGCGCTTCTGGCCCGGCCCGCTGTCGCTCGTGCTGGATGCGCCGCCCTCCATTGCGCCGGCCGTCACCGGCGGGCGCGCGACCGTGGCGGTCCGCGTCCCGGCACATCGGGTGGCGCGCGCGCTGCCGGCCGCCTTCGGCCGCCCGGTCACCGCCACCAGCGCGAACCTCAGCGGCATGCCGCCAGCCGACAGGGCTGCGGCCATCGGCGCGATCGCGAATCACCCACGCGTCCTGGTCATCGATGGCGGCGTGACGCCTGGTGGCGCGCCCTCGACGATCGTCGATGCCCGCGGCGCTGCGCCCGTGTGCGTCCGTGCGGGCGCGATCGATTGGGACCGCGTGCTAACATCGCGATAAAGGTTCTGAAGCATGTCCCGAACGAGTACGTCCGTGAACGACGGACGACGCGAGCGAGCGGCGCTGGTGCGGCTCGTCACGCGGGCGTCACGCGCGATCGATCCCGACACAGCGCTCGATGAACTCGAAGGCCTCGCGCGCGCGGCCGGCGCCGACGTCGTCCTGCGCCTGACGCAGGACCGCGAGCAGGCCGATGCGGCCACGCTCATCGGCCGCGGAAAGGCCGAGACGCTGGCGGCTGGCGTGGCCGAACTCGACGTCGACCTGGTGATCGTCGACAACGAGCTGACGCCGGCGCAGACGCGCAATCTCGAGCGCGCCGTCGGCTGCCGTGTCATCGACCGCACCGCGCTGATTCTCGACATCTTCGCGCGGCGCGCGCGGACGCGGGAAGGTCAGCTGCAGGTGGAACTCGCGCAGCTCGAGTACCTGTTGCCGAGGCTCGTCGGGTCGAGCGAAGCGCTGTCGCGGCTGGGCGGCGGGATTGGCACGCGGGGCCCGGGTGAAACCAAGCTCGAGACCGATCGCCGGCGCATCCGCCAGCGGATTGCCGCGCTGCGTTCGGACATCGCCGTCGTGCAGCGCCGCCGCAGTCACGTCCGCGCGCGCAGGCGCCGGTCCGACGTGCCCGTCGTGGCGCTCGTCGGCTACACCAACGCGGGCAAGACCACGCTGTTCAACCGGCTCACCGGTTCGGAGGCCGTGGCCTCCGACGCGCTCTTCGTCACGCTCGATCCGTTGATGCGCCGCGTGAAGCTGCCCGACGCGCGCCAGATTGTGCTGGCCGACACCGTGGGATTCATCGAGCGGCTGCCGCATCAGCTGGTCGCCGCCTTTCACGCGACGCTCGAAGAGGTCGCCGCCGCCGATCTGCTGATCCACGTGGTCGACGCGTCGGCACCGGACCGTGATCGCCACGAGGCGGCCGTCACGAGCGTGCTGGCCGACGTCGACGCGGCGGACGTGCCGATCCTGACCGTCTACAACAAGATCGATCGGATCGGTGATCCCGAATGCGAGGCACTGCGGCTGGGCAGGCCCGGCGCACTCCTCGTGTCGGCGCGCGAGGGCTTCGGGCGACAGGCGCTGCTCGATGCCATCACGGCCCGGCTGGCCATGGACGACGCGCACGTGACGCTGGCCTTCGATCGCTCGAACGAGGCCGACCGTCGCATGCTCGCCGACGTCTATCGCCACGGGCGCGTGGTCAGTCACGTCGACGACGATGACGATCACGTCGAGATCGAGGCGGAGATTCCGCGGCGGTTGCTCGCACGATTTTCGAGGACGACAGGGACGTTATGAAGGGATTCACGCTGCGGGCCGTGCCCGTGCTGGCGGCCGCGCTTGTGGTCGGGGCCTGTGCGTCGGCGCCGCCGGCCTCGTCGGTCGGTACGCCGGCCGCGCCCCGATTTGCCGAGTATCCCACGCCGGAAATTCCCGCGAGCCTCGTTGTCTCCGACGCGGTCCGCGCACGGCACGTCGAGGCCTGGAACGCCCTCCAGGCGGGTGACCTGCGGGCGGCCTCGCGCGGGTTCGACACCGTGCTGAAGCAGGCCCCCGATCTGTATCCGGCCCAGGCGGCTCTCGGCTTCGTCTATCTCGCCGACGCGCAGTACGAACAGGCGCAGCCCTGGTTTGCGGCCGCACTGGCGGCCGACGACACATATCTGCCGGCCTGGATCGGCCAGGCGGACGCCCTGCTGGGGCTCGGGCGGGACGCCGAGGCCATCGGGTCGATGGAGCGCGTCCTCGCGCTCGACCCCCAGCGCGACCTCGTGCGGACGAGGCTCGAGCTGGTGCGCTTCCGTTCGACCCAGTCGCTCATCGATGCCGGTCGTCAGGCGCGCGAGGCACGGCAGTACGACGAGGCCGTGCGGAACTTCGACCAGGCGCTGGCCCTGTCGCCGCAGAGCACGATGATTCTGCGGGAGCTCACGCAGGTGCAGATGTCGGCCGGGCAGCTCGAATCGGCCGAGCGCTACGCGCGCCGGATGATTGCCATCGATCCCCGCGACGGGCAGGCGCAGGCGCTGCTCGGAGACGTGCTCGAGGCGCGCGGCCAGTACGCCGACGCGTCAGAGGCGTATGCACGGGCTGATGCGCTCGATCCGAACCCGGAGTGGACGACGCGGACGCGGGAGCTGCGCGAGCGCGCCGAAATCGCCGCGCTGCCGCCCGAGTTCGGGCGGATTGCGACGGCGCCCACCGTCACCCGCGCTGATGTGGCCGCCCTGGTGGGCATCCAGTTGCGGGATCTCATCGAGAGCGCTCCGGCGCGGGCGACATCGGTCGCCACCGACGTCCGGGACCACTGGGCGGCGCCGTGGATTCTCGGGGTGACCCGGGCAGGGGCGATGACGACGTATCCGAATCACACGTTCCAGCCGGCGACGCTCGTGCGCCGCGGCGACCTCGCCGTCGTCGTGGCCGAGCTCGTGCGGCTGGCGGCCGACGATAATGCCCGCATCGACCTGGCCGGCTGGCGGGCCGCCCGCCCGACACTTGCCGACGTGGCCCTCGCCAACGTCTTCTATCTGCCGGCGTCGCTGGCCGTGGCCTCCGGCGCGATGACGACCGACAGCCAGGGCCGGTTCAATCCCACCGCGAACGCCACCGGCGCCGACCTGAACGCGGCCGTCGAGCGCATCGGACAGTTGATCGGCCGCTGACGGTCGCTCGCGCACCGCCGACCGCCGGCCGGCACCTGCGCGTCGCGCGCGTCCACTACAATTGACCGCATGTCGTCGGTCCTGACCGCCGCGAATCAGCTGACGCTGCTGCGCATCCTGCTCGTGCCGGTGTTCGCCCTCTGCATGCTCTACGGGATGCCGGGCTGGGCCCTGGTGACCTTCGCGGTGGCCGGGGTGACCGATGCGTTCGATGGCCTGATTGCCCGTCGCACGGGCCAGATGACGACGATTGGCGCGTGGCTCGACCCGATGGCCGACAAGCTGCTGGTCGCCACGATGTTCATCATGCTGACCGTGCCGGGCCTGGGCATGCCGCAGCGGCTGCCGCTGTGGCTCACGGTGCTCGTGCTCAGCCGCGACATCGTGATTGTCGCCACGGTCACGGTCGTCAACCTCGCCGTCGCGCGGCGGACCTTCCGTCCGTCGCTGCTCGGCAAGATTGCCACCGTCGTGTACGTGCTGACCGGGTTGATGGCGCTCTACGCGAACTATCTGGGGCGCACGCTGGCGATCGTCGACTGGTTCGTCTACGCGGCGCTCGCCATCACGGTGGTGTCGAGCGTGCACTACACCATCGTGATTTTCGGCAGCCGGTCGGCCGACTGAGCTACTCGAGCCCCATCTTCCGGCGGAAGTAGGCGATCGTCGAGGTGAGGCCCTGCTCGAGCGGCACCTTCGGCTCCCAGCCGAGCAGCGTGCGCGCGCGGGTGATGTCCGGCTGGCGCACCTTGGGGTCGTCGGTCGGGAGGTCCTTGAAGACGATCGGGCTCGACGACCCGGTCATGCGGATGATGAGCCGGGCCATCTCCTCGATCGACATCTCGTGCGGGTTGCCGATGTTGACCGGATCGTTCAGGTCCGACTCGACCAGGCGGAGGATACCGTCGACCAGGTCGCTGACGTAGCAGAAGCTGCGCGTCTGCGTTCCGCTGCCGAAGATGGTGACCTCTTCGCCGCGCAGCGCCTGCGAGATGAAATTGGGCACGGCGCGGCCGTCGTTGACGCGCATGCGCGGTCCGTACGTGTTGAAGATGCGCACGATCTTCGCGTCCACCCCGTGGTAGCGATGGTAGGCCATCGTCATCGCCTCGGCGAAGCGCTTGGCTTCGTCGTACACGCCGCGGGGGCCGACCGGGTTGACGTTGCCCCAGTAGGTTTCCTTCTGGGGGTGCTCGAGCGGGTCGCCGTAGACCTCGGAGGTCGAGGCGATCACGAACCGCGCGCCCTTCGCCTTGGCCAGGCCGAGCGCCTTGTGCGTGCCGAGCGCGCCGACCTTCAGCGTCGGGATGGGCCACTCGAGGTAATCAATCGGGCTGGCCGGGCTCGCCCAGTGGAAGACGATGTCGACGGGCCCATCGACGTGGATGAAGTTGGTCACGTCGTGCTTGACGAACACGAAGTCGCGTCCGGTCAGGTGCCCGATGTTGGCCAGGTCCCCGGTGATCAGGTTGTCGATCCCCACGACCGAATGTCCGCGGTCGAGAAGCGTTTCCGAGAGGTGTGAGCCGATGAAGCCAGCGGCTCCGGTGATGACGATGCGCATGGGCAGCGGGAATCCTTGGTTGGGGGATCAGGCCTGGTTGAGCCGCTCGCGATTGCGGAGGACGGTGAGCCACATGATCTTGAAGTCGAGCGACAGGGACCAGTTCTCGATGTAATAGAGGTCGAACTCGATGCGTTTCTCGAGCGACGTGTTGCCGCGCCAGCCGTTGACCTGGGCCCAGCCGGTGATGCCGGCCTTCACCTTGTGGCGCAGCATGTACTGCGGAATGCGGTGCTTGAACTGCTCGACGAAGAACGGACGCTCCGGTCGCGGGCCCACGATCGACATGTCGCCCTTCAGCACGTTCCAGAACTGCGGCAGTTCGTCGACGTCGAAACGGCGCAGCCAGCGACCAATCGGGGTGGCACGCGGATCGTCGTCGCGCGCCCAGATCGGACCGCTGGCGTCCTCGGCGTCCACGGGCATCGAACGGAACTTGTAGACGGTGAATGCCTTGCCGTCGAGCCCCATGCGCTCCTGGGTGTAGAAGACCGGGCCGGGCGAACTGCGTTTGATCAGGCCCGCGATGATGAGCGCCGGAATCGCCCCGACCAGGACCACCATCGACGACAGCGCCACGTCGACCATGCGCTTGAACACGCTGTTGATGCCGCGCAGCGGGACGTCGTTGATGCTGATGAGGGGCAGACCGTCGAGGTCCTCGAGACGGGCGCGCAGCGCGATGAACTGGAGCAGGTCGGGGACGACGTGCACGTCGATGCACTCGCGGCTCGCGTACTCGACCACGCCCAGCATCTTCACGTGCTCCTCGATTGGCAGGGCGACGTAGATCTCGTCGATGTGTTCGTGCGCGCACACGGCCGGCATGTCGGCAATCGTGCCGAGCAGCGGCAGGCCCCGGTAACCGATGGCGTCTGTCGTCGCCGCGCGGTCGTCGACGAAGCCGACGATGCGGAACCCGAGTTCGGCGTGTTCCAGGATGCGGTCGGCCACCATGCGGCCGAGGTCGCCCACGCCCACGACGAGCGCGCGCTTCAGGCCGACGCCCGCGCGCCACCGGCGGCGCAGCAGGTCGCGCACCGCCTCGCGCGAGGCATAGGTGAAGAGCACGGTCAGCACGAGGAACAGGCCCCAGACCCAGCGCGAGACCTCGAGGAATCCCTGTGCCTTGAGCGCATCGCTCAGGTGATAGGTCTGGACGTAGAGCGTGGCGAATGCGCCGAGCAGCGTCCCGAGCACGCTGCCGACCAGCACGCCGAAGAAGTCGTCGACGCGCGTCCGGCCGCGCCGCAGCCGGTACAGGCCCTGCACCTGGAAGGCGAACACGACGAGCAGGGCAATGAACGGGGCGATGGCCAGGTACCGCGTGAAGGGCGGCGGTGGCTGGTCGAGCGTCACCAGTCCCGTCTCGAATCGCACCACGTAGGCCAGGCAGAAGGCGGCGATGGCGGCAAGAAAATCGCCGGCGACGAAGATGGCGACGAGCAGGCGGTTGTAGCGTCTCAGCATGGGGAAGGACCGGCAAGTGCACCGGTCAGCGTCGTGCGCAGGCCCTCTTCGAAACGTGCGGTCGAGAACCGGTCGGCGTGCCGGACGAGCGCGTCCGAATCGAACGACGTGCGCCGAATCCGATCCATCGTATCGGCAAATGCGGCGTCGGTGTGATCGTCGACCAGCAGGCCGGTCACGCCGTCGACCACCGTTTCGGTCGCGCCGCCGCGTCCGAGGGCGATGACGGGCCGTCCGCAGGCCATCGATTCGACCGGTGCGATGCCGAAATCCTCCTCGGCCGGGAGGACGAGCGCCAGGGCGTTGCGGTAGGCCTCGCGCAGCTCGTCGGGCGGCAGGGCCCCGAGAAACTCGACGAGCGGCCCGGCCTGTGCCTGGAGACGCGTCAGGTCGGGCCCCGTGCCTACGACCTTCAGCCGGACGCCCAGCCGCGTGGCGGCCCGCACGGCGACGTCGATGCGTTTGTAGGGAACCAGCGCGGAAACCACCAGAAAATACGGCGCGGACGGGCCGTTGGCGGGCGTGAAGAACCGTGTGTCGACCGGCGGATGAAGCACCGAGGCCGGACGATTATAGTACCGCGCGATCCGTCCCGCAACGAATTGCGAGTTGGCCACGAAATGCGTGACGCGCCCGGCCGTGGCGCGGTCCCATCGCGCGAGCCAGGCGAGCACCGGACGGGCGGCGGCCGCGGCCAACGGGCCGATCCGGGCGCGACCGAAATAGGCCTCGAACTGGTCCCACGCGTAGCGCATGGGCGAGTGGCAGTAGCAGACGTGCACGGCGCGTCCCGTGGGCACCACCGACTTGGCCGCGCAGTGGCTCGTCGAGACGACCAGGTCCGCATCGTCGAGATCGAACCCCTCGATGGCCATCGGAAAGAGCGGCAGGTAGTGGCGATAGAGCCGTGCGCGCATCGGCAGCCGCTGCACGAACGACGTGCGGATGCGGCGGGCCTCGATCGTCGGCGACACGGAGCCCGGAACCTGAACGAGGGTGAGCAGGTCCGCGTCGGGAAACAGGCGGCAGAGCGACTCGAGCACCTTCTCGCCGCCCCGCATGCCCGTCAACCAGTCGTGCACGAGCACGACGCGGCGCCCCCCGACATCGAGCGGCAGCGTCGGCTCGTCGCGGGCCAGCCCCGGCGCGCCGTCGGCCATCATCGGGATGCCCTCCCGACTTCCTCGTAGACGTCGCGGACGCGCGCCACCGATCGCTCCCAGGAAAACGCATGCACGCGCTCGTGGCCGCGCGCGATGAGGTCGGCGCGCAGGTCGGGCTCGCGGATGACGCGGGCCATGGCATCCGCGATGGCCTGGGCATCGCGCGGATCGATGAGCAGGGCCGCATCACCCACCACCTCGGGCAGTGACGAAACGTTCGAGGCGATGACGGGCGTCCCGGCCGCCATTGCCTCGAGCGGCGGCAGGCCGAAGCCTTCGTAGAGGGAGGGGAACACGAACACGGTCGCCAGCCGGTACAGGATCCCGAGCATCTCGTCGGAGACGAAGCCGAAGAACCGCACGTGCGGGTGCAGCTGGTGGCGGTGCACGAGCCGTCGCAGGTTCGGATACTTGGACACCTCGTCACCGATGATGAGCAGCTTCGCCTCGGTCACGCCCTGGCGCCGGAGAATGGCGTAGGCCTCGATCAGCCGGTCCACGTTCTTGTGCGGCTTGATGTTGCCCGTGTAGAGGATGAACGGGGCGTCGAGCTGGTACCGGTCGCGCACCCGGGCGAGCTCCACGTCGGTCGGCGGCGTCGTCAGCCGCTCGTCGAGCGCGTTGTAGATGACCTCCACCTTGCCCGGATCGACGTGCAGGTAGTGCACGATGTCCTGCCGCGACGCCTGCGAGACCGTCAGCACGCGCCGCGATCGGCGCGCGCTCGATCGCATCATCGACCGCGCATACGTGTGGGCCATGCGATTGGGCAGGTACTGCGGGAACCGCAGGTGGATGCAGTCGTGGATCGTCACGACGAACGGACAGCGCGTGAACGGCGACACGACGTAGTGCGGGGCGTGGAACAGGTCCACGCCCACGCGCTCGAGGGCAAGCGGCACCGAGAGCAGTTCGCGGACCGTGTAGTTGCCGGCCTGCTGGGGCAGCGGCTCGAAACGCGGACCGAGCGATCGCACGAAGTCCGCGTCGTCGCGCCGGCAGAGCAGGACGTAGCGGTTCGCGTCGTCGAGTTTCGACAACCAGTACACGAGATTGCGCACGTAGGTGCCGATACCGTAGTCGTGGAGCTTGCGGACGTCGATGGCGATGCGCACGGGTGTCGGCCGATCTTATCGGACGTTGCGGCCCCGGGCGCGCATCCACAGCCGCAGGAGGGGGGCCCAGGCGGGCTGGTGCTTCTCGTAGAAGGCCAGATGGCTGCGATCGTAGTGCAGGGTCGAGGGCTGCCCGGACCGGGCCACCGACCGGCCGCGCAGGTGGATGACGCGCGCCCGGGGCGTGAAGATCACGGTGCCCCCGCGCTCGCGCAGCGCCGCGCAGAAGTCCACGTCTTCCTCATAGAGGAAATATCGCTCGTCGAGCAGGCCGGCCTCGATGGCCGCCGCGCGTCGCACGAGCAGGCACCCGCCGCTCACCCAGTCGACCACCCGTTCGCGCTGGAGCAGCCGGGCAATGTACCGCCGGGCGATGGCGCCACGGCTGGCGGCCATCCGGACACGCGCGCGCTGCACTAGCTCGGCTGCCGGCGAGAGCATGGGGCCGAACGAGACCTCCGGTCGCCCCTCGGCATCGACCAGCAGCGGGCCGGCGGCGACAGCGCCGGTGGCCTCGAGACGCTCGGCCAGCGTGTCGAGCGCACCCGCCGGTACGACGGTGTCGCTGTTGAGCAGCAGCACGAGCGGCGCCGCGGCGGCGCGGATGCCGGCGTTGTTGGCGGCCGCGAAGCCGCGGTTGGCGTCGAGAGCCATCACCCGCACCGTCGGCCATCGGGCGACGACGTGTGCCACGCTGTCGTCGGTCGATGCATTGTCGACGACGAAGACGGTCTGCAGGGCCCGCGGAGGCGCATCGTGTATCGACGCCAGGCACCGCGCGAGATCGTCGCGCGTGTTGTAGTTGACGATGACGATGTCGAAGGTCGCCGTCATGCGGAAGTCGCGGCGCGTTCGAGGGCGGTGCGAATCGTGGAGGCCGTGTGCGCCCACACGTAGCGATCGCGCAGCCGGCTGCCGGCGGCCACCAGCCGCGCGCGCAGCGGCGCGTCTTCGAGCAGCGTCCGGAGCGCCGCTTCGATCGAGGCCGGTTCGGCCGTCGTGAACAGGGCGGCGTCCCCGTAGATCTCGCGCGCGACAGGCGTGTCGAGCAGCACCGGCGCGACGCCGCACGAAAGCGCCTCCAGCGGCGTCATCGCGAACCCCTCGTACGTCGACAGGAAGGCGAACACGCGCGCCGAGGCGTACAGACGGTCCAGCTCGGCGTCGGGCACGTACTCGAGCCACTCGACGCGATCGGCCACGCCCAGCTCGGTCGCGATTGCGCGGGGATCGACGAGGGGCGCGGTGCGGTTGTCGCCAACGAGCACCAGCCGCGCCGAATCGACATGCCGGGCCGCCCCGGCAAATCCCTCGATGAGTTCGGGAATGAGCCGACGCGTGAACAGCGAGCCGACGAAGAGGACGGTGTTGTCCACCTCGCGCCTGGCGACGTCGCGGCGTTCGGGCGCACCCGGGGGCGCCAGCACGATGCGATCGCGCGCCACGCCGACATGCCGAACGATCTCGCCGGCCGAGAATTCCGAGAGCGTGATGACGGTATGGGCCCGCTTGGCCGATTCCCGCGTGAGCCAGCGGCGGCGCAGTCCCTCGCGGGGCCGGAACCATTCGGGATGCGCGTAGTAGGACACGTCGTGAATGGCCACGACGAACGGGCACCGCAGGAGGAGGGGGGCCGTGTAGGCCCCCGCAAAGAAGACGTCCACGCCGACGCGCCGCACCGCCCGCGGCAAGGGCCACTGCTCCCATACCGTTCCGGCGCGTTCGGACGGCACCTCATGCCACGTGACGCGCGGCCCCAGCATCGCAACCAGATCCGGGGAGGGCGTCGATGGCGTGAAGATGACGAGGGTGTGCGCGAACGCCGGATCGGCAACCCAGGCGCGCAGTACGTCGCGGATGTACCGGCCCACCCCCGTGGCGCGGCCCATCATCTCGCGGCCGTCGACCCCGATGCGCAGCGCGCGGCTACCGGCGGCGGGCGGCATGATGCTCCCTGGCCAGCGCCCAGGCCTCGCGCATGCGGCTGGCGGTCCCGGCCCATGTGAAGTCCGCGGCGCGCGCCCGGCCGGCCTCGGCCATGCGTCGCTGCTCGTCGGGCGACGCCACGACATCGGCAAGCGTCGTCGCAAGCGCCTGCGCATCGTCCGGATCGATCAGCCGTCCGGCGTTGCCGACCGTGTCCGGCAGGGCGCCGCGTCTTGCGGCCACGACGGGCACGCCCATCGTCATGGCTTCCACGGCCGACAGGCCGAATCCTTCGAGATGGGACGGCAGCACGAACACGACGGCGCGCGCGTAGAGGTCGCGCTTCTCGGCGTCAGTTACGTAGCCGGGGAACTCGACCCGTCCGGCGAGGTCGGACGCTCGCGCCCGCTCGAGCAGCGGGGCCATTGCCGGACCGATGCGGCCGGCCAGCACGAGGCGCGGCGCGGATGGATTGACGGTCAGCAGCCGTGCGTAGGCGTCGAGCAGCACGCCCAGGTTCTTGCGTGGTTCGAGGGTGCCCACGAAGAGGATGCAGCCGTCGGCGCCGGGAAGGCTCTCGCGGGCGGGCCAGTCGGGCGCGCCGAGCGGGCAGATCGTGATGTGCGAGGTCGGCACACCCAGACGGTACTCGACCTCGCGGGCCGTATGACGCGACACGACAATCACCTGATCGGCCGCGCGGGCGTGCGGCGCGACGAGCGCGCCGTAGTCCCGGCGGATCTCGGCGTGCGTGCGTTCCGGGTGGTCGAGGAAGTCGAGGTCGTGGATCGTGACGATGCGCGCCGCACCCGAGGACGGAATCAGCAGCGGATGTGCCGCCTGGACGACATCGAAGCCGGCGCCAGCCAGCCACTCGACCGGCGGCACGCCGCCGCGGTGCCACGCGAAGTTGAGCAGTCTTACCGGAATGCGGCGGTCGACAACGGCGAGTGGCGGAACGGCGTCCGGCGCCAGTCGATCCTTCCACGACGTGCTGAACAGCACGATCGATTCATCGGGGCGGCGGCTTGCCGCAAGGGCGGCGGCCGCTTCGTGAATGTACGCGCCGACGCCGGTCCGCTGGCGCAGGGCGGGTCGGTAGTCGAGCAGAATCCGCACGGCAGGATGCGCGGATGCTATCACGCGCCGTTACGGGCGAATGCGGGAAGCGCGCAACTCCTTGCCAGTCAATCGATTGACTGGTACAGGTCCGCATGCTACTTTGAGGAGTTTTTCCGAGGGCGGAGGTCGCTACGTCACCATGAGAATCGCGGTTGTAGGCACAGGATACGTCGGGCTCGTCGCAGGTGCATGCTTCGCGGAGACCGGCAATCAGGTCATCTGCGTCGACAAGGACAAGGCCAAGGTGCGGCTGCTCGATCGGGGCGGCATTCCCATCTTCGAGCCGGGGCTCGAGGAGATCGTCCGTCGGAATCGCCACGAGAAGCGCCTGACGTTCACGACGTCGCTGCCCGACGCCGTGAAGAAGTCCGACGTCGTCTTCATTGCCGTGGGCACGCCCACCGGCGAGGACGGATCGGCGGACCTGAAGTACGTGCTGGCGGCCGCCGATGAAATTGCCGGCGCGCTCAACGGCTACAAGGTCATTGTCGACAAGAGCACGGTGCCGGCCGGCACGGCGGAACTGGTGCGCAAGACGATCGCCCGGCGCGCGAAGCACCCGTTTGCCGTCGTCAGCAACCCCGAGTTCCTGAAGCAGGGCGCCGCGGTGGACGACTTCCTCAAGCCCGACCGCGTCGTCATCGGCACCGACGACGCCCGGGCTGCGGAGCTCATGCAGGAGCTCTATCGCCCGTTCACGCGCACCGGCGCGCCCATCATGGTGATGGACACGGCCAGCGCCGAGTTGTGCAAGTACGCGGCAAACGCCATGCTCGCCACGCGGATCTCGTTCATGAACGAGTTTGCCGCCGTCTGCGAGGCGTTCGGCGGGGACATCGACAAGGTGCGGCAGGCCATTGCCTCCGACAAGCGCATCGGCGCGGCATTCCTGTTTCCGGGCTGCGGCTACGGCGGGTCGTGTTTTCCGAAGGACGTGAAGGCCGTCATCCAGTTCTCGGCCGAACGCAAGTACAAGTTCCGCATCCTCAATGCCGTCGAGCAGGTCAACGAGTCGCAGAAGCGGCTGCTGCTCAACCGGGTCGACAAGTTCCTCGGCAAGAACCTGAAGGGCAAGACGATTGCCGTCTGGGGCCTGGCGTTCAAGCCGCGCACCGACGACATGCGCGAGGCGCCGGCTGTGCCTATCATCAAGGGCCTGCTCGAGCGCGGCGCCAAGGTGCGCGCCTTCGATCCCGAGGCGCATGAGTCGGCAAAGGCCATCTTCGGCAGGAAGATCACCTACGCCCGCAACGCCTACGATGCGCTCAAGGGCGCCGAGGCGCTGCTCGTCGTGACCGAGTGGAACGAGTTCCGCGAGCCGGACTTCAAGAAGATCAAGAAGCTGCTGAAGCGCCCGCTCGTCATCGACGGCCGCAACATCTACGAGCCGAAGCAGATGCGCGAGCAGGGCTTCACCTATTCGTCGATCGGACGCCCATGAGCACTGTGCTGGTTGCCGGCGGCGCCGGCTATGTCGGCAGTCACGCCGTGAAGGCGCTGGCTGGCGCCGGCTACGACGTGGTGGTGTACGACAACCTGGTGGCCGGCCACCGCGAGGCCGTCGATCGCCTGGTGAAGGCCTTTCCGGAGCGGCGCATCACGTTCGTGCAGGGCGACATCCTGGACGGCGCGCTCGTCCGGCAGACGCTCGAGTCCTCGGGCGCATCGGCCGTGATGCACTTCGCGGCGCTGCTGTCGGTCGCCGGATCGGTCCGCGAACCGTTCGCCTACTACCGCACGAATCTGACGGGGACGGTAACCGTGCTCGAGGCCATGGCGGCCGTCGGCGTGAAGCACTTCGTCTTCTCGTCCACCTGCGCCACCTTCGGCGAACCGTCCACGCCCACGATCGACGAGACGCACCCGCAGCGCCCCATCAACGCGTACGGCGAGACGAAGCTGGCCGTCGAGCGGGCCTTGCCGCACTTCGAAGTGGCCGCGGGCATCCGCGCCGTGGCCCTGCGGTATTTCAACGCCTCGGGCGCCGATCCGGATGGCCTCATCGGCGAGGACCATCAGCCCGAGGAGCACATCATCCCGCGGGCGATCGCGGCCGTGCGCGGCGGAGAGGGACTCGCCATCTTCGGCGACGACTATCCGACGGACGACGGCACCTGCGTGCGTGACTACGTGCACGTGATGGACCTGGCGGCCGCGCACCTGGCGGCCCTCACGCGGCTCGAGTCGGGCGGGCCATCGGCGAACTTCAATCTGGGCAGCGGCCACGGCATGTCGGTGCGCGAAGTGCTCGACGCGGTGGGGCAGGTGGCCGGCCGTCCGGTACCGCACACCATCGGCCCGCGACGCCCGGGCGACCCCGCGCGCCTGGTCGCCTCGAGCCAGCTGGCGCAGCGCGAGCTCGGATGGGTGCCGAGGCTCGATCTGCAGGCTATCGTGCGCACGGCCTGGACGTGGCACACTTCACACCCGGATGGCTACGGCAGACACGCCAGGCACGCCTGACCCGGTCCGGGCACGGACCGTCGGGGAGAGGGTGACGCCGCGTGCGTGAACTCCGGCGACTGCTCGGCGCGGCGAAGGCCTATCGCGGCCGCATTGCCGTCGCGCTCGGCGCCATGGTCGTCTATGCCGCGGGCAGTGCGCTCGTCGCCTATCTCATCAAGCTCATCGTCGAGGGCCTGTACCAGCCGCAGGACGACACGGTGGCGACCATTGCGTCGATCGTGCTGCTCGCCTACCTCCTCAAGGGAGCTGGCGCGTATGTCTCGACCTACCTGATGGCGGATGTGGGCCAGCGCGTCGTGCGCGACCTGCGCAACCAGCTGTTCCGCCACATCATCAACCAGTCGGCCGCGTTCTTCTCGCGCCGCAGCACCGGGCAGCTGATCTCGCGCATCACCAACGACGTCAGCCAGGTGCAGACGGTCGTGTCCGAAACGCTGGCCGACCTGACGCGCGAGTCGCTCGCGGTCATCGGATTTGCCGGCTACATGTTCTATCTCGACTGGCAGCTTGCGACGGTGGTGGTGACTGCCGCGCCGCTGATCGTCTATCCGCTGTCGCGCCTCGGGCAGCGCGTGCGGCGGACGACGCGCCACGGGCAGGAGCAGCTCGAGCGGGTCACCCATCGCGCGGCGGAAGCCATTGCGGGCCATCGCATCGTGAAGGCCTTCGGCGCCGAGGCGCGCGAGGCGTCGCGGTTTGGCGAGGCGACGCACGCGCTCTATCGCACGAACCTGAAGGTCACGAGCGCCGTGGCGGCGCTGCCGCCGCTGATGGAGCTGATTGGCGGCTTTGCGGCTATCGGCGCGCTCTGGTACGGCGCGCGGCAGATCTCGAGCGGGGCACTGACGGCGCCCGAGTTCACCGCGTTCATGGCGGCCGCGTTCATGATGTACGGGCCGATCAAGAAGCTCAGCCGCGTGAACGCCAGCATCCAGCAGGCCATCGCCGCGGCCGAGCGCATCTTTGCCATGATCGACACGCACACCGAAGTCCGCGAGAAGCCGCAGGCCATCGAGTTGCCGCGGATGCGCGAATCGGTGGAGTTCCGCGACGTCGGGTTCGCCTACGACGACAGGCCGGAGCACTTCGTCCTGCGTCACGCGTCGTTCCGCGTGCAGGCGGGGCAGACGGTTGCGATGGTGGGATTGAGCGGAGCCGGCAAGACCACGCTGTCGAACCTGATCCCGCGCTTCTACGACGTGACCGAGGGCGCCGTGCTCGTCGACGGCGTGGACATCCGCGACGTGACGCTGGCGTCGCTGCGCGGGCAGGTGGCGCTCGTCACGCAGGAAACCGTGCTGTTCGACGACACGATTGCCGCCAACATCGCCTACGGCGTGCCCGGCGCCACGAGCGAGGCCATCGAGCAGGCGGCACGGTCCGCACACGCCCACGACTTCATCACGGCGCTCGACGGCGGCTACCAGGCACGCATCGGCGAGCGCGGGCAGCGGCTGTCGGGCGGCCAGCGCCAGCGGCTGGCCATTGCGCGGGCAATTCTGAAAGACTGTCCCATCCTGGTGCTCGACGAGGCCACATCGGCCCTCGACGCCGAGTCCGAACAGCTCGTGCAGGACGCGCTCGCCAACCTGATGCGCAACCGCACGACGTTCGTCATCGCGCACCGGTTGTCGACGGTGCGCGGCGCTGACATGATTCTTGCGCTCGACAGCGGTCGGATTGCCGAGATCGGTACGCACGACGATCTCATCGGCCGCGAGGGCGGTGTCTACGCCCGGTTGTACGCCCTGCAGGCCCTCGACGAACGCGATCGGGTGGCGGCGGGTGACGCCGGGGCTCGCGAGGTGTCTTCGTGATTCGGTCCATGACGGGTTTTGCGTCGGTCAGCCACGAGTTGGCTGGCGACACGGTGAACATCACCGTGAAATCGGTGAATCATCGCTTCCTGGACGTCGCGCTGAAGGTGCCGCAGGCGCTCGCGCCGCTCGATGCGCGCGTGCGGGCCATCGTCAACCAGCGGCTGACGCGCGGGCGCGTGGAACTGCAGATCGGGGCGGAAGTGACCTCGCCGCCCGAACGCGAGGTGGTCATCGACGAGCGGCTGCTCGACCAGGTGGCCGCCGCGCTCGAGTCGGTGCGCGCGCGCGGCGTGGTCAGCGGCGCATTGACGCCGTCCGACCTGCTGCGGCTGCCGCAGGTCCTCGAGATCCGTACGCGAGCCGCCGATCCGTCCGCCGGGGTGCCGGCCGCGCTGGCCTCGCTCGTCGAGCTCACGCTCACCGAAGCCATCGACGCGCTCATCGCCATGCGCGAGACCGAGGGGCGGTTCATCGGTGCCGACATCGAGGCCCGGCTGGGCGTCATCCGCGGCTACGTGGACACGCTGGAACGCGCCGCGGCCGAGGGCCAGGCGCAGCTCGACGCGCGGCTCCGGGAGCGCATCGCCGAGCTGCCGCCCGACATCCAGGGCGACCCGGCCGCCATCGCGCAGGAAGTCGTCCGGTTCGTCGCCAGGTCGGATGTCGACGAGGAAATCGTCCGCCTGCGGAGTCACCTGGACCACTGGCATCGACTGGCATCCGGGCCCGAGCCGTGCGGGCGCAAGCTCGATTTCCTGGTCCAGGAGATGAACCGCGAGATCAACACGATCGGCTCCAAGGTCGAGGGCGCGCAGGCCACCGAGGTGGTGATTGCCGCCAAGGCCGAACTCGAGCGAATCAAGGAACAGGTCCAGAATGTCGAGTGAGGCGCCCGCCTCGCGCGGTCTGCTCTTTGTCGTTTCGGCCCCGTCCGGCACGGGCAAGACGACCGTCGTCGACTGCCTCATGGAGCGGGCCCGCGGCCTGAGCCGGTCGCGCTCGTTCACGAGCCGCCCGGCACGACCGGGGGAGGTCGACGGCGTCGACTATAATTTCGTGAGCCGGCCGACGTTCGAGGCCATGATCCGCGAGGGGCGGTTCCTCGAATGGGCCGACATCTTCGGCAACCTGTACGGCACCGGCCGCGAAACGACCGAGGCGGCGCTGGCGGCCGGCCTCGATCTGGTCCTGGTGATTGACGTCCAGGGTGCGCGGCAGGTCCGGGAACGGCTGGCCGACCGGGCCGTGGAGGTGTTCGTGCTGCCGCCCTCGTTCGAGGTGCTGGCCGCGCGCCTCAGGGGCCGCAACAAGGATTCGGAAGACGCGATTCGCGAGCGGCTGGCCACGGCCCGCCGGGAAGTGGACGCTGTCGAGGAATACGACTACGTGGTGATCAACGACGACCTCGATCGCTGCGTGGAGGAAATCGGCGCCATCATCGTGGCGGAACGACTGAAGCTCGGACGGCTGCGGGACATCATCGACCCGATCGTCGCGACGTTTCGCGACTAGCGGGCAGGGACACACGGAGAGATTGCCATGACAGAAACTTCACGGCCCACCACGCGGCCGGCCAACTCGTTCGAGTTCGTGACCATTGCCGCGGCGCGGGCCCGGCAACTGCTCGAGGGCTGCGTGCCCAAGGTCGACGGCTCGCCGAAGCCCGCACGCCGCGCGCTGCAGGAAGTGGCCGCCGGCGTCATCACGCGCGCCGACGCCGACGCGGCCGCCGCCGAGTCGACCGCCACGGGCGCGGCCGAGTAGGCGCATGGCCTTCGTCGGCCTCGGGGTCACCGGGGGCATCGGCGCCTACAAGGCCGTCGAACTCGTACGGCTCCTCCAGAAGCGGGGGCACCGCGTCCAGGTCGTCATGACCCGCGCGGCCCGACGCTTCGTGGGGCCCCTGACCTTCGAAGCAATCACCCGCGAGCCGGTCATCACGAACCAGTTCGCGCCGGGCATCAACGCGGAAATCGAGCACATCGCGCTGGCGTCGGGCATGGACCTGCTCGTCGTCGCGCCGGCCACCGCCAACATCATCGGCAAGTTCGCCGGCGGCATTGCCGACGACTTCCTGTCCGCGCTGTACCTCGCCACGCGAGCGCCCGTGCTGCTGGCGCCGGCAATGAACACGAACATGTGGACGCACCCGGCCGTTCAGGCCAACCTGGTCGCGCTGCGCGCGCGCGGCGTCCGTATCGTCGACCCCGGCGAAGGCTACCTCGCGTGCGGATGGGTGGGGGCGGGTCGGCTGGCCGAGCCCGAGGTCATTGCCGCCGAGGCCGACGCCTGGGTACGCGGCTCCGCGCCGTCCCTGGCGGGACGACGCGTGCTCGTCACGGCGGGGCCAACGATCGAGGATATCGACGCGGTGCGCTTTCTCGGGAATCGTTCGAGCGGCCGAATGGGATTTGCGGTGGCTGCCGAGGCCCGGGCGCGCGGTGCGCACGTCACGCTGGTCGCGGGGCCGACACCTGTGGAACCCCCTGCTGTCGATGTGCTGGCGCGCGTGCGCAACGCCGCAGAGATGCAGGCGGCCGTCGCGGAGCACGCAGGTCACGCGGATATCGTCGTGATGGCCGCGGCCGTGGCCGACTACACACCGGCCGGCGGGCCGGCGGCGGCCAAGATCGAGAAGGGCGGATCCATCACGCTGCAACTCGAGCGCACCGGTGACATCCTCGCGGAACTGGGCCGACGCCGGGGAGACGCCCGGACGCCGGTCCTCGTGGGCTTCGCGGCGCAGACGGGCGACCCGGTGGGGCCCGCCCGGCGCAAGCTCGAGCAGAAGCGCGTCGATCTCGTCGTGGCCAACGATGTCTCGGAGCCCGGGTCGGGCTTCGACGTCGACACCAATCGCGTCACCCTGGTGGCCCGCGACGAACCCGACGAGGCGCTGCCGCTCTTGTCGAAGCAGGATGTGGCCCGCGCGCTGCTCGATCGCGCCGAGCGGCTCCTGTCGTCGACGTCGACGTCGGTGGCGGGCTGATGTCGGTCAACGACGACCTCGCCGCTCATCTCCGCATGTTTGCCGACATGGGCATCAACGGCGTGTCGCGCGATCCGGCGTGGCGGTCGCGTGCGAAGGCCAGGATCCCCACGGCGGAGGCGCCGCCTCCGGGCGACGCGCCACCGGACATCGAGCCCGCGGATGTGGCAGCGGTGGAGCTGCCATCGACCCTGCCCGCGCTGCGCGAACACATCGGCGACTGCACGCGGTGCGTCCTGCACACGCTCGGCCGCCGGCAGGTGGTCTTCGGGACCGGCAATCCGGATGCCGACCTCATGTTCGTCGGTGAAGCTCCCGGCGCCGACGAGGACGCGAAGGGCGAGCCGTTCGTGGGGCGCGCCGGACAGCTGCTGACGAAGATCATCGAGGCCATCGATCTGACGCGCGACGACGTCTATATCGCCAACGTCATCAAGTGCCGGCCGCCCAACAACCGGACGCCGGAACCGCCCGAGGTCGAGACGTGCAGCCCGTTCCTGCTGCGGCAGATCGACATCGTGCGGCCGAAGGTCATCGTGGCCCTGGGGTCCTCCGCCGCCCACATGCTGCTCGGGACCGACGCACCGATCTCGCGGCTGCGCGGGCGCTTCCACGACTACCGCAACGGCATCAAGCTCATGCCCACCTTCCATCCGGCGTATCTGCTGCGCAGTTCCGAGCGCAAGCGCGACGTGTGGGAAGACATGAAGACGGTCCGTGCGTTCCTCGCCGAATCGCACTGACTCCCGGGCCGTTGGCGTGGCGGTGCCCGTGCCCGGTCTCGGCCTGCTGACATACAGCCTGCCGGCTGGCGCACCCGTGCCCGCGAAGGGTGCGCGCGTCGTCGTGCCGCTCGGCACGCGGCGCGTCACCGGGTGCGTGGTGACGGCTGACGCGGCGGTGCCCGAGGGCGCCACACTGCGCGACGTCATCGACGTGCTCGATGAGCGCGCGTTCCTGCCGCCCGATATCGTGGACCTCGCGTTGTGGGTGGGCGAGTTCTACGCCTGCGGCCCGGGCGACGCGCTGCCCGTGGCCATGCCGCCGCTTTCGCGCCGCGGCGACGCGGCCACGTTCCGCATGCGCACGCGCGTGTTCGCCGTGGACGCGGCAGCGCTGCCGGCGCCGCGCGGCGAGCGACAGCGCGAGTTGGTGGCGGCCGTGGCGGCGGCGCCCGACGGACTGCTCCAGTCCGAACTCACGGCTCGAGGCATCAGCGCCAGCGTGGTGCGACGGGCAGCCGAGGTGGGCCTCGTGCGGCTGCAGGACGAGGTCGACGAGCGCGATCCGTTTGCCGATGGCGGCCAGGCCGACGGCGGCTGGGCCGCCACGGCGAAGTCCCCAAGCGATCGACCGCTGACCGACGAGCAGGAAGCCGCGCTCGCCACGCTGCGCGAGGCCGTCGACGCGCGCGCGTTCCGACCCGTGCTGCTGCACGGCGTCACCGGCAGCGGCAAGACCGAGGTGTACCTGCAACTGGCGCGGCACGTCATCGCGCACGGGCGGCGCGTGCTGGTGCTGGTGCCCGAGATCGCGCTCACGCCGGCGCTGGCCGGCGTGTTCCGCGGCGCATTCGGCGCGCGCGTGGCGATCCAGCACAGCGGGCTTGCCGATGGCGAACGGCACGATCAGTGGCACCGCATCCGCCGCGGCGACGTCGACATCGTTGTCGGCACGCGGTCGGCCGTGTTCGCACCGCTGGGCGACGTTGGCCTGATCGTCGTCGACGAGGAACACGAAAGCTCGTACAAGCAGGACGAAACGCCGCGCTACAACGGCCGCGACGTGGCCGTGATGCGCGCGCGCATGGACAGCGCGGTCGTGGTGCTGGGCTCGGCAACGCCGTCAATGGAATCGGCGGCGAATGCGGAAGCCGGCCGCTACACGCTCGTGCGGATGGACCGCCGCGTGCTCGATCGGCCGCTTGCCGCCGTCCGCGTCGTGGACATGCGGCGCGAGGTCGCTGTCGCGGGCGCCGAGGCGGCCCTGAGCACGCCGCTGATTGAGGCCATGGCGGCACGCCTCGAGGCCGGGCAGCAAAGCCTGGTCCTGCTCAATCGCCGCGGGTTTGCCACCGTGATCTTCTGCCGCGAGTGCGGCTCGTCGCTCGAGTGTCCGCACTGCAGCGTGACGCTGACGTTCCATCGTGCGGCGCGCCGTGTGCGGTGCCACTACTGCAACTATGCGGCGCACGTGCCGCGCGCGTGCGGCGAGTGCGGTGGTGCGTTCCTGGAGCAGTCGGGCATCGGCACCGAGCGGCTCGAGGCCGAGGTGCGTGAACGGTTTCCCGCCGCGCGCGTCGCGCGCGTCGATCGCGACACCACCCGACGCCGCGGCGCCATCACGCGCGTCATCGCCGCCGTCGCCCGCGGGGATCTCGACATCGTCGTCGGCACGCAGATGATTGCGAAGGGGCACGACTTCCCGGCCGTCACGCTGGTGGGCGTCGTGTCGGCGGACGTCGGACTGGGACTGGCCGACTTCCGCGCCGGCGAGCGGACGTTCCAGCTCATCACGCAGGTCGTGGGGCGCGCCGGCAGGGGAGACGTGGCCGGCGAGGCCATCGTGCAGACGCTCTATCCGGGCCACTACAGCGTGACGTGCGCGTCGGCGCAGGACTACGCGACGTTCTACGCACGCGAGATGGAGTTCCGCCGCGCGATGCGCTATCCGCCGACCGTGGCGATGGTCAATGTGGTCGTGCGGCACCGTTCGCTCGACCAGGCCATGGCCGATGCCGCGGACCTGGTGGCGCGGGTGCGCCAGCGTCAGGCACCGGTGCGCATCCTCGGCCCCGCACCGGCCGCGCTGGCGCGGCTCAAGGACGAATATCGCGCGCAGTTCTTCCTGAAGGGCAACAACCGCCGCGCGATGCGCGAGGCGCTGCTGGCCGCGCTCGACGCGCGTCCCGATCTCCGGCGACGGACCATCGTCGACGTGGATCCGGTATCGGTGACGTAGGAAGGCTGCGAGGCTGCAAGGCTGCGAGGCTGCGAGGCTGCACCTTTGGAGCGGAGGGGCTTCAGCCCCTCCGAGTGACAACCGTGGAGCGGAGGGGCTTCAGCCCCTCCGAGTTCGCCGGGCGCAAGGGTGCTCGACCTCGATTCGGGGCCCGGTGAGCCGGGCACGCGGTTGCTGCGGGAGGCGAGTCTCGCGACGTATGCTGTCGATGCATCGGCTGCGATGGTTGCCGTGTTCCGCCAGCGTTGTCCGGGCGTGCCGATTATTATTTCGCCGAGGGCGCCAGCCGCTGACCGATGCGTATTCTTCGAGGCCCGCGTATTGTCCTGCGGCCGGCGACCGAGGCGGATCTGCCGCGGCTCCTGGAGATCCTTCGCGAGCCTGAAGTCGCCCGGCACTGGAGCCAGCCCGACGATGAATTCGATCGGCACGAACTCCTGTCCGGCGATGCGGTCGATGGCCTCGAGTGCAGCAGCACGTTCGTCATCACGCTGGATGGTGAGACGATTGGCTGGATTGCCGGCTGGGAGAAGCTCCATCGCGACTACCGGCACGCCGGCATCGACCTCTTCCTGTCCACGCAGCATCAGGGCAGGGGATTCGGCACCGAAGCGATACGCCTCGTGTGCCGGTACCTTTTCGAGGGGCGAGGGCATCACCGGATTGTCATCGACCCGGCCGCCGACAATGTTCACGCCATTCGCGCGTACGAAAAGGTCGGCTTCAGGCGCGTGGGCGTGATGCGGCGTTACGAACGGGGCGCCGACGGCACGTTCCACGACGGCATGTTGCTCGATCTCCTGCCGGAGGACCTGACCGGTGCGTCCTGATCGATCGGAGCGCGTGGCTTCCCGAATCGTGGGCGCAGCGGCGTGCGCGCTGGCGACGGCGTCGGTGCTGCTGGCCGTCGCGCAGGATGCGCCGGCCAGCGTCTGGGATGGTGTCTACACCGCGACCCAGGCCGACCGCGGCGGCGTCGTCTACAGGAAGGACTGCGCGTCCTGTCACGGTGAGGGCCTGACGGGAATCGACGAAGCGCCCGGCCTGGTCGGCCCGACGTTTCTGAGCAACTGGAACACGCAGTCGGTCAACGACCTGGTGGACCTCACGCGCAAGTCGATGCCGAAGGACAGCGAGAACACGCTGACGCGGCAGCAGTACGTCGACGTCACGGCATTCGTGCTGCGCGCGAACGGATTCCCGGCCGGCGACGTGGACCTTCCGCTGGGTGCGTTGCGGCTCGGCCAGATTCGCATCGACGCCTTCCGCGGGGCGCCGTAGGTCCTTCGCTTCGGCTGTCGACGCGCCTCGACTCCACCTCAATCCGGCAGTACGTAGGCCACCAGTTCACCCGGGAACCCTGGTCCTGCTATGGCGACGACGAGGTACTGGCGGCCGCCGAGCATGTAACTCATGGGGGATCCGGTCTGGGGCGCGGGCATGAAGACGGCGCCTGCGTCGGCGCCCGTGTCCTTGTCGTAGGCGCGCAGCAGCGCACCGCGCGGATGGCCCGCCGTACTGAACTGGGTCTCGCCAGCGATGACGAGCGTCTTCGTCACGAGGGTCCCCGCGATGCCGGGCTGGCCGGTCCGCGGGATGGTCACGCCGCGCAGGGCCGGGTTGTTGCGGATGGCATCCGGCGTATCGCCGTGCGGCACCTGCCACAGCGTGTCACCCGTATCGAGGTCGATAGCCGTGATGCGCCCGTAGGGTGGCTTGATGATCGACAGTCCCTGCACGGTCAGTCCGCCGCGTCCGGGCGGCGGGCCCGGCGGCAGCGGCGCGGTGCGACCGCTGTAGGGAAAGTCCGTCTCGGAGGGATTCCCGGTTACCAGGCCGATGTTGGCGAGGTGCGTCTGCGAAAACACGTAGAGCCGGCGCGTGTCCGGGTCGAACGACGCCCCCGGCCAGTTCGCGCCGCCCTGATTGTGCGGCAGCATCAGCGTCCCGAACGTGCCGGTCGGATCGATGACCGACGGCGGCGTGAAGATGGGGCCCGTCCGGTAACTGGCCATCACCTGGAGCGCTTCGGCGCGCAGTTCGGGCGTGAAGTCGATCAGGTCGTCGGCCGATACGCCCTGTCGTTCGAACGGCGCGGGCCTTGTCGGAATCGGCTGCGTCGGCGCGTACGATTCGCCGGGGACGTCGCCCTGCGGCACCGGTCGCTCGATGATGGGCCAGACCGGCTCGCCTGTGGTCCGATCGAGGACGTAGACCCAGCCCTGCTTGGTGACCTGCGCCAGCGCCTTGATCTCCCGACCGTCGACGGTGATGTCGACCAGCACGGGCGCGCAAGGAATGTCGCTGTCCCACAGCCCGTGGTGCACGAGCTGGAAGTGCCATTTCCGTTCGCCGGTGTGCAGGTCGACGGCCACGATCGACTCGCCGAAGAGTCCCGCGCCCGGTCGATGCCCGCCGTAGAAATCGCCGGTCGGCAGCTCCACGGGCAGATATGCCAGGTTCAGCTCCTCGTCGACGCTCACCTGGGTCCAGACTCCGGCATTGCCTGCGCGTTCGGCTGAATCGCCTTCCCAGGTTTCGGATCCGGGTTCGCCGGGTCTCGGGATGGTGTGAAAGATCCAGCGGCGCGCGCCGGTGCGCACGTCGTACCCGCGGACGTAGCCCTTCACGTTCGACATGCTGCGGGGGCTCGTGCCCTGCGAGTGCGCGGCGCCGATGATGACAATGTCCTTCGCGATGACCGGCGCCGCCTGCAATCCCACATCGGCCGTGAGCGGGTCGATCGACTGATCGAATTCCGTCTTCAGGTCGACGACCCCGTCGACGCCAAACCCCGGCGCCCGACGCCCCGTCGCGGCATCGAGCGCGATCATCCGATAGCCGGGCGTGACGTAGACGATGCGCGCGTCGGTGCCATCGGTCCAGTAGGCCAGGCCGCGTCCCGACAGCTGTCGCGGGGCGTTGCGCCCGCGTTCGCCTTCGTCCTCGCGGTACGTCCAGAGCAACTCGCCCGTGGCGGCGTCGAGTGCGACGACGGCGCGGCGGCTGCCGGCCGTCGTATAGAGAACGCCGCCGACGACGAGGGGCGTGGATTCGAACCGATACTCGGGACGGGACCCGAAGCTCATCGTCGGAAGGCGCCACGCCACTTCGAGGGTGTCGAAGTTCTCCGCGGTGATTTGATCGAAGGGAACGTAGCGGCGATTGGCGAGGTCGCCGCCGTAGGTGGGCCAGCTCGAGTCTGGTCCCGCGCCCGGCCGCGGCGGACGCACCGGCCCGTCGGCCCTGCCCGTCGCGTCGAGCGACTGGCCGACCGCGGCGGGGGCCGCTGCGAGTATGCACATCACCGCGACGAACAGTCGGGCGATCCGGCGTGTCATGAGGGGGCGAGTATACAGCGACGAACCTGTCCGACAGGGTGATGCCCCGCGTTGGTTTCTGGTGTAGGCTGACGCGTTCCGCCCGGCCGGCCGACGTTTCCCCGGCGGCCGGGCCCGTGCTCCCGAGGAGAGACCGCATGTCGCGTGTGTTGCTTCGCTCCGCCGTCACTGCCGCTGGTGTCCTCGCCGCCGCCTGGTTCGCCGCGCCAGACGCGCGCACGCAGCCGGCCGCAACGCTCCAGCCGGCCCACGTCCAGCTGACGCGCGATGAGGACTTCGAACGCACACGCCAGCTGCTCGGTATCTCGGGTCCGCCGCCGGCGGGAGCATCGAGCACGGCACCCGAAACCTTCGACGAGTCGCAGGCCAACCCGTATCCGGACCTGCCGGACCCGCTCGTGCTCTCCGGTGGCCAGCGCGTGACGACGGCCGCCGCCTGGAACAATCAGCGGCGTGGCGAACTGATCGAACTGTTCGAGCGAGAGATCTACGGCCGCACGCCGAAAGAGACGCCGCGTGTCACCTGGGAGGTTCTCAGCACGGCGCGCGAGATGAATGGCACGGTACCCGTCATCACGAAGCAGCTCGTGGGGAAGGTCGACAACGCGGCGTATCCCGCGCTGACGGTCAACATCCTTGCCTCGGTCAGCACGCCGGCCGATGCGACCGGCCCCGTGCCAGTCATCCTGTCGTTCGGGTTCGGCGCCGGCGGAGGCCGCGGTGGCGCGGCCGAGGCGGCACCCGCGAACATGCCCGCACCGACCACGGTCTGTCAGCCGACCAACGCGCCGCCACCTCCGGCGCCCGCGGCGCGTGGCGGCCAGGCTCCCGGCGCTCGGGGAGGCGGCCCGGCAGCCGGTCGGGGACGCGCAGGTGGACCGCAGGCGCCACAAGGGCCTACCAACCAGCAGCAGGCACTGGCGCTCGGCTGGGGCTACGCGACGGTCGTCACCAACTCCATTCAGGCCGACAACGGCCAGGGGTTGACGTGCGGCATCATCGGCCTCGTCAACAAGGGACAGCCGCGGTCGCTCGAGGACTGGGGCGTGCTGGCGGCGTGGGCCTGGGGGGCCAGCCGCGTGCTCGACTACTTCGAGACCGATAGCGCCGTCGACCAGACGCGCGTGGGGATGTACGGACACTCGCGCTGGGGCAAGGCCACGCTGCTCGCGGCCGTGCTCGATCCCCGGTTTGCCATCGCCTACGTCAGCTCGTCGGGGCAGGGCGGCGCCAAGCTCCATCGCCGGAAGTACGGCGAAACGGTCGACAACCTCGCCAACACGTTCTACTACTGGATGGGCGGCAACTACATCAAGTACGCGGGCAGGTGGGACACGATGCCCGTCGATTCGCACGAGCTCATCGCCCTGATGGCGCCGCGGCCGGTCTTCCTGAGCGGCGGCAACGATCCCCAGAAGAACCCGGACGGCACGATTGCCACGCGCGTCAACGACCAGGGACAGACGGTGGTTGTCGCGGCCAACGACGCGTGGATCGATCCGCGCGGCTCGTTCATGGCGGCCGTTGCGGCCGCGCCCGTCTACGAGCTGCTCGGCGGTACCGGACTAGGGATCACCGACTATCCGCCGCTCGACACGAAGGTCATCACCGGCGACATCGGCTTCCACCAGCATCCGGGTGGCCACGTGTCGGGGCCGGCCTGGGAGACGTTCTACCAGTTCGCCGTACGGCACTTCGCCAGGTAGACGTATTGACGGGGCTGAAGCCCCGCCCTCCAGGTGGGCCGAGGCGCCCTGTCAGGGACCGCCGATCGTATCGATCGGCACCGGCGTGAAGCAGAGCAGGAAGATGACGGCGGCAACGATCGCAATCGTCCGCCGCCGTGGATCGAGCGGCACGTCTTCGTCCCACACGCGCGGGTGACGGAAGCCGAACATGAGCGACATCACGACGAGCATGAAGGCGAAGACGGCCCAGCTCGCCGATCCCAGGTTCAGCAGGACGACGACGGCCAGCGTGGCGGCCGAGACCCATGCCGCGCGTTTTCCGAGCGCGGCATACATGATGTGGCCGCCGTCGAGCTGGCCGAATGGCAGCAGGTTGAGTGCCGTGGCCAGCATGCCCCACCAGGCGGCAAATCCCATCTGGTGCAGCATCACGTCGGAGCCTTCCGGGATCACGCCGAACCATCCCAGTTCGAACGCCTTCCACAGGAGCGGCTCCCCGAAGTAGAGGGTGGCCTCGTCGACGGGCACCTCGCCGACCTGCGACATCGTCATGCCCCAGTAGAGAAACGGCAGCAGCGCGATGAAACCGGCGATCGGGCCGGCGACGCCGATGTCGAAGAGCGCCTTCTTCGATGGGAACGCCTCGCGGATGCGGATGACCGCGCCGAGCGTTCCGGTGAGCGGCAGCGGCGCGGGAATGAAGTAGGGCAGCGTGGCATCGACGCGGTGATAGCGGCACGCGAAATAGTGTCCGAACTCGTGCGCGCTCAGAATCGTCAGCAGCGGCAGCGAGTACCACAGGCCGTCGAAAAAGATGGGCCACGTGAAGCCGACGAGCGGGCTGATCTCCCATTGGCCCGTCGTCCAGTTCGAATAGAGGATGAGCGGCGCCAGCAGGAACGACTGCGCGTGCGCGAAGGTGGTCGTGAAGAACGTGAGGCCGAACAGGACGATGTGGCGCGTCCAGCGGTGCTGGAAGCGGCGCCGGACGGGTGGTGGGGAAGCCCAGAATGGTTCCGGCACCCCTTCGGCGGCCATCTCGCGGTAGGCGCCGGGGAACCGGGGAGGAACCTGGTCGGTCACTCAGACTGGCCGTTGATGTTCTGCAGTTCCTTGCCGGGCTTGAACCGGATGGTGCGGCCCGGCGGGATGCGGACTTCCTTGCCGGTCCGCGGGTTGCGGCCGATGCCCCGCTTCCGGGGCTTCACCTGGAACACGCCAAAGCCGCGCAGCTCGATGCGCTCTCCGCGCATCATCGAGGCCCGCATGGCGTCGAACACGGCATCGACGGCCAGCTCGGCCTTCACCTTGGTGATGTCGGCGAGCTTGGAGACTTCGTTGACGATGTCGACTTTGATCATGGTACTGTCGAATCCGGTAGCCGTAAGTCACGATAAATAAAAGCACTTATCGTGTCAAGCCGCGGGGCCGCGGCGGACCGTTCGCGCTGGCGCCCGGTCGGCGCAATCGCTCGCGTGCGGTACACTGCCTCCAATGGCACGGCAGTCGCAAGGTCCGACAGTAGTGCTCGTCGGTCGGCCGAACGTCGGAAAGTCTACGCTCTTCAATCGCATCACCGGCACGCGTCGTTCCATCGTGACGCCCATTGCCGGCACCACCCGGGACGTCATTTCGGCGCCGGCGGAGTGGAAGGATCACACCTTCACCCTGGTCGACACCGGCGGCTTGTTCGGCGCGACGACCGATCCGCTCCACAGCATGGTGATCGAGCACGGCCTGAAGGCGCTGGCCTCGGCCGACGTCCTGATATTCGTCGTGGACGCACGCGAGGGCCTGGTTCCGGGCGACGAGGAAATCGCGAAGCGCCTGCGGCAGACCGGCAAGCCGGTCCTGTTCGCGATCAACAAGACCGACGACAAGCGCGCCCGCGCCCAGGTGGTCGAGTTCTACCGCATGGGGTTCGAGCCGGCATTCGAGGTAGCGGCCGAGCATGGCGACGGTGTCTACGAGTTGCTCGACGCCATCCTGACGCGGCTGCCGGCCGGCGGGCGCCCTGTGCCGGCCGAGGAGGAGCAGGAGACGGGGGTGGCCTTCGTGGGACGCCCCAACGTCGGCAAGTCCTCGCTCGTCAACCGGTTGCTGCGCGAGGAACGCGTGATGGTGAGCGAGCTGCCGGGGACGACCCGCGACACCATCGATGTCCTGCTGCACTGGCAGAAGCGGCGCTTCCGCATCCTGGATACGGCGGGCATGCGGCGGCCCGGCCGGGTGGCCGGCGGCGGCCAGGTCGAGGCGGTCAGCGTTGTCCTGGCCAAGCGGGCACTCGCGCGCGCCGACGTCGTGGTCCTCGTGGTCGACGCGACCGAGGGCGCCGGCGACCGTGAGGGCGCCATTGCCGGCGAGGCCGAAGCCGCCGGCTGCGGCGTTGTCATTGCCGTGAACAAGTGGGACCTGGTGCGCGGCCAGGGGCAGGACTGGGTCAAGGCCTTCGACGACAAGCTGCGGTTCCAGCTCAAGTTCCTGGAGTACGCGCCGATCGTGCACGTCTCGGCGCTGACCGGCGAGCGGACGCCGCGGCTGCTCGAGGTCATCGATCGGGTGGCCACGGCGCGACGGCACCGCGTGTCGACGTCGGACCTCAACAAGTTCCTGGAGGCGGTCACCGCGTCACATCCGCCAACCAGCAAGACGCGGCGCGACGTGCGCATCCTGTATGGCGCGCAGACGGGGACCGAGCCGCCCTCGTTCGTGCTGTTCACCAACGTGGCGACCGAGCTGCATTTTTCCTACGAACGGTTCCTGATCAATCGCATTCGCGAGTCGTTCGGTTTCGAGGGGACGCCCATCCGGCTGAAGGTACGGCGGCGCGAGCGGAAGCCGCGGGAGCGGACCGACGCGCGGAGCGAGGCGCGGACGGACGCGAAGCGCGGACCCAAGACACGCGGCAAGTCGAAGCCGCGCAGGCGCCCGGACGAGCCGGAATAGCGGCGTTCCTTGCGTCGGGGACTGCTATACTGCTGCAAACGCACGAGCCGGTGACTTCGTTGACGAGTGTGTCCATTCCCAATCGGCCGGTGTTTCGCGCGCAGGAAGTCTGCGAACTCGCCGAGGTGCAGCCGTACGTGTTGCGCACCTGGGAGGCGGAGTTCCCGGACCTCGGCGTGTCGAAGGGCACCAACGGTCCCCGCGTCTATCGTCGGGCGGATGTCGAACGGGTGTTGCGCATCAAGCACCTCATCCTGGTCGACGGCCTGACGCTTGCGGGCGTGCGCCGGCAGCTTGGTGAGGAGGGCGCCGCGGCGCCCGGCGATGCGGTGACCGATGCCGACGTGGCCGCCCTGATGGATGGGGCGGTGCAGCAGCAGTTGCGCGACGTGCGGCGCGGGCTGCAGTGGATTCTCGGCGTGCTGTCGGACTCGGGCGTGCCGGCCGCACCGTTTGTCGAGGCCGCGGCATCGGCGGGCAACGGCGCGCGCGGACGCGCGTCGGGCGCCACGAAGGGCGCGGCGTCGCGCGCGCCGAAACCGGCGAAGGCGACCAGAGCTGCGGCGCGCGGCAAGAAGCGGTAAGATGTCGTGTTCGAGCACGACCGGAGGGCGTCCCCCGCGCCGTCCGTGACCAGAGAGTTTCGCCGCCACGCGCCCACGGCGCCGGCGGCATCGGGATGTAGCGCAGCCTGGTAGCGCACTTGACTGGGGGTCAAGGGGTCGCTGGTTCGAATCCAGTCATCCCGACCAATGTTTATCGGCATGAACGGCCCGCCACCCGGCGGGCCGTTTTGCTTGTGGTCACGATGTAGGAACAAAGGGCCAGGGGAGCGTCGTTGTCCTGTCGAACCGGTCCGGCGCCGATGTCCGGGGTCTGGCGCACCAGGTGCTCCGCCAACTGCGACGTCCAGACTGAATCGCCTGCGCCATCGTTTACGCCGGCCCGGCTCCCGCCATACACTCCCATCCACAGATGACCGGCCACGTCTGGGCGGTCACCTCATCTCCGGAGCAAATGATGACCGACGTGACTGCCGCGCTCAACGCGACCAACCTTGGCTGTTCGATCACCTGCAAGGACCTCGAAACCTCGATCCGCTTCTATCGCGATGCCCTCGGCTTTGCCGTCGCGCACACGTTCGAGCACGAGGGAAAGCCCGTCGCCGCGATCATCGGCGCCGGCGACTGCCGCATGGTGCTCAACCAGGACGACGGCAAGCTCGGATGGGAGCGGGTCAAGGGCCAGGGGCTCTCGCTGCAGATCAACGTAGCCGGTCCCGCGGACGTCGACTCGGCGGCCGTGCGGATCAAGGCCGCCGGCGGCACGCTGCTCGATGAGCCCGCGGATCGCCCCTGGGGTGCCCGAATGTTCCAGTTCAAGGATCCGGACGGCTTCAAGCTTGGCGTGTCGACGCCTCTGGCGGGGTAAACCCGCCAGCCGCGCTCTCGCAGTCGGCGCCCTGCCGGCTGCGGGAGCCTCGCCCGGCACCGGCCAGCCTCGCGGCGGACGGCCTCGCCGGCAATCAGGAGAATGCCGAGACGAAGCGTCGGAAAGGCAGCCTGAGATGAAGGCGGGCGCGCAGGGCAATTGCAGCGACGGGAACGGCAAGCACCAGCGGCAGCGGCACGCCCATGAAATGCGGCAAACGTTCCACCAGCGGCGCTGTCACCGGGTTACCCAGGCGCATCACCCAGAAGACGACGACTGAAACCACGAGCATCAGCGTCGCGCGCCGTGCCAGCGCAACAAGCCGCATGCGCAGGCGCGCTGCGCCAATCGCGGCGGTCACGCGAACCTCGAATGCGGGGTCGTGTTCGGGCGCAGTCCCGTCGGTGAACAGGTCGGACAGCGGCGTGTCAGTCATCACGGTCTCTCCGGCCATACATCCGCTTCAGTTTCTCACTGCCGCGCAGCACGTGCGACTTCACCGTCCCGAGCGGCAGCCTTGCCACCTCGGCGATTTCGGCATGAGTCAATCCCTCGCCGTGCGCGAGCACCACGCATAGCCGTTCGGCCTGGCTGAGCCGGGCCAGCGCGCGCTCGAGGTCGATGCCGGAAGCCCTGCGCTCCGGCGAGGGCGCCGAGTCGATTGCCGCGACCAGTGCATGCTCATCGTCGTCTATCGGCGCCGGCACGCGGCGCATGTGGGCCAGCCAGACGTTGACCGCCACGCGCTTCAGCCAGCCACCGAACGCGCCAGGATCGCGCAGCGTGCGGATGCCGCGCCACGTCCGAACGAACGTCTGCTGCGCCAGGTCGTCGGCCAGCGCATGATTGCCGCACAGCCGACGGAGCATGTCGCGCACTCGCCGCTGGCGGCGCCGGGCCCACTCGGCAAAGGCGCTGTCGTCGCCGCTCATTGCGAGCGAGACGACGTGATCCTCGGGCGCATCCTCGAGCCGTGCGCACGGATCACGCGTCCGGGTGTGCGTCATTCGACTGCTTGAAAGAACGCCAGACCGGTCGGGTGACGAGCAGCCCCAGGCCCCAGATCACGAACGTCACGGCCAGCGGAATGAGCAGGGGACCGGAGCCCCGCCAGAGCCCGTAGCGCAACGCCGCAAACGCGTAGATGCCGAGGGCGAACGCCGCGACGCCAACCGCCACCCGACCTTGGCGGTTCCACCGCTTCATCGTGGCGTCCGACTTCGCGCGTTCGCGAGCGGCCTCGGCGGCCTCCGCCGCGTCCCGTTCGCGCAGGTAGGCAAGGACTTCCGTCACGGCCGTGCCTTCCCTGGCCAGCAGCGCGCGCAGCGTGGTCTGCCTCTCGCGCTCCTTGTCGCGCTCCGTGATCGCCCCATATACGAGCGCTGCCGTCGCAATCATGCCCACCATCAGCCAGAAGCCCAAAGCCCCAAGTCCGTCCATCGTTTCGCCCTCGTGAAAAGTGGCCTCTCACAACAGGGATGCGGTCTCCGGTCATTCTGGATGCACCCTGTCGATCTCGGCTCCCGCCGTTCGTTCAGGGGGTATGACACCAACACCCTTTCTGGTTCTCGTGCTGGCCGGCGCGCTGGCCTCGTGCGCCTCACACATGCCGGCGCCCTTCGCATCGGCCCGGCTTGTCGTCACCGTGGTCGCCCCGTCCGACGCGCGCCCGGACGGACAGCAGGACCGGTCCGAGGTCGCCGACGTTGTCCTGATTCCCGGCCTGGCGTTGCATCCGTCGGTGTGGGACGGACCGGGCGCCAATGTCTCGGGCCCCGTGGTCGCGCCGGTCGCCGATGACCTCGCCGCATACATCCGCGCCGCCGGACTGCATCGTCCGCTCCTGGTGGGGCACTCGCTGGGCGGCATCGTGGCGATGATGATCGCGGCTCGCCATCCGGACGTCGCGGGCCCCGTGCTGAGCGTGGATGCGCCGCCGTTCATCGGCGTGGCGTTCGGCGGCAACTCGCCCGATGCGACGCGGCCGGCAGCCGACGCCATGCGGCAGGCCATTGTCGATACAGCCGGCGTCGCGCCGGGCGATCCGCTCGAGTCGATGGCAGCCGGCATGACGCGGCAGAATACCGCCCGCGCCGCGCTCGTCGCACAGGCGCGCGCGACCCACCGCGCCACGGCGGCCCAGGCGTTCCACGATCTGATCGTGACCGACATGCGCCCCGAACTGTCGCGCATCGCGGGGCCGCTCACGATGCTGTTCGCGGTGCCGGAAGAATGGCCCATGTCGGAGGAGGAGTTCGCCGACGCGCTGGGGGCCTCGTTTGCCAACGCGCCGCACGCGCGGCTCGTCCATGTGCCCGGGAGCGCCCACGCCATCCACGTCGACCAGCCCGACGCGGTCGTGGATGCCATTCGCGGACTGATGGCGCGCTGACGTCCTTGTCGTTTCCGCCGTGCGGCGGCGGGCCGTGCTGGCCACCGTCGTGCGGCCTACAATGGCGCCATGCGTCGTCTCCTCCGCGCCGCGGTCGTGGCGGCCGTGCTTGCCGGCGCGTGGCCGGGCGTGCCGGCGACGGCCACGGCCAACGCGCAAAGCGGATTCGGGCCCCTGCCGGAGCGCTACGGCGAGGTCGCCGATGTGCGCCCCGGCGCGATCCTCGTGGCCTCGCGGGCACTGGGCGATCCCAACTTCGTGCAGACGGTCATCCTCCTCGTGCATCACGGCGAGGACGGGGCGATGGGCCTCGTGCTGAACCGGAGGACCGACATTCCGCTCGGCGCCGTGTTCGAGTCGATCGAAGGAGCGCGCGATCACAGTGCGCCCGTCTTCTCCGGCGGACCGGTGGTGCCGACCGGCGCGCAGGCACTGGTGCGCTCGTCGTCACCTGTCGCCGACGGACGCCAGGTAGTGGGGGAAGTGTACGTGCTCGGATCGGCGCTGGCGCTGACGCGCCGCCTCTCGGGTCCCGTCGACGAGCGGCGATTCCG
>JBIQJY010000047.1:0-17563 GCA_044507065.1 Acidobacteriota bacterium
CGCCCACGACTCCCACGCCTGCCACGAGCGCCGCCGTGCGCCAGAAACGCATGCTTCGGGCGATGGTATCAACGTTCGAGGTGTCGTGTTATAAACGCACCCGCCAGCACCACAACTGAATAGGAGAGCCACATGGTTACCGTTCGCAAGGTCGGCCGGAGCGTCGCACTCGTGGCGGCCATGACTGTGGCATCGGTTCCGGCGGGCGCGCAGACGTGGCGCGAGGTGAAGACCGATCATTTCGTCATGGTTTCGGATGCCAGCGAGGGCCGGGCCCGGCGCATCGTCTGGCAGTTCGAGCAGATGCGCCGCGCGCTGCGCGACGGTTTCCCCTGGATGCAGGTGGACGTGGATCGTCCCGTGATGGTGCTGGCCGTGCGCGACGAGCGCAGCATGCGCATGCTCGCGCCGCAGTTCTGGGAACAGCGCGGAGCGCGTCCGGCCAGCGTGTTCGTCCAGGGGGCCGACCGGCACTACATCCTGCTGCGGACCGATCTCGAGGTGGAAGACCAGTTGATGAACCCGTTCAACAACGCGTACCGGGCGTACTCCTCGCTCGTCCTCGCGCAGGACGCGACGCGGAGCCTGCCGTTGTGGCTGTCGAACGGACTGGCCGTCATGCTGAGCAACACGATCGTGCGCGACCGGGAGATCGTCTTCGGCCGGCCGATGCCATGGGTCTCGGAAGTGGCGCGTGAAGGCCCGAGGCTGCCCCTCGTCGAACTGCTGGCCGCCGATTCATCGTCGCCGGGCTTTCGCGGCGGGATTGCGCGCGAGCGGTTCGACGCGCAGTCGTGGGCGCTCGTCGAGTACCTCCTGTACGGTCGCGAGGACAACGCGCGCGAACGCTTCGATCGGCTGGTGACGCTGCTGGCCGGCGGCATGTCGTCGGCCGATGCCGTCGTCGACGTGTACGGCAGCCTGGCGGGGCTCGACGATGCCTATACGTTGTTCGTGCAGCAGAACGTCTATACGCACAACACGACGTCGACCAGCCCCGACATCGTCGAGCGCGCGCTGACGGCTCGCGTGATGAGCGTGCCCGAGCATGCGGCGGTCCGCGCCGCGTTCCACGTCGCGATGGGGCGGCCCGACGAGGCGCGTGCTGTCGCGGCGACGGCGGCCAAGGGGGACGCGGCATCGCCCGTAGGTGATGACATCGATGGGATGTTGCGCGACTACGAGCAGGATCGCGACGGCGCGATTGCCGCCTTCTCGAAAGCCGTGGCGGGTGGGTCGACCAGCTACTGGACGCACTACCGGCTGGCGGGGCTGCGGCTGAACGCGGGCGCCGCCGGCGACCGGTTGGCCGATGTCGGCAGGCTGCTCGAGCGTGCCGCCGAGATCGAGCCATCGTTTGCCCCGGCCCACGCGCAGCTGGCGACCGACAGGATCAATCGCGGCGAGGTCGAGCCGGCGATCGCGTCGGCGCGCCGCGCGGTCGAGATCGCGCCGGGAAACCTGTCGCATCGATCGCTGCTCGCACGCGTGTTGACGCGCGCGGGGCAGGCCGACGAAGCACTGCGTGTGGCGCGAGAGGGCCTGGCGCTGGCACGCACACCGGATGACCGCGCCGGCTTCGAGGCGTTGATCGCGGCCGCACAGCGGTAGGGCGCCTCGGGCACCCGGCGATATCTCCCCTTGCTTACCGAGAGGAACGGCGCTATCGTCTCGGTTACCGAGTGAAGCCGGGCCAACCATGAGCCGTCCTCCAGACCTCGTCCAGGGAACATTGGACCTGCTGATCCTCAAGATCCTTGCGCTCGAGCCGCTGCACGGCTGGGCCATCAGCCAGCGGTTGAAGCACGTCTCCGACGATGTCCTGCAGGTGAGTGACGGATCGCTGTATCCGGCGCTCCACAAGCTGGAGCACGCCGGATGGATCACGGCCGAATGGCGGCCCACGGAGAACAACCGCCGCGCGAAGTTCTACTCGCTCACGCGCGCCGGCAAGCAGCACCTCGAGCGCGAGAGCGCCAACTGGTCCCGTCTTTCATCGGCCATCACGCGGGTCGTCAAACTCCGGGAGGTCTGACAATGGGAGTCAACCGCTGGCTGACCGCGGTCCGCATGCGCCTCCGGTCGCTCGTGCGGTTGCGCACCGCGGAACGCGAACTCGACGAGGAGCTGCAGTTTCACGTCGAGCAGGCCACCGCCGAGAACATCGCGCGTGGGATGAAGCCGGCCGCGGCCAGGCGCGGGGCCCTGCTGGCCATGGGCGGGCTGGACCAGCACAAGGAAGACTGCCGCGAAGCGCGTGGGCTCACGCTGCTGCGTTCGATGGGGCGCGACGGGCGCCTTGCGGTGCGGCTGCTGCGCCGCCAACCTGCGTTTTCGGCAGTCGTCGTGCTCACGTTGTCGGCTGGCGTTGGCGCACTGATATCGGTCGTCACCGTCGGCAACTGGCTGCTCGCACGTCCGCTCGCCGGCGTGGGCGATCCAGCGAGTCTGGTAGGTATCCGTCTGGATCGTGAAGATCTCAGCTCAGCTGCCGGGCTGTCGCTCGAAGACGTCGAGATCATCGTCCAGCGTGCCCCCTCGTTGCACGATGTGGCCGGAGCGGACGACGCGCTGACGGACGTCGCTATCGTGCTGCCCGATCAATCGGGACGACGCGTCGGTGCGGAGTTCGTCATGGCGAACTATTTCGCCGTGATCGGCACGCCGATCGACGGCCGCGCCTTCACGCTGGAAGAAGAACAGGCGCCCGGAGCTGCGGCCGTGGTGATCCTCAGCGAACGGCTGGCCGCGCTGGCTGGCGGCGGAGCGATCGTCGGGCGGACCGTGATCGTCAATGGGACACCGGCGGTTGTCGCCGGCGTCGTGCGGCACGGCTATCGTGGGCTGAAGCGGTTGAGGCGCGTCGACGTCTGGATGCCACTCGCCCAGCGCTGGGTAGGCCTGCCGCCGGGCATCGATCGGCCTGAACGGATCGGGCCTCGTGCCGCGCTCATGCGGATTCTGATTGGGCGCCGCGACCCGGACCTTCCGATCGCCGTGGTTCAGGAGCAGCTGACTGCTGTCGAGCAGCAGATCGCGGCGGGTCTTCCGGCGACGAGCACGCGATTCGCGACCCGGCACCTTCGGGCGGACGCCACGTTCGAGCGCTTTCCGTCGAACGAGACCGACTTGCGGCGCCTGTTTCGCGTCATGATCGCGGCGGCCGGACTCCTGCTCGTGCTGGCCTGCGCCAACGCGAGCAACGCGTTGCTCGCGCGATCGACCGCCCGCACGGGCGAGCTGGCCACGCGTCTGGCGCTGGGGGCCTCGCGTGGCAGCCTCGCCCGTGCCCTGCTTGCCGAGGGGCTGGTCCTGTCGATTGTGGCGAGCCTGGTGGGTGTCGGAATGGCGATGGTCGTGGCGTGGCAACTGGAGGGCGCGTCGCTTGCGGCGTCCATGCCTCCGATGGAGCGTCCGGCCCTGGACTGGCGCGTCATTGTCGGCTGTGCCCTGCTGTGTCTCGTGGTGGCGGCGGGCGCCAGCCTCGCAGCGATGTGGTCGGTGCGCCGCGCGAGCGTTTCGGCGGCGCTCCAGAAGTCGAGCCGTTCGGTGTCATCCGGAAAGCGACGGCTGATGCAGGGACTGACGGCGGCGCAGGTGGCGATCTCCGTCGTGCTTCTCATCGGCGCCACGATGCTTGTACGAACCGTCGACGCGGCGCTGAGCATCGACGTGGGGTTCGACCGCGCGTCAGTCCAGACCTTCAGGCTCGATCCGCATCGGCTGCCCGGACCGCCGTCATTGAGCTTTCGCGAGGAACTGATCGAGCGGCTTCGCGCGGTTCCCGGCGTGGCGGCGGCGACGGTGGCATTCCTCCCGCCGTTCTATTCGGGCGTCGAGGCGAGGCTCGTCGCGCACGCCGATGGCATGCCCGACGGGACGGAGGATCACACGACGATGCTGAACGCCGTGCATCCTGGCTTCTTCGAGACCATTGGTGTGCCCCTCGTGGCGGGTCGCGACTTCGCTCGCTCCGACCTGCTGCTGCCGGCCGGCGAGGCGCCGCTGATTCTGGGCGAGTCGGTGGCGCGGGCCCTCTTCGGCGAGTCGGACGCCGTGGGCCGGTTCGTTGTCCCGGTGCAGGGCGGACGGCGAGAGGTCATCGGCGTCGTTCGCGATTCGCGCCAGCGGCAGGTGGCGAGTGACGACACGACGGCGCTGGCGTTCCAGCCGCACCTCGCTGATTACCGTACGCCGTTCATCACGGGGATTGTGCGCACGGCCACGCCGGACGTCGACATCTGGCCGGACGTGCGTCGAGTACTGACCGCCATGGATCGGTCGCTCGTCCTGTTCGACGCCAGGAGCGTGGACGAGGGCATCCGGACCGAAGTGGGGTCGACCATCATGACCATGCGCCTGGCGCTGATCTTCGGTGCGGCGGCTGTCGCACTCGCGGCGTCCGGTCTGGCATCCGTGCTCGCGCGTGCGCTCGCGGAACGACGACGCGAACTGGGTATTCGCACGGCGCTCGGCGCGACACCGGCGCGACTTGTCGCGCTCGTCGGCCGGCAGTCGATCGCCGTCCTCGTCATCGGGCTCGCTGCTGGCACGCTGGCCGCCATCACGCTCACGCGGTCCATCGAGGGCCGGCTGTACGGCATCTCGAGACTGGATAGCGCGTCGTTTGTCGTCGGCATCGCGCTGGTGACCGTCGTCATGATCGCGGCTTCCATTCCCGCCTGCCGTCGAGCGGCGCGGGTCGAGCCAGCCGAGACGCTGAAAGAGTCCTGACGCGCCGGATATTCCGGAGGTCCGCGGAATTCTCCCCGGCGACATCGTCGAGCGGGCCGCACACCCCCTGGAACTCAGCTGTTCCGTTCCAGGCCCGGGACTTGCACAGCCGGCCAGTGCGTCCGTCACGGTGTGACGCATCGAGGCAGGCCATGGCGCGCATCCTTGTCTTCTACGGCACGACCGACGGGCAGACAGCGAAGATTGCGGCCGCTATCGGTGATGAGCTGCGGGCCGGCGGCGGCATCGTCGATGTGGTCGACGCCGCCGGGTCGGGATCGACGACGCGGCCCGACGACTACGACGCGGTGATCGTGGCAGCGTCGGTTCACGCCTCGGGCTACCAGAAATCGGTCCAGCGATGGGTGACCAGGCACAGCGTGGCGCTCGGCGCGCGCCGCAGCGCGTTCGTGTCGGTCTGCCTCGGCGTGCTCGAAAAGAAGCCGGAAGTCGATCGCGCGCTTGCCGAGATCCGGCGGAAGTTCTTCGACGCGACTGGCTGGCAGCCACAGACGACACACGTGGTGGCCGGCGCGTTGCTCTACCGGCGATACAACTTCCTCAAGCGCTGGACGATGCGGCGAATTGTCGCCAGGGCCCACGGCGACACCGACACCTCGCGCAACTACGAGTACACCGACTGGGACGACGTGAAGGCGTTTGCCCGGGCATTTGGCGCCGGGGTGCGAGGCGCGACTGAGCGAGGCGCCGAGGGTTGACAGCCGCCTGGCGCGGCCGGACACTCGAATGATGCGCCCCGGCGTCACGCGTCGTCGTTTCCTCGAGACCGCGGCCATGGCGGCCTCGGCCGTTGTCGTGCCAGCCGGGGTGGCGGCCGGGACGGCCGAACTGGCGCCCGTCAGGACGCTCGACTTCCTCCACACGCACACCGGCGAACGTCTGGGGCTCGAGTACTTCAGCGGTGGCCGCTACCTGCCCGCCGCGCTGGCCGCCCTCGATCGACTCCTGCGCGATTTCCGTACCGGGGAGATCCGACCCGTCGATCCGCCGTTGTTCGATCTGCTGCACCAGTTGCGGGAGCGCACCGGAGCGCGATCGCCGTTCCAGATCATCTCCGGCTATCGCTCACCGGTGACCAACGCGGCGCTGCGCCAGCGCAGCACAGGCGTCGCGTCGGGCAGTCTGCACATGCTCGGCAAGGCCATCGACATCCGTGTGCAGGACGTGCCGCTTGCACGGCTGCGCGACGCCGCGATCGACCTGCGGCTGGGTGGCGTCGGCTACTACCCGGGATCCAATTTCGTCCACGTCGACACCGGCCGCGTGCGCCGCTGGTAGCGGCGCGTCCGGATCACGTCCGATCAGAACACGCGGTCGAGCCGGGCATCGTGCCCGTAGATGTCGTCGGAGAAATGTACCGATCCATCCTCCGGCTGCACGATCACCGTCGTGTAGAAGATCACCACCTGGATGGGATCGGCCAGATCGATGCGCCGGTTGACGTCGCGCTGCATGGCCGCGAGTGCCGTTTCGCGCGACCAGCCCGGCAGGTCGGACAGCACCCACGCCGCGAGCGCGGCCGGATCCTCCACGCGGATGCAGCCGTGGCTGAAATCGCGGCGCGATCGCGCGAACAGTTGCGTGGCCGGCGTGTCGTGCATGTACACGTTGTTCTCGTTGGGGAACATGAACTTCACGAGGCCGAGCGAGTTGCGGGGGCCGGGCCGCTGCCGGAGCCGTACGCCGCCCTGTCCCAGCCGCGCGATGTTCTCGGGCGTGGGCGCCAGCACCGGAGACCCGTCGCCGGGTCCTGCGACGATCTCGAGACGCTGCCGGGCGAGGTATCCCGGATCGCGCCGGATGGCCGGCAGCATCTCGTTGCGCAGGATCGACGACGGGATGTTCCAGTACGGACCGAACACGACGTACTCCATCTGATCGATGAAGAGCGGCGTCCGCGTGTTGAGCGCCCGCCCGACGACAACCTTCATCGACAGGGCGGGCTGACTGCTGGTCGGCAGGTGGTCCCACGCCCACAGCCGGAACATCGGGATGTTGACGACAATCACCCGGCCGCCGGCCAGATCGGGCAGCCACCGCAGGCGCTCGAGCGCCAGTTCGATCTGTCGTACGCGGCGCGACAGCGGTACCTCGAGCGCGGTGCGCGTCGCGGGACCGATGACCCCGTCCGCGTCGAGCCCGTGTCGTTCCTGGAACCGGCGTATGCCGGCGGCAATCGTCTCGTCGTAGACGGGTGAGGCTGGCGGTGGCGTGTCGGCCGGCAGGTCGCCTTCGGTGACGAGGCGCCGGTGGAGGGCCGGAAGGTCGCCGAACGTGTCGCCCGGACGCACCGTGGCGGTCAGCGTGAGCGGAGGCGCGGTGACGGCCGCGAGCGCCCGGTAGCGCGTCAGTTGGGCGCGCAGCAGCGTGTACTGCGTGAACGGCGGTGTCAGCAGGCGTGTGGCTTCCGAGAGTCGGCCGTCGGCCAGGGCGGCGCGCAGTATGTCCGGCACGATGTGGCGGTCGGAAGCCCCACCGAATGGCAGGCCCAGCGTGCGCGGATCCACGCGTCCGAAGTGCAGGTGCCGGTAGTAGCGCAGGACGGCGGCCGACAGCCGGACGTCGAACAGGGCGGCCTCGGTCGGTGTTGCCTCCGGAAGGGTCCCGAGACGCCTCGCAAGGGCGGGGCGGTCGTAGTCCGCCTCGCGCAGGCCGTCGTCGGCGGCCGTCCCCAGCATTGCGATGGCCGCGTGTGCAAGCGAATTGCCGCGGCCGTCGGCGTCGAGCCACGCCGGGCGGCCGTCGCCAGCATCGTAGAAGGCTGTGAGATCGCCGGCTTCGGCGTCGCTCAGCGTTGCGGCCGCGCGCTGCACCTCGAGCCGCACTGCGCCTGCCAGCGCCTGCATCGCGGAGCCTGATTGGACGGCCGGCCGGGCCGCAACGCGGCCGACGTGCGCGAGGAGCACCAGGCCGGGCAGCACCCACGCGAGCCGCCGCCAGCGGGATCGACGAGCCCGGCAGGTCACGGCCGGAATGGGAGCATCGGGAAGCATCGCGACGGTTGCGCCCAGTCTACAAGTCTTCGACGCAGAATCCCCGTGTCCCGCCGCCTCCCCCCATGCTACGATCTGGCCGCTTCCAGCACGACAGTCCCGAATAGCCGCGCAGCCGCCGTGGGCGTCTGCACGTCGGTATCGTTCGAACGAGGTGGCCATGGCCAGCGACAAGACGTCTCAGGGAATCTCCCGGCGCGATTTTGCTTCCAGGGTCGGTGCGGCAGCCGGCATCGTCGTGGGTGGACACGTGCTGGGCGCGCGCGCGAATGCCGCGCCGGCGGTCGGGCAGCGCATCATGGGCGCCAACGATCGCGTGGTGCTCGCCAGCATCGGCATCCGCGGGCAGGGCAATTCGCTCAAGCGCGGGTTTGCGCGCCTCGATGGCGTCGAGATCAAGACGCTCTGCGACGTGGACGCGAACCTCGCGCCGTCGCGCATCAACGACTCGCAGCTGGCCGAGGTCGCGACGTTCAAGCCGAACTTCGTGCAGGACATGCGGCGCGTGCTCGAGGATCCGGACATCGACGGCGTCGTGATTGCCACGCCGAATCACTGGCACACGCTCCAGACCATCTGGGCGCTGCAGTCCGGCAAGCACGTGTATGTCGAAAAGCCGTCATCGCACACGGTGTGGGAAGGCCGGCAGATGGTCGAGTCGGCCGCGCGCAACGCGGGCAAGATGGTCCAGGTCGGCCTGATGAACCGCAGCCGGCCGGCCGTCCAGGAAGCCATTGCGTTCGTCCACGGCGGCGGACTCGGCACGGTCCGCGTCGCCCGCGGGCTGTGCTTCAAGCCGCGTCCGTCGATCGGCCTCTATCCGGACGGTCCGGTGCAGCCGGGCGAACGCTACGCACTGACCGTGACGTCGAACTCATACGAACCGGCGTGGGACGCGGCCTATCTCGCGAAGGTCGACTACGACCTGTGGACGGGACCCGCGCCGAAACGGCCGTTCAACCGCAATCGCTTCCATTACAACTGGCACTGGCAGTGGGATTACGGCAACGGCGATGCCGGCAACCAGGGACCGCACCAGTTCGACATTGCCCGCTGGGGCCTGCAGAAGCGCGAGCATCCCGTGAAGATCCAGTCGGCCGGCGGCTACTTCGGCCCTGAATCGGCACAGAACACGCCCAACACGCTCACGAGCCTGTTCGAGTATGCCGACGGATCGGTGCTCGAGTTCGCTACGCGCGGCGGGTTCACCAACGCCGAAGGCGATCAGCGCATCGGCGTGTTGTTCTACGGCGACAAGGGCTGGTTGTGGATTGATGAATCCGGGCGGCGGTGGCAGTCGTACTTCGGACCCAAGAACGATCCGGGTCCGGGGACCGAGGCACCAGGCGCCACGCCGGCGGCGGCCGGGCATCCGGCGCCGCACCCGCAGAACTTCATCGACGCGATCCGCGCCGGCGATGCGTCGAAGCTGACCTGTGATGCGCTCGAAGGCCATCTCACCTCGTCGCTGCCGCACCTCGGCAACATTGCCTATCGTGTCGGGCGTGCCCTGGTGTTCGACGGGCGCACCGAGAGGTTCGCCAGCGACCCTGAGGCCGATGCGCTGCTGACGCGCGAGTATCGCGCCGGTTTCGAGATTCCGCGTCAGTCGTAACCGTTCCTGGCCAGTTCGTGCTTTCTTCTTCGTTCACGCGGAGGATAGAATCCGTGCGGCTGCCTGTCCATGCGGCCCGAGTCTGAACCCGATGATGAGAATTGCGAGAATGTTGTCCCTGCGCCGCCCGCGTCCGTCCGCCGGCGCGGCGTTGATCTTCGGCGCGGTGCTGGTGAGCGGTTGCCAGAGTGCGCCGAGCGAACCGGCCGCTCCGGCACCCGACGTCTGGGCCGTTGTCGACGGCCGCCAGCTGATGCAGGCTGATGTCGACAAGGCGTACCGCGGCATGGTGATGGCCTCGCCGACGCCCCCGTCGGTCGAGGAGATGCTGAACCTCAAGCTGAACATCCTCGACGAACTGATCACGCAGGACATCCTGCTGGCCCGTGCGATCGAGTTGGGCGTCGCGGCCACCGACGTCGAGATCGACAATGCGCTCGCCGAACAGAAGCGCGCCTTGTCCGACGAGGATTTCAACCGGCAGCTTGCCGATCGCGGCCTGACGCTCGAGGACATCCGCCAGGGCCTGCGTCGCGAACTGTCGGCCCAGAAGCTCATCGAGCGCGAGATTGTCTCGAAGCTCACCGTGAGCGATGCCGACGTGGCGGCCTTCTACGAACAGAACCGCGCACAGTTCAACCTCACCGAGCCGCACTACCGGCTCGCGCAGATTCTGGTCACGCCCGAGCGCGATCCGCAGCTCCAGAACCGGCTGAACGACGACGCGGCGACGCCCGACGAGGCGCGCCGCAAGGCCGACATGCTCACCGAGCGGCTGCGCGCCGGCGGCGACTTCGCCGCACTCGCGATGGACTATTCGGAGGATCCGCAGACGGTAACGGTCGGTGGCGACCTTGGCCTGATCCCGGAATCGGCACTCGGCGGCCTGCCGCCCGCGTTGCGCAACGCCGTGACGCGCCTGACGCCAGGCACCGCCAGCACGCTCAGCATCGGCCCCAACTACGTCGTGCTGATGGTGGTCGGGCGCGAGCCAGCGGGCCAGCGGGAGCTCAGTTCGCCGGCCGTGCGCGACGGCATCCGGGATCTGCTGCAGTCGCGGCGCGAACAGCTGCTGCACCAGGCGTTCCTGATGACGATGCGCGATCAGGCCGACGTGACGAACTACCTCGCGCGCCAGACAGTCGACACCCAGGGCCGTGTGCCCGGGCAGACCGCCGAAGTCGCGCAGCCTGCCGCGGCCACCGCACCGGCAACACCAGCGGCCACGCCGCAGTAGGCGCGATCACACCCCGCACGACAGGGCCGACCGTTCGTGGGTCGGCCCGTTTCGTTGGCCCGCCTCTTCTTCGGTCGTTCCCACCCGCCCGTTCGCTCGGTACGAAACATCTCGTAGCCGTCGGCGTAGACCTGCCATAACCTGCGTCGGAACAAATAACCGGACGTCAGGGTCGAATACTCGCAAACCACCTGTACGAACGGTTCGTCTTACGAGCGGTCCCACCGCTATCGAGGAGTTGACCGTCATGTCGAGTGGCACGAACGCTCTCGGGCACGGGAGAAGTCTGCGTCGAAGCTGGCGGCCGTTGTGGGCGGCGGCACTGGCGTTGACGTTCGGGGTCGGGTGTTCGGGCGGCCCGCCTGACACTGCCGACTCCTCGCCGCCCGATCCAGTCGCACCCGTTTCCGTTGCTCGCCTGTCCGGGACGGTTGAAGCCGTACAGGCCCGCAGCGTCATCGTGCCCCGGCTGCAGGGACCGTTTGCGCCACTGCTCATCATCGGACTTGTCGAAGCGGGCACGCGTGTCGAGCCGGGCGACCTGCTCGTCGAGTTCGACCGACAGCAGCAGGAGCGCGATGCGTTCGACCGTCGCGCCGAGCTGGTCTCGCTCGACGCGGACATCGAGAAGAAGCGGGCCGAACTGGCTGCCGCCGAGGCGAAGGACCAGACGGAGCTGACAGCGGCGCGTCACGACGTCGGACGGGCCGAGCTCGACGTGCGCCGCAACGAGCTCATTCCGCGCATCGATGCCGAGAAGAACACGCTGGCGCTCGATCAGGCCCGTGCCCGATTCGCACAGCTGCAGACGACGTTCGACCTGAAACGCGCCGCGGCCGAAGCCGACCTGCGCATTCTCGAGATTCGCCGCGTGCGCGCCGCGCGCGCGCTCGGGTATGCAGAGGCCAATGCCGGCCTGATGGTGGTCAGGGCGCCCTTCGGCGGGCTGGTGGTTCTCAAGCGGACCTACCGTAACGGGTCGTTCCTCGAGGTGGCCAACGGCGACGAAGTCAGGCCGGGCACGCCCATCGTCGACATCGTCGACACGTCGAGGATGCGGGTGCGGGCGCGGGTGAACCAGGCCGATGCAGGACTGGTCGAAGCGGGGCAGCGCGTGAAGGTGGGCCTCGACGGATTTCCCGACCTGGTCTTCGACGGCGTCGTCGAGGCGGTCACGCCGATGGCCAGCGCCAGTCGTCTGTCGCAAACCGTGCGGTCGTTCACGGCGCTGGTGGCGATTGATGAGTCGCACCCGCAGCTGCTGCCGGACCTGACCGCGTGGGTCGACATTCCCCCGACGACGCCGTCCGCCGTTGCCTCGAGGAGTGCCAGGTGATGCCGATGTTCACGCGCGCGCGCATGTGGGGTGTCGCCGTGGTGGTGGTGGCCGTGGCGCTCCTGGCCGGCGGGCGGGAACTGCTGTCCGGCGGCGTCACGGACACGGCCGGCACGGTCGAGGTCGTGCGCGGCACCCATGCCGACATCATCGAGATTCGCGGGCAGGTGCAGCCCGTGAAGTCCATCTACGTCACCGCTCCCTACAACGCCGGCGAGCTGCAGATCCTGAAGCTGGCGCAGAACGGCGACGCGGTGAAAGCCGGCGACATCGTGGCCGAGTTCGATGCCGTCAACCTGCGGCGGACCATCCAGGAGAAGCAGGGAGAGTTGCGCACTGCCATCGCCGAACGCGATCAGGCCGAGGCGCAGGCGGCCATCACGACCGAGGAACGCAAGGCCGCGGTGTCGAAAGCCGAGTTCGACGTGACGCGGGCGAAGCTGTCGCTCGGCGAGATCGGGCTCGTGTCCGAGATCGAGGCCGAGCGGGCGCGGCTCATGCTGGCCGATGCGGAGCAGCGGCTGGCCGAGGCGCAGGCCGCACTGGCATTTGCCGAAGCAAATGTGCGCGCCGACAGCGACGCGCGCGAACGGCGCATAGAGAAGGTCCAGGCCGACCTGGCCCTGGCCGAGCGGCAGGTCGCGGCCCTTCACGTGACGGCCCCCACCGGCGGCACGGTCAACATCATGCCGAACTCGCGTTCGGTGAACATGCTGGCCGGGGGGCCGCCGCAGGAGTTCAAGGCGGGCGATCGAGCCTACCCGGGCGCGGTCATCCTCGAGCTGCCGGACCTGTCGTCGGTGTTCCTCACCGCGCGCATCGATGAAGTGGACCGCGGGCGTCTCGCCGAAGGGCAGACCGCCAGCATCCGGTTGGACGCGATTGCGGATCGCGACTATCAGGCCACCGTCAGCGACATTTCGCTGCTCGCGCGGGTCGACTTCGGCAGCGTGTGGCCGCCGCCCAAGCAGTTCGACCTGGCGCTTCAGATTACCGATCCGGACGATCGGCTGCGCCCGGGCATGAGCGCCGCGGCGCGCATCACCGTGGACGAGCTCGACGACGTGCTGCTCGTGCCCGCGGCGGCCGTCCACTACGAGGATGGACGCACCGTCGTCTATCGCGCGACGCGGCGGTCGTTCACGCCGGTGCCAATCACCGTTATCCGCCAGGGCCGCGAGCAGGTGGCCGTGTCCGGCGACATCTCGCCGGGCGACCGCGTGTCGCTCGCCCGGCCCGGGGCTCCGGCGGAGGAGGCGCAGCCATGATGGGCCCGTCGAAGCACGTCCGCGTGTTCGCCCTGGCCGCCGTCGCGGTGGCCGTGATCGTCGGTGGATTCTTCGCGGTGCGAGCGACCCGCTCGACCGTCTCGGCCATGGCCGACGCTCCGGTCATTCCGACCGCGCGCGTCGAACGCGGCGCGCTCGACATCACCATCCACATGCAGGGCGAGCTTCGCGCGTCGCGGCAGCAGGCGATCATGGCGCCGCCGGTCGGCACCGCCCTCCGGATTCTGTCGATTGCCGACACGGGAACCCTGGTGAAGGCCGGCGACGTCATCCTGGCGTTCGACCCGGCCGATCAGGAGTACGCGCTCGAGCAGGCCCGCTCCGAACTGCTCGAGGCCGAGCAGAACATCCTGAAGCGGAAGGCCGACACCGGCGCCCAGGAGGCGCAGGACCAGGTGGCGCTGCTGACCGCGCGGTTCAATGTCCGGCGCGCGGAGCTCGATGCGCTGGTCGATCGGGACCTGATTGCCGCCAACGAGCACCAGATCCGGCAGGTGTCGCTCGAGGAGGCGCGGCGTACGCTCGCGCGCACCGAACAGGACGTCGCGGCGCGTGCCGCTGTGAGCCAGGCGGGACTGAGCGTGCTCGAGGAGGCGCGGATGAAGGCACAGATGGCCGCGGAGCGCGCGCAGCAGGCGATGGAGACGCTCGAGATTCGCGCGCCGAACGACGGCGTGGTGTCGGTGCGCGACAACATGGACTCGACCAACATCATCTTCGTGGGCATGACGCTGCCGCCGTATCGCGCCGGCGACGTGACCGGATCGGGTCGTCCGCTGCTGGACCTGATCGATCCGACGAATCTCGAGATTCGGAGCAGTGTCAACGAGCAGGATCGCGTGAACCTCTCGGTGGGACAGGCCGTCGTGGTCGAGGCGCAGAGCGCGCCGGGCACACCGCTCGAGGCGCGCGTGAAGGCCATCAGCGGCCTCGGGCGCGCCGTCGTGCGGGAAGGGCCGCTGCGGCGCTTCGACGTGACGCTCGACCTGACGACGCCCGGCGTGGAACTTCCGCCCGGCACGTCCGTCGATCTCACCGTGCAGGGCGAGCGCCTCGAGGACGTGCTGATCCTGCCGCGTCAGGCTGTCTTCGAACGGGACGGCAAGCCCATTGTGCACCTGCGCACCGGCGCGTCGTTCGAGCCGCGCGAGATCAGGGTCCTCAACCGCAGCGAGAGCCACGTGGCCGTCGAGGGGCTCGACGTGGGCGACGAGGTGGCGCTGGTGGCGCCATCGACCGCGGCGTCCGCGCCGTCGGCCACTGATTCGGGTGCGCCGGCGGGGCCAGCACGTCCGGCTTCGCCCTCGGGACCGGCGGTGGCGCGATGAGCGTCACGACCGCCACGAATCCGCCAGTGGCGCGACGCGCGCCACTCGATCTCATGCCCGAGCTCACGCAGGGCTTCGAGAACCTCCGGGCACACAAGCTGCGGTCGATCCTCACGATGCTCGGGATGATTTTCGGCGTGGCGGCCGTCATCGCGATGCTCTCGATCGGCGCGGGCGCACAACAGCAGGTCATCGCGTTCATCGAGCAGCTCGGCGTGCGGAACGTCATCGTCGAGGCCCGCGAGGCCGCCGACAACCAGGCGCTGCAGCAGGTCCGCCAGATCTCGGCCGGCCTCACGTTTGCCGACAAGCGCGCGATCGAGGCCACGGTGGGCGACATCTCGGCCGCCTCGGCCCGCAAGCGGTTCGTACCCTCGAAGACTCTGCCGCGCGCGCAGGGCGACATTCCCGCGGTGTTCGGCGTGTCGGCGATCTTCCAGGAAATCGGCGGCCTGACGATGTCGCGCGGGCGGTTCTTCACGGAAGACGAGGAGCAGGCGGCCGCCGCCGTGGCCGTGCTGGGCCAGTCGGCCGCGACGGCGCTCTTCGGCGGCGAGAACCCCATCGACCGCTACGTGAAGTTCAACGACGAATGGTTCCGCGTGATCGGTGTGGCCGCGCCGCGCCTGGCGGTGCAGGGAGACGTGGGCGGGATGCCCGCGCAGGACAGCAACAACGTGGCCTATGTGCCCATCTCTGCCGCCATCCTCCGCATGGAGGACTCGCAGGCATCCCTGCGGGACGAGATCGACGCGATCTACCTGCGGCTGGCGTCCGACGATCGCGTCACGGCCGCCGGAACGCTGGTCCGCGGCCTGCTCGACACGACGCACCGCGGCGCGGGCGATTTCACGGTGATCGTGCCCGCCGAGCTGCTCGCCCAGCAGCAGCAGACGAAGCGGCTGTTCCAGTTCGTGATGGTGGCCATCGCGTCCATTTCGCTGCTGGTGGGCGGCATCGGCATCATGAACATCATGCTGGCCAGCGTGATGGAGCGGACCCGCGAGATTGGCGTGCGGCGGGCCGTGGGTGCCACGCGCCGGGACGTCATCCGCCAGTTCCTGGTCGAGACGACGCTCATCACGGTGACGGGCGGGCTGGCCGGGACGGTAGTGGGAATTCTGCTGTCACAACTGGTAGCCTATCTGGCCGGCTGGGACACGGTGGTGACGGTGACTTCGGTGGTGGTCGCCTGCGTCGTGTCCGTCTCGGTCGGTATTGTCTTCGGGTTGTACCCGGCCGCCCGCGCGGCGGGCCTCGACCCGGTATCCGCACTTCACTACGAGTAGACGCCTATGACTCCCAATTGCCCCCGGGCTCTCGTCTCACGGTCCTCGCTCCTACCTGTGGCAGTCATCTCTATCGGACTCATGTGGTCCGCGCCGGCGATGGCAGGCCAGGCGTCGCCGCCGGCAGTGGCAGCTCCCGCCGCGGCCCAGCCCGCGCAGGGCCCGACACTCGACCTGACGATGGACCGCGCCGTGGAGATGGCACTCGAGGCCAACCTGGGGATGCAGGCCAGCCGGCTGGACATCGATGCGGCCGATGCCGCAATTGCCTCGGCCCGCGCGGCGTTCCTGCCGCAGCTGGCCTCCACGCTCACGCGCGGATCGCAGACCTCGCCGCCGTCCGACTTCACCCAGGGATCGAACGACGTCAGCAGCGAGACGTTCAGCTTCGGGGCGCAGCTCGGGCAGGTGCTGCCGGGTTTCGGAACCCGCTATGACCTGTCCTGGAACAACAACCGGCGCGAGCAGATTGGCGGAGTCCCGATTTTCAATCCCTCGCTGCAGTCGGCGTTCCAGGTCGTCGTCACGCAGCCGCTCCTGCGCGGGTTGCTCACCGACCAGAACCGGACGGCACTGCGGACGAGCCAGCGCCGTCGTGCCGTGGCCGACCTGCAGCTCGAGCAGGAGATCGTCCGGATGCAGTCGGTCGTGCAGTTCGCCTACCTCGACCTCATCAGCGCCCGCGAGGGACTGCGCGTGGCCCAGTTGAACCTCGAGATCCGGCAGACGTCACTGGCCGATGCCCGCGCGCGCGTGGCGGTCGGCGCCGCCGCGCCAATCGATCTGATCAGCGCGGAGGCCGAGGTGGCGAGCAACACGGCCAACGTGCTGGTGGCCGAGGCGCTGATCGCGACGCGCGAGGACAACCTGCGTACGCTCATCCTCGACCCGGCCCGGCCCGACTACTGGGATGTCCGCATCAACCCGATCGACACGGTGCAGTCCGAGTTGCGGGAGATCGACCTCGACGCGGCGATCCAGAACGCGCTGGCGAATCGGCTCGACCTGATTGCCGCGCGCCAGACGTTCGAGATCAATCAGCTCAACCTGCGCACGGCCCGTGATGCGACCCGGCCGGCCGTGGACCTGCGCGCCTCGTACGCGTCGAGCGGCAACGGCGGCACCCAGTTCATCTTCGAGGACTTCCAGCGCGTGGGCGAGCAGACGCGCAGTTACGCGACCGTGCTGCGCGATACGTTCGGTGCGGCCTATCCGCAGTGGAGCGTGGGCGTGAACGTGGCCTATCCCCTGGGGCGCAGCGCGGCCGACGCCAATCTGGCCCAGCAGCAGGTGGCCCAGCGCCAGGCGCAGCTGAACATCGCCGAACTCGAACTGGCCGTCGTGAGGCAGATTCGCGACGCCGCGCGGCAGATCCAGAACATCCACCAGCGGGTGCTCGTGCAGCGCGCCGCGCTCGCGGCCAACGAACAGCAGCTCGATGCCGAGCAGCGCCGCTTTGCCGCGGGCCTGTCGACGACCCTCGAGTTGCAGGTTCGCCAGGGGCAGTTGTCAGCGGCGCGCCAGGCCGAGCTCGACGCCGTCATCGCCTACAACCGCGCGCTGATCGATTTCGAACGCGTGCAGAAGACGCAGTAGGCATCAGTCGGCGGCGTGGATCACGAAGACACGAAGGCACGAAGAACGTTTGGGAAGAGCTTTTCCTCGTAAGAGCGTTCCTGTCCATCGTGACGATGGCCCCGTGATCCTTCCCCCCGAGCCTG
>JBIQJY010000047.1:17663-26487 GCA_044507065.1 Acidobacteriota bacterium
CTTCGTGTTGCCCGGGGACGCTGCGTCTGCGCACGCCGTGACCGGCAGCGGCGTCCCTGGCGTGATGTGTGGCCTCTCGGCCGTCAGCGCGAAGCGTGCCGCAACCGGGTGGCGACCGCCAAGCCGGCGTCAATCGGTGACGTGGAACACGAAGACACGAAGGCACGAAGAACCAACCCGCTTCGTGACTTCGTGCCTTCGTGTTGCCCCGGGCGCTCCGGCGCGTCGGCTGCCTACGAGCCGGCGCGGAAGATCGTCAGGCGCTGAATCGCCCACCCCGCATTGGGATTGGCCGGCGTGCCGGTCTGCGTGATGCGCACGTACTTCGCGGCGACCGGTTCGAAGGCGATCGTCGTCTTCGGGTTCTGGCCCGCACCCTGCGCCACCGGCGCGCTCCAGGTCGACCCGTCGGTCGAGACCTGCACGCTGTAGGCCGCCGGCGGAACCATCGGCATGGCGCCGCGGCCGCGGCCGCCGCCTCCAAACCGGCCGGGGATCGGCACAGTGGTCTCCATGATGATCTCGGAGATGCGCGTGACCTCGGGCAGTTCCACCTGGAACCACATGCCCGGCGTTTGTGGCGCGGCACTCTCCCAGCGCACGGGCGGGTCGGCATCCACCTGGAGGACGTTGGGCGCCGTGGCCTCGCCGTGACTGGCCGTCAGGCGCCACCCGGACCGATCGAGCGGCGCGGGAACGGCGGCTTCCAGTTCCGCCTGGGTCCAGGGCTGGGTGCGCGGCGAGGCGGCCCGGATGGCCGCCACCTGCTCGGTCGTGATCAGTTCCGCCGAGTTGCCGAACGAGTTGCGGACGAACGACGACACGTCGGCAATCCATTCGTCGGTGTTCATGCCCATCGGTACCATGATGCCGCCGGCGTACTCGCGTCCATCGAGCGGTCCCGTGAGCCCGTGCAGCAGGACCTCGACGATGTTCTCGCGGTGGCCGATGACGCGCGGTGCGCCGCCGAGCGGCGCGCCAAGCGTCTGGCCGGTCGTCGAGCCGCCCATTGGTGCGCCGTTGCCGTCGGCGCCGTGGCACGTGATGCACAGCTCGGCGTAGATGGCGCGACCTCGCTGCAGCGAGCGGCGTTGCGCTGTCGAAAGGTTGATCCCCGACGCCTGCGCGCCGGCGTCGGCCAGCGCCGGCATCTGCCCGCGCGAACCGCCGGGCGAGAGCAGCAGGCCGCCGATCTCACGAACGCCGCGCACCGAGCTCGCCGCCATCAGCGACTTGATCGTCTCGGCCGCGTTCGGCACCTGGTGCAGGTTCATCGTCATCATCGCCTGGATGACGACGTCGACGTCGGCGTCGGTCGTGAAGCGCTGGTAGTCGGCGGCAAACGAGGTATCGCCCGCCTTGTAGAGCGTCTCGCTCGCCCGGATGGCCTGGATGCGGATCTTCGGATCCGCGTCCTTCATCAGTTCCCTGACCAGAGCGGCGTCGAGTCGATCCAACCCCTCGAGCGTCCAGAGGGCGTGAATGCGCCCGAGCTGACTGGTCGACGTCCGGGCCATCGTGCGCAGTGCAGGCTCCACCGACGCGTCGCGGCGCAGGACGAGGAGCTTCTGGGCCGTGTCGCGCCACCAGCCGCTCGGATGCTCGAGGTGCGCGACCAGCTGCGCGGGCGCTTCGTCGTACATGCGCGGGAGCGTGCGGTCGGGCGTGAAGTCGTCGTGCGTGATGCGCCAGATGCGGCCCCAGTTGTGCTGCTGATCGAGGCCGTACTGCTCGACCTTGCTGCGCAGGTAGGGGCCCACGAACTGGGCGTCCTGGATGATGCCGGTGTAGAGGTCGACCAGGTACAGCGTGCCGTCGGGCGCGTTGTGGATGGAGACCGGCCGGAACAGCGGATCGGTCGAGCGGATGAACTCCGACTGGGGATACGCGTTCTGCAGCTGGACCAGGCCCTCGCGCTCGACAATCTTCGCGCGCCGCACGATGCGGCCGACCGGCTCATTGAAGAGCAGGTCGCCGATCATGTCGGCCGGCAGCCGGTGGCCGCGGAAGATGTCGACGCCGGATGCGGCCGTGAAGTGATTGAGCGTGCCCTCGGGAACGCGCACGCGGTTCATGCCGCCCTGCATGTCCGCGATACCGCCAGGTGCGGGCCAGGGAATCTGGAAGTCGGGCTCGAAGTTGTCGGCCACGTTCATCGCGCCGTAGATGATGGGCGCCTGGATGTTGACCGGGCCGAGCTCTCCGCCGCCGTCGACCATCCACAACTTGCCGTAGTTGTCCTGCGAGATCCACCACTGGCCGCCGTTCGGGTCGGTTTCCTCGCGCGCAATCGAACCGTCGGCCATCAGGCGCAGGCGGAACGGGTTGTAGGTCGTGTAGAGCCAGTTGTCGAGCGGCCAGGCCATGCCACCGGGCTGCCACTCCATGTTGGTGACCCGGCCGTAGTTCTCGTAGAACACCTCGCGCGTGTCCGAGACGCCATCGCCATTGGTGTCGGTGTACTTGTAGAGGTCGCGATTGTCGGTCTCGAGCACGAGCAGCACGCCGTCCTGCAGCGGAAACGCGATGCGCGGCAGCACGAGGTTGTCGGCGAAGACCGTGTGGCGGTCGTAGACGCCGTCGCCGTCGGTGTCTTCGTGGCGCGAGATGCGGCTGACCGGGTTGCGCATGCCGGTGCCGTCGGCGTCGAGCATGTAGGACCGCATCTCGAGCACGTACATCCGCCCATTGCCGTCGAACGTCACGCCGACCGGATCGGTGATGACCGGATCGGTCAGCACGGGTTCGATGCGGTAGCCCTCCGGCAGCAGGAACAACCCCTGTTGCACTTCGGGATCGAGCCGGACCACGGGTGGGCGCTTCAGAAAGTCGGACCCCGGAGCATCAATGGCGCCGCGACCCCTGCCGCCCTGAGGCGCTGCGGGGGGCGCTCCACCGCGCGCGGGCCCGGCGGCCGGCTGTGCGGCCGGCGCTGCCGTCTGTGCGGGGACGGAAAGGCTGCCAAGAGCGAACGTGGCGATGCAGACAACCACGATGGAGAGCAGGCGTGTGATCGGGGACTGGTGTCGCATGGGAAACGACACGATTATACGGGCTACCGGCCAGCCCGAAGCCTCGCGCGTCGCGCGAGCGCTGAGGGCTCGAGCGCGCGGCCGTCCGCGCGCGCCGATCCCTGCCGCGCTCGTTCCGCGGCGATGCGCCGGGGGAATCGCGCCTCCGGTCGCTCGCGTTTCGAACTGACGCCCACGCCTGCGGTCCCAATGGCCTGGTCCTGCATCTCAGGGCAGGCCGGGACACGCAGGCGGAAACGCGTCGCTTCCTGCGGCGCGATTCCGAACTAACGCCCACCGGTGCACGCGAGTCACTCGCGCGGCAGGGATCGGCGCGCGCGGACGGCAATGCGGCGCGGACCCAAGGACGCCAACTGTGACACCGACACCCCGAAGCCGGGCGCGTCAGCGCGAGCGCTTCGGGGCTGCGTCAGTTCAAGGAGAAGGCGTGGGGGTGGGGCCCCACGCCCATGGATCACAGTCGACCACGGCGCCAGCGCTTCGGGATCAGCGTCAGTTCAGCGAGAAGCGTTGACATGGCACCCACGCGGCGATACGGTCACGGCTTACCGCACGCGAAAGGCACGGCGCGCAGTCAGGAGCTGGAAATGATTCGGCGGGCAATGGTGTGGCTCGTGGCGGTCGCAGCGGCAGCCATGTCGCTCGGTGCGTGGGCCCAGGAGGCTCCCAATCCTCACCTGGTGACCTACGAAGGCACCGGGGGACCCGGTGCCGGTCGCCACATCGTGTTCATCGCCGGCGACCACGAGTACCGGTCGGAGGAATCGCTGCCGGCGCTCGCACGGCTGCTCGCGCGGCACTACGGTTTCCGCTCCAGCGTCTTCCTCACGACCGATCCGGCCACCGGGACCATCAACCCCGGCAGTTCGCACATCGCGGGACTCGAGGCGTTGAAGACGGCCGACCTGCTCGTCATCTTCACGCGCTTCCAGGAGTTTCCCGACGCCGAGATGCAGCACATCGTCGACTACGTCGACAGCGGCCGTCCGGTCGTGGGCTTCCGCACGGCGACGCACGCGTTCCAGATCCGGCGCGAGGGATCGCCGTTCGCGAAGTACACCTGGAACAACAAGAATCCGGACTACGCGGGCGGATTCGGCCGCCAGATCCTGGGCGAGACCTGGGTGAGCCACTACGGCACGAATCACAAGCAGAGCTCGCGGCTGGTCATCGAGCCGTCGCAGGCCTCGCACCCGATCCTGCGCGGCGTGACGGACATGTGGGTGGAATCGGGTGGCTACACGGCGCATCCCATCGAGGGCAGCGTCGTGCTGGCACGCGGCCGGATCCTCGACGGGATGACGCCCGACGCGAAGCCTGCGGCGGGCAAGGACGAACTGCCCGTGGCCTGGACGCGCACCTATCGCGGCGCATCAGGCCGGGAAGGCCGCGTGTTCACGACGACGCATGGGGCGTCGGAGGACTTGCGCAACGAGGGATTCCGTCGCATGGCCGTCAACGGCATCCTGTGGGCGGCCGGCCTCGAGTCGGCCATCACAGGCACGAACGACGTGAGCCTGGTGGGGCCCTACAATCCCACGCGCTACGACTTCGATGGGTGGGTCAAAGGCATGAAGCCCTCCGACATGGCGGGCTGGGAGGCGGCGATACCGGCGGTTGGCCGCGAGGCGGCCATACCGGCAGCCGGGCGCCAGGTGGCGTTCGAGCTGCACCCGGGCGATCACATCGCCATCATCGGCAATACGCTCGCCGAGCGGTTGCAGACCGACGGCTGGCTCGAGACACGGATCCACGCGCGGTTCCCGACGCATGATCTGACGTTCCGCAACCTGGCGTTCAGTGGCGATGAAATCACGACGCGGCTGCGCTCGAAGGGCTTTGGCACGCCCGACGAGTGGCTGAGCGGCAAGGCCGAGCCGATCGGCGGGCGCACGGACAACCGGCTCGAGGGCGTGGAGACGCAGGCCGACGTCATCTTCGCGTTCTTCGGCTACAACGAGTCGTTTGCCGGTGAGGCCGGGCTGCCGAAGTTCCGCGAGGACCTGCGCGCGTGGCTCGCGCACACGCTCGCCCAGCGCTACAACGGCGAGAGCGCCCCGCGCATCGTGCTGTTCTCGCCCATCGCGCACGAGGACATCGGTAACCCCAATCTGCCCGACGGGTCGGCCAGTAACGCGCGGCTCCAGCTCTACGCCCGCGCGATGCGCGAGGAAGCCGCCTCGGCCGGCGTGACGTTCGTCGATCTCTTCTCGTCGTCGATGGGGATGTACAGCGGTGCACGCCAGGCGGGCGCATTGCCGTTCACCATCAACGGCATACACCTCAATGCGCGCGGCAATTGGATGCTCGCGAGCATGATCGATGGCCTGCTGTTCGGCATGCCGGCGCCGCAGCGCGATGCCGCATTCCTCGAGCGGCTGCGCGAGGCGGTGGTCGACAAGAACTTCCACTGGTTCCACCGCTACCGTGTCACCGACGGCTACTCGACCTACGGCGATCGCGCCTTCCTCACGTTCGTGCGCGGCAATCCGCGCAACGTCGATGCGAAGACGGCCGCGTCGACGCCGCCCGAGGACGTGCTGCCGAGCAACTACGACACGCTGCAGCGCGAGCTGCCCGTGCTCGATGTGATGACGCGCAACCGCGACGAGCGCATCTGGCGCATTGCGCGTGGCGGTCCGTCGGGCCCGGCCGTGCCGCCCGTCGATGACGCCAATACGCCGTCCCTCGTCGACGCGGGGACCAATCTCGCCACCGCCGATCCGTTCACCTCCGGCGAGGATGCCATCGCGAAGATGACCGTCGGCGACGGGCTGGCCGTCAACCTGTTTGCCTCGGAAGCCGAGTTCCCCGAACTGGTGAATCCGGTCCAGATGGCCTTCGATACACGCGGCCGGCTGTGGGTGGCGGTGTGGAAGAACTATCCGCACTGGCGCCCGAAGACGCCGATGGACGACAAGCTGCTGATCCTCGAGGACAGTGACGGCGACGGCCGGGCCGACAAGCGGACGGTCTTTGCCGGCGACCTGCACAATCCGACGGGGTTCGAGTTCCACAACGGCGGCGTGCTCGTGGCCCAGCAGCCCAACCTCGTGTTCCTGAAGGACACCGACGGCGACGACGTCTACGACGAGAAGGAGACGCTGCTGCACGGCTTCGACACGGCCGACACGCACCACGCCATCAACAGCTTCACGTTCGATCCGGGCGGCGCGCTCTACATGCAGGAGGGCATCTTCCATCGCACGCAGGTCGAAACGCCCTGGGCGCCGACGCTGCGCCAGGCCGATGGCGGCGTCTACCGGTTCGAGCCCCGCACGTGGAAGCTCGAGACGTTCGTCCCGATGAACTTCCCGAACCCGCACGGGCACGTCTGGGATCACTGGGGCCGCAACTTCATCTTCGACGCCACGGGCGGCCAGACCTACTACGGTCCGTCGTTCTCGACGAAGAAGTACTACCCGGCCATGGAGAGCACGAAGGCGCCGCGGCCGGGTGAGATCCGCGTGCGTCCCGTCGGTGGCGCCGAGATCCTGTCGAGCCGGCACTTCCCCGAATCGATGCAGGGCAACCTGATCGTGCTCAACACGATCGGCTTCCGAGGATTGCTCAGCTACCGGTTCAGTGAAGACGGCGCCGGGCTGAAGATCGACGAGGCCGATCCGATCCTGCAGTCGGCCGACACGAACTTTCGACCCGTCGATGCCGAGGTCGGTCCCGACGGCGCGCTCTACTTCCTCGACTGGCACAACCCGATCGTGGGCCACATGCAGCACAACCTGCGCGACAGGTCGCGCGATCGGCTGCACGGACGCGTCTACCGCGTGACGGCCGTCGGGCGGACGCTGCTCACGCCCGCCCGCATCGACGGCGCACCCATTGCCGACCTGCTCGATCTGCTGAAGGTGCCCGAGAACCGTGTACGGTATCGCGCGAAGATCGAACTGGGCGAACGCAGCACGGACGAGGTCATCGCCGCCGTCCGCACGTGGATTGCCGCCCTGGATCCCTCCGATCCGAACTATCAGCATCACCTGATGGAAGCGCTCTGGGTGCACCAGTGGCACAACCGCGTGGACGAGCCGTTGCTCGATCGGATGCTGAAGTCGCCCGAGCCCTGGGCGCGGGCCGCCGCGACGCGTGTGCTGTGCTACTGGCGCGACCGCGTTACGAGCCCGCTCGTGACGCTCAAGACGCTGGCAGCCGATCCGCATCCGGCGGTGCGCCTCGAGGCCATCCGCGCGGCGAGTTTCTTCCAGTCGCCCGAGGCCGCGGCCGTCGCGTTGACGTCGCTCGATCATCCGCAGGACCGGTTCCTGTCGTACACGCTCGACCGGACGATGGAGACGCTGGACGGGTTTATGCGATGACGGTGGGAACGTCAGGTACGTCAGGTACGTTGGGCACGTCAGGTACGGTTCTGTGTCCGTCTTCTGTCGTTTGCTTGTCGTCGCGCTGACGCTGTGCGTGAGTGGCGCCTCCGGTGGCGCCGCTCAGGACACTCCACCGCCGCGCATCCTGCTCGATCAGTCTCCCGTCGCCATCGACTATCAGCTGCGGCGCCTTGCCGACCATCAGCTCGCGCGGGTCGAGCGGCGGCCGGACGATGGGCGGTATGTGCCGGTGTATTACGCGCTGCTCACGCGTCCGGCGATGGATGACGTCGTTCGCGAGGAAGCGATGACGGCGCTGATGGGGCTCGAGAAGGCGTCGCGGACGGACGTCCTGATCGAGGCGCTGCGGCGGTCGCCCAACGCCGAGGCGGCCGCGCCGCTGTTGCGCCTGCTGCTGGCGCAACCCGCGGCCGATCTGGCGGCGGCTCGCGAGGGTCTGGCCGCCGCGATGGCGAAGGATGGCGACGCGTCGTTCGTGCGTCAGGGGGCCTACGTGGCGATGATGATCGCCGACGGGAGTCCCGACCGGGCGTGGGAGGCCGGCACGCGCGACGAGCACCGCGCGGACCTGCTGCGCGGGCTCGCGTTTCTCCCGGCCTCACCCGAGGTCGATGGTCTGCGTCGCGACCTGGTCGCGCGGGTGGCCGGCGTGGTCGATTCGCCGGCGAGCGATGACGAGCACGTTGCGGCCGTGGCCGCGGTGGCGATCGTCGAGCCCGATGCGGCAGCGTTCGTGCGGCTGGCGGCGGAGGTGGCGCGGCCGCGATCGGCCGAAGCGGTGGCCGCGGCAATCGGCGGCGTCGCGCGCATCCGGCGCGAGGCCTGGCCGGCAGGTGTCATTGAGCCGCTCATCCGCGCCGTGATCGCGCGCACGACGGCGCTGTCGCCCGACGAGCGTGCCGGCCGCGACGCGATTGATGCCATCGGACTGGCCGATCGGCTGGCAGGTGCCTTGCCCGACGATCGGGCGCGTGCACTGCGGGCGGAACTGCGCGCGCTCGGCGTCCGCGTGGTCCGGCTCGAGACGCTCCCGGAGCAGGTCGCCTTCGATCTCCGCTGGTTCGTCGTCGAGGCCGGCAAGCCCGTGCAGATTGTCTTCTTCAATCCCGATGCGATGCCGCACAACGTTGTCATCGGCGCACCGGGGTCGCTCGAGCTGGTGGGGACCACAGGCGGCGCGATGCCGATGCCGGCTGATCCGGCCGTCAAGCCGTTCGTGCCTGACGTGCCCGAGGTCATCGAGGCCACGGCTCTCATCACGCAGGGCAACACCGAGCGGCTTGGCTTCACGGCGCCCGACGCGCCCGGGGAGTACGTGTTCGTCTGCACGTTTCCGGGCCACTGGGTGCGGATGTACGGCGTGATGCTCGTCGTGCCGAACCTCGACGCGTGGGAGGCGGCGCCGACGGTGCCGACCGATCCGATGACGAAGCAGCC
>JBIQJY010000048.1:0-16523 GCA_044507065.1 Acidobacteriota bacterium
TGGCAGGCCTGCTCGACAGTCTCAGCTCGGCGACCAGCGGCCTGACCGCCGCGCGCACCGGCCTCGATGTCACCGGCCAGAACATCGCCAACATCAACACGCCGGGGTACGTCCGGCGCCGACTCGAGCTGGCCGAACGCGCGCCGAGCGATCCGTCGAGCGCCGGCCGCGGCGTCGAGGTGGTACAGATTCGGGCGCTCCGCGACCTCTACATCGAATCGCGCATCGGACACGAGCAGGCGGGCAAGTCGCGCGATCAGGCGGCGCTCGACGGCCTGCGCGGCATCGAGGCGGCCGTCGGCCTGCCGGGCACCTCGATCGATCAGCGGCTCACGGCATTCTTCGACGGATTCTCGCTGCTGGCGACCGATGTCACTTCGGCCACCGCGCGCGATGCCGTCGTGCGCGAGGGGCAGGAGCTCGGCCAGGCGTTCCGATCGCTCTCGGCCGACATGTCGGAGGCCCAGCGCGCCACCGATCGCTCCATCCGCGATTCGGTCGGCGAGTTGAACCAGCTGGCCGCCAAGGTGGCGCAGCTCAACGCGCGCATCACCGGCGGGGGATCGACAGGCCCGGACATCGATGCGCTGCGCGACGAACGGAACGTGGCCACGCAGCGGATGGCGGAACTGGCCGACGTGACGGTCCTCAATCGCTCCGACGGCGCGGTGGACGTCACGGTGGCCAGCGGGTACGCGATGGTGGTCGGGTCGTCGTCATACGACATGACCATCACGCCGCAGCCGCCGTCGGGGTTCGTCCAGTTGAGCCTGGCGGACCACGACGTGACGACCCGCCTCACGGGCGGGCGCATCGGCGGGCTGCTTGGCCTGCGCGACGAGGCACTGCCGCGCTACCAGGGACGGCTCGATCAGCTGGCCTATGACATTGCGACGCAGGTCAACGCGCTGCACGCGGCCGGGTTCGACGCGACCGGCGCGGCCGGCGGCGATTTCTTCACGGCACCCGGCGCGGTGGCCGGCGCCGCGGCGGCCTTCAGCGTATCGGCGGCTGTCGCGGCCGATCCGCAGCGGGTGGCCGGATCGGGCACTGGCGCGGTGGGCGACAACGAAACGGCGCGTGCGATTGCCGCGCTGCGCGAATCGCGCGTCATGGATGGCGGCACGGCGACGGCCGCCGATGTGTGGGCCAGCTTCGTGTACGAAGTCGGCGCCGACGTGCGCGCGACCGAGGTGTCCTCGGGGACGCGCGACCAGATCGTTCGCCAGCTCCAGCGGCTGCGCGATCAGCAGTCGGGCGTGTCGCTCGACGAGGAGGCCGCCAACCTCATGCGGTTCCAGCGGACCTATGAGGCCAGCGCGCGCTACTTCACGACGATTGTGGACACGCTGGATACGCTCATGGCGATGGTGCGGTAAATGCGAATCATCTTCGACGTCATCCGTGACGGCCTGGCGTCGATCAACACGGCGAACCGGGACCTGTCGATCGCGCAGCGGCAGCTGGCTTCGGGCAAGCGGGTGGCCGGCGCGGGCGACGATCCACTGGCCGTGCAGCAGGCCATTGGCGAACGCGCCGCGATTGGCGCCATCGACGCCTACAAGCGCACCAGCGAATCGGCCGCGTCACAGCTGGCGGCGGCCGACGCGGTGCTCGCCGGGTTGTCGGACAAGCTGACGGCGGCCAGCGTGGCCGCGATGAGCGCGCGCGGGGCCCACGTCAACGACGCGTCCCGCCTCGCCGCGGCCGAGCGCGTACGCAGCCTGCGCGACGCGATTGCCGCCGACATCAATACGACGTTCCGCGGCGTCTCGCTCTTCGCCGGGACGAACGTCGACCAGCCGGCCTGGGCCCAGGTGGGCGGGGTCTGGACCTATCAGGGCAATGGCGCGACCAGTCGGGTCGAAGTCGAACGTGGTCGCACCGTGGCCATCACGTTCGACGGCGGCGCGATCCTGCAGGGGAGCGACGCCACCGACGTGTTGACCGAACTGACGGCGCTTGCCGACGCGATTGAGGCCGGCGACGGAGCGGGCATCGACGCCGGGGCCGCCGCCGTGGAGCGCACGTTCGCCCGCACGCAGCGCGCCATCGGTTCGCTTGGCGCCGACGAACAGGGGATCGATGAGGCGGCCATCCGGCTCGCTTCGCTGCGTCACGCCGCCGAAGTTCGCCGCGGCGCCCTCGAAGATGCGAATATGGCCGAGGCCGCCACGCGCCTGACCCAGGCCGAAACGGCGTATCGGGCGGCGCTCGGCGCCGTGAGCACCGCTGAACGACAGTCTCTTCTGGATTACCTTCGATGAATCAGTCCGCGGTTGACGGGGTTGTGACGTTTGCCGAAGGCCTCCCGGGGTTCGAGGATCACCATCAATTCATGCTGCTGGCCTCATCGGATATGCAGCCGTTCACGGTGATGCGGGGGATGGCCGATGGCGGACCGTCGTTTGTCGCGATCGACCCGCGCATGGTCGACCGCGGGTACCAGGCGACACTCGACCGCGTCGATCTCGAGCGGTTGTCGGCCGACGATCGCGACACGCTGCTCTGGCTCGCCATCGTCGCCGCACGGGAGGACGGGTCGGCCACGGCGAACCTCCGTGCGCCGGTCGTCATCAATCCCGGCACCATGCGCGGCATCCAGGTCATCGCCGCCGAGAGCCAGTACCGGACCGATCATCCGCTGCCGCTGGGCTGACAATGCTGGTCTTCACACGGAAGGTTGACGAAGCCATCGTCATTGGCGACGGCATCGAGATCACGGTGCTTCGCGTCGGGCGCGACAGCGTCCGGATTGGCGTGACCGCCGCCTCGCACGTGTCGGTTCACCGTCGCGAGGTGTACGACCAGATTCGCGCGGCCAACGCGGCCGCCGCCTCGGCGCCCGATGCCATTCCCGGGCTGGTCGCCCGGTTGCGTCGTGGAGTGACGCCCCCGCTCGGCACACCGAAGTCATGACGCTCGCCCTGCGCGACTGGCGGCTGTGTCACGCGGCCGACATCGTGCCGCTCGTCGACGCGGAGGCGCGAAGCTGGCGCGACAAGCTCCACTGGAGCGTGGCTGAATCGTGGCGCGTCATCGAGCCGGCACGGCAGGCCGGACAGTTGCCCGGCCTCGTGGCCACCGATCCCTCCGGTCGCACACGCGCGTGGACCGCATTCCTCCGACACCAGGGACACCTGCAGGTGATGGCCGTTGCGGCACCCGATGCCGCGACGGCGGGCCTGCTCGTCGACGGCATCCTGGCGTCTGCCGAGGCACGAGCGTCGCGCACGGTGGTCATCTGTGCGCGTGCCGCCACGCCGGGCCTGGACGATGTCCTGCGCGATCGCGGCTTCGACGTCGACGAGTATCGCTACATGGAGGCCCCGCTCGCGCGCACGGCCACCAGCGACGACGGCCCGGTCTGGCGATGGGACCGACACGACGAGGCCATGGCGCGCCTGTGCGCGCGGGCGTATGCCGACGCGCCAGGCGTCCGCGCCTTTGCGCCGGGCGGCACCCCGGACGAATGGCGCGGCTACATCGCCAGTCTCGTGCAGAGTGCCGGCTGTGGCTGGTTCCTGCCGGAGGCGAGCTGTGTCGTGCCCGTCGAGCCCGGCCGCCCCGACGGCGACCTGCACGCGGCCATCATGCTGACCGATCTCGGGCCGGCGACCGCCCATGTCGCGCAGATGGTTGTCGATCCGGCCTGCCGGCGTCAGGGCCACGGCCGACGCCTGCTCCGCCAGGCGCTCGCGTCGGCGGCGCCGCACTACGAGCGGGTCACGCTGCTCGTCTCGTCGCGCAACACACCTGCCATGGATCTCTACGTGTCTTCCGGATTCCGCCAGACCGCGTCGTTCATCGTCGCAGCCATGCCTTGCAGTGCGGCGTCGAGCGTGGACGCGGCGTCGAGGCTGTCGCGACCGGACCTCGTGGATGCTGCAGCTTCAGGGGCGGCGTACTCGGGCCCGCGCCGGCGCTGACGCGTCGGCCGTTGGCCGGCGCGAACGCCGTCGCTTCGGGAAGCCCGGGCCGCCGGAGGCGCTCAGCCGATCTTGTCGACGAGCCGGGCGCTCGACACCGGCGGCGAGAGCACGCGGCGATAGGCGGCGAGCGTGGATTCGCCGCGTTCGAGGCTGGCCATGGCGCTGCGGCGTGCCAGTTCGGCATCGGCCAGCGCCGAGATCGACTGCTGGTCGGTCGACAGGATCGCGTTGACCAGGTCGGTGGCATCGCGATGGCGCGCCACGACCTCCGCGTACCGGTCGAGCTGCGAGGCGACATCGCGGTGAATCGTCAGTTCCTGCCGCAGCGTCCGCAGGCCATCCTCGAGCGTGACGATGCTGCGCATGATGGCATCGCGCTCGTCGGCGACGCGCCCGAACGCCTCGAAGTCGGCCGCGGCGGTCACCTCGCGCTGTCGGCGCGCGATGTCGGCCAGCTGGCGCAGCAGGTTGAGCTGGGCGTCGATACCGGCGCGGTACTGCGCCAGCAGTCGTTCGGCTTCGTCGGGCGTCATGCGGCCGACTCCGGTCTGGCGGCCGCGATCTGCTGCCAGCCTTCCCGCAGCGTCTCGAGCACCTTGCGCACGTCGCGGATGGGTTCGGTACTCTGCGTGACGGTGGCCTGCACGAGCGCGTCGGTCATCCATGTATAGAGCCGGTCCAGTTCAATGGCCAGCGCGCCGCCCTGGTCCATGTTCAACGTGCTCTGGAGCTCGCCGATGATGGCCAGCGCGCGCGAAATCGCGTCGCGTCGTGCGGGGATGTCGCGCCGCTCCATTGCGTCGGCGGCCGCGGCTGTCGCACGCAGCGCCCCGTCGTAGAGCAGCACCACGAGTTCGAGCGGACTGCTCGATCGCACCTGTGTCTGCTGGTAGTGCTGGGCTGCCCGGCTTGCGTGAACCATGTCTGAAACCTGTGAGAACGGTGGTGGTCGCCGGCCCGTGTCCGGCGTCAGCTGCCGATGCCGGCGAGTGCGCTCGACTGGCTCTTGAGCCGCGACATCGCGGCGTCGGCTTCGGTGAACTGGCGCTGCAGCGCGTCGCGCTGGAGCGCGAGCCGCGACTGCATCGCCAGGATCTGGTTGTCCATCGTCGCGATCTGCCGGTTCAGCCGATCCTTGGCTGTCGAGATCATGCCCGCGGCCGTCGTGTAGTCGGCGAGCATCGTCTCGATGGCGGGGAAGGCGCCGCCTTCGCCGGCAAACAGCGCGCGGACCTGGTCGCCGTCGGCGGCGACCGCGGCGTCGAACGTCGACCGCTCGAGCTCGAGCCGGCCGTCGCGCGTGAACATCACGCCCACTTCGGACAGGCGCGTGAACGTCTCGCTGCCATGGGCGCCGAGCAGTTGCGTCCGCAGGGCGCCGCGCAACTGGCGCAGCAGCGGGTCGTGCCCGATGCTCCTGTTGTCGCCGGTGCCCGCCGTCACCCGCTGGGCGTCGAGAAATGCGGCGATGCGGTTGTAGGACTCGACGAACGCCTCGACCTTGGCCGCCAGTTTCGAACTGTCGGACGCCACGTCGACCGCGACGGTTGTCGCCGCGTCGGCTCGCAGCACGGTCAGCGTCACGCCCGGCACGACATTGTCGAACGTGTTCGAGCTGCTGGTCGCGGCGATGTTGTTGATCGTGATGGCGGCGTCCGAGGCGGTGACCGCGTTGGCGCCGAAGGAGATGCCGACACCGCCCGTCAGCGCATTGTCGACGGCGAAGGCGTGCTCGACGCCCGTGAGCGTGCTCGAGAGCGCCAGGCGGTAGCCATCCGGCCCGGTCCGGACGACCGACGCCGTGACGCCGATGTCCTCGGTCTCGTTGATGGCATCGGCCAGGCCCTGGAGCGTCGTGTCGCCGGTCAGCGCCACGGCGATGCCGCCAATCGTCAGCGTGCCGCCGGCCGCCACGACCGTGGTGTCCGCATCGGCAAATGTTTCGGTCGACGCGGTGACCTGCGCGCGCGCCAGGCTCGTGACGACCACGTCGTAGTGCCCGGCCGTGGCGGCCGAGGTGCTCGAGACGCGCGCGATCGAGGCGTCGCTCGTGGTCGCAGCCATCGTCGACACCGACTCCATCGAGCCGAGTGCGGACGCGGCCTTCCGGACCGACTCGATCTCGGCCCGGAGCGTGTCGAATGTGGTGATCTGGGACTTCAGTGCCGTCTGGCGGTTCTGCAGCGTCGTGAGCGGCAGGCTGGCATGCGCCATCATCGCATTCAACACGGTGTTGAAGTCGATGTCGTTGAATCCGCTGAAGGTGATGCCAGTGCTCATGGTGAAGACGCGTCCAGGCCGGGCCCGGAAATCGGGACGGGCGGAAGCCAGCGGCTACCGCCCGTCCGCGTGAGCGGGGACTACCGCAGCAGCGCGAGGACCGATCCGGTCATCGAGTTGGCCTGCGCGAGGGCCGCAATGCCGCTCTGCGTCAGGATGCTGTAGCGCGTCAGGTTCGCCGATTCCTCGGCGATGTTCGCGTCGCGGATGCGGCTCTCGGCCGCCTTGTTGTTGACGATCTGCGACTGTGCCAGCGTCATCGCGAACTGCAGGCGGTTCTGGATGGTGCCGACGGTCGCCTGCGAGCTGCCGAGGATGGCCACCGCCGCCGTGATCTCGTCGACGGCCGCCGCCGCGTTCTCCGCCGTGTCGACCGACAGGCTGCCGATTGCCAGCGTCGTCGTGTCGACGGCGCCGATCGTGCCGCCAATCGTGCCGTTGGTGCCGGCGCTCACGAACACCGAGAAGCCCTGTTCGGCCTCGAGGCCGGCCACGGCCGCCTCGCGGTCGATTTCCGTGATGACGTCCTGGAACTCGGCGTCGAGAATCGTGCGGTCGACCGACGAGCTCGCCGAGGCCGACTGCGTCGCCAGGCTCGAGAGCCGATCGAGCAGCACGGCGATGTTGTTGAGCGCGCCGTCCTTGATCTGGAGCGACGACAGGCCGTCACCCGCGTTGCGCAGACCCTGCGTCAGCACGGCGACTTCCGAACGGTACTGGTTCGCGACGACGAGGCCGGCCGCGTCATCGCCGGAGCGGTTGATGCGGTAGCCGCTCGACAGACGCTCGAGCGCCTTCTGCAGGCCGATGTTGGTGGTGTTCAGGTTCGCCTGGGCATTGACCGCCGAGACGTTCGATACGACTGAGAACGAAGCCATTGAGAATCCTCCTTGAGTAACCCAGCCGGCGTCCTAGCCAGCCCGCCGCGACCTGTTTGCCCGGCTGTGTGAATAAATCGGGCCCCCTCCCGCTTTCTTTAGCCCCGACTGGCAGGGATCTCGCCTTTCTCTCCCCGCGGAAGGTGTCCCATGTCGGTCATGACGTCCACTGTCGGAACCCATCGTCGAGAGGAACGGGCCAGAATGCGCCCGTTTTCGCAGGGTTTTCAAATTCGCCCCGTTTCAGCCCCCGCGCCGCGGGTGACGGACTTCCGGCCCGATGGTGTCGGACGACCGACGATCGACAGCCGGCAGACCGCCCGGCCGCTCCTCCTGCCCACGGTCGTTTCCGATGGGCCGCTGCCGACATCCGCGCTCGTGCGCGAGGCCGTCGATACGGCGCTCGACAGCCTGACGGCGCTCGACGCGCAGGCGCGCGACGTCGCCCGGCGCTTCCGCCGCCACAGTCTCGACGAGGCGCAGGCGGGACTGGCCGACCTGGTGCAGAGCACGCAGACGCTGCTGAAGCTGGCCGCCATGACCGCCGAGGCGATCGGCACCGACATCGAGTCGCTCTGCGCGGATTACGAACTCGACGCCGAAGCCAGAACGCACGCGACGCTGACGATGCTCATCGGCCGGCAGCTCGAACGCGACTGGCAGGAGCTGGCTGGCGTCATCGACACCGGCCTCGTCGGCGTGCTGGCGGCGTGGCGCCTGGTGTTCGAGATCCTGGGCGAGCCGACCGACCCGGGCGGGCGAGCGGCATGAAGACGGCGCTTGCCACCGACATCGTGTCGTTCTCCCCCCCGGCAATCGGGCCGGAGGAGACCGCCGAAGTCATCGCGACGCTCGAGTCGGGATGGCTGTCGACCGGTCCACGCGTGCGTCGTTTCGAGCAGGCGTTTGCCGAGTACATCGGCGCCGCGCACGCCGTGGCGCTCAATTCGTGCACCGCCGGGCTGCACCTGTCGCTGCTCGCCGCGGGGATCGCCGCGGGCGACGAGGTCATCACGACACCGCTCACGTTCTGCGCGACGGCCAACGCCGTCGTCCACACGGGCGCGACGCCCGTCTTCGCCGACGTCGATCCGCTCACCGCCAACATCGATCCGCTGGCCATCGAATCGGCAATCACGCCGCGGACGCGCGCCATCATCCCGGTGCACTACGGCGGTCGTCCCGCCAATGTCGCTGCGATTCGCGCCATCGCCGACAGGCGCGGGCTCGTCGTCATCGAGGACGCGGCGCACTGCGTCGAGGGTGTGTCGGACGGTCGCAAGATTGGCACGACCGGCGACTTCACCTGCTTCAGCTTCTACGCCACGAAGAACGTCACGACCGGAGAGGGCGGCATGGTGACGACGGCCTCGGCGGAGGCGGCCGAACGGATTCGCACGCTGTCGCTGCACGGCATGACGCGGCCGGCCTGGTCGCGCCACCAGCGCGTACGGCCCTCGCGCTACGACGTCGTGGTGCCTGGCTACAAGTACAACATGATGGACCTGCAGGCCGCGATCGGCCTGCACCAGCTGGCCGCCGTCGGTCGGAACCACGCGCGCCGCACCGAGATCTGCGCACGGTACGACGATGCGTTCGCTGACCTGCCCGTCGCCATGCTCGCACCGGTCGGCCCCGGCAGCATCCACGCCTGCCACCTCTATGTCGTGCTGATCGACGAGGCCGCCGCCGGCCTGACCCGCGATGAAGTGGCCAATCGCCTGGCCGCCGCCGGGGTCGCGTCGAGCGTCCATTTCGACGCCGTCCACCTGCACAGCTATTACCGCAATCGCTTCGGCTACCGCCGCGGCCGCTATCCGGCCGCCGAGCGCATTGCCGACACGGTCCTGTCGCTGCCGCTCTCGCCTGCGCACTCCGACGCGCAGATAGATCAGGTGATCGCGGCATTCCGAGGAGTCTTTGGAGTTTGAGATGATGCGCCGCCCGCCCTTCGTCCTTTTCGTCGCCGCTGCCGGCCCCGACCTTGGCTTCGGTCATCTCATGCGCGCGGGTGTCCTGGCCGACGCGCTGGGCTCGCGCCGTGAACTCGCGTTGCGCGGGGCCTCGGCCGCGACGGCAACGGCCGTCCGATTCGGCTGGACCGTGCACCGGGGCGCGCGCCTCGTCGATAGCCTGCTGCCCGACCTGATCGTCATCGACGATCCTTCGTCCGCGCATCGTGAGCGCTGGGTGCGGATGGCGCGGGCGGCCCGGATTCCCGTCGCGGTCGTTGCTGACGGCGACGCCCATGGGCTCGACGCGGATCTGATCATCGACGGCGGCTTCGTCGCGCGGCCCGACGCCCGCCGATACCGGCTGGCGGGGCCCGGATGGGTCATCCTGCCGCGTTCGATCGCGACGCGGCGAGCCAGGCCGCTGCGGCGGCACGCGCGTCGGGTGCTGATCGCGCTCGGGGGCGGCGCGCACGTGCGACGGCTCGGAGCCGCCATTGCCGGCGAACTCGCACGCGCCACGCCGGGCCTGCGCATCGACCTGGCTGCCGGTTTCGTGGCCGCGCCACCGCGCCGCCTGCCCGACGGCTGTCGGTGGCTTCAGGCCTCCGACGGGCTCGCCGACGCCCTGGCCACAACCACCGTCGCCGTCGTCAATGGCGGCGTGACGCTGTACGAAGCGTGCGCCCTCGGCACGCCAACCGTGGCGGTGGCTGTCGTCCCCGCGCAGCGGCCGGCCATCGACGCGGCCGTTGGCCTCGGTGCGGTTCGCACCGCGGGGCGTACGACGCCTGCCGCCGTCGCGCGGGCCGTCCAGCTGCTGCTCGACAACCCCAATCTCGCCGCGGTGCACGCGGCGGCCGCCGCGCGTGCGGTTGATGCGGGAGGCACCGAGCGCGTGGCGGCCCGGCTCCAGCACCTGGTCGATTCATCCATCTCCCGAGGAGTGCGTCATGCGGCGTGACAGCCGGGCGGTCGTCTTCGATCTCGACGACACGCTCTATCCCTATCGTCGGTTCAGGCTGAGTGGCCTGCTTGCGGTGGCGCGCCACCTCGAACAACGCGCCGGGCTCGATGCGCGGCTCGGGTTTGCCGCCATGGCCCGTGCGTCGCACGGGCGCGATCGCGGCCGCGAACTGCAGGCATGCCTGGCGCAGTACGACCTGCCGGCGACCTGGCTGCCCGAGCTCGTCGACGTCCTGCGATACCACGCGCCCAGCCTGCGCCTGCCGTCCGCAGCGGCGCGCGTGCTCTACCGGCTGCGCGCCGGGGGATGGCGGCTGGGCGTGCTCACCAACGGGCCGCAGTCGATCCAGGCCGCCAAGGTTGCCGCACTGGGCATCGCGCCCCTCGTCGACGTGGTCACCTTCGCGTCCACTGTGGGACGCGGCGAGGGCAAGCCGGCGCCAGAGGCCTTTGCCCACATCGCACGCCAGTTGTCGGTCCCGGCCGCGCGCACGGTCTTCGTGGGAGACGACGAGCGCTGCGACGTCGCCGGCGCGCTCGGAGCCGGCATGCTGCCGGTGCGCTGCCTCGCATGGCACCGGGACGCGCCCGCCACGGCGGCGCGTGCCGTCGTCGAACGGCTCGCCGACGTGCCGGCGCTTGCCACATCGCTGATCCAGGAGGCTTCGAAGAGTCATGCCGCTTGAACACCCCGCCATTGCCATCGCCGGTCGTCGGGTGGCCGAGGACATACCGCCGTTCGTCATCGCGGAGATCGGCCTGAACCACGGCGGCTCGATCGAGCGGGCGCTGGCGCTCGTCGATGCGGCGGCCACCGCAGGCGCGCATGCCGTGAAGCTGCAGACGATCGTGGCTGACGAGCTCGTCGCTCCGTCATGTCCCCCGCCGGTCCACGTGCGGGCCTCGTCGCTCGTCGACTTCTTCCGGCAGTTCGAGCTCGACGAAGCCGCGCACCGGGCCGTCGCCGAACGCGCCTCGCTGCGCGGACTGAAGATCATCGCGACGCCGTTCTCCGAATCGGCCGTCGACATGCTGGAGCGGGTGGGCGTCGACGCCTACAAGATCGCCAGCGGCGACCTCACGTGGGATCAGCTGATCGTCCGCGTGGCCGCGACGGGCAAGCCGCTCATCATGTCGACCGGCATGTCGACGCTCGCCGAGGCACACCATGCGCTGGCCGTCGCGCGCCTCGCGGGCGGCGACCATGTCGCGCTTCTGCATTGCGTCTCGGCGTATCCCGTACCACGCGGGAGCGAGAACCTGCTCGCCATCCGCACGCTGGCGGCCGAATGTCGCGTGCCCGTCGGGTTGTCCGACCATGGGGAAGACGCCTTCGCGCTGCCGATCGCCGTCGGGCTCGGCGCGTCAATCTACGAACGGCACCTGGTGCAGGAGGACGACACCGATGCCGTCGATCGCGCCGTGTCGAGCACGCCTTCCGAACTGGCCGCCGCCATCCGGGCCGGACGACGAGCGTGGTCGGCGCTCGGGTCGGGTCGCAAGGCGTGTCTCGCGGCCGAATCGGCCAACGCCATGGCCAGCCGGCGCTCGCTTTGCGCGGCGCGTGATCTTGCGGCCGGCCACGTGCTGGCGGCCGACGACCTCGTGGCACTGCGGCCGGGCTCAGGCCTGCCACCGTCGGCGCTCTTCTCGCTGATTGGACAACCGCTTGCCAGGGCCGCGGCCCGGGGCGAATCCATCACGCCAGCCCACGTCGACCGCCGCGTGCTCGGGGAGGCAAACCGTGTCGCTTAACGTGCTGGTCACCGCCGGGTCCCGGCGGGTGCCGCTCGTCCAGGCGTTCCAGCGGGCGCTGCGACAGACCGGCGGGGGAGCCGTGGTCGTCGCCGACGTCAACCCGTTGTCGCCGGCCGTCTACGTTGCTGACCGCTCCTACCAGGTGCCACTGGCCGACGATCCCGCTTACGTCGATGCGCTGCTCGAGATCTGCCGCGCCGAGCGTATCGGGCTGCTGGTTCCCACCATCGACGACGAGTTGACGACGCTGGCGGAGGCTGCGCCGCGCCTGCTCGCCGAGCACGTCCGCGTGGCGGTGTCACCGGCGGCGTCCACGCGAGCGTGCAACGACAAGCTCGAGACCTGGCGCCTCCTCGATGCGCACGGTGTGGCGGCGGCGCCGACCTGGCTGCCGGGTGACCTGCCCGCCGACCTCGCGTTTCCGCTCTTCATCAAGCCGCGTATCGGGCGCGGCGGCGTGGCGGCGTTCCCGGTGCGCAGCACGCGAGAGCTCGCGTTCTTCCTCGACTATGTTGCCGACCCTGTCCTGCAGCCCTTCCTGAACGGGCCGGAATACACCATCGACGTGTTGTGCGACTTCGAGGGTGAACCGCTCTCGGTCGTGCCGCGCGAGCGTTCGGTCATCCGGGCCGGCGTGGTCGATCGCGGTCGCACGGTGCGCGACACCGCGCTCATCGGTCTCGGTGTGCAGTGCGCGCGCGCCATCCGGGCCGTTGGCGCCATCAACATCCAGTGCCGCGTCGTCGACGACACGCCGGTCGTCTTCGAGATCAACCCGCGGTTCTCCGGCGGCATTCCCCTGACGATTGCGGCTGGCGCGGACTTCCCGCGGCTGCTCGTACAGCTCGCGCGTGGACGCCGCGTGGCGCCGAAGATCGGCTGGTTCCAGGAGGGGCTCTGGATGACGAGCTACGAGACGTCGGTGTTCATCGCCGAACAGGCGATTGGATTCTCGGCGTCGCGCCCCCTGACGGCGTCCGAGGAGGTGGCGTGATGGGCACGACGGCGACGGTGCTGCAGGCCCGGATGGGATCGACGCGGCTGCCGGGCAAGGTGCTGGCGCCGATTGGTCCCTGGTCGATGCTCGAACACTGCGTGCGACGGCTCGAGCAGGCCGGGTACCCCGTGGTGGTCGCGACGTCGCGCCAGCCGGAAGACGACGCAATCGAGGAAGCGGCGCGGCACCTGGGCGCCGAGGTGTTTCGGGGCGAGGAACGCGACGTACTGGCGCGCTACATCGGCGCCGCTCGCACATTCGGCCTGACACGCGTGATCCGGGCGACGGCCGACAACCCGCTCGTCGACGGCGGCGCCGTGACGCGCACGATCGCGTTTCAGGATCGCGTGGGTGCCGACCATGTCGTCGAGTGCGGCCTGCCCGTGGGCACGGCCGTCGAGGCGGTCACCGTCGACGCGCTGGAGCGTGCGGCCGCCCTGGCCGACGACCCGTACGATCGCGAGCACGTGACCTCGCTCATCCGCCGCGACGCGCGCTTCAGCGCGCTGCGTGCCGTGGCGCCCGGCGCGCTGCGGCGTCCGGGACTGCGCCTCACGGTCGATACGGCCGACGACCTCGAGTTCATCCGCAGCGTGTACGGCGATCTGGCTGCGACCGGCGCCGCCATCCCGGACCTCACCGCCGTCATTGCCGCGGCCGACGCGCGGATCGTGCGTGCGATCGCACGCAAGCCAATCATCAGGGGGCAGAAATGCGCAACTCCGGTTTGTTGACGATTGTCGGACTGGCTGTCGGGGCGATGATTGTCGCCTGGGCTCACGTGCTCATGGGCGGCAGTGTCTCGATGTTCCTGCAGCCCGAAGCCATCATCGTCGTCTTTGGCGGCACGGCGGCGGCGCTCCTCGTCAGTTTTCCGGCCTCGGCGCTGCGCGGCGCCGTCGTCGGCGTCTTCGATCTTCGTCGCCGGCAGCCGCCGCTCGAGGCGCTCGTGCCCGCCTTCATCAACTACGCGCGCAAGCTGCGCAGGCAGGGACTGGCGGCACTCGAGCGCGACATCGAAGCGGAGCGCGACGTGTTCCTGTCGCGAGCCTTGTCGCTGTCGGTCATGGGCCTGCCCTCACAGGTCGTGCGCGAGGCCATCGAGATCGACGCGCGTGTACTGGCCGAGCGGGAGGAGGAGCGCGCGCAGGTGCTCGAGGCCGCGGCCGGATACGCCCCGACGCTCGGCATCGTCGGGGCCGTGCTGGGACTGATGCGGGTCATGGCGCACTTCACGGCCGCCGATGCGATGGGCAGCGGCATTGCCGCCGCGTTCGTGGCCACGATCTTCGGTGTGGGCGCCGCGAATCTGGCGTTCCTGCCACTGGCCACGCGCCTGCGGGCACGGGCGCGGCAGGATGCGCTGCGCCGCGAGCTCATCATCGACGGTGTGCTCGCCCTGCGTGACGGCGCCTCGCCAGGCGTGCTCGAGGAGCGGCTGGCCGGCTACCTCACGCTGGGCCGGCCCGCCACAGCCTACTCGGAGGTGGCATGAGCCGGCCCCGGCGTCCCGCGGTGCCGAACCCGCACGCCGCCCGCGTATCGGGCGACCGCTGGCTGTTCGGCTACGCGGACATCGTTACGCTGCTCCTGGCGTGTTTCGCGAGCCTGTACGCCGCGGGCCTGGCGCCCGCCGCGGCCATGGCGCCCGCGCCCGACGCCGCAGCTCCCGGGCTCGTTGTCGATCCCTCGACGGCCCCGGTGCCCCCGGCCACAACCGACACAGTGCTGACTCCGGTAGAGGATGACGCTACGGCGGCTGACGCGTCCGGCGAAATGCCGTCGACCGCGGCGGCCGAAGTGCCGGCATCCGAACTCGAGTTGGCGTTCGAGGATGTCGTGGGTGACACCCTGGCGCTGCCGGGCGTCGAGATGACGACGAGCGCACGCGGGCTCGTCATCTCGCTGCCCGAGGCCGGGTCGTTTCCCGCCGGCCGGGCGGATCTGTCCGCGCAGGCCGAAGGGGTCATGCTCGATCTGGCCGATCGGCTGCGCGATCTCCCCAACGTCATTCGTGTGGAAGGGCATACCGACGACGTGCCCATCGCCACCCCGAGGTTTGCCTCGAACTGGGAACTGTCGACCGCGCGCGCGACGCGCGTCGTCGAGTTCCTGATCGAACAGGGCAACATCGACCCGGCCCGCCTCTCGGCCGCCGGGTACGCGGAGCATCGCCCGCGGCGTCCCAACGTGGACGCGTCCTCACGCGCGCGGAACCGGCGCGTCGACATCGTCGTGCTCGATCCGGATGTGGCGGGTCGTGAAGAACCCACAGGAGAGGTCCGATGAGAATCCTGCACCTCGCGTCGTTCCTTCAGGGGGGCGCCGGACGGGTGATAGCCGATCTGGCGCTCGAACAGCATCGTGGCGGCTGCGACGTCCGCGTCGTGACGTCGGAGACGGCCGTGCCCGGCTATGGCAACTACGAGGCCTACCTCGACGAGCTCAAGGATGCCGGCGTGCCCGTCCGCCAGGTGGATTCGCTGTTTCACCGGCAGCACGCCGCAAACCTGGCCGTCGTGCGCGCACTCGACAACAGCTACGGCGCCGGTCGCGACCCGCACGTGATTCACTGCCATGCGGCCGTGCCCGCGATGATCGGGCTGCTGTTTGCCGGCGCGCGTCGCGCCAGCATCGCCACGCTGCAGACGATGCACGGCTGGGGACAGGTGAAGAGTGGCGACCAGGTGGCGACCGACGTCACCGTGCTGAACCTCGTCGATCGGGTCGTGACCGCCTCGCGGCACTCGGTCGAGACGCTCGTGTCACTCGGCGTCTCGCCCGCACGGATCTCGATGGTGCCGTACGGCGTGCGCGGCGAAGGCGCGCCGCTCGAGGACCGAGACGCCGAACTGGTGGTGGAGATGACGCGCCGGCGTCGCCAGGGGGCGCTTGTCGTCGCCTGCGTCGGCACGGTCGGCACCCGAAAGAACCAGGCGCTGCTCGTGGAGGCACTGGCCCTTCTGCCCGACGCACCGATCTTCTGCGTGTTCGTCGGTGACGGTGACCTCGACGCGCTGCGCGCGGCGGCCGAGCGGGCAGGCGCCACGTCACGCGTGCGGGTGCACGGCTACAGCCGGGCGGCGCGGCGGGTTGCGGCCGCGGCCGACGTCATGGTGCTGCCGTCGCGCAGCGAGGGGCAGCCGGTCAGCGTGGTCGAAGCGTTCTGTGACGGCACGCTCATGGCCGTCAGCGACATCCCGGAGCTGGTGGAGCTCGTCGGCGATGACATGGGATTCCGCTTCAAGGCCGGGGACGCCAGGTCGCTCGCCGAGACACTGACCGCGATTGCCGCGCTGCCCAATTCGACGCGCCGTGCCGTGCGCCAGCGGGCGAGGGCCCAGTACCTGTCGCGCTTCACCGTCGACTCGATGACGTCCGAATATCTGGCGCTGTACGAAGGAGTCGTCGCTGCCCGTCGGAAGGATGGGCAGAGGCACGAAACGTCGGTCGCCTAGCCATCCGGCCGGACGGCCGCCATCCGATCGTTGGCCGACCGGCAGGCGTCGCCAATGACCCGTCGGCCGGGCGCGTGCCGCGCCGGTGCGAGGCGCGCCACTTCGACGGCATCGATTGCCGTCGCGACGCGAATGCACCGGGCCCTGGCCATCGATTCGACGAGCACCGTGGCCGCATCCGCGCGCGGCTCCATGAGCACCAGCACGTCGGGTTCAATCGCGTCGAGCCAGTGCGCCATCCAGCCCGACACCCAGGCGAGCGCGCGAAGGCGCGTCAGCGCATGGGTGAATCCACCGGGCAG
>JBIQJY010000048.1:16623-19700 GCA_044507065.1 Acidobacteriota bacterium
GGTGATCGGCCGGCCGCGGGCGTGGTGCGTGGTCAGTGGCAGGAGGCGTTCGTGGCATCGTGCTGTGGATATAGACCGTGATGCGGATGTCGGTCCGCCGACATTTCGACGGGCGGACGACAGGTAACAAACCGCCGTTGCGCAGCAACTTGCGACGATCCGACGGCATCCATTCCCATAGCAAAGGTCGTGCCCGCCCGTGCGCGGCATTCAAGGGCGGCGTCCGCCCGCCGATTGTCACCGCATCGGGGGCACGCCACCTGCCGCGTTGCTGCCCGAACGGCCGGCCATGGAGGGCCGTCCGCTCGCCGCGCAATCGGGGTGGCTGATGCTGATTTTCGGTGGACTTTTCTTTGTAATCGCGTGCGTGCTCGGCGGGTACCTCTGGCACGGCGGCCACCTGCTCCTGCTGTATCAACCCGCCGAGTTTCTCATCATCGCCGGAGCCGGCGTCGGCATCCTCGTGGCCGGGACGCCCATGGGCGTCCTCAGGGAGCTCGTTCACCAGGGCAAGCGGCTGCTGACGGCACCGCCGGGGCGCAAGGATTACACGGAACTGCTGGTCATGCTCTACCAGTTGTTCCGCGTCGTACAGGCCACCGGAGTGATGGCGCTCGAGCCCCACCTCGACGACCCGAAGCAGAGCGCGATCCTGTCGAAGTATCCGAATTTCCTGCGGCGGCACTCCTCGATGGCGTTTCTGGCCGACTCGGCGCGCGTCATCATCGTGGGCGGGATCTCGCCGCACGACTTCGACGCGCTGATGTACGAAGACCTCGAAGTGCGGCAGCGCGAGAGCCTCGGGCCGACGCATACGCTGCAGAAGGTGGGCGATGCGATGCCCGCGCTCGGGATTGTGGCGGCCGTGCTTGGCGTCATCGTCACCATGCAGGCCATCGACGGGCCGCCATCGGAAATCGGGCACAAGGTCGGTGCGGCGCTCGTCGGCACGTTCCTCGGCATTCTGCTGGCCTACGGATTCTTCCAGCCCATTGCCACCGCGATGGAACATCGGGTCGAGGAGGAGCTGCAGGTCGAGCACGTCATCAAGGCGGGGATTCTCGCCGTCCACAAGGGATTCGCCCCGGCCATCGCGGTCGAGTTCGCGAGGCGCGTGATTCCGGAGGAGGTGCGCCCGTCCTTCGATGAGACCGAGAAGCTCTGCCGCAGTGCGCGGTCGGACGCGGCGGCGGCCGCGGCCTGAGGTCGGTCGATGCGGGCCAAGGACGCTCCGATCATCGTCGTGCGCCGCAAGAAGGTGGCGCACGGGCATCACGGCGGCGCGTGGAAGGTGGCCTACGCCGACTTCGTGACGGCGATGATGGCCTTCTTCCTCGTCATGTGGCTGGCGGCACAGGACAGTCGCATTCGCGACGCGGTGGCCGGTTACTTCCAGGAACCGGGACTGTTGCCCTATCAGCAGTCCAACAGCATTGTCGCCAGCGGGAATGGTGGCATCGACAGCGCCGGCATGCCCGTCCTCAACCGCCGGTTCAACGGCACGCTCGAGGCGGAGCGGTCGGCCCTGATCCGCGCCGCCGGCCAGATCCACCAGCGGCTCTCGAGCCTGCCGGGGTTTGCGCAGCTGCGCAACCAGGTCGAGTTCTCGGTGACCACCGAAGGGCTGCGCATCGAACTGGTGGACCACAACGGGTCGAGCTTCTTCGACACCGGGAGCAGCGTCATGCGCGGCGAGAGCGAGAAGATCCTGGCGATCATCGCGGGGGAGGTCTCGGGCCTGGTCAACGACGTGGTGATCGAGGGCCACACCGACAGCCGCCCCTATGCCGCCAACGACGCGCGCTATACGAACTGGGAGCTCTCGAGCGATCGCGCCAACGCTGCGCGGCGGGTGATGCTCGCCAACGGCCTGCGCACCGACCAGATCAGTGCGGTGCGCGGGTTCGCCGATACCGAACTGCGCGTGCCGGACGACGCGCTCGACGCGCGCAATCGGCGCGTCTCGATTGTCGTGCGCAGTCCTTCGGCCCGCGACTTCGAGCGCTCGCTGCGCGAGCGGCAGACGTCGATTGACGCGATCGAGGCCGCCGGCGGCGGCTTCGAGCTGCAGACGGAACGTTAGGCGCGCTTCGAACGCAACTGCGCGATGATGCGCTCGACCTCGCGGGCCCCGAGGTCGGTACGCGCCAGGTCCAGCGGCACGCTGCCGGCGAGCGCCGGCTGGCCGCTCATCAGCCAGACGCCGGCCGTCGCGCGGTCGCCGCCGAACAGCTCCACGGCCGCGCCGAACACGCGTGCGCTCCGAACGAGGCGATCCGACTCGGCGCGCGTGAAGTGCCCTTCCTCGCGGCGCACGACCACGTCACGGCGGCTGATATCGGCAAGCTCGCCGACGCGGTCGGCCGACAGGCCCGTCTGCTCCACGAAGTGATCGAACACCCGCGCCGGCAGGCCGCCCTCGATCGTGCGCAGCAGGTCCGGCAGCGCGTAGGTCGTCAGTCCGAGCAGTGCGGCATACCCATGTGTCTCTGCGTCGCTTGCCGGCAGCGGGCCGGCGGCGGGGCTGGCAGGCGGTGCGGCGGCAGGCTCGGACGGTCGTGTCGACGCGTCGTACAACCGCGCGAGCGCGCGATGAATGGCGTCGTGCGACGAGGTGACGACGGTGACCGAATGGCCCGTCTGGCCGGCCAGTTCCTCGACGACCGAGACGGCCGTCGGGTCGTCCATCGCAATCGTCAGCGTCTGGCCGATGCGCGCAACGGGAAACAGCGCGTGCCGGACGGCAAACGCGCGGTCGACGAGCGATGCCAGCGTGCGGTCGATGATGACATTCTGCAGGTCGATGTAGGGGACGCCCAGCTGCGAGCTGAGCGCCTGCCGCATGATCTCGTCGGTCGTGAACCCGAGCGCCAGCAGCGTCTGTCCGAGAGGCAGCTGGCGGGTCGCCTGCTCGGCCAGGGCATGCGCCAGTTCGTCCGCCGTTATCGCGCCGCCGGCTACGAGGATTTCGCCCAGGCGACGCCGCTGGGGCGTGCCGGAAGCCGGAGGGGCAGCATCGTGGTCGATGGGCATGTCGGCCGAAATGATGCGTTGTTTTGCGCGAACGCGTCAACGGG
>JBIQJY010000048.1:19800-26223 GCA_044507065.1 Acidobacteriota bacterium
CAGCATGATGGAGGCCAGCGGACGCGCCCAGGTGCTGGGCGATGGACCGCGGCAGTCGGGCGGCCGGCAGTGGCCCGTCAACGCGCTCACGGCCGTGCCGAAGGCCATGCTCTCGATCGCCAACGATCTGTCGAACCAGTACAAGGTGACCTACGTGCTGCCCGACGGCGTGGAGCCATCCGACAGGCTCAACATCTCGCTCAACCGCCGCGGCCACACGCTGCGTGCACCGACGCGGATCTGGGACGGCGACTGACGCACGGACGTTCTACGCGCCGAACAGTTCGTCGGCTGCGCGAAACCTGTAGTCCCGGCGGCGCGATCGCCCCATCGACCAGGTCGTGTTCGACTGGAACTGGCGCGTCCGTGCGATGTGCGCCTCGAGTACCGCGGTCGCACGCCCGACCCTTCCCGCGCGCAGCAGGTCGACAATCTCCACGTGTTCCGCGAAGGCCTTCTGGCGGAACACCGTCGTGTCCATGAACCGGTAGCGCAGGGCCTCGACGCGATGGCCGATCGTCGCGTAGGCCTCGCCCAGGTACTGATTGCCACAGTGGGCGATGAGCAGCTGGTGGAACTCGCTGTCGAGTCGCTTGCCCTCCGCCTGGTTCGCGCCATCGACCTGCTGCTGCATGGCCGCCACGACGCGCGCGAGGCCTTCGAGCAGTGGCTCGGCCTCGTGCCCCATCGCCCACTTCACGGCCTGCACTTCGAGCAGCGCGCGAAAGTCGCACAGATCCTCGATCTCGCGACTGGTCGGGCTGAAGACATACGTGCCGGAGTGGGGGATGACCTGCACGAGTCCCTGGGCGCGCAGGTCGTGCAGGGCCCCGCGCACGGGAGCCTTGCTCATGCCGAGCGCCCGCGCGAGAGCGTTCTCCGACAGCGGCTCGCCGAGGTCGAGCGGACCGTACACGATCGCGTCGCGGATGCGCTCGTACGCCTGCCGGGTCAGCGAGGTCTCGGGCGCGGCGCCGGATGTCACCTTCGTCCTGCTCAGATCCCGCCCACGTGCATGTACTTCACTTCGAGGTAGTCCTCGATGCCGTATTTCGATCCCTCGCGCCCGAGTCCCGACTGCTTCACGCCGCCGAACGGCGCCACCTCTGTAGAAATCAACCCCTCGTTGATGCCGACAATGCCGTACTCGAGCGCCTCGGCCACGCGCCAGCTCCGCGCGAGATCGCGTGTGTAGAAGTAGCTGGCCAGCCCGAATTCCGTGTCGTTCGCCAGGCGCACCGCTTCCTCCTCGGTCGTGAACCGGGTGAGCGGCGCGACAGGGCCGAATGTCTCTTCGGACATGAGCTTCGTGCCGCCCGGCACGTCGGTCAGGATGGTCGGCTGAAAGAACGTGCCGCCCAGTTCGTGCCGCGCGCCGCCCAGCAGGACCTTTGCGCCGTGCCCGAGCGCGTCGGCGATGTGTTCCTCCACCTTCGAGACGGCCGCCGCGTCGATGAGCGGTCCGATGGTCACACCCGGCGCCAGGCCGTCGCCCACCGTCAGCTTCTGCACCGCCTCGGCCACCATGGTCGAGAAACGGTCGTAGATGCCGTCCTGCACGAATATCCGGTTGGCGCACACGCACGTCTGTCCCGCGTTGCGGAACTTCGAGGCCATCACACCCGCCACCGCGCTCTCGAGGTCCGCGTCGTCGAAGACGATGAAGGGCGCGTTGCCGCCGAGCTCCATCGAGACCTTCTTGATTGTCGCGGCGCACTGTTCGAGCAGGGTGCGGCCGACTTCGGTCGAGCCGGTGAACGAGAGCTTCCGGACCGCGGGGTTCGACGTCAGTTCGCCGCCGACGACCGAGGCCGATCCTGTGACCACATTGAAGACACCAGCGGGAATGCCCGCGCGTTCGGCCAGTTCGGCCAGGGCGAGCGCGGAGAACGGCGTGGCGCTAGCCGGCTTGGCGACCACCGTGCAGCCGGCGGCCAGCGCCGCACCGACCTTGCGCGTGATCATCGCATTCGGAAAGTTCCACGGCGTGATGGTTGCCACCACGCCCACCGGCTGCTTGATGACGACGAGGCGGCGGCCGGGCGTGTTGGCGGGAATGACGTCGCCGTACACACGTCGCGCTTCCTCGGCAAACCACTCGATGAACGCCGAACCGTAGAGAATCTCGCCGCGCGCTTCGGCCAGCGGCTTGCCTTGTTCGCTCGTGAGGATCGTGGCCAGATCATCGCGGTGCTCGAGACAGAGATCGAACCACTTGCGCAGGAGCGACGAACGATCGCGCGCGCTGCGCGCACGCCAGGCCGGCAGCGCGCGGTCGGCCGCGGCGACGGCACGCGCGACGTCGCTGCGCGTCATCGACGGCACGGAGCCGAGGACCTTCCCCGTGGCGGGGTTGGTGACGGCGAGCGACTTGCCCGATTCGCCGGCGGTCCAGGCGCCATCGATGTAGCCCGCTTCGCGGAACAGCGCGGAATCGGCGAGCCGGGGCGGAGTGGGAGACGCGTCTGCCGGTGTCTGTCTGGTCACAACAGGAATCTACTCGCATTCCACTAGCGAGTCAAATGAATCATCATTGGCGGCTATAAGTGTCCATTTGCGAGAAATTATGGATTGTGAGCTCGCGACTGACATGTCAGATTGATCCGTGCAAGAGCAAGACGGGTTGTCCTGATAGATTCATCACGCGTCCATGTCGCTGTCGCTGCTGGCCAACACGCTGCTGCCCCTGATTCTGCTGATTGGCCTCGGCGCCACGCTGTCGCGCATCCGCTTTCTCGGGCCGCAGTTCACGGCCGACCTCAACAAGCTCGCGTTCTGGATTGCGCTGCCGGCCCTGCTGTTCCGTTCGGCGGCTGGTGCGACCGAGGCGACGGCCGGGACCTGGTGGCTGCTTGGCGTGATGCTGACCGGGACGCTCGTGATTGCCGCCGTCGGCTGGTGGGTCAGTCGGCTGCTCGGCGTGCCGGTGGCCGGGCAGGGCACCTTCGTGCAGTCGGCATTTCGCGGCAATCTCGCGTTCATCGGCATTCCCGTGCTCGCGGCAAGTGTCGCTGGCGAAACCGAGACGGTCCGCGTTCCCCTGATGGCGTCGGGTGTCATCGTCATGACGCTGACGATGGCGTTCTTCAACATCCTCGCCGTGATCGTGCTGCAGGCGAGCCGGCAGGGCGAGCGTGCCGGCGGCATGCGGGCGATGCTCGCCCCGATTGCCACCAATCCGCTGATGATCTCCGGCCTGTCGGGTCTGCTGCTGAGCCTGACCGGTCTGCGGATGCCGATGTTTCTCGATCGCACGCTCGAGGTGCTGGCCGGATCGGCCGTGCCCATCGCGCTGCTCTGCATCGGCGGGTCGCTCTCGGCGACGCACATGACGGGACGACGGTCGTGGATCGTGTCGGCCGCGCTGCTGAAGGTGGCAGCCAGCCCACTGGTGGTCGCCGGATTGTTGTGGGTCACCGGACTCGGCCCGATGGAATGGCGCATCGCGCTGGTCTTCGCCTCGACGTCGACCGCCGCGGCCGCCTACGTCATGGCGCGGCAGATGGGCGGCGACGAGACGCTCGCATCGGGTTCGATTGCCCTCAGTACGATCCTCTCGGCGATCAGTCTGTCGGTGGCGTTGCTCGTGACGGGGTTGTAAGGGGTACGTCAGGTACGTCGGGTACGTCAGGTACGACGGCCAGCGCCGCTGCCGTCGTTGATCTCGCTCGGAACCGCGTGATATAAGCCATCGAATCGCTTCCACACGCACTGCGTCCCAGGGCGCGTGTTCGGCTCGTTGGTCCCCGATCGAGATCAAGGCTTCAGAAACGCTATGAGCATGTCCAGACGCCCCAGCTTTCCTCGTCGCGTGCGCCCGCTGATCGTGGCCGCCATCGCGGCCACCGCCGGCCTGACTGCGTTCGGTCAGGCGCGCCTGCCCGAGATTGGGCCCGCCACGCGCGCCGACTTCGAGCCGAAGGAGCCCGTCGTGGCCCTGACCGCCGAAGAGCAGGCGAAGAGGTTCGTCCTTCCGCCGGGATACCGGATGGAACTCGTGTTGTCCGACCCGGCCATCGACACGCCGGCCGTCATCGAGTTCGACGGCAACGGCCGCATGTACGTCGCCGAGTTCGTCACCTACATGCCCGACGTCGAGGGCACCGGCCAGCACGAACCGCTCAGCCGCATTTCGCGCTGGGAGGATACCGACGGCGACGGTACCTACGAGACGCGAACCGTGTTCGTCGACAACCTCGTGCTGCCGCGCAACGTGCTGCCGCTCGACGACAACTCGATCCTCGTCAACGAGACGGCGTCCAACGACCTCGTGAAGTGGACCGACACGAACAACGACGGCGTGGCCGATCGACGCGAGGTGTTCTACACGGGCGTTGGCGTCGGGCGCGACGGCAACCTCGAGCACGAGCAGAGCGGCTTCATGTGGGGCCTCGACAACTGGATCTACAGCACCTACAACTCGTTCCGGTTCCGCTGGACGCCCACGGGCATCATCCGCGAGAACACCGGCGCCAACGGCGGGCAGTGGGGCCTGTCGATGGATGACGACGGCAAGCCGTGGTTCGTGTGCGCGGGGTGCGAGTACGGGCCGCTGAACTTCCACGTGCCGATTCAGTACGGCGCGTTCAGTCGCCTCGAGGGCGAGTACGACGACGACTTCATCATTCCGTACCCGATTGTCGGCCTGAGCGACGTGCAGGGCGGGATGGGCCGCGTGCGCACGCCGGTCGGTCACGTGAACCACATGACGGCTACCGGCGGCCCCGACATCGTCCGCGCGCATCGGCTGCCCGAGGATCTGCAGGGCGACCTGCTGTTCACCGAACCGGTGGGCCGGCTCATCCGCCGCGCGCGCATCGTGAAGAACGAGGGCCTGACGCAGCTGCAGAACGTCTACCCGAAGTCGGAGTTCATCCTGAGCAGCGATCCGCTGTTCCGCCCGGTGAACATCAAGACGGCGCCCGACGGGCTCGTCTACATCGCCGACATGTATCGCGGCATCATCCAGGAGGGCCAGTGGACGGGCCCCGGCTCGTACCTGCGCCACAAGATCCAGCAGTACCAGCTCGAGAAGGTCATCCACCACGGCCGGATCTGGCGGCTGCGGTTCGATGGCACCCCGGCGTTCCCGGGAACGCCGGCCGGTCCGGCCGCTGTCGAGATCCCGGGCCAGCCCGAGCTGCCCGCCATTCCACCCGACTTCACGCGTCCGCGCATGCTCGACGAGACGCCCGCGCAGCTGGTGGCCCACCTGTCGCATCCGAACGGCTGGTGGCGCGACAACGCGCAGCGGCTCATCGTGCTGCGCCAGGACAAGTCGGTGGTGCCGGCACTCGTGGCGCTGGTGCAGGGCGACAATCTGCTGGCGCGGTTCCACGCGCTGTGGTCGCTCGAGGGCCTGGGGGCGCTCGATGCGACGCTCGTGCGCGAGCAGATGAAGGACCCGAATCCCCGCATGCGCATCCAGGCGATCCGCGCCAGCGAGACGCTCTTCAAGCAGGGCGATCGTTCGTTCGCCGACGACTACCGCGCCGCGGTGAGTGACGCGGATGTCGACGTCGTGCTGCAGGCGCTCTTGACGCTCAACTTCCTGCGCGTCGAGGACGCCGAGGCCGTGCTGAAGGCCACGATGGCGTCGAATCAGGCGCGGGGCATCCAGGAGATTGGCAAGCGCGTGCTGTCGAATGCGGCGCGCGGGCGCGGCGTGCCCGGCCTGACGCCGTCGCAGCAGAGCCAGTACGAAGCCGGCTCGCGCTCATACGCCGAGACGTGCGCGGCCTGCCACGCGCAGGACGGCGCGGGCATGCCCATGGCCGGAGCCGAACCCGGCGCAATGATGGCACCGCCTCTCGGGGGGTCGCCGCGCGTCCAGGGGCATCGCGACTATGTCGTCAAGGTGCTGCTGCACGGCCTGACCGGACCGCTGGCCGGCAAGACGTTCACGAACGTGATGGTGCCGATGGGCACGCAGACCGATGAATGGATTGCCAACGTGGCGTCCTACATCCGCAACGATTTCGGGAATACCGGCGCGTTCGTCACGCCCGAAGACGTCGCGCGCGTGCGTCGTGCCACGGCGGATCGGAAGACGAGCTGGACGGCTCCCGAGATCGAAAGCGCGCTGCCGCGCGTGCTCGAGCCGCAGCCGACGTGGCGTGCAACGGCGAGCGTGAACGCCGATCGCGCGGCCCAGGCCCTGACGACGATCGGCTGGTCGACGGCCGGCGCCGACGAGCAGGCCGGGACGTGGTTCCAGGTGGAACTGCCCGAGGCCGCCAACCTCGCCGAGATCGAGTTCAACACGCCCGGGCTCGGCCGCGGCGGGTTCGGTCGTGGCGGCCAGGCGCCAGCCGGTCCGCCGCAGCCGCGGCGCTACCAGGTGCAGCTGTCGATGGACGGCCAGTCCTGGAGCGAGCCGGTCGCGCAGGGCGAGATCGGGACGCTCGTCGCGGCGGCCTTCCC
>JBIQJY010000049.1:0-2620 GCA_044507065.1 Acidobacteriota bacterium
ACCGCAATGAGGAGAATCGGGATGACGATATACGCGATGGGCACAAGGAGTCCGTAGCAAGCAACCCCCGCAGTTTAGCTGGTCGACGAAGCTCGGCCCAGTCGGCACGGCCCCGGCTGGCGCGGCGCGCTCGAATGGGCGGTGGCCGCTCCTGCAGCAGCGGCGACCCGTGCAGCAGGCGCACGACAGTCGCGCGACAGTCCGCTGCGACGTCGACCTCGACGTGCACCGGCCCGCTGATGCCCGACGCACCGGCCAGCAGCGGCAGGCGCGGCTCGGATACCGACGTCAGCTGCGAACGGACTTCGCCCTGTGGCGTTCGGCGATAACCCGCGTGCGGGACGGTATACGGGGCGCCATCCGTGCCGGTGCATAATGTCCCCGGTCCAGTCCACAGAACGTCCGTCCATCGCCGCGCGGTCCTGCCGCGCCTCGATCAGGAGTTGGAGAGAGCTATGCGCCGACGTACGGGTTCGCCGCTGACGGTTCTGCTGTTGATGACGCTGCTCCTGGCGGCGCCGCCGCAGGCCTTTCAGGGTCCGCCCGCCCCGCCGGTGCGGCTGACCGACCCGGTCGACCTGCCGCCGGGCCTGTTCCAGGTCCCGGACGGCCTCGAAGTGACGGTCTGGGCCACGTCGCCGCTGCTGCGCAACCCCACCAACATCGACATCGACAAGGACGGCCGCATCTGGGTGGCCGAGGGTGTCCGGTATCGATCGCATCACGCCCGTCAGCCCGAGGGCGATCGCATCGTCGTCCTCGAGGACACCGATGGTGACGGACGCGCCGACAGCTCACACACGTTCGTCCAGGAGCCGGCGCTCATCGCACCGCTCGGCGTGTCGGTCATCGACAACAAGGTGATTGTCGCGCAGCCGCCAGACCTGATCGTCTACACGGACGTCGACCGCAACCTCCGGTTCGACCCCGGTGTCGACATTCGCGAAGTGCTGCTGACGGGCTTCCAGGGCGTCAACCACGACCACTCGCTGCACTCGGTGACTGTTGGTCCGGACGGCAAGTGGGTCTTCAACTCGGGCAACATGGGCGCCACGTTCACCGATCGCTCCGGCAAGACGTTCCGGATCTTCAGTGGGTACCGGCCCGGCCCGATTGGTCCGTTCACCTTTCCCCACGACCCGGCGGTCTATGCCGGCAAGCCCAGCGACGACGGCCACGTGTATGTGGGCGGGTTCACCGCGCGGATGAACCCGGACGGCACGAATGTCGAGATCATCGGCCACAACTATCGCAACGCCTACGAGCAATCGGTGACCTCGCTCGGCGACGTGTTCCAGAACGACAACGACGACCCGCCGGCCTGCCGCGTGAGCTGGGTGATGGAGTACGCGAACTTCGGGTTTTCGTCGATCGATGGCCAGCGGTCGTGGCAGGTGGACCGGCGGCCCGGGCAATCGGTTCCCGTCGCCGAATGGCGCCAGGACGATCCGGGCATGACGCCGGCCGGCGACGTCTACGGCGGTGGCTCCCCAACGGGCAATGTCTTCTACGAGAACGGCGCGCTCGGGCCCGAGTGGGAGGGGACGTTCCTCGCGGCGGATGCGGGACGCAATGAAATCTTCTCGTATCAGCCCCGGCGCGAGGGCGCGGGATTCGCGCTCGACCGATCCGTGTTCATCACGTCGAACGTCAAGCAGGAGTATGCGGGGTCGGACTTCAGCGGTGGCAACCAGACGGCGTCGCGCGCGCTGGAAACCCTCTTTCGCCCATCGGACATTGCCGTCGGTGCCGACGGCGCGCTGTATGTGAGCGACTGGATCGACCCGCGCGTGGGTGGCCACCAGGACCTGGACGACGCGCTGTCGGGCGCGATCTACCGCATCGCGCCGAAGGGTTTCGTGCCGCGCGTCCCGGCGTTCGACGCGGCGACGACCGACGGTCTCATCACGGCGCTGCGGTCGCCGGCCGTCAACGTCCGCGCGATTGGCTTTGCCGGGCTCAAGGCACAGGGCGCCGCGGCCGCAGGGCCCGTCGCGGCCATGCTCGACGACGCCAGCCCGTACATGCGGGGCCGTGCGCTCCATCTGCTCTACCAGCTCGGGCCCGAGGGCCAGCAACGCGCGGGACTACCGTCGTCCTACGCCGATCCCGTGATGCGCATCACCGCCTACCGCGCCATGCGGCGCGCCGGCCTCGACGTGGCCGCCGAGGCTGCGCGGCTCGCGCGCGACGCGGATGCCGGTGTGCGGCGCGAGGTCGCGCTTTCGATGCGCGACGTGCCGGCCGACGACTCGCTCGACATCCTTGTCGATATCGCGCGCCGGTACGACGGCGTCGATCGCTACTACCTCGAAGCGCTGGGCACCGGCGCCACCGGCAAGGAAGCCAGGCTCTACGATCGCCTCCGCCGCGATCTCGACGTCGGGGATCCGATGGCCTGGTCGGCGTCGTTCGCGCGACTCGCGTGGCGCCTGCACGTGCCGGCTGCCGTATCCGACCTGGCCGCCCGCGCGCGCGCACCTCAACTCGCGCCCGAGGACCGCCGTCTCGCGCTCGATACGCTCGCGTTCATCGACGACCCGGCGGCCTCCCGCGCAATGCTCACGCTCGCGACGCCCGACGGCCCCTTCCGCGAGATGGCCACCTGGTGGCTGCTCAA
>JBIQJY010000049.1:2720-25969 GCA_044507065.1 Acidobacteriota bacterium
CGCTCGCGACGCCCGACGGCCCCTTCCGCGAGATGGCCACCTGGTGGCTGCTCAACCGCATGTCGAACGACTGGGCCGACCACGGCCTGGCGCCCGCGTTGAAAACGGCGGGCATCTACGATCCCGACGCCATTGCCCTTCAGCAGGCCGTCGTGCCGCCGGCCCCGGCCGATCTACCGGTGCTCGACATCGCCGGCATCGCGCGCCTGACGGGCAACGCGAACCGCGGGCGTGAAACGGCGAATCGCTGTCTCACCTGCCACACCATCGGGGGTGCGGGGTCCGAACTCGGCCCGGCGCTCGACGGCTGGGGACGTGGCAAGTCGAACGAGGTCATCGCAACGGCGATCGTGCTGCCCGACGCCGAGATCGCGCAGGGGTTCGGCGCCACGGAACTGCGCACGAAGGACGGCATTACCATTCAGGGCCTGCTCATCAAGCAGGGCGACCCCCTGATGATCCGCAGCATGGGAGGCGTGACGCAGATTGTGCCGGCCGATCGTGTCGCGGCACGTCGCAACATGCGCAACTCCCTGATGATGGGCGCGGCACAGCTCGGCCTGACGGCCCAGGACGTGGCCGACATCACGGCCTTCCTGCGGGCGGACTGACGTCCGCGCTCGCGAGCGGGTTTCGCGGCGGGCGCTATGATGAAGACACTCATGACGCGACTGATGCTCACGCTGGCTGCGGTCGGCCTGCTGGTGTCTTCCGGCACCACCGGCCGGCTTCTGCAGGCGCAGGAGCGAGCTCCGCTCGTCTACGTCATTCCAATCGAGGGCATGATCGACCTCGGGCTCGCGCCGTTCCTGTCGCGCACGATCCGGGAAGCCGACGCGGCCGGCGCCGCGGCGGTCGTGCTCGACATCAACACGTTCGGCGGGCGCGTCGATGCCGCCGTCGCCATGCGCGACGCATTGTTGAACTCGCCGGTGCGCACGATCGCATTCGTGAATCAGCGGGCCATTTCGGCCGGTGCCCTGATCGCCATGGCGTGCGACACCATCGTCATGGTCAAGGGCGGCACCATCGGTGCCGCCACACCGGTGCAGGGCGGCGGCGCGGAGACCGAGCCCGTCGGAGAGAAGACGGTCTCCTACGTTCGATCCGAGTTCCGCGCCACGGCCGAGGCGCGCGGCCGGCCGCCCGAGTTTGCCGAAGCCATGGTCGACGCCGACGTCGTGATTCCCGGCGTGATCGAGGCCGGCAAGCTTCTCACCCTCACGACATCCCAGGCCCTGGATCACACCGTCGCCGAACTGACGGCCGATACACTCGAGACGGCGCTCGTGGCCGTCGACCTTCCCGATGCCGACGTCCGTCGTGTCGAGCAGACCTGGGCCGAGACATTCGTGCGGTTCCTGACCCACCCGGTCGTCAGCTCCCTGCTGATGACGATCGGCCTGCTCGGCCTGCTCGTGGAGATCCGAACGCCAGGCTTCGGTCTGGCGGGACTCGCGGGTGCGGTGTCACTGGCGCTGTTCTTCTGGGGACACTGGATTGTCCAGCTGGCCGGATGGGAAGAGCTGCTGCTCGTGGCGGTCGGCGTCGTGCTCCTGGCCATCGAGGTGTTCGTCGTGCCCGGCCTCAGCGTCGCCGGCGTTGCCGGCCTCATCGCACTCATCGCCGGGCTCGGGCTGGCACTCGTCGGCGCGGGCGCGACGCTGTCGGTCGTCATCACGGCCCTCGGTCGCGTGGCCATTGCGATCCTCATCGCCATCGCCGGCGCTGTCACCCTCCTGCGGTGGCTGCCACATCTGCCCTTCGGCCGGCAGCTCGTGCTGGCGACCGACATGGAGGCGGACCTGGGCTATGTCTCGGCGCCGGACAGCGATCTCCGCTGGCTTGGCCGCACCGGCACGGCGCGATCACCGCTGCGGCCGGCCGGGATTGCCGAAATCGACGGCGCGCGCATCGATGTCGTCTCGGACGGCGCGTTCATCGCCCCTGGCACCCCCATTACCGTTACGCGCGTCGACGGCAACCGCATCGTCGTGCGCGCCCTCACGACTCAGGAGTCCACAGATGCTTGATCTAACGGCGATCGGCGCCATCAGCCTGCTCATTCCCGCCCTTTTCCTCCTCATCTTCATCCTGTATGTCGTGCCGATTCCGCTGTGGATTGCCGCGTGGTCATCGGGCGCCTATGTCGGGCTGATGACGCTTGTCGGCATGCGCCTGCGTCGCGTGCCGCCGGCAACCATCGTGAACGCACGCATCAGTGCCGTGAAGGCCGGCCTGCCGCTGTCGATCGACGACCTCGAGGCGCACTACCTCGCCGGCGGGAACGTCGTGCGCGTGGTCAATGCCCTGATCTCGGCCGACAAGGCGAACATCGAGATGCCCTTCAAGCGCGCAGCCGCAATCGATCTGGCCGGGCGTGACGTGCTCGAGGCGGTGAAGATGTCGGTCATTCCAAAGGTCATCGAAACCGCACGCGTCGCGGCCGTGGCCAAAGACGGCATTCAGCTGATTGCCGTCTCGCGCGTGACGGTCCGGACGAACCTCGATCGGCTGGTGGGCGGTGCAGGAGAAGAGACGATCATCGCGCGCGTCGGCGAAGGCATGGTGAGCACCATCGGATCTTCGACGTCCCACAAGGACGTCCTGGAGAATCCTGATCACATCTCGAAGAACATCCTGGCACGGGGCCTCGACGCGGGCACGGCGTACGAGATTCTGTCCATCGATATCGCCGACGTGGACGTCGGCGAGAACATCGGCGCGAAGCTCCAGATCGACCAGGCCAACGCCGACAAGCAGATCGCGCAGGCGAAGGCGGAAGAGCGGCGCGCCATGGCCGTCGCCCTCGAGCAGGAGATGCGCGCGCGGGTCGTCGAGGCCGAGTCCGAAGTCCCGCGGGCAATGGCCGAAGCGTTCAAGCAGGGCAACCTCGGCATCATGGACTACTACCGCATGAAGAACATCCAGGCCGACTCGTCCATGCGTGAATCGATCGCCGAGGAAGGCGACGATCAGGCGCCGCCGCGCCGGTAAGCGGGGCGTGGGCCGGGAGTTCGCACCATGTCAGTGGAAAGTCTCGTCTTTCTCGCGATCTTCGTGCTGCTGCCGCTCATCGAGCGGCTGATCCGCGGACCGCGGGACGGAGCCGACGCACCGGACGCGCCCCCGCCGGGCGCGCCTCGGCCCGCTCCGCGGCATCGACAGCGACCCGCCGGCCAGGTGCCGGTGCCGGCGCCTGAGCCCCTGCCGGCACCGCCGATGCCCGTGCCGAGATCCGCGCCGAGACCGGTGCCGATGCCTGTGCCGGCACCCGTGGCGTCCTCGCATACGAGGAGGCCCGCGGCCATCGACACGGAAGTTGCCGTCCCGAAGTACCGGCGATCAGCCGGTCCGATAGAGTCTCGCCCGCTCCCATCCGAACCAACGAGGCGTGGCGCGAGGCGCCGCAGCGTGATGCGTGTGCTGCGCGCGCCGTACGCGCTGCGCAGTGCCGTGCTGCTGACAACGATTCTCGGCCCATGCCGCGCCATCGAGCCGTACGGCGGCGACGCACGACGAGACAGGTAGACACCAACTCCGGGGTTTGACACATCCGGATCGATCCCCTAGAGTGTCGCGATGTCATCCACCCCGCGTCCGGCTTTCCGAAACCTCGGACGAGGCCTGTTCTAGCGTTCCTCCCCGCTGATTCGGCCGCGCGCCCCGCGCGGTCCTCGTAACACCATCAGCAGCACCGCGCTCCGGTGCGGTTGTCGGCATGCGCCGCAACCGGAGCCGTTGGGCCACGCCATGCGCGTGGCGAGGAACTCGTCCATTTCATGACTATTGCCGCCGTCCCTCCCAACGCCGGGATCCTGTGTCGGCCCCCGGTTTCCGCTGACGCCGTTGCCATCGATTCACTGGTTCGGGCGTGCCCCCCGCTGGAGCACAATTCGGTTTACGCCTATCTGCTGATCGCCACGCACTTCGCTGGCACATCGGCCGTGGCGACGCAGTCGAGTCGCTGCGTCGGGTTCGTGTCGGCCTATCGCCGTCCCGACGAACCATCGACGTTGTTCGTCTGGCAGGTCGCCGTCGACGCGCGCGTTCGCGGCCGCGGCGTGGCGCGTCGGCTGCTCGCCGACATCCTCGCGCGTCCCGACCTGGGCGACGTGCGTCACCTCGAAGCCACCGTCGCGCCCGATAACCAACCATCGCACCGCCTGTTCGAGGCATTTGCCGCCGAACGGCGTGCGGACCTGCGCGAAACGCCTGCGTTCACGCCGACCGACTTCGGGACGGCACACCACTCCGCCGAGCACCTGCTGCGCGTGGGACCCCTTTCATGACGATCGCTGACCATTCCATGACGACAATCACGAATCACGAATCGAACGTCCGCAGCTACTGCCGGTCCTTCCCCACCAGGTTCACGACGGCCTCGGGGGCAACCCTGCGCGACGCACGGGGACGACGGTATCTCGACTTCCTGAGCGGGGCGGGGACGTTGAACTACGGGCACAACAATCCGCACTTCAAGGACCGGCTCGTCGACTACATCGCCAACGATGGCATCGTCCACGGGCTCGACATGGCGACCGACGCGAAGGAGCGGTTCCTCGAGACATTCGTGGAGCAGATCCTCGGGACCCGGGGTCTCGATTACAAGGTCCAGTTCACCGGCCCCACCGGCACCAATGCGGTGGAGGCCGCGCTCAAGATCGCGCGCAAGGTCACCGGGCGGTCCAACATCATCGCGTTCACCAACGCCTTCCACGGCGTGACGCTCGGTGCCGTGGCCGTCACGGGTGGCTCGCTCTACCGCAACGCCTCGGGGATGCCCTCGGCCGGATCGTCTTTCCTGCCCTACGACGGCTACCTCGGGCCGGACGTCGACACGACGCAGTACCTGGAGCGCGTGCTCACCGACGGCTCGAGCGGCGTGGACCATCCGGCTGCCGTCATCGTGGAAACCGTGCAGGGCGAGGGCGGCGTGAACGTCGCCCGGCGGCAGTGGCTGCAGTCGCTCCAGGCCGTGTGCCGTCGCAATGGCGTGCTGCTCATCGTCGACGACATCCAGGCCGGATGCGGGCGGACGGGATCGTTCTTCAGCTTCGAGGATTCCGGCATCAGGCCGGATCTGGTGACGCTGTCCAAGTCGCTCAGCGGCTACGGCCTGCCGATGTCGGTGCTGCTCTTGAGGCCCGAGCTCGACCAGTGGGAGCCCGGCGAACACAACGGCACGTTTCGCGGCCACAACCTCGCGTTCGTCACGGCGACGGCGGCGCTCGACGCGTACTGGCACGACACCCGCCTGTCCGACGAGGTGGCCCGAAAGGGCGCGGTCCTGGCCGCGCGGCTGGGGACCATGGCGCGTCAGGCGCCGGCCGGACACGCATCCGTCCGTGGCCGCGGCATGCTGCAGGGGCTCGATTGCGGCCGCGGCGAGGTGGCCGCGCGCGCCTGCGCTGGCGCCTTCGAGCGCGGCCTGGTCATCGAGCGGTCGGGCGCCGACGGGCACGTCATCAAGTGCCTCTGCCCGCTGACCATCACGGACGCCGAGCTGACCGAGGGCCTCGACATCCTCGAAGCGTCGGTCCTCGGCGCCTGGACGCACGAGCCGGCCGCCGCGGGAGGTGCGCTGTGATCGTCCGCACGCTGGATCAGGCCAGCCAGTCGAAGCGTCGCATCACGGCCGAGACCTGGGAGAGCGTGAGGCTGCTGCTGCGCGGCGACGGCATGGGCTTCTCGCTGCACGTGACCACGATCCATGCCGGCACGACCACCCACATGTGGTACCGGCATCACCTGGAAGCCGTCCTGTGCGTCGAGGGCGAGGGAGAGATTGAACTGGTCGACACCGGCACGATCTTCCCGATTGCTCCCGGGACGATGTACGCACTGAACGAACACGACAGGCACATCCTGCGCGCCCGCACGCGACTGCGCATGGTGTGCGTGTTCTCGCCGGCGCTGCTGGGCACCGAAACCCACGACGCGTCGGGCGCCTATCCGCTCGATGCCGAGGTCGTCACCGACTGACGCCGAAGTCCACACTCATGTCCGGCGACACAGCCGGACGCCCGAAAGGAGTCCCCCTCGTGCCAGTTCTCGAAGATCTCTATCCCTCCCGCGTCGACGATGCCGTTCGCCTGATCCCGCGCATCGATCCGGTCATTCACGGCAATGGTCGCGGCGGCCCGATCGCGGCCGACGACCTCGCGCGGTACGAAACCCAGGGGTTCCTGGCACAGTCGTCGCTGCTGACGCCGCCCGAGGTGTCGGACATCAACGATGAGCTCGCCCGCTGGCTGGCCGACCCCGCCGTGGCGGATCTCGACGAGACGATCACCGAACCAGGCAGCGGCGCCGTGCGGTCCATCTTCCGCATCCACGACCTGCACCCCCGGTTCGCGGCACTCGCCCGCGATCCGCGCCTGCTCGACGCGGCCCGGCAGATCCTCGGCAGCGACGTTTACCTGCACCAGTCGCGCGTGAACTTCAAGCCGGGCTTCGCGGGCAAGGACTTCTACTGGCACTCGGACTTCGAGACCTGGCACGTCGAGGACGGCATGCCGCGGATGCGCGCGCTGAGCGTCTCGGTGGCGCTGACCGACAACCTGCACGTCAACGGGCCGCTGATGCTCATGCCGGGATCGCATCGCACGTTTGTCGCCTGCGCCGGCCGCACGCCCGACAATCACTACAAGGCGTCGCTGAAGCGCCAGGAGTACGGCGTGCCCGATCACGACAGCCTGCGGACGCTCGCAGAGCAGGGCGGCATCGAGGCGCCCATCGGGCCGGCCGGCACCGCCGTGTTCTTCGACTGCAACACCATGCACGGATCGAACGGCAACATCACGCCGTTCGCCCGCAGCAACGTGTTCTTCGTCTACAACAGCGTCGACAACCGCCTCGCCACGCCCTACTGCGGCCTGACGCCACGCCCGGGGTACATCGCCACGCGAGGGCCCGTCGTTCCGCTCGGACGGCAGGAAGCATGAACAGGCCGTGGCCACGACTTGCCGGCGCCGCGATCGCGGCGTCGGTGCTGTTGCTCGCCAGCACCGGTTGCGGCAGCCCGCCGGATACGTCCACCTACGAACGCGTGCGCGAGACCGGCATTCTCCGCATCGGCTACGCCAACGAGGCGCCATTCGCCTATCAGGACAGCACGACGGGTGAACTCACCGGAGAGGCCCCCGCGATCGTCCGCCTTATCGCGGCCGATCTCGGGATTACCGACGTCGAGGGCGTGCTCACCGAGTTCGGCTCGCTCATTCCCGGGCTGCTCGCGGGCCGCTTCGACATGATCGCGGCGGGCATGTACGTCACGCCCGCCCGTTGCGCACAGGTCGCTTTCTCCGAGCCGACCTACAGCATTGGCGAAGCCCTGATCGTGCCCGCCGGCAACCCGAAGGGCCTCCACGGGTACGAAGACGTTCGCGATCGTCCCGATGTGACGATTGGCGTGGTGACCGGCGCCATCCAGCGCGAGTACGCCCGCGCGATGGGCGTGCCCGATGCGCAGGTGCTGACCTTTCCGGACGCGCCGGCCGCCCTGGCTGGCGTGCGCGCGGGGCGGGTCGACAGCTACGCGGCCACTGAACTGACAGTCGAGACGCTTCTGGATCGGGCGGCTCCGGGGCTGGAGCGGGCCGCTCCGTTTCGCGAACCCGTGATTGACGGCCGTGCCGCGCGCGGCTACGGCGCCTTCGCCGTGCGCCGCGACGATGGCGCCTGGCTCGCGGCAATCAATACCTCTCTCGGATCGTTCATCGGCACGGACCGGCACGCCGAACTCGTCGCGCCATTCGGGTTCACCGATTCGATGCGGCCGGGCCCTGTCACCACCGAAGCGCTCTGCCATCCCAGCGATGGGCCGGCGGGCTGATGATGGCCACCGCCGAGCTGCTGCCGCCCCTGCTCGAAGGATTGCGCGTCACGGTGCTGATCACGGCAGGCGCCGCCGGCGTGGCATTCGTCCTCGCGCTGGCGGCCGGCCTCGCGCGTCTCGCCGCGTACCGCGCGATCCGGTGGACCGCGGCCATCTACATCGAAACCTTCCGGGGCACGTCCGCTCTCGTCCAGCTCTTCTGGGCCTTCTTCGTGCTGCCGTTCCTCGGCATCGAGCTCTCGGCGATGACGGCGGCGATCCTCGTCCTCGGGCTCAATACGGGGGCGTACGGCGCCGAGGCGGTGCGGGGCGTGATCCGGGCAGTGCCACCCGAACAGTGGGACGCCGCCGGCGCGCTCAATCTGTCCCGCGTTCAGACCCTGCGGCGCATCATCCTGCCGCAGGCGGCGCCGGTCCTCGTCGGTCCGGCGACAACCCTGCTCATCGAGCTGCTCAAGGCCACGGCCCTGGTCTCGCTGATCTCGATTGCCGACGTGACGTTCGTCGCGCAGACGCTGCGGGCCGACACGCTGCGGACGGCAGAGATCTTCGGCCTCACGCTGCTGCTGTACTTTGCCGTGGCGAGCCTGCTCTCGCACCTGATGCGGCGGGTGGAGCGGCATCTCGGGCGCTGGCGGAGCCCGCAACCGGCATGAGGTTCGACTGGAACTGGGCATTCGCGACCGATATTGCCCCCACGCTCGTCACCGCGCTGCGCATCACGATTCTCGCGACCCTGCTCGGCAGCGTGCTGGCGATGATGCTGGGCCTGCCGCTCGCCCTCGCCAGCCTGTCGCGCTCAGCCTGGCTGCGTCGTCCGGCCCGCGCCATCGTCGAGGTCGTCAGGGGCACACCGCTCCTGATCCAGCTCTATCTGCTCTTCTACGTCCTGCCGGGCGCCGGCATCCGCCTCGATCCTTTGACCACTGGTATCCTGGCGCTCGGCCTGCACTACGGTGCGTACACGGCCGACATCTACCGCGCGGGCATCGAGGCCGTGCCGGCCGGCCAGCGGGATGCGGGCCTTGCGCTCGGCTTCAGCCGGCCGCACCTGTTCTTCCGGATCGTGCTGCCGCAGGCGCTGCCCCCGGTGCTCCCGGCGCTTGGCAACTGCGTCATCGCGATGTTCAAGGACACGCCCCTGCTGTCGACCATCACAGTCGTCGAACTTCTCAACGCCGCAAAGAACGTCGGCGCGGAGACCTTCCGCTACCTCGAACCGTTTACCATCGTCGGTGTGCTGCTGCTCGTGTGCAGCCTGGCCGCTGGCGCGCTGATTCGACAACTCGAAGCCAGGATGGAGCGCCGACCAGCATGACGGCGCCGCCGATGGTTCAGGTGCGGGATCTCACGAAGGCGTTCGGCGGACGCGAGGTCCTTCGGGGGGTGACCTTCGACGTACCCGCGCGCCAGGTGGTGAGCCTGATCGGTCCAAGCGGGTCGGGGAAGTCCACGCTCCTTCGCATCCTGATGGGCCTCGACCAGCCCGATCGCGGCCACGTCGATATCGGCGGTCAATCCCTGTTCGCGACGGTCGACGGCCAGGCGCGTCCGGCCGCGGGACGTCGGCTCCGTGCCGTGCGCGGCCAGGTCGGCATGGTGTTCCAGCACTTCAACCTGTTTCCGCACATGACCGCCATCGGCAACGTGATGGAGGCGCCGATACGCGTTGCGGGCCTCTCGAAAGCGGCCGCGCGGGAGCGCGCCGCGGCGCTGCTCGATCGGGTGGGACTGGGGGATCACGTCGACGCCTATCCCTCGCAACTGTCGGGCGGCCAGAAGCAGCGCGTCGCCATCGCGCGCGCGCTGGCCATGGAACCGCGCCTGATGCTCTTCGACGAGGTCACCTCGGCCCTCGACCCGGAACTGGTCGGCGGCATTCTCGACCTCATCGCCGATCTCTCCGCCTCCCACGCGATGACGATGCTGATCGTCACGCACGAGATGGGCTTTGCCCGTCACAGCGCGGATCGGGTGATCTTCTTCGATCAGGGATCCATCCTCGAGGATGGCTCACCCGAACAGATCTTCGACAACCCGGCCTGCCCGCGCACGCGCGAGTTCCTTGCGAGCGTACGGGCCGTGCACGGTCGTTCCCCTTCACGTTCTCCAGAGGCCTGATCCGTTTCCCCGACTCCGACATGTTCATGGACGTTCTCGACACTGCTCGTGCGGCCCTCGAGGCCCATCCCCTGGCGCTCACGGCGCTCCAACTCACCGGCCTGATCATCGTCGTCTGGCTGGTCGATCGACTGACGGCGTTCCTCCTGCTGCGCGCGATCGGGCGCGTCGTGCGCGCCACGCCGTCGGAGTGGGACGATGCGCTGCTGGCCAGCGGCGTGATCTCGCGACTTGCGCACATCGCGCCCGCCCTGGCCATCTACTACGGCATCACGCTGATCTTCGGCCTCGCACCGGCCCTCGTGCTGCTCGTCCGCAGCGTCGCCAGCGCCTACGTGGTCCTGACTCTCGCATTGTCGCTCGTCAGCCTGATCGATGCGGTCGGCGGTCTGTACGAGAAGCGCGACCCGGCGCGCGCCCGTGCGCGGCCCATCAAGGGCTACCTGCAGCTCCTCAAGATCGTGATCTTCGCGTTCACGGCGGTGCTCATCCTGGCCACGCTGTTCAACCAGGATCCGCTGCTGCTCGTGTCAGGCCTCGGCGCGATGACGGCGGTGCTGCTCCTCGTCTTCAAGGACACGATCCTGTCGCTCGTCGCCAGCGTGCAGTTGTCGACGCAGGACATGCTGCGGGTGGGCGACTGGATCGAGATGCCGCAGCTCAACGCGGACGGCTTTGCCATCGACATCTCGCTGCACACCGTCAAGGTGCAGAACTGGGATCGGACCATCACGACGATACCGACCTGGCGGCTGATCAACGAGAGCTTCAAGAACTGGCGCGTGATGTACGAATCCGGGCGCCAGATCAAGCGATCACTCCACCTCGACCAGACGTCGGTGCGCTTCCTGACCGACGAGGAGTGTGAACACCTGCGACGCTTCGTCCTGCTCGATGGGTACCTGTCGCGCAAGCGCGCGGAGATCGACGCGTTCAACGAGCAGCTCGCGGCGCGCGGCGGGGACCCGGTCAACCAGCGGCGCGTCACCAACGTCGGGACGTTCCGCGCCTACGTGCAGGCCTACATCGAGGCACATGAGGGCATCCACACGGAGCTGTTCCGGCTGGTGCGGCAGCGACAACCGGGGCCGACGGGCCTGCCGCTCGAAATCTACTGCTACACCGCCAGGACGGGCTGGGCCGACTACGAGGGCATTCAGGCCGACATCTTCGATCACCTCTACGCGGTACTGCCCGAGTTCGGCCTGCGCGTGTTCCAGGAGCCCAGCGGCGCGGACATCGCGCGCGGGCTGGCCGGCCATCAGGCGCGGCTCGCGGCCGGCGACGGGCGCCACGCCGGGGAGCGCGGCGGAGTGTAGCGGTAAGATCGAGCGTCATGCGTGACCGTTCGATCCGGGTCGCTGGTGCGGTGGCAGCCGTTGCCTACGCCGCGTTCATCGGCTGGCTCGCCGTGGCGCAGCCGAACACGATGGCCGAGGTCACCGGCGGGCTCACCGCTTCCATCGGCGCGTATCGCATCGACCCGGTCGCCTTCGACGACGGCCTCCGCTTCTTCCGCAACGACCAGTTCGTCGAGGCGCGATCGGCGTTCAGCCGGGCCGACCCTGCGATGCGTGACGCGCGCACGCAGTTCTACGTCGCCTACAGCTACTATCGACAGGGCTGGGGGCGCCTGGCCAGCGACGATGCGCTCTACGCGGCCGGGCTGGCGGCCGTCGACCGCGCCGTGGCGGTAGCGCCTGGCGGCCGCGTCGTCGTCGATGACGAGACGCTGGGCATGCGCACGGCCGACGAACTGCGCGCCGAACTGGAATCCGGGCTCACGCGCGAGATGGCCGACTTCAACCCGCTTCGCATTCTCCGGGAGCGCAAGTGACAGCCACGCGCGAAGCCATCACGCTGCCGGTGATCTTCCTGACCGTCGTGCTCCTCGGGGCGCTGCGTCTGTCGACGCCGGTGCAGGTGACGCCGCCGTCACTGTTCTCGCTGATCCTCGCCTCGTTCGCCATGGCGGCGCTCGTGCGGTCGGGCGCGCTCGACGCGGATCGGATGGTCAACACCCGCCGCACCGGACTCGAGAACCTCAACGGCGCGATCGCGCTCGTCGCGGGTTTCTGCGCGACGGCGCAGATTTTCACGGCCGTCACTCCGGCATCGGGCCTGCCGGCGGTGGCATTCGGACTGTTCCTGCTCGTCGGGCTCGTCCTGGTGCTGGCCGCTGCGCTCGACCGCGTGCGGCTGCTGCGCGTGACCGCCGCGCTGCTGGGGTCTGCCTTCGTCCTGAAGTTCGTCGTGCTCGCCGCGCTTTCGGCCCCCGCGGAAGGACGCGTCACGCGTGCACTGCAACTGCTGTTCGAAGGCGCGACCCTCGGCACCGTCTCACAGGCCGACGTCGGCGCGGCCACGGGCTATCTTGCCTTCGTCGCGATGGTGCTCTACCTGATCGGGATCTGGCTGCTGCCCTCTGCCGGTTGGACCGTCGTGCGGGTGGACGACGCGACTGCGGTGGGGCCGGCAAGGCCGGCGGGCCCGCCGGTGCTACCGCGGTAGCACCGGCCACGCGGGTCTGTCCCGTCCTGTCACACGCGGCAGCGATGCTGGTGCCATGAAGGCACACATCGGAAAGTCGCGCTCGATGGTCGTGGTCAGTCTGGCGGCGCATCGCGCATCGCGTGCCGCAGCGCCCCGACAGACAGCCGAAACCGGACGTCGGCTGCTGGCGCTCCGGCTGCCGACACCCCGCGAAATCGCCCATCGCCGGCGCATGCTCGACCACCTCGCGGCGACACGCGCGCTCGGGGGCTGATCGGCGCGCTCACATGGACGTCGGGTGCGGATGCGCCCGCGCCCGGCATGCCGACGCGTCAGAAGCTGACGTGCAGTGAGCCGCCGTGCGTCGTCTGGCCCGTCGCGTTGCGGTATCGGTACTCGAACCGCCAGATGTAGGACCTCGTGTACCAGGTGGCGCCCACCTCGAGCTTGACGATGTTCTTCGGCGCCGGCAGGCCGTCGACGGCAAACCGGCTGTCGCCCTCGTCGGGGAACTCGAGTGTCGCCGTGGTGCGGCCGTCGGTGATCTCGCGTCGATAGAGGAACTCGCCGAACGGGCGGAAGTCGCCTTCGCGGCGCCACATGTTCAGCAGTGCGTTCACCTGCCGCAGCCGGACGGTCTGCTCGGGCATCTCGAGCGACAGCGAGTCGGCGCCGCTCTCGATGAAGCCGCGGCGCGTGAACGTCGCACGACGGTACCCGAGCACGTATGCAAGCGAGTACGTCTTGATTTCGTGCTCGTCGTCCCAGTCGGTCCACTGGTCCTTGACGAGGGTCACCTCTTCGGCCTGGGCCTCCCGGTTGATGCCCTCGCCGATCGGATCGCCGCCGAGCTCATCGGGCAGGCGTCCCTGAAAGACGATCTGCCGCGTCGTGTCCATGTCCTGCCGCGCGAAGGTGGCGCCGCCGGTGATGCCGCCAAATCCTTCCGGGCGCCAGCCCGCATACCCGAACGCGCGGGGCGAGACAATCTCGCCGGAGGAGATGAGGTCGGCGATGTTGATGCTCCCCGCCGCGAGGCCGCCGCCGAGCCCGAACGTCCAGGTGTCCGACGGGCTGTAGTCCATGCCGCCCATGCCTGACCCGAGATCGATCGCACCGACGCGGTTGCCGGCGGCATTCTTCAGTCGCGTACGCTCCCCGCCGAGCTGCGACCACCAGGTGGCGCCGAGGTCCTCGCCCGGACGCACCTCGCGCCGCCGGGCCGACACGTGCCGCCGAAGGAGATCGTTGGTTGCCTCGGAATCGCGGATCCCGATCTGGAGGAACGAGGCGTGCGCCTCCCCCGAAATCTGCCGCAGCGCATTGTCGAGCTCGTCGTCGTCGAGGCCCGTCAACTCGCGAATGACGGTCAGCTGATCCCCGCTCGGATCGTTCTTGAACCCATCCAGCACGCCGCCGACCGATCGGGCGTTCGGACTCGTGACATCGGTCGACAGCGGGACGCCAAGGTTCAGGATCGTGACAACCAGCGCATTGCGGTCGGGGCTCAGGACTGGCACATACAGCGGGTTCGATGACGACCCACGTGAGTTGGACAGGTGCAGGCCGTTCATGGCCCCAAGTGCCATGAACGAAGTTACGCGCTGCGTCAACGGATCGAGCGGCGTCACGTCGATGACCGCGCCGTTGATGTTCGCAGCGCCGCCGACGAGAACGGACGGCATCGATCCGAAGGTCAACGGGATGGACAGGCGCGATCCCGGCAGCAGGTTCAGGTCGCCGCCAATCGAGAGCAGTGGCGCGGCGCCCGGCTCGTCATTGGCCACGTTCGACAATGTCGCTGCGGCGGCGGGCGGGGCCGGCACCACGAGCGAGCCATTGACCGTCGTCGACCCCAGGATCGTGCCGCGCGCCCGAAGCACGGCATCGGGTGCCACTGTCAGCTGGCTGGCGAGCACACCATCGAGATTCAGCACGCCCGCACCCACATTGAACAGCCCCGTGTGGGCGTGCGAGCCGGTAATCGTGAGCGTGCCGATGCCGACCTTGTCGAACGCGCCGATGCCGGCGAGAAGCCCGTCGAACGTCTGATCGTTGTCGACAACGAAGGAGACCGCCGCGTCGTTGAGGATGGTCCCGCGCAGGGACGTCCCGGACCCGAGAAGTCGGCCTCCGGTGACCACGGTGCCCCCCGTGTGCAGCAACGGCTCCGTCAGCGCGAGCGAGCCCAGGCCGGTCTTCTGCACGATGCCCGACCCGCTCATCGCACCATCGAACGTCCCGTCGAACGACTGGTCGAACACGACCAGCGCGTCATTGGCAATGCGACCGCGCAGGCTGTTCGTGCTGCCGACAAGCGCGCCGGCGGCCACCGTCGTTCCGCCGGAGTACGTGTTGGCGCCCGTCAGCGTGAGTCGCCCACTGCCGTTCTTCACCAGCGCTCCGCTGCCGCTCATCGCCCCGGAGTACGTGCCGTCCGCCGTCTGATCGAACGCCACCGTCGCGTTGTTGATGATGTTGCCCTGCAGGCTGGTCGCCGTGCCGAGGAGAACACCATCGGACACGACCGTGCCGCCGGTGTACGAGTTCACTCCGCTCAGCGTCAGCACGCCGGCGCCGGTCTTGACCAGCCCGCCGGCACCGGAAATGCCGCCGCTGAAGGCGCTGGTCGCATCGCCGGCGCCAATCGTCAACGTGGCCGTGCCGAGCGAAACCAGGCCACTACCGGAGAGACTGCCCACCTCCTGCGAGTGGCCGTCCAGATCGAGCACCGCCGCGTCGGACACCGTCAGGCTGGCGGCTGGCGCGAAGAGGCCTGCCGCGCCCGTACGCAGGATTCCCGCGGCGACGTGGGTCGCTCCCGCGTAGGACGATGCGGCGTTGTTGAGCACGAGCGTGCCGAGACCCGTCTTCGTCAGCCCGCCGGGTCCCACCATCAGGCCGTTCAGCACGGCCGTTGCGCCCGACTGCGTGTCGATCGCGCTGCCGGCGGCAGCCAGGACGATCGTGCGGCTCGATACGAAGTTGCTCCCGGCGCTGATGGACAGCGTCCCCGTCCCCGCGGCGTCGCCCAGGGTGACACTGCCGGCCGCCAGGCCGAGCGCGCCGTCGTCACTCACGCGCACCGTGCTGCCGCCGCCGACAATCGTCCCGGCACTGTAGAAGTTCCCGCTGTTGGTCAGTTCCAGCACACCACCACCGCCGACGCGCAGCGCGCCCGCCAGCGATTCGTCTTCCTCGGCCCAGTCGCCAATGACGCCGTGCCAGACCGCCGTGCGGCCGGCGGCCACGCGCACCGCACTGTCGGCGCTGATGTAGAGGTCGTTCGTGAAGCTCGCGTTGCCGGTAATCGACAGCGTCGCGTTGTTGATCGACACCTCGCCCGTGCCGATGTTGCGCTCGTTCGTGATCTGCAGCGTGCCGCCGCAGACCGACGTGCCGCCCGAGTAGCGGTTGTTCCCCGAGAGCACGAGCGTCCCGTCGCCGCACTTCTGCAGGTGCCACGAGCCACCGTCGAGCACGCCCGCGCCCTGTTCGTCGACGATGTCGTCCGCGATGGTGCTGACGAGGCCCGCAGCGATATCGACGTCAAGATAGCCGACACCCGTCAGGAACATGCCCGAGCCGAGGGCCTGCCCGCCCGCGCCGGCAGCAACGCTGCTGCCGCCGATGTTGAAGCTGCCGGCCACGCGGAGGATGCCGAAGTCCCCGATGAACACCGCGCCGCCAAGGCCCGCGCCCCCGCCGCCGCCCGCGGCGCTGCCGTTGCCGCCGAACGCGCCACCCGCGCCGGGCGCGCCGGCGCTGCCGCCACCGCCGCCGCCATAGCCGCCACTACCACCGGCGGTCGCGCCGCCTCCACCACCACCGCCGAAGCCGCCGGCCCCGCCGGTCGTGCCGCCCCCACCACCGCCGCCGAAGCCACCGGCCCCACCAGCCAGTGCGCCGCCAGACCAGCCGCCGATGCCGCCACCGCCTGCACCCTCGCCTGACGATCCGCCGCCCCCGTTGCTCCCGCCGGGAAACAGCGCCCCGCCGCCCGGCGATGCGCCAACGGCGGTACCCGAGCCGCCGGCACCACCGGTGCCGCCCGTGGCGCCGTTGCCGACGCCACCGCCGCCCCCATCGGATGGCGGCATGCCGAGCCCGCCGCTGCCGCCGGCCCCGCCCATGCCGCCGCCACCGCCCGCGGCGCCCGCCGTCGTCGCGCCACCGACGCCGCCGACGGCCTGACTCGAGATGATGTTGACGTTGCTGACGGTGACGAGTGCGCCGTCGCCGATGTGCAGTGCGCCGCCGAGGCCCGCGCCTCCCCCGCCGCCCGAGCCGCCGCTGCCGCCCCGGCCGCCAGCGGCGACGGTGTTGGCGATGGTCAGATTCTGAATCGTCACATCGAGGGCATCCGGCGATTCGGTCGTCTGGACGATGACGAGTCCACGATGCGCGTCGGCGCCCGAGAGCGTGAATCCGCCACCATCGATCGTCACGCCGGTGGTGACTATCGGCAGATCCGACGTCAGTGTCACGTTGGACTGCAGCGCGATGGTATCGCCCGGCGCGGCGGTGGTGATTGCGGCGCGCAGTGCGGTCTCGGTGGTGATGACGTGAGTCGTCTGGGCGGAGGCCGACGCCGGTGCCCACAGGCACGCGAGCAGGCCGGCAAGGGCGTGCCTGGAGTGCAATTTCATGGATCGGGATTCCTTCGTGGCAACGTGGCAGAAGTATAACGAGCTTCGCCGGCGCGGCCGCCGGCGGCTATACTGACGGCCACGCATCAAGGGGGCAAACCGGTGAATACGAATCGACGATCATTTCTCCGTGTGGCAGGCAGTTCGGTGCTGGCGGGTGCCGGCGCCATGATGGCGCGTTCGGCCGCCGCCCAGCGCGGCGCAGGGCCGGTGTCGTTCCCGACCGTTGCCAATCCGATCGAGGGCGAAGTCGAAGTCATCGCCAGCGGGTACATCTGGACGGAAGGACCGGTCTGGGTTGGCGACGAGCAGGGGCACCTGCTGTTCTCGGACGTGCCCGGCAACACGATCTACAGCTGGGACGGCAAGGTCACGACGGCATTCCTGGCACCATCGGGGCTGCGCGACTTCCCGATTCCCGAGTCCATCCGAGAGGCGGGCTCGAACGGCCTCGCGCTCGGTCGCGGCGGCCTCCTCCTGGCCGACAGCGGCACGCGGGCGATTGCGCGCGTGGACATGAGCACGCGCGAGAAGACGATTCTCGCCGACTCCTACGACGGCAAGCGCCTCAACAGCCCGAACGACCTCGTGCTCGCCCGTAACGGCGACATCTACTTCACCGATCCGCCGTTCGGCCTCGCGGGCGTCCAGAAGTCACCGCTGCGGGAACTGCCGTACACGGGTGTCTTCCGCCTGACGCCGGACAATCGGGTGCATCTGATTGCCGACAATCTCTTTCCGAATGGCGTGGCCCTCTCGCCCGACAACCGGACGCTCTATGCGACCGACAATGCGGGCTGGATTGCCATCGACCTCGATGCGTCCGGCAGCCCGACGGGCCAGCGGACACACGTGGCGTCGGAGAGCGTGGGCGGCGCCCGAGGCGACGGCATGAAGGTGGACGCGGCCGGCAACATCTGGACGAGCGGCCGGGGCGGCATCTATGTCTTCTCGCCGAAGGGCGAGCACATCGGCTTCGCACCGATCTCCGGTCGCGTCTCGAACTGCGCGTTCGGGCCAGGCCGATCCCTGTACGTCACCAACGACACGCAGGTGGTGCGCATCCGCATCCGCGCCGACTTCCCGGGCGGGACGCCGATCCAGTACTGACGGCGTCGTCCGGCATTGATTACCGCGGGGCGCGCGATCGCGCCTCGCGGGTTGCTCCCCCTCCGCACGGATGGCCGCGCGCACACGAACGTGAGGCGCCGCACGGCCGATGAGACGATGACGAGACCGCAGACCTACGCGAATCACGTGCGGATCGTTCCGCTCTACATTGCCGCGCTCGCGATCCTGGGTATCGATGCCGCGTGGAGCCTCTACGACGTGACGACCGCGCCGAGCGTTGCCAGCGTCCGTGCGGCTGTCGTGTCGGTCTCGCTCGCGATCCTCGCGGTCTACGCGCGCGGATTCGCGCTTCGCGCGCAGGACCGCATCATCCGGCTCGAAATGCGGCTCCGGCTGCGAACGCTCCTGCCCGTCGGACTGCAATCGCGCGTCGACGACTTCACGCACGACCAGCTCATTGCCCTTCGCTTTGCGGCCGACGGTGAGCTGCCCGCGCTGGCCGAGCGCGTCCTGCGGGACGACATCCGCGATCGCCGCACGATCAAGCAAATGGTTGTCGAGTGGCAGGCCGACGACATGCGCGTATGAAAGCCCCTGCATGATCCTCGAGCCCTTCCACGACGAATCGATCGCCCAGTTTGCCTACCTGATCGGGTGTCGCACGACCGGTGAGGCGCTTGTCGTCGACCCGACCATCGACATTCAGCCGTACATCGATGCCGCGGCGGCCGAGGGCCTGCGCATCACGGGCGTGGTCGAAACGCACATTCACGCCGACTATGTCTCGGGCGGGCGCGCGCTCGCGCTGGCGGAGGGAGCCACCATCCACGTCTCGGGCGAAGGCGGGCCCGACTGGCAGTACGCGTTCGCCGGCGAACCGGGCGTCACGGTCCTGCGCGACGGTGACGTCATCGAGTGCGGCCGCCTGCGGTTGCGGGCGGTCCACACGCCCGGCCATACACCCGAGCACCTGATGTTCGTCCTGACCGACACGTCCGTGTCGCCCGAACCGCGCGGCGCCTTCACCGGCGACTTCCTCTTCGTCGGCGATGTCGGCCGCCCCGACCTGCTCGAGACCGCTGCCGGGCAGGCAGGAACCATGGATGTCGGCGCCCGCCAGCTCTTCCGCTCGGTGCGCGCCCTGGCCCCGCTGCCCGATCACCTGGTGATCTGGCCCGGTCACGGCAGCGGCTCGCTGTGCGGCAAGAGCCTCAGCGCGGTGCCGGTCTCATCATTGGGCTACGAACGACGCACCAACTGGGCACTGCGGCAAATGGCCGAAGACGAGTTCGTCGCGTCGGTGATTGCCGATCAACCCGATCCGCCCATGTACTTCGCCGAGATGAAGCGCGTGAACACGTCCGGCGCGCCGGCCTGGCACGCCGCTCCCCTTCCGCCCTCGATGGGCGCGGAAGACCTCGAGGCGGTGGTAGCGGCGGGCTCGCTCGTCGTCGATGTTCGCGCGGATGGCGTGCACGCGTCGTTGCCCGGTGCGATCGTCGTGCCGCTGGGACGAGGCTTTTCGATGTGGGCCGGTGCGGTCCTGCCTGCCGATGTCCCGCTCGTCCTGCTCGCGGATGATCAGGCGGCGGCCGAAGCCGCGCGGCGCACGCTGGCACTCATCGGTCGTCAGACCGCTCCCCACTGGGCGTCGTCGCAGGCGCTCGAAGAGTATCGACTGCGAGGTGGGCGCATGGCTGTCGTGCCCACGGCCGAACAACCCGATGGTCGGCAGCGTATCGTCGATGTCCGAACGACGGCGGAGTGGCGCGCCGGCCATCTCGAGGCCGCCGTCCACGCGCCGCTGGCCCGGTTGCCGGAACATGTCGCGGCCTTCGACAGGGCCACGCCGTTGCTGGTGTATTGCCAGGCCGGAGTCCGCGCGGCCGTGGCGGCCACGACGCTGCGCCGGATGGGGTTCGATGTGACGAGGCTCGAGGGCGGGCTCGACGGCTACGACGAACGCCAGCAGCCTCCGGGCTGACGTCGTACTCTCGGCGAGGGCCTCCTCGGCCCATGGGCCGCCTACTCGGCGCCCAGTGCGACCGTCGGCTTCACCGATGCCGCGCGCCACGCGGGGACGGTGGCGCCCACGATGGCGGCCATCAACAGCAGCAGACTGGCCGCCGCGAGCGTAGGGGCGTCGAGTGACGACACCCCGTACAGCTGGGCCTCGATGAGCCGACTCACGCCCCACAGGCACGGCAGCGCGAGTGCCGTGCCGCCCGCCAACATCACGATTGCGTCCCGGACGACGCGCCATACCGTCGACGATCGTGTGGCGCCGAGCGCCAGGCGGATGCCGATCTCGCGCGTCCGCGCCGTGACGACAAAGGCCATGACGCCGTACAGCCCGACGACCGAGAGCAGCAGCGCAATGCTGCCGAATCCGCCGGACAGCGTCGCCAGCATGCGCTCGGTCATGAGCGACCGCGCAACCTGATCGTCCATCGTGCGCGGCTTCAGCAGCGGCAGGCCCGTATCCACACGCGCGACGGCGGCGCGCAGCTGCGCCAACGCGCCCGGCGCCGACTCGCGCATCCTCACATAGAACGTGCCGGCCTCGCCGCCGCCTTCGCGAAAGGCGAAGAAGGCATGTTCGGTCTCCTCGCGCATGTTGCGATACGCGAAATTGCCGACCACGCCAACGATCTCGATATCGGTGCGGGCATCGGGGCCGGTGCCCATCCCCACGCGCCGGCCGACCGGATCGAGATCGCCGAAGTACCTTCGTGCGAATCGCTCGTTGATCACGACCGAGCGGTACGGGCCCGCCTCGCCCGCCGGATACGCATCGCGCGCATCGAAGGCCCGTCCCGCAACGATCGGCACGCCCATCAGGTCGAAGAAGTTCGCGCTGACGACGTTGAGGTGCACGTCCCGGTCGGTGACAACTCGCGTGTCGGCGTCAACCGTCAGGCCGGTACTCCAGCTCCCACCATCGAGCAGATCGAAGCTGGCAATCGCCACGTCGTCGACCGGCGGCAGCGCCTCCACTTCGGCCAGCACGTCACGCACCACCCGGCTCGACTCGTCATCGGCGTGCCCGCTCTGGCGCGGGTCGATCCCGAACGTCATCAGGTTGGACGTCGAGAACCCGGGGCCCTTGTCGTGAAGTCGTGCCAGCGTCTGCATGAACAGCCCGGCACCCACCAGGAGAATCAGGGTGAAGGCCAGTTGTCCGACGACCAGCGCCTTGCGCAGCCGAACGCTCCCGGCCGTGCCGCCGCGCGTGCGCAGCGATGCGACGAGCGACACGCGGCCCGATTGCCACAACACCGCGAGGCCGCAGAGGATTGTCGTCAGCAGACTGGCCCCCGCAGCAAAGGCGAAGACGCGCATGTCGAGGCGCGACGAGAGGTCGAGCGTGAGCGGGTCGCGCTGGAGGAACGTGAGCAGCGCCTGCGACACCAGGGGCGCGAGGAACAACCCGACGGCCGCGCCCGCGACCGCGATGACGAGGCTGTCGGCCACGAGCAGACCAAGGATGCGCGCGCGGGTCGCTCCGAGCGCCATGCGCGTGCGGAGCTCGCGCGTCCGACCGGCGCCCCTGGCCAGAAACAGGCTGGCGACGTTGAGCGAGGCGAGCAGGTGCAGGAGCAGCGTGCCGGCCAGCAGCACACGCAGCGGCCCGTCGAGCGTCGCCCGCAGGTCCGATCGTCCCTGTCCGCCCGGGCTCACACTCATCGTCGAATCGAGGTAGCGACGAAGGCGGTCGTCGGAGACGAGCGGGAAATCTGTGTGCCGCATGTCGGCCTGCAGCAATTGCGCGAACCAGGGTTGGAGCATTGCCGCCGTGCTGTCGGCGGTCATCCCGGGCTTCATGCGGCCGAATAGGTGCAGCCAGCGCGTGCGGGGCTCGCTGACCAGGTCGGCCCAGCCCGGCAGCGCCTGTCGCTTCATCGAAACCGGGATCCACACCGACGGGACCTCGCCGAGGTCGACGCCGCGAAAGGCCGGCGGCGCCACCCCGACGACCGTCATGGGATAACCGTTGACGAGGATGCGGCGTCCAATGGCATCCGGCGCGGCATCGAAGCGTGTGCGCCAGTAGTCGTGCGACAGGACCACGACCGGATGCGCGTCGGGCTGCAGGTCGTCGCTTCGATCGATCAATCGGCCGAGCGCGGGCCGCACGCCCAGCACGTCGAAATATGAACCGGAGATGATCTCGGCCGTCACCGACTCGGCCTGCGACGTGACCGTGACGTTGACCGGCCACGGATGCCGGCAGAACACGCCGTCGAAGAAGGTGTCGGCCTGCAGATCGCGGCAGATCTGCTCGGACAGCAGGTTGCCGCTTCCCAGTCCGGGCGCGAGCGTACTGCCGTTCCATCCAAGCAGCACCAGACGATCCGGCTCCCTGACCGGCAGCATGCGCAGCAGAACCTGATCGACGAGGGTGAAGATGGCGGCGCTGGCACCAATGCCGATCGCGAGTGACAGCACGGCGGCCACGGTGAAACCCGGCGTTCGCGCGAGCGCACGCAGGGCAAAGCGGACGTCGCGTCCACGGTCGGCCAGCCAACGCCACGCCCATGTGTCGCGCACGGCCTCCTGCACCTGTGCGGGTCCGCCGAACTCGACGACCGCCTGGCGCCGCGCCTCGGCCTCGTCGAGGCCGTCACGGACGAGATCCGCGGATCGCCGGTCGATGTGGAACTGCAGTTCTCGGCTGAGGTCGCGCTCGAGGTTCCGACGTCGACGGCCGAAGAGGTTTCGGATCGAACTCATCGCCTATGCCCCGTCGTTGAAGATGAGCTGCACGGCCGTTGTCAGCCGGTCCCAGCTCGCCTTCTCGACAGCGAGCTGCTTGCGGCCGGCCGGCGTGAGCGTGTAGAACTTCGCCTCGCGCCCGGTTTCCGACGCGCGCCACTCGGCCTTCAGCCATCGTCGCTGTTCGAGCCGGTGCAACGCGGGATAGAGCGACCCCTGGTTCGCCTGAATCGCGTCCTGCGAGATCTGGGCGAGACGCTGCGCGATGGCGTAGCCGTGCGCGGGCCCGAGTTCGAGGATGCGCAGGATCAGCATGTCGAGCGTGCCCTGCGGGATGGGAAAGCGGCTGGGTGGCATGT
>JBIQJY010000132.1:0-2287 GCA_044507065.1 Acidobacteriota bacterium
GCGCTGCCGCACGGGCTGAAGCCCGTGCGCTCCATCTGACAACCGTCCGGCGTCGGGCTACACCCCGGTGAAAACCGCTCTAACGTGCACCAGTGCCAACCGTGCGCTCGAGGAACGCGATGGCGCGATCGAGGTGTGCCCCGCGGTAGAACACATCACCGCCATGCCCGGCGCCGTGCAGCACGATGAACTCGGCATCGAGACCCGCCGCGTCGTACGCGCCGTCGAGCTCGTGCGACTGGCTGATCGGCATCTGCGGATCCTGATCGCCGTGAAAGATGAGGATCGGCGGGTCGCCGGCGTCGACGTGCGTGGTGACGCTCGCCAGCCGCGCCAGGTCAGGCGCCTCCTGCGGGACGGCGCCCAGCAACAACTCGAGCGCCGGCACGCGGACTTCGAGCCCGAAGGGCGTCGACTGCTGCAGGATCGTCGTCAGGTTCGACGCTCCGTAGTAGTCGACGATGGCCTGCACGACCGAAGACTGATCGCGGTCGTCGCCAACCGTGCCTTCGAGCGCGGCAACGCCGGCTGACACGCCGACCAGAGCCGCCAGGTGGGCGCCTGCCGAGTCCCCCGCGATGGCGATGCGGTCGGCGCTGTAGCCGTAGTCGCTGGCGCGCGCGCGAAGAAAGCGGATGGCCGCCTTGATGTCGTGCGCCATGGCGGGGAACCGCGCCTCGGTCGACAGCCGGTAACTGACCGCCGCCGTCGCGAATCCGCGTTGCACGAACTCGCGGCGCACCGATGTCCGCGTCCCCGATCGCCAGGCGCCGCCGTGCACCCACACGAGGAGCGGCGGATTGGTGATGCCCTCCGGCATGAGGAGATCGAGCTGCAGCGCCCGCCCATCGACGGTGGCGTAGGTGATGTTGTGCGTATCACTCGGTTGTGGGGCCTCGCCGGACGCCGCGCCCCCCGCCGCCGCGGCCAGTGCCAGGCCGGCCACGATTGCCCCGCTCATCAGATGTTTCATCACACCCCTCTCTCGCCAGCGCCGAGCCGATGACCGACGCGCCGGATGCCTATAATGGCGGCGTGGCCCACGCGCGTACCGCGCCGCCGCGTTCCCTGCACCTGGCCGTGGTGACCGCCGCGGCCGTGTGGCTGGCGCTTGCGGCCACACGCGAGGGCGCCTCCGCACAGTCGCCCGATACCGTCCCCTCCACGGCTCCGACGTCTGCCTCCCGCAGCGACCGGCGCCCGTCGGCCTGCCACATCACGACAGCGGAACGCACGGTTGCCGTCGGCGACGTGCACGGCGGCTACGACCAGCTGGTGGCCATCCTGCGTGCGGCGAACATCATCGACGCACAGGATCGCTGGTCGGCGGGCCGGACCGTGTTCGTGCAGACGGGCGACGTCGTGGATCGCGGTCCCGATTCCCGTCGTGCCCTCGACCTGCTGCACCGACTCGAAGGCGAGGCCGTGCTGGCCGGCGGCGCCGTCCACGCGCTGCTCGGCAACCACGAAGCGATGCGCCTGATGCGCGACCTGCGCTACGTGAGCCCGGAGGAGTATGCCGCGTTTCGCACGCCCACGTCCGAGGCGCTGCGCGAACGGTACTACGACGTGCTCGTCGAGGACACACGCGCGATGGGCCAGACGCTCGACGAGCCGACCTTCCGCCGGCGATTCCTGGCGGCAATTCCACCGGGCTACGTCGAAATGCAGATCGCCTTCGAGGCGGCCGGGCCGTACGGCCAGTGGATTCGTTCGCACGACACGATGGCCCGGGTGAACGACGTGGTCTTCCTGCACGGCGGTGTCACGCGCGAGGTAGCCGCCCTCGGTTGCGATGTGGTGAACGAGAGGGTCCGCGCCGAGCTGGCCATGAATCGATCCCTCGACGATCCGGCACTGGCCACTTCGCTCAGCGTCGGGCCCAACGGTCCGTTGTGGTACCGCGGCCTCGCGCTCGACACGCCGGGCGTCACATCCGCCTACGTCGACGACGTGCTCGATGCGCTCGGCGCGCGGACCATCGTGATCGGCCACACGACGACGCGCGGGTTCCGGATTCGCCAGCGTCATGGCACTCGCGTGATCCAGATCGACACCGGCATGCTCGGCGGCCGGTTCTTTCCCGGGGGCCGCCCCTCGGCGCTCGAGATCCACGACGGGACGTTCACCGCGATCTACCTCGACCGACGCGAACTGTTGTTCGAGCGGGACGCCACGCCGGCGCCCGTGGTCGAACCGGTCACGTCGGCGCCCGCGCGCTGATGCCGGGCGCTACGGATACAGCACGGCGGCCTCGCCCCGCTCGGCCACCAGCCTTGCGGCCAGT
>JBIQJY010000132.1:2387-3696 GCA_044507065.1 Acidobacteriota bacterium
CTACGGATACAGCACGGCGGCCTCGCCCCGCTCGGCCACCAGCCTTGCGGCCAGTTCGAGGATACGGTCGCGCCGCCGCAGCATCGTATCGATCTGCGAGACCGACACGTAGCGCCCGATCCGCCTGCGGAGGTCCTCGCGTTCGAGTCGCGCCAGGCCCTCGAGCAGCGAGCGCGAGAACCGCGTCAGGGTGTGGTTCGGCCTCAGATCCGTGAAGTCGCGAAACGACCGCGAATGGTCGATGAGCCGGAGGTCGAACGCCTTCGTCACGAGGATGTTGTTCATGTGCCGGTCGGTATTGAAGATGAGGTTGTCGAACAGCTCCATCTTCAACTGCTGCCGATTCCAGGCTTCGGTGTCCGGCGGGCGGATGTTGTTTCGCCGGCGTTCTACTTCCGCCATTTCCGAGACGACCCACCACTGCATCGACCCGGGCTCGCCGCGCACGCTTCGCTCGACGGTGGCGGGCACGAGCCCGAGGCCGATGATGCGGTCGACGACGTAGGCGGCAATCTCGGTACGCCAGGTGTCCACGAAATTCACCTCGACCTGTCCCGTCGTCAGCTGCGTCAACCCACGCCGCTCCTCGTGGATCGTCTTGAATGCCGCCGACCGCGTCACGCCGTCGAGTTCCAGCGTGACGCGTCGTGGCGCCGTCACGCCCTGCGGAATGCTCTGGACCCTCGTGATGCGCGCGCGCGAGAGAAAGCGCTCGGCCTCCTCACCCTGAAACACATCGGCCGTCTCTTCCGGGGCCGCCGCCGAAGCGGCAACCTCGGGCGGATTCTGAACCACACCTTCCTGCGCCGCCAGCGCGACGCACCCCACGACCGCCGAAACGAGCATCGCGCCGGTACGTACGATCGACCTCATGTCACACCTCCAACGGGCTGGGTGACTCATCCGGACTTGCTGGTTGTGCGAACGCTTCCCGAGTCATGGCCGACACACCGCTGAACAGGCCCTGGAGCAGGCCTCCGTTGTCGGCGAGTGCGCTGAACAGCACGTCGCGATCGATCCGCAACGCCAGACCATCCGACACGGCCATCGCGCGGCGGCCTGGCGACACGCCGGCCAGCGCCTGCTCGACGAAGATGGTCGACCCGGCGCCCGCCAGCTCGAAGTTGGCGTGATCGGATTCGATCCGGACCTGTCCCCGGAGCACGTGAAAGAGCGGTGGGCGGTCGAACTGGCTAACCAGCATGTCGCCGGCGCGGAAGGGCGTCTCCTCGCCGACAGCCGCCAGCGCCATGAGTTGATCGATCGACGCGTAGGCCAGCAGCGGATGCTGGCGCAGGAGCCGCGCCGT
>JBIQJY010000133.1:0-2014 GCA_044507065.1 Acidobacteriota bacterium
CCCAGCGCGGCGCCGGCCTGATTGGCCTGCCGGGCGCGCCAGGCCATCACACCGGCGACGATCACCACCAGGACCGCCAGGACGGCCAGCCCGCCCATCACCCGCGAGCGGTTCTGCTGGAAAGCTTCGACCACGCCGAACGTGGCCTCGGCAAACGGGTTGCGCTTCAGTGCGTGACGCTCAGTCGACTTCATCTCGAATCATCTCCGCGAGGGTGGTGCGCCCGACACGATTTGAACGTGTGACCCCCGCCTTAGGAGGGCGGTGCTCTATCCAGCTGAGCTACGGGCGCGAATCATCAATATTGCAGAACGACGCCGACGTTCTCGTTCGGGAGCCGATCGCGGCCCTTGAGGCCGACCAGTTCAATCAGGAACTGGACGCCCACCACGTCGGCGCCCAGGTCGCGGATGAGGTGCACGGTCGCCGCCGCGGTCCCGCCCGTCGCCAGCAGGTCGTCGACGATCAGCACGCGCTCGCCCTTCCGCACCGCGTCGTCGTGGATCTCGAGCGTGTCGGTGCCGTACTCGAGATCGTAGGACGTGCGCCTGGTCGACGACGGCAGCTTGCCGGGCTTGCGGACGGGTGCAAAACCGGTCGAGAGCCGATCGGCCACAGCCGACCCGAAGATGAACCCGCGGCTTTCGATGCCGACCACCGTGTCGATGCCCTGCCCCCTGTAGGGGTCGGTCATCGCGTCGACAGCGATGCGGAATCCTTCCGGATCCTTGAGCAGGGTCGTGACGTCGTAGAACAGGATGCCTGGCTTCGGAAAGTCCGGTACGTGCCGGATACGCTGCTTCAATGCTTCCATGACCGCTGTGTCCATCTCCTATCACGTCCGGATCTCGAACCCCTCGACACGCCCCGTCGGTATCCCGTCATCGACGACAACGTCCTCGACACGCGCGCCGGGAGGCCCGGTGCGGATACGGTTCTCGAACCGCCTCAGTCCCTCGCGATCGCCCTCGACGGCAATCTCGACCGCACCATCGTCGCGGTTGCGCACCCAGCCGTGGAGCCCCTCGACGCGGGCATATTCGCGCGCGAAGTACCGGAACCCGACACCCTGCACGCGCCCCCGCACCACGAATCGCCGGGCTTCGAGCATCGAGACAGTATATGCGGACAGCCCGGCCGCCCAATCAGAAGAGCGGACCGTGCCCCGCCGAGCGTTCTAGGTCGCTGCTCCGTGCGCGAGTGGCGCCGCCGGTATCATGGGCCCGCACATGACGCCGCCATCCCGTCCCGCCGCGACTCCGCTCTCTCGACGAACCGCCGCGTGGGCGGCCGCCCTCTGCCTGGCGACCGCGGCCGGAGCCCTGGCGCAGCCCGCGCCGTCGCCGGCGCCCGACGATCGCCCGCGGATTCGGCAGGAGGTCTTCGTCACCGCCACCGTCACGCCCGTCTCCCCGTCGTCGGTCGCACGTTCGACGGCGGTCCTCTCGCGCGACGACATGGAGCAACTGGGCCTGCGCTCGGCCATCGAGGCGCTGCGCCTGCTGCCCGGTGTCGACGCCCGCGCGCGGGGGCCGCACGGCGTGCAGACGGACTTCTCGATCCGGGGCGCGACGTTCGGGCAGAACCTGATGCTCGTCGACGGCCAGCGGCTCAACAACAGCCAGAGCGGCCATCACAACGGAGAGATCCCCCTGCCGGCCGTCGCCATCGACCGCATCGAGGTGCTGGCCGGCGCCGGCTCGGCCGTCCATGGCGCCGACGCGCTGGGCGGCACCATCAACATCATCACGCGCCGGGGCGCACACGCCCTGGCGACCGTGGCGGTCGGCGAACACGGTCTTGTCGACGTGCAGGCATCAATGGCCGGTCATGTGGTGCCCGACGATTGGACGCTGGCCGGCTGGACCAGCCGCAGCGCCGGGTTCATGTTCGATCGGGACTACGCGCAGGGCGGGCTGGCGCTGCGCGGCCTGGCCGGCCGGGGCGTCACGCTCGACGTACGCCACCAGCGGCGCGCGTTTGGCGCCAACGGGTTCTACGGCAACTCGCCCTC
>JBIQJY010000133.1:2114-3647 GCA_044507065.1 Acidobacteriota bacterium
CGCGCATCGGTCGGCCACGCGTTCCGCATTCCCACGTTCACCGAGCTGTTCTATTCGGACCCGAACACGCTGGGCCGATCCGACCTGCGACCCGAGCGCGGCTGGACGGTCGACGGTGGCATCGACTGGTCGCGTGGCGCATGGACCACATCGGTCTCGGCATTCCGCCGATGGGACGAAGACGTGATCGACTTCGTGCGCGCCAGTCCCGACGAGCGTTTCATGGCCACCAACGTACGCGACGTGTCGGCCCGCGGCCTCGAGGCGAGTGTGGCGCGCCGCTGGGCCTCGGCGCTCGTCCGCCTGTCCTATGCCGCGCTCGATCTCGACGCCCCGGCGCTCGACATCGAATCGCGGTACGTGCTCGAGTACGCGCGGCACCAGACCGGCGTGTCGTTCGTCGCACCGCTCGCCGCCGGCCTGCGCGTGGCGGTCAATCTCGATCACCGGCTGCGGCGCGACGGACAGAACTATGGACTGGTTTCCGCGCGCGTGAGCCGCACGTTCGGCCGTGCCGACGTCTTCGTCGATGGGTCGAACCTGCTCGACGCCACCTACACCGAACTGGCGGGCGTGGCGATGCCGGGACGCTGGATGAGCGCCGGAGTCACAATCCGGTAGCCGGCTGGCGCTCTGTTATCATTTGCTGTTTCGGAGAGTCGCCTTGGCCAATATCCTTCAGAGTCTGCCGGTCGGAGAGAAAGTCGGAATCGCCTTCTCGGGAGGGCTCGACACGAGTGCCGCGCTCCACTGGATGCGCCACAAGGGCGCCATTCCCTTTGCCTACACCGCGAACCTCGGCCAGCCCGACGAGCCCGACTACGAGGAGATTCCGCGCAAGGCCCTGCTCTACGGCGCCGAACTCGCGCGGCTGATCGACTGCCGGCGCCAGCTGGCCACCGAGGGCATTGCCGCGCTCCAGAGCGGCGCCTTCCACATCACCACGGCCGGGGTTCCCTACTTCAACACGACGCCCATCGGCCGCGCCGTCACGGGCACGATGCTCGTCGTGGCCATGAAGGAAGACAACGTCAACATCTGGGGCGACGGCAGCACGTTCAAGGGGAACGACATCGAGCGGTTCTACCGCTACGGCCTGCTGGCCAACCCGGACCTTCGCATCTACAAGCCGTGGCTCGACCAGGCCTTCATCGACGAGCTCGGCGGACGCCGCGAGATGTCGGAGTACATGGAGAAGGCCGGGCTCTCGTACCACATGAGTACGGAGAAGGCGTATTCGACCGACTCGAACATGCTCGGCGCCACGCACGAAGCCAAGGATCTCGAGCACCTCAATACGGGGATCACGATCGTCAAGCCGATCATGGGCGTGGCCTTCTGGCGCGAGGACGTGGTCGTGCGGCCCGAGACCGTGTCGATCCGGTTCGAGGAAGGCCAACCCGTCGCGCTCAACGGCATCACCTTCAACGACCCGGTCGAACTCATCCTCGAGGCCAATCGCATCGGCGGACGGCACGGACTCGGGATGAGCGACCAGATCGAGAACCGCATCATCGAGGCCAAGAGCCGCGG
>JBIQJY010000050.1:0-24966 GCA_044507065.1 Acidobacteriota bacterium
ACCCCCGAACAGACCCGCGCCAGCCACATCCTGTTCGCGACCGAAGGCAAGGACCCGGCGGAGGTCGAGAAGCTCGCGACCGAAGTACTCGCGCGCGTGAAGAACGGCGAGGACTTCGCCGCCCTCGCCCGGCAGTACTCCGACGACGGGAGCAAGGAGAACGGCGGCGATCTCGACTTCTTCCCGCGCGGGATGATGGTGCCGGAGTTCGAGACCGCGGCCTGGACGCTCCAGCCCGGCGAGACGACCGACGAGCTCGTGCGCACGCAGTTCGGCTTCCACATCATCCGCGTCACCGACAGGCGCCCGGCCGTCACCCGCACGCTCGAGGAAGTGCGGCAGCAGATCGAGGATCAGATCCGCACCGAGAAGGCGCGGGCCGAGGCCACGCGCATGGCCGAGCAGTTCGCCGGCCAGATCCGCCAGCCCGGCGACCTCGACACGGTGGCCGCGGCCAACGGACTGACCGTCGGCGACTCCGGCCTTTTCGGCCGCAACGAGGCAATCTCCGGCCTGGGCTTCGCGCCGGCCGTCGCCGCCGAGGCCTTCAGGCTCGACCAGGACCAGGTGAGCGGCGTCGTCGACACCATGCAGGGACAGGCGTTCATCGCCGTGGTCGAAATCCAGCCGGCGCACCTGCCCGCGCTCGAGGAAGTGCGCGCGCAGGTGAGCGACGCGGTCATCCGGACGCGCGCCGTCGAACTCGCGCGTGCGCGCGCGGCCGCCCTGTCGCAGGCGCGCGGCAGCTTCGCGGCTGCCGCACGCGCCGCCGGGGCCACGGTGCGGACCACGGAGATGATCACTCGCGGCACGGCGCTGCCCGACATCGGCGTGAACGACCGCGTCGACGCGGCGGCCTTTGCGCTGCAGGCCGGCCAGACGAGCCAGCCGGTGGCCACCGACTCGGCCGTCGTCGTCGTGCACGTGACCGAACGCCAGGACATCGTCCCCGAAGGCCTCGAAGCGCAGCGCGAATCGCTGCGGGCCCAGCTCACCGCCGAACGCCGCAATGAGTTCTTCGGCGCCTACATGACGAAGGCCATGGAAGGGATGGACATCTCCTACAACGCCGAGGCGATCACGTCTCTGCTGGGAACGTAGGAAAGGCTGCGAGGCTACAAGGCTGCGAGGCGGCAAGGCCTTCCTTGTAGCCTCGTAGCCTCGTGGCCTCGTAGCCTTGCAGCCTCTCCCCCCTATCTCACGAAAACGTTCGGCAGGATCGCAAGGGGTTCGCCGCGGCGGAACAGCGGGATGATGTCGGCAGCCCGCTCTGCGGCGCGCACCTCGGGACGCGCGAACAACGCGCTTCCCATGCCGAGCGCCGACGACGATCCGAACTGCCGCGTGAGCACTTCGTAGAGCGAGCGCTTCGCCGGGTAGGTCACGAGCGATACGCCGGCCGCCGGGTCGAGTCGCGCGCGTTCGGCGGCAATCCGGACGGCGTCGTCGAGTCCCCCGAGTTCGTCGACCAGACCCAGTTCGCGCGCCTGCCGCCCGGTCCACACCCGCCCCTGCGCCACCGCATCGATTCGCGTCGTCGGCTGTTCGCGTCCGTCGGCCACGCGCTGCACGAACAGGTCGTAGACGGCTCGCATCTGGTCGGACAGCTTCGCGCGCTCGTCACTCGAGAACGGCCTGAACGGCGAGTAGATCTCGGCCATGGGCCCCGAGCTCACCGCGCCGGTGCCGATCCCCATCTTGTCGAGCGCGCCCTGGAGCACGAACTTGCCGGTGACCACACCGATCGATCCCGTAATCGTGCCCGGCTGCGCCACGATCGTGTGCGCCGGGGCGGCGATGTAATAGCCGCCCGACGCGGCCACGTCGCCCATCGACACCACCACCGGCTTGACGTCGCGGGTCAGCATGAGCTCGCGCCAGATCACCTCCGACGCAATCGCCGAGCCTCCCGGGCTGTCGACGCGCACGACGACCGCGGCGATGGACGGATCGACGCGCACCTTGCGCACCCATTCCGCAAACGTGTCGGAGCCGAGCACGAGTCCACCGGTAGGCGAATCGAACTGGCTCTCGCCGCTGGCGATGGTGCCGACGCCGTACAGCACGGCAACGCGACCGGCGCCACGTGCCGCCGCTGGTGCGGCCCGCGCGTACTGCTGACGGGTGACAGGCTGCGTGCCCTGGATCGGTTCCTTGTCGTCGAGCTGGTCCTCGTAGGCCAGTTCGTCGACGAGCCCGGCCTCGAGCGCGGCGTCGGCGAGGTACGGGCCGCCATCGACGAGCGCGCGCGCGGCCGCTTCGTCGACCTTCCTGCCGGCCGCGACGGCGCGGACCAGCTCGTCATACCAGTCCTGGTTGAGCGCACGCGTCATTTCGCGGTGCTCCGGCGTGAAGTCGCGTTCGGTGAACGTGTTGGATGCCGTCTTGTAGTCGCCGATGTGCAGCAGATCCGGATAGACGCCGATCTTGTCGAGCGCGCCGCGGAAGAACAGCTCGTACGAGGCCAGCCCCGCCACGTCGAGCTGCCCGGCCGGCATCAGCACGATGCGATCGGCGGCGGTGGCCAGGTAGTAGTCGCCCGTGGCCGCCGATTCGAGGAAGGCAATTACCGGCTTGCCGGACTCGCGGAAGTCGACGAGCGCCGCGTGCACTTCCTGCAACTGCGCCCAGAGCGCGGCCGATGTCGACGGACGAATCTGCAGCACCTTGATTCGGGCGTCGTCTTTCGCCCGGCGAATGGTGTCAATCGTCTCGCGCAGCGCGGGCGGCGTGTCGAAGACCTGCTGGAACACGTCGGACGGTTCGATTTCGCTCCACGGGGCGTTGAGCGGCAGCACCAGGGTGGCCGAGGTCGGCACGCTCACCGCGGGCCGCGCGAACATCGACAGAATCAGGATGCCCGCCGCCGAAACGAACACCGCGAGCAGGATCAACGAGAGCACAAGTGCAACGCCACGGCGTTCAGCCACGATTTACCTCTTGCCCGCAGTATAGCGCCCGGTCAGCCGGCGAACCGGTGCGACAGCAGGCCGCGCATGCCCGGCCGCACCCGGAACAGGCCGCCAGCGGCCGGCTGTTCGGCAAGCGCCGCGGCCTCCACTGGCGCGCGCGCCGTCGTCACATACAGGTCCGACAGATCGTCGCCGCCAAAGGCGCACTTGGTGGCGCACGCCGTCGGAATCGGCACGACCATGTCGAGCTGTCCGTCGGGACGATATCGATGGATCGCAAACCCCATCCACAGCCCCACCCAGACCCCGCCGTCGGCATCGACGATCACGCCGTCGGGCCGACCTGGCCCATCCGGAAACGCGGCAAACGGGCGTCGATTCCCACACGTACCCGCGGAGACGTCGAAGTCGAGCACGTCGACGACGCGCGTCCGCGTGTCGACGTAGTACATGAGGCGCCCATCGGGGCTCCAGGCCGGTCCGTTCGACGTCGTCACCGGCGCAATCATCGGGTGAACGGAACCGTCGGGATCGAAACGGTAGAGGGTGCCCTGCCCGGCCACGCTGTCGAGGCTCAGCGAACCCGCCCAGAAACGGCCGGCCGGATCGACCGCGCCGTCATTCATTCGCGTCCGGCGCTCCGGACCTTCCACTTCGATGACCGGCGTCTCGCGGCCGGTGTCCGGATCGATCCGCAGGAATCCGCCGCCGCCGGCGGCAATCCAGTCGCCGCCCGCCGTCAAACCGATCGCGCCGACCGGAACGCTCACGCCGAACCAGCGGTGGTTGCCCGTCGCCGGTTCGAACACGTGGACGCGCTGCCCGGTGATGTCGACAAAGACGAGTTGCTTCCGGCGATCGTCCCAGAGGGGCCCCTCACCCAGTGCCGCGCGGGCATCACAGGCCAGAACAACGTCGCGTGGGTCCAGTTGCTTCATGTGTCGGCCCCCCTGCCGCGCCCCGACGCCCGGCCCGTCGGACCGGCATGGCCGAACGACGCGAACGACATCGTCAGTTGACTCACAGTTCCGATACTCTATCGCTGCCGGCCGCGCGCTTACAGGCCGGAATTGGCCAGAAACCGACGGCAAGGGATCTGCTCGCTGCACGCCTCGAGAGAGCAGGTCCTGCGCCATGCCCACCGACCAGGCCACCCCGTCACCGCCCGCCGCGGCGTCCGAGCCGGAGGCGACGCCCATGACGCGCCACGAGCGCATCCGGCTTGCCGGAGCGGTGTGCGCCGCCGCAGCGGCCGCGCTGGCTGCCTACGGCCTCGCCGGCTGGATATTCAACTGGCCCGCCGACCGGTTCGGCGCGATGAGCCTGAACACGGCCGTCGTGCTGCTCGTCACGAGCCTGGCCACAGGCCTGTACCTGAAGGATGCGGACGTCATCGGTCCATCCCGCGCGTTGACGGCCTCGGTCGGCCTCGCCGGCGCGCTATCGGCCGTGGCGCTGGCCGAATATGCCACCGGCCTGCGGTTCGGCGTGGATGCCGTGCTCGCCGCCGACGACGCCGCGGCCAGTGCCTACGCACCACCGACTGTCGCCGGTGCCATGGCGGCCGCACTGCTGCTGCACGCGGCGATGGTCCTCGGCGCCCACCAGGCACGCTACGGCGCCGCGCAGGTGCTCGCGCTGGGCACCCTGCTGGTCGCCACGGTGGACGGCACGCGCCATCTCTTCGATCTGGAGAGTTCGGTCGGGGCCGCCGGTGCCGTCTACGGCGTGATGACGCTTCCGGCCGTCATCGGCCTGGCACTGCTGGCCGGTGCGCTCGTCATGTCGCACCCGGATCGCGGCGTCGTGAAGGCGCTGGCCGACCCCGGTCTCGGGGGAGGCGTCGCGCGCGTCGCGGTGCCGGCGGCCCTGCTGCTGCCGCCCGCCCTCGCGTGGGTCGTGTGGCGCGGCGTGGGCCGCGATATCTATGCCCCCGGGCTGGGGCTCGCGTTGATTGTCACGCTCACGATGGCAGTGGGCGCGGGCGTCGCATTCGTCCTCGCGCGCCGGGTCCGGCGCGTCGATGACGAACAGCGGGCCGCCGAGACGCGCCGCCGAATGGCCGAGCAACAGTGGCACCGCGCGATCACCGACGCGCCGGTCCCGATGGTCATCCATGACGGCGACCAGATCGTCGAGATGAATCACGCGTGGAAGGACATCGCGGGCCTCGACGCCGCGGCCACGCCAAGCATCTCGGCGTGGGTGGCGCAGGCGCGGCCCGGCCATGTGCCGGAACTGGCGGCCTTCCGCGCGAAGATTGCGACGGCCACCGCCACGGTCGAGGACGGCGAACAGTCCATCCGCACGCCAGAGGGGATCGAGCGCGTCTGGGCGTTCTCGACGACACCGGTTGGTCCGCTCGGCACCGAACGGCGGCTGTTCGTGACGACGGCGGTGGATGTCACCGCGCGCCGGCAGTCGGAGAACCAGCTCCAGCACCTCAACGAGGAACTCGAGCGGCGCATCACGGAACGCACCGCGGCACTCACGCGCGCCAACGACCTGATGAAGCGGCAGTCCGGCCAGGTGCGCGAGCAGACGCTCCTGCTCGACCTGGTGCGCGACGGCATCCTCGTGCGGGATCTCTACGGCACGATCGTCTACTGGAACCACGGCGCCACGTCGATGTACGGCTGGACGCCGGAACAGGCGCTCGGCCGGGTCTCGCACCAGCTGCTCGCGGCCGAATACCCGCTGCCGATCGGCGAGATCGAGAAGCAGGTCATGCGCGCGGGCTTCTGGGAAGGCGACGTGGTACACGTGACCCAGAGCGGCCACCGGGTGCTCGTCGAGAGCCGCTGGACGATGACCCGCACCGAGCGCGGCACGCCCGAGGGGTTCCTCGAGGTGCACCGCGACATCTCGCAGCGGCGCAGGGCGGAACGCGCGCTGCAGGCGAAGGCCGATGCGCTCGCCCGCTCGAACCACGAGCTCGAGCAGTTCGCCTACGTGGCGTCGCACGATCTCCAGGAGCCGCTGCGAATGGTCTCGAACTACACGCAACTCCTGGCGCGACGCTATCGCGATCGGCTCGATGCCGATGCCAACGAGTTCATCGACTTCGCCGTCGACGGGGCGCGCCGCATGCAGGACCTCATCCACGCGCTGCTGCAGTACGCGCGCGTGGAACGCAGCGGCCGCGAGTTCGAGCCCGTGCCGGCCGACCGCATCGTGGCCGACGCGCTGTCGAACCTGGCCGGCGCGATCGATGAGGCACGCGCCAGCATCGTCGTCGACCCGCTCCCGACGCTGACCTGCGACGCGTCCCAGATGACCCAGGTCTTCCAGAACCTGATCGGCAACGCCGTCAAGTTCCGACAGGCCGATCGCCCGCCGGTCATCCGGGTTTCGGCCAGCCGGGAGGATGGGGCGTGGCGACTGACGGTGACCGACAACGGCATCGGCATCGAGCCGCGGTTCTTCGACCGCATCTTCCAGATGTTCCAGCGCCTGCACGGGCGCGGCGAGTACTCCGGCACCGGCATCGGGCTGGCGCTCTGCCAGAAGATCGTCGAACGGCACGGCGGGCGCATGGGCGTCGACTCGGAGCCCGGCCGCGGCACGACGTTTTCGCTCACCATTCCGGACGCCGCTTCCTGAAAGCGTGATGAGGTCCTGTGGACATCCTGCTCGTTGAGGACAATCCCGGCGATGCGCGACTGACGCGCGAGGCCCTGGCCGCGAGCGGCGTGCGCAACACGCTGCACGACGTGCGCGACGGCGAGCAGGCGCTCGCGTTCCTGCGGCGCGAAGGCGCGTTCCAGACGGCCCCCACGCCCGACCTGATCCTGCTCGACCTGAACCTGCCGCGGCGCGACGGCCGCGAGGTGCTCGAGGACATGAAGGGCGACCCATCGCTCAAGCACATCCCCGTCGTCGTCCTCACGTCGTCGCAGGCCGACGAGGACATCCTCCGCAGCTACCGGCTGCACGCCAACTGCTTCATCACCAAGCCGCGCGACCTCGACGAACTGACGGCGGTACTGCGCGGCATCGAGCAGTTCTGGTTCTCGATCGTCAAGCTGCCACCCGAGGTGCGCGTATGAGCGAGCGCATCCAGATCCTGCTCGTCGAGGACAACGCGGCCGACGCACGGTGGGTCCTCGAGATGATCCGCGAAGAGCCCGACGAGTTCCGGCTGCAGCACGCCTCGACGGTGCGTGAGGCCGTCGACCGGCTGACCGACGACCACCCGGCAATCGACGCCGTGCTGCTCGACCTCAGCCTGCCCGACGAGACCGGCCTCGAGACGTTGCGCCGCATCGTGGCGGCCGCCCGCGGGGCCGTCGTCGTGGTGATGACCGGACAGGGCGACGAACAGCTCGGCCTGATGGCCATGCAGGAAGGCGCGCAGGACTACCTGGTCAAGGGCCAGGTGGACGGGCGCATGCTGCGTCGCGCCTTGCGCTTTGCGATCGAGCGGCAGTCGATCCTGCAGCGGCTCTCGCACGTCGATGACCTGACGGGGCTGCACAACCGGCGCGGCTTCATGGCGCAGGCCGAACAGGCGGTGCGCATCGCACGACGCCAGCGGATGCCGTTTCTGCTGCTGTTCCTGGACCTCGACGGCCTGAAGCACATCAACGACACCTATGGGCACGCCGAAGGCAACCGCGCGTTGATGGAGGCCGCCGACGTGCTGCGGCGCTGCTTCCGGCAGAGCGACCTGCTCGCGCGTTTCGGGGGCGACGAGTTCGCGGCGCTTGCCCTCGCGGCCGGCGAGGCCGACGACGCGGTGATGCGCGCGCGGCTCAACGGCGCGCTCGACGCCATCAACCTCAAGCCCGATCGCGACTACCTGCTGGCCTTCAGCATGGGTGTACTCGCCTGTTCACCCACCGAGGACGTACCGCTCGAACTGCTGCTCGAACGCGCCGACCGGCTCATGTACCGCGAGAAACGGCAGAAGCCCGACGATCTGACGCTGGTGCCGCCGTCCGCGTTCGAGCGCCACGTGCTCGGCCGATTGCCGCACTGAGAGCGTCACGGGTGCAAACGTCTGGTGTGCCGCGCGCGACGCTGGTATAATCCGGCGTTCCTGTCCCCCGCCGGACGCAGCCGTCCGGTGACACTTGCGGAAGTGGCGGAATTGGCAGACGCGCAAGCCTCAGGAGCTTGTTGGGGCAACCCAGTGGAGGTTCGAGTCCTCTCTTCCGCACCAGCCTTCTTCAGTCCCCGTTCGGGGCGGTACCACGCGCGACCTCGTCGGCGATGCGTCGCCGGTGTTCGCGCCAGGCCGGGCGCCACAGCACCGTACCGATGCCCAGGACGGCCGCAGAAGCCATCCAGGCAACCGGACGATTGACGCCCAGCCACACACCCGAAATCAGCCAGTGGCCGAGCGCGCTCAGCGCTGCCACAGCCAGCCCGTACCACGCGTCGCGCCAGGTCATATAGGTCTTGTCGCCGAAGCCCGGCAAGTGTCATCCCCGGCTGGATTGGCTGTCAAGTGTCGTCCCGACGGCGTGGAAGCAGCGCTCGGCCGCACGAGTGTGTAGAACCGTGCAGCGCCGACCGCCGCGCCCGTAAAGCCACCCCCGACCCCGACCGATTGTCTGAACGCATGAGCTATCGGGAGGACCTCGTCGAACTGGGTCTGCTTCGGCCGGACGACCAGGCCCGCCAGACCGCCGCCGCGCCGGCGACCGCCGTGGCTGCGCCGCCGCGCGGGGCCGGCGACGCGCGCCGCCCTGAGTTCCCCACCTCGCTCTCGAGCTACGTCGATCGCCTGATGGCGATGCTTGCCTCGCTGGCGCCTCAGGCTGACGACCTCGACACGGCCGAGTTCCGCCGGCAGATGCAGGAGTACCGTCAGGCCGTTGCCAATCCCGCACGCGAGAACGAACTGCCTCGCGTCATCGAGGCGTGCGTGGCCACCTGCCAGACCTACTTCCGCGTGTCGCAGAAATACCACCGCGACCGCGAGGACGAGTTCAAGGAGATCATCGCCATCCTCCGCGACGCGGCGACGATCACGATGGGCCACTCATCCGAGTTCCACCTGCGCATGCTGCAGTCGTCGGAACGGTTCGGCCAGCTGACGCAGCTCGACGACATGCGCGAGCTCAAGACCCGGCTGCTCGCCGAAGTGGCGGCCCTGCGTGAGACGGTCGACGAAAAGCAGCGCCGTGATGAACGCGCCTATTCGCAGCTGAACGAGCGCGTCGAAGCGTTGCAGAACCGGTTGACACAGGTCGAAGCCGAAGCGTCGCTGGATCCGCTGACGCGCGTGGCCAACCGCCACGGCTTCCAGCGCACGCTGACGCGCATGCTGGAACAGGCGCGCGCGAAACACATGCCGCTGTCGCTCGCGATGCTCGACGTCGACGACTTCAAGGCCATCAACGACACCCATGGACACCCGATCGGCGATCGCGTCCTGCTCTGCACGGCGCAGTGGCTGACCAAGGGCCTGCGCCAGACCGACTACATCGCCCGCTACGGCGGCGAGGAATTCGCGGTGCTCCTCGGCTCGTCTTCGATTCCGCAGGTCGAGGAGCGGCTGCGCCAGCTGGTGGCGGCCATCGCCAACAGCAGCTATGAATACGAGCTGCTGGGCGAAAAGGAACGGGTCAGCTTCACGGTCAGTTGCGGACTGACCGAACTGCAGGTGGGCGACACGGAAGAAAGCCTCGTGCAGCGGGCCGACGACGCGTTGTACGAGGCCAAGCGGAAAGGCAAGAATCGCGTGGTCGTGCGTCGTCGTTCGTCGCTGAAGACGCTCCTCTCCTGGTAGCCCGCCGGCTGTCAGGCTTCGCGCATCCACGCCGCCGCTTCGTGGCTTGCCGTCCACGCCATCAGGCGGTCGAGCGCCGCGCGAGTCCCTTCGTCGAGCACCAGGCCGGGCGCACGCGTCGACCCGTCCGTCAGTACCCCACGTCGTCGCAGGATCTCCTTGCGAACCGCCATGCCGATGCCCTCCTGCCGTTCGAACCGCATCAGCGGCAGGAAGCGGTAGAACAGATCGGCCGCCGCGTCGATCTCCCCGGCCCGATAGAGCCGCACGACGTGTGTCAGGAGTTCCGGATAGGCGAACCCGGCCATGACGCCGGCAGCCCCGGCCATCAGGTCCTCGATGAGGAACAGGCCGCCCTGGCCGCCGATGACGTGGATGCGCGTTTCGCCGGCGGCCGCCAGGATGCGCGCGATCTTGAGCGGCGTCGGCGGATCGGCAAGCTTGATGGTTCGCGCGGCAGGCACTTCGCGCGCGATGCGCACCAGCAGCCCGGTATCCATGGTGGTGCCGCATTGCGCGGGGGCGTCCTGTACCACGATGGGCAGGTCGACGGCTTCGGCAACGGCACGGTAGTGATTGACGATCGACTCGCTGCCCAGCCGCTGCGCCCGCGGCGGACTGATCATCACGGCCGTCGCGCCGATCGCCTTCACCTGCCGGCTCAACTCCACGCAGACGCGCACGCCATCGGCTGACGTGTCGACAATGATCGCCGCGCGGCCCGCGAGATGTCCCACGATGGTCTCGACCACGGCGAGCCGCTCGCGTTCGGTGAGCCGCGAGGCTTCGCCGGCCGAACCGAGCAGCGTCACCCCCTGCGCGCCGGCGGCAAGCGCGAGGTCGCCGACGCGGGCGAGGCATACGTGATCGATCTCACTGCCGGCGCGGAACGGCGTCGGCAGCATCGAAATGACGCCTGTCAGGTGCATGGTTGAACCGGCGGTCAGGGTATCAGATTGCCGCCAGCGGATCGTGCCAGTCGCTGTCGCCGAGGAACCGCACGGCCGCCGCCGGCCCCCAGCTGCCCGGCGCATAGAACTGAAGCGGCGGCTTCGTCACGAGCACGGGTTCGACGACCCGCCACGACGCTTCGACGGCGTCGGTGCGGGCAAACAGCGTCTGATCGCCGCGCATCGCATCGCCGAGCAGGCGCTGGTAGGGCGGCATCGCGTTCTGCGTGTTACGGCAGGCATCGAGGTTGATCTGCTCGCCCAGGTTGGCGTCGCCCGCCCGCTTGGCGCGCGTACCGAGTTCGATGAGGACCTCGGGGCTGAGTCGGAACCGCACGTGGTTGGCCGGCGAGGCCCGCACGTCCTCGAACACCGCCAGCGGAGGCCGCTTGAGCACGACGAACACCTCCGTTGCGGTCACCGGCAGGCACTTGCCCGTACGGATGTAGATGGGCACGCCGGCCCACCGCCACGAATCGACGTGCAGTCGGACGGCCGCAAACGTCTCGACGTCCGACGAGGGGTCCACGCCCGTCTCGTCCCGGTACCCGTCGAACTGACCGCGAACGACCTCCGACGGATCGAGCGGGCGGATCGCCCGAAAGGCCTGGCTTGTGGCATCGCGAATCGCGTCGGAGTCGTGCCCGGCTGGTGGCTCCATCAGCAGCAGCGCGGCAATCTGCAGCAGGTGGTTCTGCAGTACGTCGCGGATCGCGCCGAGTTCCTCGTAGAGCCGCCCCCGTCCCTTCACGCCAAAGGCCTCGGCATTCGTAATCTCGATGCGCTCGACGAAGTCCCGATTCCACACCGGCTCGAGGAACGTGTTGGCGAACCGGAAGTACAACAGGTTCTGCACCGGCTCCTTGCCCAGGAAGTGATCGATGCGGAAGATCGATCGCTCGGGGAAGTACTGGTGCACCACCGCATCGAGCTCGCGCGCCGACGCCAGATCGCGGCCGAACGGCTTCTCGACCACGACGCGTGCGTCGGTCGCCGACCCGGATTCGGCGAGCCCCCGGATGACATGAGTGAACATGCTCGGCGGGATGGCCAGGTAGTGCAGTGGGCGCCGGGCCTTGCCCAGCCGCTCGCGGATGGCCGTGTAGGTGGCCGCGTCTTCGTATTCGCCCTCGATGTACTGGAGCCGCGCCGCGAGCCTCGCAAACCCATCGGGATCGAGCCCACCGTTGGCTTCGACGCTGGCCTTCGCCCGTGCAATCAGGTCATCGCGTGTCCATCGCTTGCGCGCCACGCCGAGCACCGGCATGTCGAGCTGGCCGGCAACGGCCAGCCCCTGGAGCGCGGGAAAGATGCTCTTGAACGCCAGATCGCCGCTGGCACCGAAGAACACAAGGGCGTCGGAACGGGTTTCGGACATGCGGGGATTGTCGCACGGGCAAACGAGCCCCGGAACGCCAGCCCCGCCCGGGTTTGCTAAGATGCCGGAGGTACGCTCCGGGTTGCCATGACCGCACGTTTCATGAAGTTCGTCCTCATCGTCTGCGGCAGCGTTGCCGTGGCCCTTGGTGTCATCGGCATCTTCGTACCGCTGATGCCCACCACGGTGTTCCTGCTGCTGGCCGCGGCCTGCTACGCGCGCAGTTCGGACCGGTTCTATCAGCGGCTCATCAACAGTCCGTGGCTCGGCAGCTACATCCGCAACCACCGCGAAGGGCGCGGCATGACGCGCAGGCAGAAGACATCCACGCTGCTGCTGCTGTGGGTGGGCATCGGGGCGTCGATCGTTCTCTCGACAACGACGTTGTGGGTGCGCCTGCTGCTGCTCGCCATCGCGATTGGTGTGACGATCCATGTCGGGCGCCTGAAAGTGGCCGCGCCCGAGCCGCTGCCTGCTCCAGACGCCGCCGGCTGAGCGGCGCGCCGCCGCAGGACCCGCATGCCCGTTCGCACCACCATCGGCATCACGGTCATCCTGGCGGGCCTCGTCGCAGCCGCGACGTCGACGCCCGCGCTGCTCGCACGACAGTCCCCCGCGATCGACATCGATTTCTCCCCGGCCCTGCGCTGGCGGCCGCTCGGCCCGACAACCGCCGGCCGCATCACGGCCCTCGATGGCGTGGCGGACAAGCCCGGCACGTTCTACGCAGCCGCCGCTGGGGGCGGCCTGTGGAAGACAACTGACTTCGGCGCGTCGTGGCAGCCGGCGTTCGACGCCGCGCCGGCTGGTATGGTCTCGGCGGTCGCCGTGGCTCCGTCCCGTTCCGACCTCATCTACGCCGCGGCGGCCCCGTCCTCAACGCCGGCGACAGCGCCTGGTGACACGCTCCACAGAAGTACGGACGCGGGCGCGACATGGCAGACAGTGGGTGCACCGGCAGCCGGCACCATCACGGATATTGCGGTCGACCCGCGCATCGAAAGTTCACTGTTCATCGCCGTTCCCGCGTCCGGGACACCGGATCGGCAGGGCGTGTTCCACTCCATCGACGGGGGTCAGACGTTCGATCGCGTGCTCGACGTTCGCGCCGATGACGTCACCATCGTGGCGCATCCCGGTCGGTCGGGCACGTTCTTCGTCGTTGCCACAGCCGACGACCGGGGCACGGCGCGACTGTTCCGCTCGACCGACGACGGCAGGACGTGGCAGCCGGCGCTCGCGACGGTGCCGCCACCGGGCGTTGACGCAGCGACGTGGCTCAGCCTCGCGGTCGCGCCCGATTCCGGTGACGCGTTCCTGCTCGTCGCACGAGCGTCCGGCGCGGCGGCGCTCTACCGATCCGACGATGTCGCGCAATCCTGGTCGCTCGTCAACGACAACGTGCCGGCCGATGCCACAACGCGTCCGCGCATCGCGATCGCGCCCGCGGACCGTCTCCACCTGGCGGCCGGCGGCGTGTGGGAATCGACCGATGGTGGCGTCACCCTCACCGCGATCGACGGCATGCCGCGCGACGCCGGCGCCTCACGGATCTGGCAGCACCCGTCGCTGGCGGGCGTGATGGCCGTGGCCGGTCCTGCCGGCAGCCTCATCACGGTCAACGGCGGACGGACGTGGAGTCGTGATGCCGGCCCACCATCAGCGGATGTCTCGCGCGTCATCGCCGACACGGCATTCCCCTATCGAGTGTGCGCGACACTCGCCCCGTTCACGGCCTGCCGACCGCATGGCGCCGACGACGTGCAGGCCCCGGCCTGGCACCGCCTGCCTCCGTGGGCGGGCGTCGTCACGCCCGATCCGCTGGATCCCGACGTGCTGGTGAGCGGCGCGGCCATCAGGTGGGACCGACGAACGCAGCAGGCGGTCGACATCGCGTGGTCGCCGGAAGTCTCGACGGTCGCGCCACACGCCGTGATGGTGTTCGCTCCCGACGGACGAACGCTCTACGCCGCGTCGCGCGCCGTGTGGCAATCGACCAACGGCGGCCTCGCGTGGGCGCAGGCCAGTCCCGATTTTTCCGGCGGCTACGCGGCCGCCCGCATCTCGGCCCTGGCCGTCTCCCCGGTCGACCCGCGGGCGCTGTGGGTCGGCCTCGACAATGGCCGCGTCCATACGACAGGCGATGCGGGCACGACATGGGTCGAGGCGGCGACACCGATCATGGGTACGGGCACGGTCATCCGTTCGCTCGAGCCTTCACGATTCGACAGCCGTTCCGCCTACGTGATCGCGGCGGCCGACGATGGGGACGGCCGCCGACGGTCGCGGCTGCTGCGCACACGCGACGGAGGTGCCACGTGGGTGGACATCGGGTCACACGTGAGCGCGGGCGGCAATGTGCACGTCGTTCGCGAGGATGCGCTGCGTCGCGGCCTGCTCTTCGCCGGCACCGATCAATCCGTCGTCGTGTCGTTCGACGACGGGGAGCGCTGGCAGTCGCTTGGCTTGAACCTGCCGCCCACCAGCGTCCGCGATCTCGCCATCCGCGACGCCGACCTCATCGCGGCCACCGGTGGACACGGCGTGTGGCTTCTCGACGACCTGTCGCCGCTTCGACAGCTGACGCCCGACGTAGCCCGCGCCGACGTCTTCCTTTTCCGGCCCACGCCAACGTGGCGCGTGCGCGCTGCGGGCCCCGATGACCAGAGCCTCGATCCGGCCGGAGCAACCCACGCGCACTTCACCTATCTGCTCAGCGACGCGAACCAGGACGACGTCACAATCGATGTGATCGAGACGGCAACCGGAGACGTGCTCCGCCGCTTCTCGAACCGGCCGGATCCCGATCGCGGGCAGATTGCCCTGGCATCCGGGCCCGGGCTGCACCGCGTGACCTGGGATCTGCGCTATCCCCCGCCCGTGACGCGACATCCCGGCAGTGCGCCGGGCGTCCGTGTGATGCCGGGGGTCTATCAGGTCCGGCTGACGGCCGGGGGGCGCTCAATCCGGCAGGCGCTGTCAATCCGGATGGATCCGCGGGTGCGCGCATCGGTCGCGGACCTGACTGTCCAGCGTGATCTCGGGCGGGCACTCGACGCCGCGCGCGCCGCACTCGAGGACGCGATGATGGTCGCCTCGCCGGCCAGCGATCAGGCGCGGACGCCGACGCCTTCCGCGCGGGCATTGCTGGACGAGCTCGATCGCCTCACCCGCGTGCTGCAACAAGCCGACGTGCGGCCATCGGCGCGGGTCGAGGCCGCCATCGAGGATGCCATCGACCGCGTGACGCGGCTGATCGGCAGCGGCGTGCAGCAGTCGATGAATCCTCTCGCCAGCACCGGCGCTCGTTGATATCCTCGCGCCGTGGTTACCGCTTCCGCCGCACTCGCCGTCGCACTCGCCCTGCAGGCCGCTCCGCCGCCCGAACAGGCGCAGCAGGATCAGCCCATCAAGTACTTCTTCCAGAATCTCGGGCGCGACATCGTGGCGCTGCCGTCGATCGACAGCGCAGTCGTCATCGGGATGGGCGCCGCGTTCACCGGGATGGTCAGTCCGTTCGACGAGCGGATCGACGGGTGGGTGGACGAGCGCGAGCCCGCGGGCTACACCGAGATCGGCAACGTGATTGGTGACGGCTGGGTGCAGGGGACGGCTGCAGTCGCCACCTACGGCATCGGCGTCTGGAGCGGCCAGCGCACGCTCGCGCACGTGGGCAGCGACCTGTTCCGTGCCCAGGCGCTCAACGCACTGGTGACACGCGGCGCGAAGGCCATTGTCGTGAGGACGCGACCCAATGGCGGCGGGCATTCGATGCCGTCGGGCCATTCGTCGGCGGCATTTGCCACGGCTGCCGTACTCGATCGGCACTACGGGCCGCGCGTGGCCATTCCGGCCTACGCAGTGGCCGGCTTTGTCAGCTGGTCGCGGATTCGCGACGACGCGCACTGGTTGACAGACGTGGTGCTTGGCGCCGCCATCGGCACGACCATCGGCCGGACGATCGCGCGCGGTCATCGCGGCGACGGCGCGTGGGCCGTCGTCCCGGTGGCCGGTGCGCAGCGAATGGCCGTATACGTCGTCCGGAAGGAACGCCAGGCCAGCCGGGCCGAGCGTCGGCCCTAGCCGCCCGTACTGCCGAACCCGCCGCGCGACGGTCCGTCGGCGTGCGCCCGTTCCTGCCACTCGGCGCGGACATACGGCATCAGCACACCCTGCGCGAGGCGATCGCCCGGTTCGATGCGCACCGGATGCGGCGTGAAATTGAACACCTCGATCTTGATCTCGTCGGCTGGCCCGCTGTAGTCCGAGTCGACGATGCCGACGCCGTTGGCCACCATCAGGCCGCGCTTGATCGGGGTGCTGCTCCGCGCGAAAACACCGAGGAAATGGCCGGCGGGGACTTCGATGACCAGTCCGGTCGGCACGAGCGTCACCTCGCCGGGAGCCACCGTCATGGCCTCCGACGCGGCGAGATCGAAGCCGGCGGCGCCGGCGCTCTGGTACGCGGGCAGCGCAGCCGCGTCGTGAAGGCGTGTGATGCGAACGGGTAGTGTCATGGGTCGGCGTGTCGGACCGGATGTCCGGCCGGCAAGCATACCGCGAGTGGCCCGACGCGGCAGCGCGGTGGAGGACTGCCGCACCATCGGCACGGCGCCGATATAATCAGGAGACCCATGGCCCGAAAGATTGCCGAGCCCCTCCGGTGCGCCCTCTGTGGGACGCGAGAAGTTTCCGACCCGCGCGGCGACGAACGATACTGCCGCGAGTGCTGGGAAAAGAAAATTGCCGTCGAGGACATCGTCGCGCGCGAGTTCACGGTGAAGCGGTACATCCGCGCCCAGAGCGCCGAGAAGTACCTCGTGTTCCACTCGACGCAGAAACGACCCATCGGCCAGCTGCAGGTAATCGACGACGGCTATGACCTGTTCCTGACGCTGCTGCTCTACCCCGCATTCCTCTGGGACGACCCGGCCTATCACCTCGAGAACGACCCGGAACATCGGACGTTTGCCGAAATCCTGGTCGATGTCGTCGCGGCCGACGTGATCGAGCCGTGGGGCGGTGGCAAGTGGCACCTCGAGGTCTTCCGGTCCGCGACGACCGAGCCCGAGGACTGGAATGGAGAAATGTAGGGCGCCCTGGCGCTGACCCCGCCCCGGCCTTCCATGTCGCTCCCCATTGATGCCATCCAGCACGCGCTCGTCGAGGACCGACTCGATGGCTGGCTGCTCTACGATTTTCACGGCCTGAACCCCATCGCCGAGCGGCTGGCGGGACTCGCCGGCCGGCACACGACCCGTCGCTGGTACTACTTCGTTCCGGAGAGCGGCCTACCGCGCAAGCTCGTGCACGCCATCGAAAGCGCCGTGCTCGACGGCCTGCCCGGCGATCGGCACACCTACGCGGGACGTCTGCAGCTCGAATCCGGCCTCACGTCGATACTCGGCGGCGCCCGGACGGTCGCGATGGAGTATTCGCCGCGGTGTGCGATCCCCTATGTCTCACGGGTGGATGCCGGCACGATTGAACTCGTCGCCTCGTGCGGCGCCACTGTCGTCTCATCGGGCGACCTGGTGGGCCGCTTCGAAGCGGCCTGGGACGAAGCCGCGATTGGCACGCACCGAAGGGCGTCCGACGCGCTCCACCGCGTGAAGGACGACGCGTTCGCCTATATCGCCGCGCGCATCGACGGCGGTGCGGCGGTGCGTGAACTCGAGGTTCAGGCGCGGATGCTCGAGCGATTCGCAGCGGAGGGGCTCACTACCGACGCTCCACCCATCGTGGCATTTGGCGGGCACTCGGGAGATCCGCACTATGCGCCGGACCCCGGGACGTCGCGTCTACTCGAAACCGACGATGTCGTCCTGCTCGACCTCTGGGGCAAGGTCGAGGGGCCTGATGCGGTCTATGCCGACATCACCTGGACCGGCGTGACCGGCGCGCCACCCGACGAAGTCGGCCGCGTCTTCGGCATCGTTGCCGCGGCGCGCGACGCCGCGCTCGCGCGCGTGCAGACGTCAGTCGGCGCGCGAGAGACGGTGCGGGGCTGGGAAGTGGACCGGGCGGCGCGCGATGTCATCGCGGCTGCCGGATACGGTGACCGGTTCGTCCACCGAACGGGCCACAGCCTGGGCGTCGCCGTGCACGGCAACGGCGTGCACATGGACGACTACGAGACACACGACGATCGGCGCGTGCTGGTCGGTACCGGGTTCACCATCGAGCCCGGTATCTATTTGAGCGCCTTCGGGATCCGGTCCGAGATCAATGTCGTCGTGGGGCGCGACGCGGCCGAGCCGACCGGGCCGCTGCAGCGGTCGCTGGTACGGATCGGACGCGGGTAAGCCCGTCGTCCGGAAGGCGGAGACGTGGCCGGACCCGACCGCGGCCGGTCCGATTCCGTCCTATGCGCTGGAGACACCGCGAATACGCGGACGCCCGGGCACCGCAGGTGCCGCACCGGGACCGTTGGCGGTATTCTGTCCATAGGGCCTCCCCTCGAGGAATTCGCAGGACTACACGCGGAGCAAATTTATGACGACCCGTAAATCATCCATCTTCTATGGCCTGCTGATTGCCGTTTCGTCGCTCGTGGTCGGAATGGTCATTGCCTCCCGACTCGACCTCACGCCACTGTCGAACGCGGCCGACGGGCCGTTGACGATCCCGGCCACCAACAGCGCGCCGATCGAAGGCGTGCTCGATGCCACGACGTTCCGCACCATCGCCGCCGAGGCGGGCCCGGCGGTCGTGAGCATCCGGACCACGCAGATGCGTGCGCTGCGATCGGGCGGGAGCCAGCTCGAAGAATTCTTCAACTTCCCGTTCCGGACGCCGCGGCAGCCGCGCGGAGAAGATGTGCCGGAGGCCGAGATCCCTGCCGGCGCGGGCAGCGGATTCATCATCGACAAGGCGGGCTATATCCTCACGAACAACCACGTGATCGAGAACGCCGCCTCGATCCAGGTGTACCTCTCCACGATGCACCCGGCCGAAGACGGGCTGTCGGCCAAGGTGATCGGCCGCGATGAACTGACCGACACGGCACTGCTGCAGCTCGAGGAAATGCCGTCGCGCGAACTGCCGGTGGCCAAGTTCGGTGATTCGGCGCAGATGGCCGCGGGTGACTGGGTGATGGCCATTGGCAACCCGTTCAACCTGTCGAACACGGTGACGGTCGGCATCGTCAGCATGGTCGGACGCCAGGTGCCGATCGCCGATCGGCGCTCCGGGGACTTCATTCAGACGGATGCCGCCATCAATCAGGGCAACTCGGGCGGCCCGCTGCTGAACATCCGCGGCGAGGTCATCGGCATCAACTCGATGATCTACACGAACGACATCGGGCGCGGGAACATCGGCGTGGGCTTCGCCATCCCGATCAATACCGTGCGCGATCTGCTGCCCCAGCTGCACGAAGGCAAGGTGACGCGCGGACGGATTGGCGTGGTCGTCTTCGGCCGGCCGATCTCGGAGGAGTACGCGAAGGAGCTCGGCCTGCCGCGAGCCGGCGGCGCCGAAGTGGAGCGCGTGACGCCGGGCGGCCCGGCTGACCAGGCTGGCGTACTGGCCGGCGACGTGGTTGTCGAGTTCAACCGCCAGGCCGTGCGCGACAACAACGAGCTCGTCTCGCTCGTCATGGCGACCCGTCCCGGCACCACGGTTCCGGTCGTCGTCGTGCGCAACGGAAAGTCGGTCACGCTCAACGTCACGGTAGAGGAACTCGACCTGGCCGATGAGCGCGCCAGCACCGACGACCCGACATCGCGTGGCCCCAGCGCCGAGGACACGGCGCTCGGCATGTCGATCGCGCCGCTCACCCCGCAGCAGCAGCGTCAGTTGCGCGTGCCCGCCGGCCGTGGCGGCGCGGTGGTGACCGACGTCACGCCATTCGGGCCCGCCGCGCAGGGCCAGGTGCAGCCGGGCGACGTGATTCTGACGGTTCAGGGCGCTGACGTGTCGTCACCAGCCGAGGTGACCGCGGCACTGGCAGCGGTCCCGGCCGGCCGTATCGCGCGCATCATCGTGTGGCGCGTCGAGCCCGGTGCGAGTACGGGGCAGGAGATCCTCGTGCAGATTCGCAAGCGCTAGGTTCGCTGTCGACGCCTTGTCGCTCGAACAGGAAGTCAAGCTGTCGTATCCCAGCGTCGAGGCGGCTCGCCAGGCAGTCGAGGCTGCCGGCGGCCGCCTCGTCGTTTCGCGGCGCCTGCTCGACGACCGGTTCTTCGACACGCATGACTCGGCGCTTCGGCAGGCCGGACAGGGACTGCGGGTGCGTCGGGATGGAACGCGGGCGACGCTGACCTGGAAGGGTGCCGTGCAGCCGAACGCCGTCAAGGTCCGCGAGGAGATTGAGACGGACTGCACGGACGCCGACACGCTGTCCGCCCTGCTGGGTGCGCTTGGCTACCTGCCGCGCTTCCGCGCCCAGAAATATCGCGAGGAGTACGACGTGGACGGCGCGCTCGTGACGGTCGACGAAACGCCTGTGGGGGTATTCGTCGAGATCGAGGCCGATGCCGGTCGGATCCCGCAGGTTGCTGCCCGCCTCGGGCGCACGCAGGCCGACTACGAACTGGCTTCGTATGTGACCCTCTGGCGGCGGGCGCGCGAGGCGCTCGGCCTGCCCTTCACCGACATGATGTTCGATACCACGCGCCGCGCGTCGCCGGCGTCCTGATCGTGCTGTCTGCGCTCCTGCTCACCGCCGGGCTTGGCACCCGCCTCGATCCGATCACGCGTCTGGTCGCCAAACCGGCCGCGCCCCTCGGTGATCGCACGCTCGTCGAACACGTGATCGGCTGGCTGGCCGATCAGCACGTGCGCGAGGCCGTGGCGAACCTTCACTATCTGCCCGCGACCATTACCGGCGTACTGGGCGACGGGTCGCACCTGGGCCTTCGGCTGCGCTACTCCTGGGAACAGCCCGTGCTGGGATCGGCCGGCGGCCCGCGCCGCGCGCTGCCGCTCATCGAGTCCGACCCGTTCGTCATCGTCAACGGCGACACGATCTGCAGATTCGACCTGGCACCGCTCATCGAGACGCACTACACGACGGGTGCCGCCGTGACGATGGCGGTGGTGCCGAATCCCGCACCCGCCCACTACAACGGCATCCTGGCCGGCGATGACGGCATCGTCGACGGCTTCATCGCACGCGGCCACTCGGCCCGCAGCTGGCACTTCGTGGGAGTGCAGATCGTGAGCAAGCGTGTGTTCGCGCATCTCGCCGACGGCGCACCGGCCGAAACCGTTGCGGGCATCTATCGCGACCTGGTGGCCACCGCGCCGGGCAGCGTGCGGATCTGGCAGACCCAGGCATCGTTTCTCGACATCGGCACGCCGCATGACTACCTCACGGCCGCGCTCGCCCAGCCGCCCGACGCCTGGCGCGACGTGACGATCGCCCGTTCGGCACGCGTGACGCGATCGGCGCTCTGGCCCGGTACCACGATCGACGAGCGCGTCGCACTGGCCGACTGCATCGTGGCGGGCGTTCACGTTCCCGCCGGCCTCGACGCCAGGAACGCGATTATCGTCCCGGCGGGCTGCGTACGACCCGGCGAGCGTGTCTCCGTGCACGGAGACGTCGCGGTCTTCCCGATTGCCTGAACCGCCGTCCCCGGTGGCGGACCGCCCACCGGGCGTCAGCCGGTAGTCAGTAGGCGGCAGTCGCCCCGTGTCTTAGACTTGTGGCCGTGTCCGTACCGGATCGCATTGCGGCGTACCTCGATCGCCGGTCAATCGGCGGGAGCCGGGTGACGGCGCTGACGGCCGATGCCTCGGACCGCCGCTACTACCGGGTTCAGCCGCCGGGCGGGGACGCCTTTGTCGTCGCACTGCACGCCGCGCCGTTCGCGCCCGGCTCGCTCCCGTTCGTCAACGTCACCGAATTGCTCACGGCCATGGGGCTTCCGGTGCCGCGCGTGCGGGATGAAGCCGCCGACCTTGGCATCCTCGCCATCGACGACCTGGGCGACATCACGCTGCAGGCCCATGTCGACTCGGCGCCGTCGCCGGCGCATCACTCCCTCTACGAGCAGGCCGTCGACCACATCGTGACGATGCAGCAACGCGGCGCGGCGCTGGCCGATGTACGGTTCGTGCCGTACGGTCTCGCCTTCGACGTCGAGAAGCTGATGTGGGAAATGGACTTCTTCCTGCAGCACTTCCTTCAGGGCTTCAGGAGCCTCGAGATGACGCCCGCCGCACGGACGGCACTGCGCTCGCAGCTGCTGGCGGTCGTCGAGGAACTGGCGGCCGAGCCGCGTGTCCTCTGCCATCGCGACTACCACAGCCGCAACCTGATGGTGACCAACGGCGGACTCGCCATCATCGATTTCCAGGACGCGCGCATGGGTCCCGACACCTACGACCTCGCGTCGCTGCTGCGCGACTCGTACGTCGACATGCCCGAGGCGATGTTCGACCGGCTCGTGGCGTACTTCAGGCGGACGGCCGGCATCGCCGACGATGCGGCGGCGTTTCGCGCGCGGTTCGATCTGATGGCCCTGCAGCGCAACCTGAAGGCGCTCGGCACATTCGGCTACCAGGCGGTGGCACGCGCCAATCCAGCCTATGCCCAGTACGTGCCGCGCACGCTCGACTACGTGCGCCGCGGGCTCTCGACACATCGGCGTTTTGGCAACCTGCACGACCTGCTGGCCGACAGTCTCCCGGAGCTGGTGTGATGTCGGTCTCGATGCCCTTCGGCCTCTCCACGCATCTGTTCCACGGCGAGCGCCTCGAGCGCGATCACCTGGCACGGATGGCCGCCCGCGACTTCGGCCTGGTGGAGGTGTTCGCCACGCGCACGCACGTCGACTATCACGACGCCAGGCGCGTCGAGGAGGTGCGCGGCTGGCTCGACGACCTGCACCTGACGGCCTGGAGTCTCCATGCGCCAATCACCGAGGGTTTCGGCGGCGGCGTCTGGGGCCGGGCGTACTCGAACGCGTCGCGCGACGCGTCGGTGCGCGCCGAAGCCATCAGCGAGACGCTCGCCGCGATTGCCGCGGCCCGCACGCTCGGTGCACGGATCGTCGTCCTGCACATCGGGTTGCCGCAGGGCCAGCCGATTCCTGCCGATGACAACGACGCGGACGCGGCGCGCCGCGCGCTGACGCCCATTGCGGCCGCGTGCGAGGAAGCCGGCGTGCAACTCGCACTGGAAGTGATACCGAACCGCCTCGCAACGGCCGACGCCATTCTCGGGTGGCTGCACGAGCACGCGGATCTCGACCGCGCGGGGGCGTGCCTCGACGTGGGCCACGCGCACCTGACCGGCGGCGCACCCGAGGCCGTCGAGACGCTGTCGGGCACGATCCTCACCACGCACATCCACGACAATGCAGGCGCGGCCGACGACCACCTGATCCCGTTTGCGGGCACCATCGACTGGGCCACGACGCTGCAGGGACTTGTGAAGACCGGTTACACGGGCCCGCTCGTATTCGAGCTGCCCGACCACGGCGACGCCGAACGCGTGCTGGCGGGCGCCGTCGACGCGCGGCGGAAGCTGCAGGCCATCATCAACGAGCTCACGGCACCGTTTCCGTTCGAGGACGCGTGAGCCGCTTCAGGAACAGTTGCTGACCATGCCCGTCTACATCGAAGACATCGCCAGGCACGAAGGCCAGACCGTGACGCTGCGCGGCTGGCTGGCCAATCGCCGGTCCAGCGGCAAGATCCATTTCCTGCAGGTGCGGGACGGATCCGGGTTCATCCAGGCCGTCATGTCGAAAGCCACCGTTGGCGACGCGGTCTTTGCCGCGGCCGGCCACCTCGCGCAGGAAACGTCGCTCACCGTCACGGGTCACGTGCGTGCCGATGCACGGGCGCCAGGGGGGTACGAACTCGACGCCTCCGCTCTCGAGGTCGTTGGTTCCTCGCACGACTATCCGATCACGCCGAAGGACCACGGCCCCGACTTCCTGCTCGATCGGCGGCACCTCTGGATTCGATCCGCCCGCCAGCAGGCGGTGCTGCGCGTGCGGCACGAGGTGATCGACGCGGTGCGTGACTATTTCAACGCCCGCGGCTTCATCCTGGCCGACACGCCCATCTTCACACCGGCGGCATGCGAGGGCACCACGACCCTCTTCCCGGTACAGTACTTCGAGGACACGACGGTCTACCTCACGCAGAGCGGGCAGCTGTACAACGAGGCCAACGCCATGGCGCTCGGCCGCGTGTACTCGTTCGGCCCCACGTTTCGCGCCGAGAAATCGAAGACCCGGCGCCACCTCACCGAGTTCTGGATGGTCGAGCCCGAGGTCGCCTACGCCAACCTCGACGACATCGTCGCGCTCGGCGAGGGCCTCGTGGCGGAGGTCGTCGCGCGTGTCCTCGACCGGCGGCAGCGCGAACTCGCGGTGCTCGAACGCGACACGTCGACGCTCGAGCGCGTCAAGACCCCCTTTGCACGGGTCACCTATGACGAGGCGGCACGGCGGCTGCAGGAGAAGGGCCTGCCGTTCGAGTGGGGCGGCGATTTCGGCAGTCCGGATGAGACGGCGCTGTCGGAGATGTTCGACGGCCCGGTCGCCGTCACCGGATTCCCGTCGGCAATCAAGGCCTTCTATTTCAAACCCGAGCCCGATCGTCCCGACGTCTCGCTGTCGGTCGACATCCTTGCGCCCGAGGGGTACGGCGAGATCATCGGGGGCGGGCAGCGCATCGACGACTATGAACTGCTCCTGGCACGTATCGAGGCGCATGACCTGCCTCGTGAAGCGTTCGAGTGGTACCTCGACCTGCGTCGCTTCGGCAGCGTCCCTCACGGGGGCTTCGGGATGGGCATCGAACGCGTGGTGTCCTGGATCTGCGGCCTCGAACACCTGCGCGAAGCCATTCCGTACCCGCGGATGCTGTATCGGGTGACGCCTTAGGAGCAAGGTGCGGGGGGTGCGGTTGGTGCGATAGGTCCGGTAGGAAGGTGCGGGGGGTGCGGTTGGTGCGATAGGTCCGGCGGGAAGGGGCGGTGGGTGCGATGGGGGCGATTGGTGCGCAGCAAGGGACTTTCCG
>JBIQJY010000051.1:0-19112 GCA_044507065.1 Acidobacteriota bacterium
AGAGCGGCGGGTAGTACTTGGCCGAGACGCCGGTGCTCGTAACGAGCCGCATCTCGTGGACGTTGTAGGAGCGCCCCACCGGAGAGCGCGGGCTGGAACGCAGGCGGCGGATCTCGTCGAGCAGGGCCTCGGCGGCCTGACGCTGCTGCGGTCCGAGGTCCTCGAGGTCGACGATCCGGCCGTCACGCGTGATGACCTGGCGCAGGTGATTGACCAGTTCGGTTTCCGGCGCCGACTGGTACGACCGCGACACGACCAGGTCCGACACGAGTGGCGGGGCCGTGGGACGCCCGTTCTCGACCTGCAGCATGCGGACCTCGCGTCCGGCCGCCGCGCCGGTGGGCGATGCATACACGAACAGGAAACCCGACGACGAGCCGAGGTCGGTCATCAGCGCCGACAGCGAGTCGTCGCGCTGCGGCGCCGGCCCGAAGGCCAGCACGACCGAGAGCAGCGATGTGGAAACGAACGTGGCCGCCACCGACCCGGCGCCAACGATGGCCCAGTGCCAGTCGGCGCACCCGCGCGTCAGGCGCGACCGCCACGATTCATTGGATTCGGCGCGGGTTCGACTGACCACACTGGCCGCGAGCCCGGCAAACGTCTCGAGCGGCGGTTCGATGGCGCCGGCACGCCGAAGTGCGCGCCCGAGCCGCTGCAGATCGGCCATCGCCCGCGCACACTCGGCGCAGTCCTCGAGATGGCGCGACATCCGCAGCATGCGCGCGCCGTCGAGTTCCCCGTCGACGAACGGTCCGAGGTCGTACTCGAACTCCGTACATCCGGAGGGCGTCACGACGCCTCCTCCTCACGGGACTCGCGCAGCGCGCCCCGCAGGTTCAGACGCGCGCGGGCGAGCCGCGACTTGACGGTACCCACGGCAATGCCGAGTGATTCGGCAATCTCGTCGTAGCTCAGGCCATCGATCTCGCGCAGCACGATCGCCGCGCGCTGGTCGAACGGCAGATCGGACAGCGCGCGCCAGACGCGGGCCGACGTCTCGTTCTGCTGCAGGACCTGGTCGGGCATGGCGAAGCTGCGCGACTCGCTCAATTCGCCGTGGACGTCGACATGTTCATCGAGGGCCACCTGGTACGACTTGAAGCGGCGCCGCCACCATCGCTGCCGGTTGGATGCCTGGTTCAGCACGATCCGGTAGATCCAGGTCCGCAGGCTCGACTGGCCCCGGAACTGCGCCAGCGTGCGAAAGACACGCAGGAAGACTTCCTGCGACAGATCCATGGCTTCCTGCGCGTCCCCCAGCAGGTGGAGGCCGAGCTGATAGACCATGCGCTGGTAATCGGTAACGAGGCGGGAACAGGCGAGTTCGTCACCCGAAATGCACTGCTGGACGAGATCCCAGTCAGTGCTGCCCGCGTCAGACCACGTAAAGGCGCGTACTGGCTTCACGAATGTACCCAGGGCCATGTTACCACCTCGGTTCTGACTCGATCTATTGGACCCCGCCCTGCGCCGGGTGTTCCGCGGGCGTAGAATCGGGTGCGTGAGGCGGACGTTCGTCCTGCTCGTCTGCACCGCGCTGGCCGTCACCGGCGTGGTCGCCATCCAGCGGCTCAACCAGGAGCGTCACTACCGCAGTCTGCTGGCGGATGGCGACCGGGCGCTGGCCGCGGGACACGCCTACATGGCCGCCGAGGCCTACTCCGGCGCGCTCGCCATCCGTCCCGATTCGATGGTGGCGCACTACCGGCGCGGCGAGGCGTATCTCGCCGAGCGGCAGGAAACCCAGGCCGCGCGCGATCTACGGGAAGCCCGCCGGCTCGCGCCCGACGCGCCCGAGCCGCTCGAGGCACTCGGGCGCCTCTATGACGCCCGGGGCGACCATGTGGCGGCGGCCGGCTGGTACGCACTGGCGACCGAGCGCCTGCAGGATACCGACGCGGCACTGCTGCACGCGCTGGCCCTGGCGCGCTATCGCACCGGCGATCTGCCCGCCGCGCGCGACGCCATCGACCGGGCCATCGCGCGCGACGCCAGCCTGCCCGAATGTCACTACCTCGCGGGCCTCATCGCACGCGACATGCACCGTCCAGGCGACGCCGTGAGCGCGCTCGAACACGCCGTGCGGCTGCGCCCCGCCTTCGTGGCCGCGCGGCAGGAACTGGCCTCGCTCCACCGCGCGCAGGGCCGACCCGACGCGGAAGTGGCCCAGCTGCGCGCGCTGGTCTCGCTCGACGAGGCGCGCGTGGCCCGGCACGTCTCGCTGGCTCTGGCGTCGCTGCGGGCCGGGCGGCACGACGAGGCGCTCCAGTCGCTCTCGGCCGCCGAAGCCGCCGCGCCCGGCGATTCCCGCGTCGCCCTTGCCGTGGGCCGTGTGCACCTGGCGCGCGCCGAAGCCACCCGCGAACCGGAAGCCATCACCGACGCGCTTGCCGCGCTCGAACGCGCGCTCGGCGGCACGGCGCGGCGCAGCGAAGGGCTGGCCCTTTACGGCCGCGCGCTGCACCTGTCGGGTGATCTGGGCCGCGCCGAACGGCTGCTGCAGGAAGCCACCCGCACCTCCCCGGTGACAACCGAGGCCTTCGGGTACCTCGCCGACACGGCCGAAGCCGCCGGCCATCCGATCGTCGCGCGCGACGCGCTCCTCAGGCTCCACGCCCTGCAGGGCGACACCGCCTCGCCCGCAGCGCGTGCGGCGCGTGACGAACGCATCGGTGCGCTCTCGCTCGAGGCCGATGATCCCCGGGCCGCCTTCGAGTACCTGTCACGGGCCACACGCGCGGGCCGCGCGGGCGCGACCACGCTCGGGCGGCTCGCCCGCGCGCAATGGGAAACCGGGCGGATCGCCGAAGCCCGCACCACGCTGTTGACGGCGCTCACACTCGACCCTGAGGACGCGGAGCTTCGCCGGCTGGCGCGAACGATCCGGTAGCCCTCAGCCCGACCGCGGATCGAGGCGGTCGCGCAGGTGTTCGCCTGCGAAGTTGAAGCCCACGACCAGCAGCGCGATCGCAATCCCCGGGAACAGCGTCAGATGCGGCGCATCGAACAGGTGAGACCGTCCAGCGTCGAGCATCGTGCCCCAGCTCGGCATCGGCGGTTGCACGCCCAGGCCCAGGAAGCTGAGCGAGGCCTCGGCAATGATGGCGCCGGCCATTCCGAGCGTCGCCTGCACGGTGACAGCGGACAATGTTGCAGGGATCACGTGCCGGACGAGTGTGCGCGTCGTGGTCGCGCCGAGCGCTCGGGCCGCCTGCACGTACTCGAGTTCCCGAATCTTGAGCACCTGGCCGCGCACGAGGCGTGCGTAGCCGACCCACCCGATGATCGACAGGGCCAGCACCACGTTCGTGAGGCTCGGGCCGAGCACGGCCACCATGGCGATCGCGAGCAGGATGCCGGGAAATGCCAGCAGCACATCCATCACGCGCCCGGTCACCTCGTCGAACCAGCCGCCGACGTACCCGGACAGCGCGCCGATGAGCGTCCCCACCACCGCCGAGATCGAAACGACCGACGCCCCGACGAGCAGCGATACGCGACCGCCGGTGAGCAGCCGCGACAGCACGTCTCGCCCCAGCTCGTCGAGCCCGAACGGGTGCGCGAGGCTCGGCCCCTCGAGCCGCAGCGCGAGCTCCTGGGCCGTCGGATCGGCCGCCAGCCACGGTCCGGCAATCGATGCCACGGCAATCACCCCGACGATGCCCGCTCCCCAGCGCTTCACTGGTAGCGGATCCTCGGATCGAGCCACGCATAGAGCACGTCGACGACAAGGTTCATCGTGACGTAGGTGACCGAAATCAGCAGGATGCACCCCTGCACGAGTGGGTAGTCGCGGAAGTTGATGGCCTGAATCAGCAGCCGGCCGACGCCAGGCCACGAGAAAATCGTCTCGGTGATGATCGTGCCCGTCAGCACGGCGCCCAGCTGCAGGCCGAGAATCGTCACGACCGGAATGAGACTGTTGCGGAACGCGTGGGCGACGATGGCGCGCGCGCGCGACAGGCCGCGAGCGCGCGCCGCGCGCACGTAGAGCTCGCGCAGTTCGTCGGCGAGGCTCGCCCGCGTCATCCGCGCGGTCATCGCCGCCAGCGCCGCGCCCAGCGTGATGGCCGGCAGCACGAGGTGACGCCAGGTGCCCGCGCCGGACACCGGCAGCCAGCCGAGCCAGACGGCGAACACGATCGCCAGAACGGGACCCAGCCAGAAATTCGGCATCGCGATGCCGGCGAGCGAGAGCGTCATGGCCGTGTGGTCGACCCACGTGTCGCGGAAGAGCGCGCCGATGACGCCAAGCGGGATGGCGATACACACCGCGACAGCCATGGCGACGAAGGCCAGCGTCATCGTCGGCCCCATCCGCTGGGCAATTTCGGCGGCGACGGGGGTGCCGTATCGAAACGACGTGCCCAGGTCGCCGCGCACGAGCCCGGTGAGGAAGTCGCCGTACTGCGCGAGGAGAGGACGATCGAGTCCGAGCCGGGCGCGCAGCTCCTGCAGGTCGGCAGCCGAGGCCGTGTCGCCGAGCATGGCTTCGGCCGGATCCCCGGGCACCAGATGGATCAGCGCGAACACGAGTGTCGCCACTCCAAGCAGCACCGGCACGGTGAGCACGATGCGGCGAAGGATGTAGCGACCCATGCGGTGAGGCATCATCACCGCAGTTGCACGCTTCAGGCAACCCCTTCGGCACGCGGTTCCTGGATTCGCAGACGTCGCATCGCCTTGGTGAGGCCCTGCCTGGTGAGACCGAGTTCGCGAGCGGCCGCCGCGCGACGCCCGCCGTGACGCGCCAGCGCGGCGGCAATCGTCTGCTGCTCGCACCACCAGCGCGCCCGCTCGAGCGACATGGGCGCCATCCGCGCCGCGCCGCCGGCATCGGCCAGTACCTGCTCGACGTGCCGCGCCCCCACCCGACCGCGTACGGGCGCGAGCACCGACAGGCCGGCCATCACGTTCTGCAGTTCGCGGACGTTGCCGGGCCAGCGATGTGCGGCCAGCCGCGCCAGCGCGTCGGCACCGAGGACCGCGCGTTTGCCCACATCGCCGGTCGCCCGCTGCCAGAACGCCAGCGCCAGCGGCGCAATGTCTTCGGTCCGCTCGCGCAGGGGCGGCAGACGCAGGCGCACCACCGCCAGGCGAAACAGCAGGTCGTGACGGAACTGCGCCTGTGCCGCGGCTTCGGCAAGGGGACGATTGGTGGCCGCCACGATGCGCACGTCGATCGCGCGGGTCGTGTTCTCGCCCATCCGCCGCACCTCCCGTTCCTGCAGGACGCGCAGCAGCTTGGCCTGCGCACGCGGCGACAACTCGGCCACCTCGTCGAGAAACACGGTGCCGCCGTGCGCGTCCTCGAACAGGCCCGCCCGCGGCGCCACCGCACCCGTGAACGCACCGCGCGTATGCCCGAACAACTCGGCCTCGGCCAACTCGTCGGCCAGCGCAGCACAGTTGAGGGGTGCAAATCGTCGATCGCGACGTGGACTCAGTCGATGCAGGGCGCGGGCCACCAGTTCCTTGCCCGTGCCGCTCTCGCCTTCCACGAGCACGGGGAACGGCGTGCCGGCCGCCCGGCTGACGGCCTCGCGCAACGCGGCCATCGCCGGGCTGCGACCGATCATCTCCGGCAGCTGCGCCGCCCCGTCCCGCGTGCGCGCGATGGTGTCGAGTCGACTGCGCAGCGCCGGCGCGCACAACGCCGCCAGCATCACCGCCGCCTCCGCCATCGTCTCGGCACGATCGCGCGGGCCGACAATCAACAGCCCGCCAACCGGCGCCCCCGCATAGCGCACCGGGGCCGTGACGGACACGAGTGCGCCCTGCACCTCGCGCGCGACCTCGTGTGCACGCAGCGTGCGCATGCGCTCGTCCCCGCTGGGCATTGCACTGCCCCATCCGTCGGCGGCAATGACGCGCGCCTCGTCCCCGCCGACAAACGCCACGCGAAGCGCGCCGGCGTGCGTCCGCGCCCAGGCCGCCGCCGCGCGCAACGCCACCTGCTCGTCGTCGGCGTCTGCCACCAGTTGCAGGACCGTTGGAATCGCATGCAGCACGAACATCGTCGTCGCCTCCTGTTTCGATCGCCACAGGTCATCGAGCGCCTGTCGTGTCGCGCCCAGCCGTCTTGCTGTCCCACGCGCGACGGCGCGCGTCCGGTGCGAACGGCCCGAAGCCCAGTCGACCAGTTGCCCCACCGAGCGGCGAAGGGCGCCCGGGGACATCGCGTCGCACAAACCCACCGCCTCCTCGTGGCGAGCCTGCCTGACGCGCAGCCACGCGCCCAGTGCGAGCGTGCGCGCGCGACAGCCGACGCCACGGAGCCATGCCTCGAGACGAAGCGCCGCCAGCCACGCCTCGGCCAGGTCGAACCGTCCGGCGGCAATCAACGCCGCCAGCCGGCAATCGTCGGCGCGACCGCGCGACGATTGTCCCGGCGCGTCGACGCATCCCCACTGCGTCCGTGCGGGGACCGGCACGAACACCAGGTGCAGGCGCGGACTCGCCCGCGCCAATGCCTTCAACCAGTCCGCCGCACGCGCACGATCGCGGCCTCTCCTGACGACCAGCGCCACGTGGCGGCGCGGCGCGTCCGTCGCGGGACCAGTGGCCGCATCAATCACCTGAAAGCCGTGGGCGCGCGCCGCGGCGGCAACGCCGTCAACGCCCGAACCGGCATGCGTGCGGCGAGGCAGGGCCACAAGGACCGGCCCGGGCCCGCAGGCGTCGATGCCGTCCCACGGCCACCGGGGGTCGATGCCGCTCCACGGGCCGCCTGTCGTTGCCCCGCGCACGGCAGCCCTCACTGCAAGAGCCGCGCCCACACGCGGTAGAATGACCGGCTGATGCTTCGGTTCCTGACGTCTGGTGAGTCGCACGGCCCCGCGTTGGTCGTGATTGTCGATGGCGTACCGGCGGGCCTCCCGCTCGGCCCCTCCGATCTGCTTCCCGATCTGGCCCGCCGCCAGCTCGGCTACGGCCGCGGGCGACGCATGGCCATCGAGCAGGATCGCGCGGAAATCCTGTCCGGCGTTCGGCGCGGCGAGACGCTCGGCAGCCCGATTGCCCTGCAGATCCGCAACAAGGACTGGACCAACTGGCAGCACACGATGAGCGTCGAGGCCGAGCCCGACGAGGCGCTGCCGGGCGCGAGACGCGCGGCTGTCACGCGGCCACGTCCCGGCCACGCCGACCTGTCCGCGGGGCTCAAGTACGGCCGCACGGATCTGCGCGACATCCTCGAGCGCGCCAGCGCGCGCGAAACCGCGGCACGTGTAGCGGCGGGAGCAGTGGCCCGCGCCCTGCTCGCACGGTTGGGTATCCAGGTCACCAGTCACGTCACGAACATCGGCGGCGCCGCCATTCCCGCGTCGCGGACGGTCACCTTCGCCGAAGCAGCCGCCATCGGCGCCGATGACGACATCCGGTGCGTCGACCCCGACGTGGCCGCCGCCATGCGCCGCACGGTCGATGAGGCGAAGGCCAATGGCGACACGGTGGGCGGATCGTTCGAGGTCATCGCACACGGCGTCCCGCCGGGTCTCGGCAGCCACACGCAGTGGGACCGCAAGCTCGATGGTCAGTTCGCGCAGGCGCTGATGTCGATCCAGGCGATCAAAGCGGTGGGCATCGGCCGCGGCCCCTCCGTGGGTGATCTGCCGGGCTCGCAGGTCCACGATGAGATCCTGCCGGGTCCCGATGGTGGCTCGGGCACGACTCCCGGCATCATCCGGCCCACCAATCACGCGGGCGGCCTCGAGGGCGGCGTCACCAACGGCGAGGACGTGCGCGTCAGCGCCTGGATGAAGCCCATCTCCACGCTGATGAAGCCGCTGCGATCGGTCGACCTGGCCACGATGGCCGACTCGCCGGCCGCCATCGAGCGCAGCGACACCTGCGCCGTGCCGGCCGCGGCCGTTGTCGGCGAGGCCATGGTGTGCCTCGTGCTGGCCAACGCGATGCTCGAGAAGTTCGGCAGCGACACCATCGAGGGCATCGATGCCGCCTGCCGTCAGTACGCCGCGTCGCTCCAGCGGCGGCTCGGCACGACGCCCGTCAAGGCCTGATGCTTCGACCGATCGTGAAGTACGGCGACGCGGGGCTGGCCGCAGCGGCCCGTCCGGTTGCCACCATCGACGACCACCTCCAGCAGCTCATCGACGACATGATTGCGACGATGTACGCGGCGCCGGGGGTGGGGCTGGCAGCGCCGCAGGTGGGCGTGCCGCTGCGCGTCGCGGTCATCGACCTGAGCGTTGGCAGCAAGGACGGCGAGGTCATCACGCTCATCAATCCGGAATTCGTCGAACGCGAAGGCATGCAGGTGGAGGACGAGGGGTGCCTGAGCGTGCCCGGGTTCACCGCTGCAGTGGCCCGCCCGGCCCGCGCGGTCGTGCGCGCGCTCGATCGGAGCGGCCGGCCGATCACCATCGAGGGCACCGACCTGCTGGCCCGCGCGCTGCAGCACGAACTCGACCACCTCGACGGCACGCTGTTCCTCGACCGGCTGCGCGGCATCAAGCGCGACATGATCGTCCGCCGCATCCGCAGGCTCGAGAAGGCCGGAAAGTGGTGAGTCGATGAGGCTTGCCTTCTTCGGCACCCCGTCGTTTGCCGTGCCCACACTCGACGCACTCGCGCGATCGCCGCACGAGGTGGCCGTCGTCGTCACACAGCCGGATCGGCCCCGTGGACGTGGCCAGAAAGTGACATTCGCGGCCGTCAAGGCGCGGGCAACCGAGCTGGGCCTGCCCATCCTGCAGCCCACCACGCTGCGCGACGACGGGTTCCGGCGGGCGTTCGATGCGTTCAACGTCGATCTGGGTGTCGTCGCCGCCTACGGCCGGATCCTGCCGCAGGCCCTGCTCGACGCGCCGCGGCTCGGCATGGTGAACGTACACGCGTCACTCCTGCCCCGCTGGCGTGGCGCGGCTCCCGTGCATCGCGCGGTCATCGCGGGTGACGCCGAGACCGGCGTGACGATCATGCGCGTCGTGGCCGCGCTCGATGCCGGTCCCATGCTCGCCCGCGAAGCCACGCCCATCCTGCCTGACGAAACCAGTGCCGAACTCGAGACGCGGCTCGCCGCAATTGGCGCGCGCCTGCTCGTGCCCGTGATCGACGCCCTCGCCCATGGCGGGACCGTCGTCGAGGAACCGCAGGACGAGTCGCTCGTCACCTACGCCGAGCGCATCGAGCGCTCGGACGGCCAACTCGTGTGGACGCAGCCGGCGCGTGCCGTGCACGACCGCATTCGCGGCCTGCACCCATGGCCGCACGCCTCGGCCGTGCTCGGCGGCAGGCGTGTGCTGCTGATCGAATCGCGCGTCGAGAACGACGACGCCAGTGCCGCCGCGCCTGGCGAGGTGATCGAGGCCACACCCGCCGGCATTGTGGTGGCGACGCAGCCGGGCGCCGTGCGGCTGTTGCGTCTGCAGCCCGAGGGGCGCGCCGTGATGGCCGCGCGCGACTTCCTCAACGGCCGGTCCGTGCGACCGGGCGATCGCTTCGAATCCGCGGCGCGTCCGTCATGACCGGCGTGAGGCTGGCGGCGGCACGAGCACTGCTGGCCATCGACAGCCGCGAGGGCACGCTCGGATCTGTCCTGGAAGAGGCACGCCGGCCTGGCGCCGATCCGCGCGACGCCGGCCTGCTGACCGAACTGACGGCCGGCGTCCTTCGCTGGCGCAATGAACTCGACGCGGTCATCGCGGCAGCCGGGCGCCGGTCGGTGCGGGGCATCGACCCGCCGGTCCTTGCCGTGCTCAGGGTGGGTGCCTACCAGCTGCGGCATCTCGACCGGGTGCCCGACCACGCCGTCGTGCACGAATCGGTCGAGGCGGTCCGCGCGATCGGCGCGGCAAGTGCCGCCGGATTCGTCAACGCCGTGCTGCGCGCCATCATCCGGCGTGGCCCGGCCATCGCCCTGCCACCACGCCCGACATCCGGGCGGATCGACGCCCAGGTCAACTACCTGTCCATCACGCTGTCGCATCCGGCCTGGCTCGTCCGCCGCTGGATCGAACGGCTGGGCTTCGACGCGGCCGAAGCGTGGTGCCGGTTCAACAACACGGTGGCCGGCGCGACGGTTCGCGCGGTCGATGGTGCGCCGGCCGACATCACCGCCGCGCGGCTGCGCGAGGCCGGCGTGACGGCCGAACCGACGCCGTTCGTCTCCGATGCCCTGCGGCTGCCGCCGGGAGCCCTCGGCACCCTGCCGGCCGACGTGCGGGCCGGCCTGTGGGTGCAGGACGAGGGCGCGCAGCTCGTCGCGCGTTTCGCCGCCGCACGCCCCGGCGAGCGTGTGCTGGATCTGTGCGCATCGCCCGGCGGCAAGACATTGGTCCTCGCCAGTGATCTTGGCTGGCCCGGCACGGCGACCGCGGCGCGCGGCCTTGTAGCCGCCGACTATCGCGCGCGACGCGTGACGCTCCTGCGCGAGACGCTGGAGCGCGCGGGTCTTGACGTGCCTGTCGTCCAGCTCGACGGACGCGGGCCGCTGCCATTCGCGCAGACTTTCGAGTGTGTCGTGATCGACGCCCCCTGCTCGGGCCTGGGGACACTCCGGCGCGATCCCGACCTGAAGTGGGCGCGCACCGCCAACGAGCTGGCGGAGTTTGCGGCCGACCAACGCCGCATGCTGCACGCGGCGGCTGACCTCGTCGTCGCCGGCGGACGGATCGTCTACGCCACGTGCTCGAGCGAACCGGAGGAAAACGAAGCGGTCATCGACGCGTTCCTCGACGCCGACGGCCGCTTCGTCGCAGCCGACCCGGCATCGCGGCCCGGCGTATCGCGGGACCTGCTCGACGCACGCGGCCACCTCGCCACGCGCCCCGATCGCCATCAACTCGAGGTGTTTCACGCCGCCGTGTTGGTGCGGCGCGAGGCCGCGTAGTACACTTTTTCGACTCCACGCGATGTCCACCGACCCACTGCCATCAAGCCGATCGCCCCATACGGCGTCGCACCAGCTGCGCACGCGCGTCTGGGGCGCGGGGCGCATGCTCGTGCTGGGCGTGGCGCTCGCGGCCACGTTCGGGATGTTCTTCCTGATGGGCGTGCGCGTGGCCAACCGGGCCCGCGACGTCACGGTGCCCGACCTGCAGGGCCTGACTGTCGCGGCCGCCACCGACACGATCAATCGCGCCGGCCTCGAAATCCGCGTCGACGGGCGCCGCGCCGATCGCAACGTGCCGCGCGACCACGTCCTGTCGCAGGACCCCGAACCCGGCACCGTGTTCCGTCGTCAACGGACCGTGCGGATCCGTGTGAGCGACGGCCAGCAGGACCCGGTCGTACCGGTGGTCGTCGGCCAGAACGAACGGACCGCCGAGGCCATGCTCGGCCAGGAACAGATTGGCGTGGGCATCAAGGCGGAAATCCGCACCGCGTCCTATGCGGCCGGCACCGTCATCGCGCAGGACCCGCCGCCGACCGAGCAGGCGGCAAGCATCGCGCTGCTCGTCAATCGCGGCGAGAGCGGCGCAGGCTACGTGATGCCCGACGTGATTGGCGCCATGGGCGGCCGCGTCGTGGAGATTCTGCGGCGCCGCGGGTTCCGCGTCACCGTCGGCAGCGAAACACCCTACCCCGGCCTGCCACCCGGCATCGTCATCCGGCAGACGCCGCAGGCCGGCTTTCAGATCGGCTACGGCGAGTCGATCATCCTCGAGATCAGCCAGTGACCGTGCGCATCGCCCCATCGATCCTCGCCGCCGACTTCACGCGCCTGGGAGAGGAAGTCGCGCGCGTCCAGAGTGCGGGCGTCGAGTTCCTGCACGTCGACGTGATGGATGGCCACTTCGTCCCGAACATCACGTTCGGCCCGCCCGTGCTGGCCGCGCTGCGCCGCGTGACGCGGGTGCCGCTCGACGTGCACCTGATGATTGCCGATCCGGACCGCTACATCGATGCCTTCGTTGCCGCCGGTGCCGCCATCGTGACCGTGCATGCCGAAGTCACGCCGCACCTGAACCGGACCGTCCGCCGCATCCGCGAGCAGGGCGCGCAGGCGGGCGTCGCCATCAACCCGTCCACGCCCGTTCACGTCCTCGAGGAGATCGTCACCGACGTCGACCTCGTGCTCGTCATGTCGGTCAACCCGGGGTTCACGGGTCAGCAGTTCCTGCCGGCCTCGGTTCGCAAGATCGAGGCAGTCCGTCACCTGATCTCCGACAGGGACGGTCATGCCGTCGTGGAGGTCGATGGCGGCATCGATCAGTCGAACGTCGGCCTGGTGGCCGGTGCCGGCGCCTCGATTGTGGTGGCCGGCGCGTCGATCTTCCATGCGCCAGACCCCGCGGCCGCCGTCCAGGCGCTGCGCGACCGGGCCCGTACCTCGTGAGCACGAGCCGGGCACGATCCACCACCACGCTGCGGGTCCGCTACGCCGATACCGATGCCATGGGCGTGGCCTACTACGCCAACTATTTCGTCTGGTTCGAAGTGGGCCGGACCGACCTGCTGCGGGCGCTCGGCTGGAACTACCGCGACATGGAGGCGGCGGGTGTCCTGCTGCCGGTCATCGAGGCCGACTGTCGCTACAGGCGCCCGGCGCGCTACGATGATGAGCTGGAAATCGTGACAGCGGGCCGGCTGACGTCGCCCGTCCGGCTGGAGTTCCACTATGAGGTGCTTGTGAAGGGACAGGAAGGCATCATCGCGACCGGACGCACGGCGCACGCGGCGGTCAATCGCGCCGGCCGCCCCTGCCGGCTGCCGGCACGCGTCGTCGAGGCGTTCGCATGAAGGCGCTGGTGACCGGCACGGCCGGGTTCATCGGGTCCACCCTGTCGACCACCCTCAGCGACCGCGGCGCGGATGTCGTGGGCATCGACTGCTTCACGGACTATTACGCGCGCGACATCAAGGAAGGCAACCTGGCCGAATTGCGGACCCGGCCCAACTTCCGCTTCGTCGAGGCGCGCCTGCAGGATGCGGACCTCGACGCGCTGCTCGACGGCGTGACGCACGTGTTTCACCTGGCCGCGCAGGCCGGCGTGCGCGGCAGCTGGGGCGACCAGTTCCTGACCTACACCACCAACAACGTCGACGCCACCCAGCGGCTGCTCGAAGCCGTGAAGGGCCGCGACATCACCCGGCTCGTCTACGCGTCGAGTTCGTCGGTCTACGGTGACGTGGCGGCGATTCCCATGGTGGAAACCTCGGTGGTTCAGCCTGTGTCTCCCTACGGGGTCACGAAGCTGGCGGCCGAGCACCTCTGCCACCTCTACCACGTGAATCACGGGGTGCCGGCGGTGTCGCTGCGCTACTTCACGGTGTACGGCCCTCGGCAGCGTCCGGACATGGGGTTTCATCGCTTCATCCGGGCCGCCCTCACCGGGACGCCCATCACGTTGTTCGGCGATGGCGAACAGAGCCGCGACTTCACCTATGTGGCCGACGCGGTGGCGGCCACCATCGCAGCCGGCGAACGCGGACGGCCCGGCGCGGTCTACAACATCGGCGGCGGCAGCCGGGTCACGATCAACCAGGTCCTCGACATGGTGGCGGAACTCACCGGCCGCCCCCTCGACATCCGGCGGCTGCCGTCCGAGAAGGGCGACATGCGCGACACGTTTGCCGACACCTCGCGGGCTCAGGCCGATTTGGGCTTCTCGCCGTCTCATACGCTCAGAGACGGTCTGGCGGCCGAATGTGCCTGGCTGGCCCGATTGCTCGACCGTCCACTGCCGGCCTGATCCGATTCCATGTCCGTGACTGCCCTTTTCCGTCGTCTGCTCCCTGCCCTCGCCGTGGTCGCGCTGGTCGGCGCGGCTGGTGCCTGTTCATCGGTGGACCGGTTCGCCCTGCCGCCCGACTCGGAACAGCGGCCCGACGCGTTCCTGCACGCCCGCGGGACCGAAGCCCTCGAGGCTGGCCACTGGCTGACGGCACGCGAGTACTTCCGACGGCTGGTCGATACCTATCCCACCAGCGAATACCGACAGGACGCCCGCCTGGGAATTGGCGATTCGTACCTGGGCGAACGCCGGCTCGAATCCGACATCCTGGCCGCCGGCGAGTTCCGCGAGTTCCTGCGGTTCTATCCGCTGGCCGATCGGGCCGACTACGCGCAGTACCGGCTCGCGGTTTCGCAGGTGCGGCAGATGCTTTCGCCGCAGCGCGACCAGACGGCCACGCGCGAGGCGTTGCGCGAGCTCGAGGTGTTCGTCGCGAACTATCCGACCAGCCAGTACCTCCCGGAGGTCATCAAGCTCCAGCGCGAAACGCGGGACCGCCTCTCGGAGAGCGAGTTCCTCATCGGCCGCCACTACTACCGGACGCGGTGGTATCCGGGCGCCGTCTCGCGCCTCGAGTCACTGCTCGAAACCGATCCGCAATACACCCGGCGCGATGGGGCGTACTTCTACCTCGCCGAGGCGTACAACAAGCTCGACCGCCCGGCCGACGCGCGCGCGTTCTACCAGAAGGTGCTCGACGAATTCGCGGTCAGCGAGTATCTGGACGATGCGAGGGAGCGGCTGGCCGCGCTGGGCGAGCCGACCGAGGCCGAGCGCGCGGCCCAGCCGGCCGAGCCGCAATCCGAGTCGACCACCGCGGTCGACGTCCGGACCCCGCAGTAGAGCCCGCTATGCGCGGATCGTGCCCCGCGCCGCCGGGCGCGGCTCGGGCGCGGGCGTAGCCGCCACGTCGGTCTCCACCGGATCGGGCCGGTAGCCGAGCGCGGCATTGAAGCGCCGCGTGTAGTCGACGGCCGAGACGAGCGCGGCAATCGTCGCAATCCACAGCGCAAGCTGTCCCAGCACGAAGAACTGATCGACGTGGCCCGGGCCGAGGATGAGCAGCAGGATGGCGACCACCTGCGCCACCATCTTCGTCTTCCCCACCATCGACGCCGGCATCGACTGCCCGCGAGCGTAGATGAAGCTGCGCAGCACGGTCACCGCGAGCTCGCGGCCGAGGATGACCGCGACCATCCAGGCAGGGGCTCTCCCGAGTTGCACGAGCGAGATGAGGGCGGCCGTGATGAGCAGCTTGTCGGCCAGCGGATCCATCCACTCGCCGAGTCCGGTGACCTGTCCACGCCGCCGGGCGAGGTAGCCATCGAGCCAGTCGGTGAACGACGCCAGCGCGAAGATCGCGGCGCCCAGCATTTCATTGCTCACGCCGAGCACACGACGGCCGTCGAAGCTCGTCAGCAGGACGACGACGAGCAGCGGGACGAGAAAAATCCGTCCAAGTGTGAGGGCGTTGGGAAGATTCACGGCGTCGGCCTCATCTTATGGCACACGGCCCTCAATGGCGCAACCGGCGCTTGCCGCGCCGCATGCGCCTCCGACACAATGACCGCATCCGATGACGTCACTGGCTTACCGGACGCTGGGGGTCCTGGCGGCGGCCGCGGCGCTGTTGCATGCGGTGCCCGTCGGCGCGCAGCTGCACGCCGTGCCGCTCGTCGCCGGCCTGGACCGACCGGTGGGACTGGTCGCGTACCCCGGGCGTCCTGACACCTTCCTCGTTCTCGAGCAGGCCGGCCGCGTGCGCCTTGTGCGCAACGGCGCGATCGATCCCGTCGATTTCATCGACCTGAGGCACGAGATTGCCTCGGGCGGCGAACAGGGACTGCTCGGCTTCGCCTTCGCGCCCGACCATGCGGCGACAGGGCGGGTCTTCGTCAGCTTCACGAACCGATCGGGCGACTCGGTCATCGCGCGTTTCGTGCGTGTGCCGGGCGACACGCTGCGCCTCGATCCCGGCAGCCGCTTCGACCTGCGCTGGCCCGACGGGCGCCGCAGCATCGAGCAGCCGTTCTCCAACCACAACGGCGGCCACATCGCGTTCGGCCCCGACGGCTACCTCTACATCGGGTTCGGCGATGGCGGATCGGGTAACGACCCGATGCACCTCGCGCAGAACCCGCTCTCGCTGCTGGGCAAGATGCTGCGTCTCGACGTCAGCGTCCCCGACGGGCATGCGAGCGGCTACCGCGTGCCTGTCGACAACCCGTTTGTCTCGCGCCAGGGCGTCCTCGGCGAGATCTGGGCCTTCGGCCTGCGCAATCCCTGGCGGTGGAGCTTCGACGATCCTCATCTCGGCGGGACAGGGGCGATGGTCATCGCCGACGTCGGCCAGGGCGCGTGGGAAGAGGTCAACTACGAACCCGCTGGCGCGGGCGGGCGAAACTACGGCTGGCGCAACCGCGAGGGCGCGCACGACAACGTCACGACGCTGCCGCCGTTCCCACAGCCGCTTGTCGACCCGGTGTTCGAGTACGCGCGCAACGCGGGGCGTTCGATCACCGGCGGCTTCGTCTACCGCGGCACGGCACTGGGCGCCGCGGCGGTCGGCCGCTACTTCTTCGCCGACTTCGTCACGAGCCGCGTCTGGTCGCTGGCGCTGACGGTCGATCCGGTCTCGCGGCAGGCCACGGCGGGGAGCCTGGTCGACCACACCGCGGCGCTGGGCGCGGCGGCATCCTCGGTGACCAGCTTTGGCGTCGACGCCACGGGCGAGATCTACCTCGTGAGCTACGGCGGAACAGTCCATCGGATTGCCAGCACGGACCCGCCGGCCGGCCCGCCCGTCGTTCCCCCGGTCGAGCCGCCCGGGCAGACCCCGCGGCGTCCCCGCACCGGGCCTCCCGTGGGCACCGCGCGACCCCGCTAGAACCACACGGCGTCGTGGCCTTGCTGGTCGGTCCGGGATAAGATCCTCGGCTGACATGAAGGCCATCCTGCTTGCCGGCGGCAAGGGCACCCGGCTCCGTCCGCTCACGCTCCACACGCCGAAACCGATCGTGCCGATCTTCGACCGGCCGTTCCTGCGCTACCAGATCGACCTGCTGCGCCAGATTCCCGAGATCGACGAGATCGTGCTGAGCCTGAACTATCAGCCGCGGCGGATCGAGGAGGTCTTCGGCGACGGGTCCGACCTCGGCGTGCACATCTCCTACGTCGTCGAGCCGAGTCCGCTCGGCACGGGCGGGGCGATCAAGTTCGCCGCCGGCGACTACCGCGGCGAACCGCTCATCGTCTTCAACGGCGACGTCTTCACGTCGGTCGACCTGCCGGCGGTGCTGGCGCTGCACCGCGAACGCAGGGCCACGGCCACGATCGTGCTGACGCCGGTGGACAATCCGACCGCCTACGGTCTGGTCGAGACCGACGCCGACGGCAACGTGCGCGACTTCCTCGAGAAGCCGACCGCCGACCAGATCCGCTGCGACACGATCAATGCCGGCATCTACGTGCTCGAGCCCGAGTCGCTCGATCGCATTCCGGCCGACACGGTGTACTCGATCGAGCGCGGCTACTTTCCGTCGCTCGTGGCTGACAAATCCACGTTTGTGGCCTACGTATACCGGGGCTACTGGATCGACATCGGCACGCCCGAGAAATACCGGCAGGCGCACCGCGACATCATGGACGGCCGGTTCCCGGCCAAGCCGTTCGCCGGCCAGGCGGGCGCGATGCTCGTGTCGCGTGACGCGAAGGTGGAGGACGGGGCCATCATCGAAGGGCCCTGTTTCATCGATGCCGGCGCCGTCATCAAGAGCGGCGCGCGCGTGGGTGCCTACAGCGTCATCGGATCGCACTGCCACGTGGGCGAAGGCGCCACGGTCGAGAATGCGATCCTGTGGCCGAACACGTGGGTCGAGGCCGACAGCCGGATCACGGGCGCGGTGGCCGGGCGCCACTGCCACATCGGGCGCAGCGTGTCGATTGGCGACGGCACGCTGCTCGGCGACAAGTCGGTCGTGACCGACTACTCCAGCCTCTGAAAGGACGTTCCGTGAGCATCCCCGCATCGATCTTCAAGGCCTACGACATCCGCGCGCTCTACCCGTCCGAGATTGACGAGGTGGCCGCCCGGGCGATCGGCCGCGCGTTCGTGGCCTACCTCGGCGCATCGCGCATCGGCGTCTCGCGCGACATGCGGCTCTCGTCGCCGTCGCTTTCGGCGGCCTTCATCGACGGCGCGCTCGAACAGGGCGCCGACGTCGTCGACTACGGCATGTGCGCGACGGACATGTTGTACTTCGGCGTGGTGCGCGACGGCCTCGACGGCGGCGCGCAGATCACCGCGTCGCACAACCCGGGCCAGTACAACGGCATCAAGATGGTGCGCAAGGAGGCCTTCCCGCTCTCGGGCGACGCCGGCATCGGCGAGATCCGGGACATGGTGACGGGCGAGGCGATCCCCGCGCCCACGCGGCCGCGCGGCAGGCATGAGCAGGCCTCGCTGCTCGACGACTATGTGAAGCGCGTGCTCGGCTTCATCGACGTCGACAGCATCAAGCCCTTCAACGTGGTGCTCGATGCGGGCAGCGGCATGGCGGGCCTGGTGGCACCGCGCCTGTTCGAACGGCTGCCCTGCCGCACCACGCGGCTGTGCTTCGAGATCGACGGGCGCTTCCCGAATCACGAGGCCAACCCGCTCATCGAGGAAAACCGCGCCGACATCGTCGCGCGCGTCATCGCGGAGAAGGCGGACATCGGCATTGCGTGGGACGGCGACGCCGACCGCTGCTTCTTCATCGACGGCGATGGGGGGTTCGTGCCCGGCGACTTCATCACGGCGCTGCTGGCCGAGGCCGCGCTCATCAAGTCGCCCGGCGAGCGGGTCATCTACGACCTGCGCGCCAGCTACGCGGTGAAGGACACCGTGGCGAAGTACGGCGGCACGGCGCTCATGAACCGCGTGGGCCACGCGTTCATCAAGGGCCGCATGCGCGAGGAGAATGCCATTTTCGGCGGCGAGGTCACCGGACACTACTACTTCCGCGACTTCTACTACGCCGACAACGGGTTCATCCCGGCACTGCTCATCCTCGAGCTGATGTCGCGCAAGAACATGACGCTCAGCGAACTGCTGGCTCCGCTGCGCGCCAAGTACTTCATCTCCGGCGAAATCAACACCCGGGTGGCCGACGCCACGGTCGTCGAGGCGCGCCTCGCCGAACTCGCCGAGAAATACGCCGACGGCCACACCTACACCATCGACGGATTCTCGGTGGAATATCCCGACTGGCACTTCAACGTGCGCGGCTCGAACACCGAACCGCTGCTGCGCCTCAACCTCGAGGCGAAGACGCAGGACATGATGGAAGCCAGGCGCGACGAGGTCCTGGCGGTCATCCGGTCGTAGCCCGAAGCCTCGCGCGTAGCGCGAGCGCTGAGGGCGCGGCG
>JBIQJY010000051.1:19212-24283 GCA_044507065.1 Acidobacteriota bacterium
TGGGGCCCCACGCCCATGAATAACAGTCGACAGCGACTCCCTGCGGCGCGATTCCATCCAGACGCTGCCGGCGCCCGCCGAGTCACTCGGCCGTCAGCCCTCGCCCCCGCACAGCCTCAGCCCCTCCCTTCCCGTCACCCCTGTCAACCAAGCGGCGCCGTGTCGTGTATACCTCTCTGACTGCCGGCTGCACCAGCCATCACCTCCGGCAGCAGAGAGGTTCCCGTGCCCATTGGCATCCCTGAGCTGCTGATCCTGACCGTCTTCCTGGCGCTTCCGTTCCTCGCCCTGCTCCTGATGTTCCGCGTCCGGACCCGCGCCAGGCAGTTTGGATATCCCTCGACCCGGGCCTACCTGCGCGCAGCGCCGCGGACGGACGAGGAACGACGCGATGCCGCCGACCTCACGCTCAAGGGTCTGGTGGTCTGCATGTTCGGGTTCTTCTTCGCGCCCATCGTGCTCGCCGGGCTCGTCCCCCTGTTCTACGGCGGCCGCAAGCTGATCTACGCGTCGATGGGTCTGGGCCTGATCGATGACGGGGACGCCCCCCGCGCGTGAGCGTCACCGACCGCGAACTCGTCGAACGGGTCAGGCGCGGCGACCGGGACGCCTTCGGCCTGCTCGTCCAGGCCTATCAGCGCCGGCTGTTCGGGCTGACGCTGATGATGGTCCGTCAGCCGCCCGCGGCCGAGGAAGTCACGCAGGACGCCTTCGTGCGCGCGTATACGCACATCGACCGGTACGACAGCGCGCGCCCGTTCTATCCATGGATTGCGGCAATTGCCGTCCGGCTCGCGCAGAACTGGCTGCGACAGCACGGCGTCTCGCAACGACGCGAGGGCACGCCGCTCGACAGCGCGGCCGAGCCGGTCGCCACCGCCGCGGCATTGACGACACTCATCGACGATGAACGCAGCCGCGCCTTGTGGACGGCGGTGAGCCGGCTGCCGTCGGGCGAACGCACGGCCGTCATGCTCTATTACCGGGACGAGCTGGCGGTAGGCGACATCGCGCTCGCTCTCGGCGTGACCACTGGCACCATCAAGACACTGCTCTTTCGCGCCAGGCGCCACCTGCGCGAACGGCTCGTGGCCGAACGGCAACGGGCTGTCGAGGTAATCGCATGAACTGCTCACAGGCTCTCGACGTGATTGACGCGGCGCCGTTCGTCGACGTCCCGCCGGCACGACTCGAGGCGGCGTGGCACCACGCGCGCGAGTGCCCGGCGTGTGGTGCCGCACGAAGCGCCGCCGACGAGATCGTTACGGGGCTCGTGGGGCTCCCGCAGCCGGCCGCACCTCCCGATCTTTCGACGGTCGTCATGGCGCGCATCGCCCGCACGGAACCGGCGGCGGCCAGACTCCAGACCGTACCTCGCCGGCTCGAGAGCTGGCCCGCATGGGTCACGATTGCCGGCATCGTCGCCATCGTTGCCGCGACCATGCCCGGTTACGGGCCCGCGGGTGTCGCGACCCTCGTCACACCGTTCCCGTCGTGGTCCGGCGGTCTCGCGTTACCCTCCGGTGTTGGCGGCCTGGTCTCACTGGTCGCTGGCTTGGCGCTCTACGTCTCGGGTCTCTTCGCGCCGGTCTGGCGCAGGCGATGAGCCCCCGCGGGCGCTGGCCGGTGCTACGATAACGACACGCGACTGGCGCTGAGTCGTTGCAGGACAGGTGGATCCAACCACCAGGGAGCGTCCCTCCACTATCCCGTGCGCCTGGGGATGGTGGCTTCAAGGAGGACGCCCGTGCATCTACCTTCGCTTCCCACGCTCCACACCGTCGATCCGCGGCTGGCTTCGCTCGTCGAGTCCGAGGCCGAACGCCAGCACGACAAGCTGCGGATGATTCCGTCGGAGAACTACGTCTCGGCCGCCGTGCTCGAGGCGACAGGCACCGTCCTCACCAACAAGTACTCGGAAGGGTACCCGGGCAGGCGCTACTACGAGGGACAGCAGCTCATCGATCCCATCGAGACGCTGGCCATCGAACGGGCGCGTGCGGTCTTCGGTGTCGATCACGTCAACGTCCAGCCATACTCCGGGTCGCCGGCAAACCTCGCTGTCTACCTGGCGTTCCTTCGTCCCGGCGACACGGTGATGGGCATGGCGCTGCCCATGGGCGGCCACCTGACGCACGGCTGGTCCGTCTCGGCCACCGGCCAGTGGTTTCGTGCGGTGCAGTACGCGGTGCGGCGCGACACGGGTCGCGTCGACATGGATGAAGTCCGGGACATGGCGCGTCGCGAGCGGCCGCGGGTGATCTTCTGCGGCGGCACCGCCATTCCGCGAACGATCGACTTCGCTGCGTTCGCCTCCATCGCGCGCGAGGTCGACGCGCTGCTCGTGGCCGACATCGCGCACATCGCGGGACTGATTGCCGGCGGCGCCCATCCGTCACCGGTCGGACACGCGGGCGTGATCTCGACGACCACGCACAAGACCCTGCGCGGGCCGCGGGGCGCGATGCTGATGTGCGACGCGGCGCACGCGACGGCCATCGACAAGGCCGTATTCCCCGGCCTTCAGGGCGGCCCTCACAATCACACGACGGCCGGCATCGCCGTGGCGCTCCACGAGGCTTCACAAACGGCCTTCCGCGACTATGCACGTCAGGTGGTGGCCAACGCCCGCGCACTTGCCGACGCGCTGGTGGAGAGAGGTTTCGATCTGATCTCGGGCGGCACCGACACGCATCTCATCCTGATCGACCTGACGAACAAGGGCATCGGCGGCAAGCCCGCCGCGCGCATGCTCGACGCGGCCGGGATCGAGCTCAACTACAACACCGTTCCCTACGATGTCCGCAAGCCGTTCGACCCGTCGGGCATCCGCCTTGGCACGCCCGCGCTGACGACGCGCGGCCTGCGCGAAGCGCACATGCCACAGGTGGCGCAATGGATTGACGAGGCCGTCTCGGCGGCGACGAGCGGCGACGAGTCGGCCACGCAGCGCATCGCGATTGAAGTCCGCGATCTGCTGTCCGGCTACCCCATGCCGGGCTGGGCGGCATAAGCGCCGCGCACGCGGACAGCCCTCAGCCTCGCGCCCGGCGCGAGTGCTGAGGGCTCCGTCCTACCAGACGGGCGTCAGCCAGTCGAACCGCTCAGGCACGCGGCCGCGGACGACCGCCTCGAAGCGCTCCGACAGCCGTCGAGTCACCGGCCCCGTGGTCCCGTCGCCGACCGTTCGCCTGTCGACAGAGCGCACGGGGGTGACCTCCGCACCGGTACCGCAGAGGAACACTTCGTCGGCCACGTAGAGTTCCGTGCGACCGATCGGCCGTTCCGTGAAGGGGATGTCGAGATCCTCCTTCGCCAGTGTGATGAGGCTCTGGCGCGTGATGCCGTCGAGGTTGTCCTCGGTGCTCGGCGGCGAGATCAGCTGTCCGTCGCGCACGATGAACACGTGCTCGGCCGATCCTTCCGACACGTGGCCGTCCTCGGTCAGCAGGATCGCCTCGGTATACCCGTCGTCGATTGCCTCGCGTCGTGCGAGCGCGCTGTTGAGGTAGCCGGCCGTCGCCTTCGCGCGCGCGGGAATCGCGTTCTCCCGGATGCGCACCCAGCTCGACACGCACACGTCGATCGGCTCGGCCGACAGATAGCGGCCAAGGGGCATGCAGAAGATGGCCGTTTCGCTCGTATCCGGATCGAGCAGCGGCGAAAGCTCGTTCGAGTTGGCGAAGATGATCGGGCGGACGTACACATCGTCACGCACGTCGTTGCGACGCAGCAGTTCGAGAATCGTCCCCGCCATTTCCATGGGCGAGCCGGCGGGGCGCAGCCGCAGGATGCGCGCCGACTGGTCCAGGCGACGCACGTGGCGATCGAGGCGAAACACGTGCACCTGCCCGCCGTCGTCGGTCTTGTAACCGCGAATGCCGGCGAAACATCCCAGGCCGTAGTTGAGCGCACGGCACCGCACGGAGATCGTCGCCTCGCGCTCGGGCCGGAAATCGCGGTTGAAGTAGATGAGGGGTTCCATCGGCGGTGTCCTTTGTGACGGGTGGCCGGACAGCCGAGGGATCACCATGACCCGCGGCTCGTCGAGCCGCGGAGTCGTCGTCGTGTCGCTACACGCAGACGTCCAGGCTCATCCCGGTAACGACCGGAACGACTAGGACGACGCGCAGGACGCGGGACGACATGGAGTCGCGATGGTAACCGGGTCGGGGCGAATCCCGCAAGCGGCACGGCCGGCCGGCCGGCCGCCGGGTATGCTCATCGCGTGGTCATCCACCTTGTCGACGGCACCTACGAGCTCTTCCGGCATTTCTACGCGCTACCCTCGGCGAAGAACCAGGACGGCGAGGAGGTGGCGGCCGTGCGCGGGGTCATGTATTCCATCCGCGGGCTCGTGCGCGATGGCGCCACGCACATCGGCGTGGCGACCGACCACGTCATCGAATCGTTCCGCAACGAGTTGTGGCCGGGATACAAGACGGGCGACGGCATGGACCCGGCACTGTGGGCGCAGTTTCCGCTGCTCGAGGAAGGGCTGCGCGCGTGGGGCCTGACCGTGTGGCCGATGGTCGAGGTGGAGGCCGACGATGCACTGGCGTCGGCCGCGGCAAGGGCGGCCCTCGACCCGCGCGTGGAACAGGTGGTCATCTGCACGCCCGACAAGGACCTCGCCCAGTGCGTCCGCGGCACGCGCGTGGTCCAGCAGGATCGCGTGCGCAGGACGACGCGCGACGAGGTGGGTGTCGTCGCCCGGTTTGGCGTGCCGCCGGCGTCGATTCCCGACTACCTGGCGCTCGTGGGCGATTCAGCCGATGGGTTTCCCGGGCTGAAGGGGTGGGGACCGAAGTCGGCGGCCACCGTGCTCGCGCGTTTCGGGCACATCGATGCCATTCCCGACGACCATCGTGCGTGGGGCGATGGTGTGGCGCGCGCCGCATCGCTTGCGGCTACGCTCGCGCGCGACCGCGCGCTGGCACTGCTCTTCCGTCAACTTGCGACGCTTCGCACGGACGTTCCCGTGTTCGAGACTGTCGACGACCTCGAATGGCACGGTCCCACGCCCGCGCTGCCGGCGCTGCGCCGGCGGCTGAGAATCGACGGCTGAGGC
>JBIQJY010000052.1:0-14355 GCA_044507065.1 Acidobacteriota bacterium
TAACCGGAGGGTTGCTGGTTCGAATCCAGCCCGAGGAGCCAATTTCCAAAGGGTCCGTTCCGGAGACATGGGTAACACCCTGTTCCGGCGAACGCGCGAGCGTCAACTGAAGCGCTGGAGCCGTGCGAAGAAGGAGGCACCGCGCCACACCGCGACGTCACTCGATCACGTAAGGGTGGCTCTTTCTCCGCTCGCGAAGCGCCACGCCCCACCACGCAATCTGGTCCAGCATGTTCGTCGCGGCCCTCGCGCTTCGTTCGTGATCCACGGGCTCTCCGGCCGCGTCGAACGCGGTCCAGATGCCATGGAAGCTGACCGAATCCCGGACGGTCACCGCATGGAGCTCCGTGAATACGAGCCGCAATTGCTCGACAGCACGCAAGCCTCCGGACGCCCCGCCGTACGACACGAAGCCGACGGGCTTGGCGCGCCACGGTGCGCTGTTCCAGTCGATGACGTTCTTGAGGGGCGCCGGAAAGCTCCGGTTGTACTCCGGCGTGACGACGACGAATGCCTCGGCAGAGAAGAGGCGGTCTCCCAGTCCCCGAGCCGTTGGTCCGCCATCTTCTCCGAGGACCTCGGGCAGGTGGACCTCGGCAAGGTCGACGACATCGAGTTCCAGGTCACCGCGCGCAGTGGCGTGTCGCGCGAACCACCCCGCAACGGTCGGCGCCAGCCTGCCGGATCTCGTGCTGCCCACTATCAACGCGACGCGAAGTGGGCCGCTAGACATCGACCTGGCCCTCCGGCCGCTCCAGGCTGCGCGCGAGCGTGCAGCGCTTGAACCCGCTTCGGATGATGCCCGGGTACGTCTGGACGGCGCGCCATTTCACCCCGTCGCCGATGGCCGTGCCTCCCGACTCCTCGAGCGCCTTGCTGTGCGCGTCGGCGTCGACCCATTCCGCATAGTTGAGCACCTGAGTCCCGTCCAGGCTGACGTGGAAGTGGCCCGAGATCCCTCCAGGGGGAGGTGGCGTCCCGGCCAGGGCCTCGAAAACGAGTTCCACCCAACTCCGCTGTCGCGCCGCGTCGGGTCCGTCGAACTCGACAGACACGAAAACCACGCAGCCTGGCACGGGCGCGTCCTCGCGCGTTCCGCTGCGGTACAGCCGGTACCGCGTCGGGGGCGCGAGCGTCAACCCGGGAATTTCCGAGAGGAGATCGCGAAACACGGTCGGACCGTCGCCGCGGGCGAACGCGTCGGCGAACTCCACTCCCGCCCACTGCGAGTAGGTCACCACCGCTTCGCCGTCGAGACTGATGAACCACGAGATCGACAGCAGGCCGGCCGGCCAGGGAATACGCCGCCACGCCGCGACGGCGAGGTCGACGGCAAGTCGCTGGCGCTCCGCGCTGCCAACCTGCCACGCGCTCGCCAGCACGAGCGTCGAGTCCGGCCGCCTGATATCCGGCAGGCTGGATGATTCCAGTTCGGCGATTGTCGGGTCTTGGGAGAGCGGCATCTTGTACATGCCGGGAGGATAGAACTTCAAGTGCACTTGAAGTCAAGCGACGTTCAGCGGATAGTCATTCGATGGACGGAGAGTTGACCATCGGCGAACTGGCCCATCGCAGCGGCGTAGCCACGTCCGCGCTGAGGTTCTACGAGTCGAAGGGCCTGATCGCCTCGGTCAGAAACGTGTCAGGGCATCGACGGTACCTGCGCTCGGTCATCCGCCGCGTCGCCTTTGTCGTCTTCGCGCAACGCGTCGGGCTCACGCTCGACGAAGTGCGGGCCGAACTGATGAAGCTTCCGGAGAACCGTGTGCCCCGGAGCGCGGACTGGGCGAAGCTCTCGAAGGTGTGGAGCGGCCGGATCGACGACCGCATCGCCGAACTCGAGCGGCTCAAACAGGGCCTGACCGGCTGCATAAGCTGCGGCTGCCTGTCGATGGAGCGCTGTCAGATGGTCAATCCCGGCGACCGCGCCGCGCGCTACGGGCCCGGCCCCCTCTTCTGGGCTGGCGCGAGGATGAAGGGTAGTGCCGGCCGCTCGTGATCGACGGGCGGCCGGCCACTGTCACGACGCGGAGCCCTGCGACAGTCAGTCGCCCTTCACGTCGGCATACAATGGCACCCGCGCATCGGGGCGTCACCCGCGTCCTCGGGAAGGACCACGTCCACACCGGCTCGTTGGTCCCTGCAGCCCGACTCGAGAACCAGCTGGCGACGCTCCTTCATTCAGGCCCGAAACGATGACTCGAACGAAGGTCGTGGTGTGCAGCGTGGCAATGGTGAGCTGGATTGGCGCGATGTCCCTGGCGGTGCCGGGTGCCCAGAGCCCCGCTGGTGCCATCTACGCCGAGCACTGCGCCAGTTGTCACGGCACCGACTTGGCGGGCGGCCGTGCGCCGAGCCTCTTCGACGAAGCGTGGCTGATGACGGTCGACGACGCGCACATGACGAGCGCGATCCGCAACGGCGTGCGCGACACGGAAATGGAAGCTTTCGGCAGCCAGCTCGGCGATGCCGAGATCTGGCAGCTCATCCAGTACATCCGCGCGCAGAGCGGCGTGCTCCGGACGCGTCCCACGTTCGTGCCCGACCTCGACGGCGCGGTCGTGGAGAGCGAGACACAGACGGTCCGCTTCGAGGTCATCGCCGGGGATCTGAACACGCCGTGGGGCATCGCCTTTCTCCCCGATGGCCGCATGCTCGTGACCGAGCGCACCATCAACAACGGCCAGCTGCGCATCGTCGACAAGGGCGTACTGCTGCCGCCGGTGGCCGGTACGCCGCGTGTGCACGTGCAGCAGGACGCCGGCATGTTCGACGTCGAAGTGCACCCGCGCCATGCCGAGAACGGCTGGATCTACCTGTCGTACGCCGAGCTGCTGCCCGGTTACACGCCGCCGGCGCCGGCAGCCCCGCCTGCCGGGGGCGCGGGACGCGGACGCGGCGGCGTCACCGCGCCGTCGATGACCACCATCGTTCGCGGCCGGATCAATGCCAACAACGAGTGGGTGGATCAGCAGGTCATCTTCCGCGCGGCGCCAGCGCTCTACACCGCCAACGGCGCACACTTCGGATCGCGCTTCACGTTCGATCGCCAGGGCCACCTCTTCTACTCCATCGGCGACCGCGGCGTGATGCAGCACGCGCAGGATCTCTCGACCCCGCTCGGCAAGATCCATCGCGTGAACGACGATGGCTCGATTCCGGCGGACAACCCGTTCGTGAACACGCCCAACGCCGTGAAGTCAATCTGGAGCTACGGCCACCGCAACCCGCAGGGGTTTGCGTGGGATCCGGCGACCGGCCGGCTCTGGGCGTCGGAGCACGGGCCGAACGCGGGCGACGAAATCAACATCATCGAGCGCGGAAAGAATTACGGCTGGGGCGTCGCCACGAAGGGAACGCAGGCTGGCATCACGAAGCACACGGAGCCCGGGATGGAAGAGCCGGTGGTCTACTACATCCCCACATTCGCGCCGGCCGGCATGGCGTTCTACACGGGCGACCGGTACCCGGCCTGGAAGAACACCAGCCTGCTGCTCGGCGGCCTCGCCGGGCAGGCGCTGCGGCGCCTCGAAGTGGCCGACTCGACAGTCACGCGGCAGGAAGTCATCTTCAACCAGTACGGCCGTGTTCGCGACGTCGTGCAGGGCCCTGACGGGTATCTGTATCTGGCCATCAACCACGCCACCGGCGGCGGCACGGGCTACGGCCTCATTGCGCCCGTGCCGGGCTGGGTAGTGCGGCTGGTGCCGGCGAACTGATCTACAGGCGTGCGGCCCGCCCGATGATCCGGGCCTGAAAAGTCCCCCGGGCCATGGGATTTTCCGCAGCTCCCAGGCCGTCTCACCGTTTCTCCACGCGAAATCACCGCGCGGAGTCGTACGGAAAACGGGCAACCAACTTGCACTGCGTGGCGTGGACCGCTCGGGCACGTGCGCCCGCGAGCGGTTGGTATGCCCGTTCTCTCCCCGGACCCGCAGCTGGCTCCTGCCGTATGGCCCACAGCCACCGAACACGCAGCGTGCGTGCACTGTGGTGATCCGTGCGGCAGCGGCCGCGTGACGACCGAGGCCGGCCCCTTCTGTTGCGGGGGCTGCGCCTCGGTGCACGCGCTGCTGACGGCCCGCGGCCTCGAGGCGTTCTACGCCTGTGAGGTGCCCGCGGGTCGCCCTCAGCGAGACGCGGACCTTCGTGATCCCGACCGGTTTCTCGTACTCGATGACCCGGCCGTCCGCGACCGGTTCGTGCGTCAGGACGACGGCCGCCGGGCCCAGGTGACGTTCCCGGTGCCGTCGCTGCACTGCGCGTCGTGTGTGTGGCTGCTCGAACGCCTCGGACGCGTCGACGGTCGCATCGGGCGAACCGAGGTCGACCTCCTGCGGCGCACCGTGACGGTCACCTTTGAATCGCCGCGCATGCGCTTGAGCGAGGTGGCCGCGGCGCTCGCCGGCGTGGGCTACGAGCCGCTGCTGACCGACGAAACGCCGAAGCCGGCAACGGCCGCGCGTCGCCGCCTGTACGCGCAGATCGGGGTGGCGGGATTCGCGTTCGGCAACATCATGCTGTTCAGCATCCCCCGATACGCCAACGGCGCGCCGCTCGAAGACGGCTTCCAGCGGCTGTTCGACGCGCTGAACGTCGCACTCGCACTGCCGGTACTGGCCTACAGTGCCACCGACTTCTTCAAGGGCGCATGGCAGGCCGTGCGGCACCGGACGGTCAGCCTCGATGTGCCGATTGCAATCGGCCTGGCCGCACTGGTCCTGCGGAGCCTCGTCGACATCGGTACCGGACGAGGTGAGGGATATCTCGACTCGTTCGCGGGCCTCGTCTTCTTCCTGCTGATCGGACGGTTGTTCCAGCAGCAGGCGTTCGACTGGATCGGCTTCGACCGCACGTTCCGATCGTTCTTTCCGCTGTCGGTTCTCGTCGAGTCGCCGGGAGGCCACGCGGCACCTGTCGCGATCGAACACCTGCGCCCCGGCAATCGCATTGTGTTGCGGCCCGGCGAGGTCGTGCCGGCCGACGCCCGGCTGGTCGACGACCGCGCGCACATCGACTACGCCTTCCTCACCGGCGAACGTGATCCGGTTGCGGTCGCGAAAGGCGGTCTGGTTCGCGCCGGCGGGCGTCTCACACGCACGAATGCCCGCTTCGACGTGCTGCGCGATGTGACGAGCAGCGAACTGGCCGGCCTCTGGACCCAACGGAGCCCGGCCACGCCCAGGTCACACTGGCTGACCGACGTGTCCGCCCGCTTCGGGGCGTGGTTCGTGATCGTCGCGCTGGGACTGGCGGTGGCGGGCTTCGCCTGGTGGTGGCCGGATACGACGCGCGCGCTCGAGGTGGCGACCGCGGTGCTGATCATCGCCTGCCCGTGCGCGCTGACGCTGGCGGCGCCAATCACGCTCGGCACGGCCATGACCATGCTCGGACGCCGCGGCTGGTATCTCAGGGACCCCTCCGCGCTGCTCGACCTGAGCCGCGTCGACAGTGTGGTGTTCGACAAGACCGGAACGCTGACCGCATCCGGACAGACGACGGTGACGGTGTCGGGGTTGACGGAAGACGACCTGGCACGCGCCCGCGCGCTGGCGGCCGGCTCAGTGCACCCGATCAGTCGCGCCCTGGCCGGGACGGATCGCGCGGCACTGCCCGTCGACGCGCGAGTGGAAATCATCGGCCGCGGCCTCTGCGGCACGGTCGACGGCCACGCGGTGGCGATTGGCTCGGCCGCCTTCATCCGCGAGGACTGCGGTGCGACGGGCGACCTGCCGGCATCGGGCACGGTCGTGGCGATCGACGGCGTCGTCCGCGGCAGCATCACGCCGCACGCGCCGGTCCGTCCGGGAGTCGAAGCGGCGGTGCGGACGCTTGCCGCATCGACGCGTGTGGCCCTGCTGTCGGGGGATCGCGACGCGGGCGACGATCGCTGGACACGACTGTTCGGCGACCGCGCCATCTTCAACCGGTCGGCGCGCGAGAAGCGGGAGCACGTCGCGCGACTGCGTGCCGGTGGTGAGCACGTGCTGATGGTGGGGGACGGGCTGAACGACGCGGGCGCGTTCGAGGCGGCCGACATCGGCGTGGCGGTGTCCGATGACACCGCGTGTCTCGTGCCCGCGTGCGACGTCGTCGTCGCCGGCGCTCAGCTGGCGACCTTGCCGCACGTGCTCACCTACGCGCGACGCGCCAGACGCACCATCGTCATCTGCTTCGTCATTTCGGTGTTTTACAACGTCATCGGCCTGTCGCTGGCGCTGGCGGGGCTGCTGTCGCCGCTGGTGGCCGCGATTCTGATGCCGGTCAGCTCGCTGACCGTGGTCGGCACGAGCGTCGGGCTCGCGCGATGGTGGGCGAGGGGAGTGCCGGCGTCATGAGCGTGATGGTGCTGCTCATTGCCGCTGGCGGCGCGGTGGCCCTGGGGTTCCTGGGCGCCTTCATCTGGGCCGTGCGGAGCGGCCAGTTCGACGACACGGGCACGCCGCCCGTTCGCATCCTGGCCGATGAGCGCGACGCGCCGCGGCCGCCGTCGGTTCCGAGGGGGAGTGCACATGAGTAGTCCGGTCGCTGGCAGTCTGGGTGCAGGTGCAGGGGGCGCGACGTCCGCCAGCACGCTGGAGACCTTCGCGTACGACAACCGCACGACGATGCACTTCGCCATCGCCACGGCGGTGTGGGGCCTGGTGGCCTTCCTCGTGGGGCTCATCGTCGCGCTGAAGCTGATCTTCCCGGAGTTCCTGAGCGGGATCCCGGAGTTGTCGTACGGGCGACTGCGTCCCCTGCACACCAACGCGGCCGTCTTCGCGTTCGCGGGCAATGCCATCTTCGTCGGCGTCTATTACTCGCTCCAGCGGCTCTGCAAGGCACGCATGTTCAGCGACCTGCTGAGCCGGGTGCACTTCTGGGGCTGGCAGTTCATCATCGTGCTCGCCGCCCTCACGCTCCCGCTCGGCTTCACGACGAGCAAGGAGTATGCGGAACTCGAATGGCCGATCGACATCCTCATCACCGTGGTGTGGGTGGTGTTCGGCGCCAACATGATCGGGACGATCCTCAGGCGGCGCGAGCGGCACATGTACGTGTCGATCTGGTTCTATCTGGCCACCTTCATCACGGTCGCGCTGCTGCACGTCGTCAACTCGCTGGGCCTGCCGGTGAGCATGCTCAAGAGCTATTCGATGTACGCCGGCGTGCAGGATGCGCTGGTGCAGTGGTGGTACGGCCACAACGCCGTGGCCTTCTTCCTGACGACGCCCTTCCTGGGCGTGATGTACTACTTCATCCCCAAGGCGGCGAATCGGCCCGTGTTCTCCTACCGGTTGTCGATCGTCCACTTCTGGTCGCTCATCTTCCTCTACATCTGGGCCGGCCCTCACCACCTGCTCTATACGTCGCTGCCCGAGTGGGCGCAGTCGCTCGGCACGGTCTTCTCGCTGATGCTGATCGCGCCGTCGTGGGGCGGCATGGTCAACGGGCTGCTCACGCTGCGCGGCGCGTGGGACCGCGTGCGTGAGGATCCGGTGCTGAAGTTCATGGTCGTCGGCGTCACCGCCTACGGCATGACGACGTTCGAAGGGCCGATGATGTCGTTCAAGGGCGTCAACGCGCTGACGCACTACACCGACTACATCATCGGGCACGTCCACCTGGGTGCACTGGCGTGGAACGGCGGGCTTGCCTTCGCGATGCTCTACTACATCGTGCCGAGGCTCTACGGCACCACACTCTTCTCGCGCGGCCTGGCGAACCTGCACTTCTGGCTGGCGACGCTCGGGATCGTCTTCTACGCGATTCCGCTGTACATCGGCGGCATCACGCAGAGTCTGATGTGGCGCGAGTTCACCAACGACGGCCTGCTCCGGTATCCGAACTTCCTCGAGACCGTCATCCGCATCGTCCCGATGTATGCCCTGCGTGCGTTCGGTGGTTCGCTGTTCCTGCTCGGCATCTGCGTCGCGCTCTACAACCTGTACCGCACGACGAAGCAGGGACGGCTGATCGCGGACGAGACGACGCAGGCTGCGCCGCTGCCCGTATCGTCCGGGGGCGGCGGCACGTGGCACCGGGCGCTCGAAGCGCGGCCCGTCCAGTTCGCCTTCTGGGTGTTCGTCGTCGTCTTCGTGGGTGGGGCGGTCGAGTTCGTACCGACGGCGCTCGTCCGGTCGAACATCCCGACGATCGAGGCGGTGCGGCCGTATACCCCGCTCGAACTCGAGGGGCGCGACCTCTACATCCGCGACGGCTGTGTCGGGTGCCACTCGCAGATGGTCCGGCCATTGCGAGCGGAGACCGAGCGCTACGGCGACTACTCGAAGGCGGGCGAGTTCGTCTTCGACCGCCCGTTTCTCTGGGGGTCGAAGCGCACCGGGCCCGACCTGCATCGTGTGGGGGGCAAGTATCCGGATTCGTGGCACTTCCTGCACATGAAGGAACCGCGAGCCACCTCGCCGGGATCGCTGATGCCCGGCTACCCGTGGCTGTACGACGCCGCCCTCGACACGCGGCACACCGAGGGAAAAATCATCACCCTGCAGCGGCTGGGCGTGCCCTATCCGGACGGTTTCGAGCGCGAGGCCGTCGCCAGCCTCGAGACGCAGGCAGCCGGCATCGCCGAGCGGCTGCGCGAGGGTGGCTTCGACGTGCAGGACGACCGCGAGATCGTCGCAATGATTGCCTACCTGCAGCGGCTCGGCACGGATGTGTCGACAGCGCCCGATCCGGGCGAGCGGGCCAGCGTGGGAGGGCAGTGATGTACACGGAAATCCTTCGAGGTATCGCGGGCGTCGGGATCTTCCCGGTGATCTCGCTGGTGCTGTTCGTGGCGGTGTTCAGCGTCGTACTCCTGTGGGCGGTGCGTGCCGACCGCACGAAACTCGACCGGCACGCCGCCCTTCCGCTCGCCGAGGCGCCGCCGGCGCCGGTGGGCGCCGACGCGGAACTGTCCGGCAGGAGGCACGCATGACACGGGAACGAGACGAGATCCTCGAGCACGAGGCCGACGGCATCCGCGAGTTCGACAACGACCTGCCGCGGTGGTGGCTCTACGGTTTCTATTTCACGATCGTCCTCGCCGCCCTCTATCTCGTGAACTTCCACGTCCTGCCGGTGCCGCTCGTCGGGCCCGCCAGCATCCAGGCCGAGTACGAAGCGGACATGGCAGCCGCGGCCGCTGCCCGACCGCCGGCCACGGCATCGGCGGCCTCCACGGGCGGCGCGTCGGGCGGATCGGTGGCGATGGTGCTGCTGACCGATGAGGCGGACCTGCAAAGGGGCGAGGCCATCTACAACAGCGCCACGCACCCCTGCGCGGCCTGTCACAGGCCCGACCTGGGTGGCCTCGTCGGTCCCAACCTGACCGACGACCAGTGGTTGCACGGATGCGCCGTGAGCGACCTCGCCAACGCCGTGAAGGTGGGGTTTCCGCTGCAGGGCATGCTGCCGTACGGCGGTGGTCCGGCATTGTCCGACCAGGAAGTGCTGCAACTGGCGAGCTTCATCCTGTCGAGGGGCGGGAGCAACCCGACGGCGCCCAAGGCGCCCGATGCGGCACGGGACAAGCCGTGCCCGTAGCCGGGGCGGCACGGGCGCCATGTGGAAAGCAGCGTGACCCATGAGCGGTGAGACCCTGATCGACGCCGCGCACGAGACATTCAGGAACGAACTGGCCAGCATCCGTCCGGACGGCAGGCGGCGATGGGTGTACGCGCGCAAGCCCTCCGGATTCTTCTACCGGTGGCGCACCCGGCTGAGCTGGCTGCTCCTGGCCTTCCTGTTGCTGGCGCCCTTCGTGCGCGTCGGCGGGCTGCCGCTCATGATGTTCAACGTCATCGAGCGCAAGTTCGTGTTCTTCGGCCTGCTGTTCTGGCCGCAGGACTTCTATATGGTCGTGCTCATCGCCCTGGCGGCACTCGTCACGCTCATGCTGTCGACGGTGACGGTGGGACGCGTGTGGTGCGGCTGGCTGTGCCCGCAGACCATCTTCATGGAGATGCTGTTCCGGAAGATCGAATACGCCATCGACGGGTCGGCCGAGCAGCAGCTGCGGCGCCACCGCGGGCCGTGGGACGCCGCACGCATCTGGCGGACGGTGGTCAAGCAGGCGATCTTCTTCGCCCTGTCGTTCGCGATCGCCAACGTCTTCCTCGCCTACGTCATCGGGTCCGACGCGCTGTGGGTCATCATCACCGATCCGCCCTCGCAGCACCTCGGCGGGCTGGTGGCCATCACAATCTTCAGCTTCGTGTTCTACCTCGTGTTCGCCCGGTTCCGCGAACAGGCCTGCGTGCTGGCCTGTCCGTACGGCCGCGTGATGTCATCGCTCATCGATCGCCACACCGTGACGGTGACCTACGACTTCACGCGCGGGGAACCGCGTGGGCGCGTGACGAAGGCGCAGGCCGCGGCGCCGACGGGCGACTGCATCGACTGCCACCACTGCGTGACGGTCTGTCCCACCGGGATCGACATCCGCAATGGCGTGCAGCTCGAGTGCGTGAACTGCACGGCCTGCATCGATGCCTGCGATGCGGTGATGGAGCGCGTGGGACGGCCGACGGGCCTCATCCGCCTGACCTCGCACGAGGCGGTGGCCGAGGGGCGCTTGCGCTGGCTCACGGCACGTTCGGCGGCCTACGCGGTGGTCTGGATCGCGTTGATCGGCACCGTCACCTGGATCGTGGCTGCGCGGCCGGCGCTCGACGTGACGACGCTGCGCCAGCCGGGCACGCTGTTCGCCTCACTCGACGCCGGGCGGATCGGCAATTTCTACAACGTGCAGGTGTTCAACCGCACCGGCGATCCCGTGCAGTTCGAGATCCGCGTGACCGAGCCAGCCGGGGCGACCGTCACGCCGCTCGGTCTCGACTTCGAGGTGGGGGCGCACGCGTTGCTCGAGGGACGCATGCTCGTGGCCGTGCCGCAGACGGAACTGGGAGGGCGGCAGAGTGTGCCGGTCCGACTCGAGGTGCACGCCGGCGGAAAACTGATTCAGGCACTGACGTCAGCATTTGTCGCGCCGCCCGGGGGCGGTCAGGGCAATGGGGGCGCGGGCGCCGCTGGGGGACAGCCGTGAAGATTCGATTCCACTGGGGAGCGGGCGTGGCGGTGCTGTACACGGCGTTTGCGTCGGCGACACTCGCCTTCGCAATCTTCGCGATCGCGAACCCGGCAGCACTCGTGAGCGACGACTACTACCGCGAAGCGACGCGCCACGATCGCCGCATCGAGGCGGCGGCCAACGGGCGAGCGGCCGGAGCGAAACTCACTGTCGAAACGGAGCCGTCGGGAACACCGGCGGCGGTGCTGCGTATGTCGCCCGCGCATCACGGGCGCGCGGTGGGTCGCGTGACGTGGTACCGGCCGTCCGACGCGTCGTTCGATCGGACCATGCCTCTGGCGATCGATGACGACGGGGTGCAGCGCATGGCGATTGGCGATCTGCCGGGCGGCCACTGGCGCATCAAGGTCGAGTGGGAACTCGATGGACGCCCGTTCTATCTCGAGCAGCCGGTGATGGTACGTCGATGACAACGGTGATTGCGGGCTTCGTCCTGGGGCTGGCCGGCAGCCTGCACTGTGCGGCGATGTGCGGCCCGCTGGTCGGCGTGATCGCGCCTGTCTTCGGTCGTCGGATGGTGCCGGCCCTGTGGTACCAGGCTGGCCGCGTGCTCAGCTACGTGTCCATCGGCACGCTTGCCGGCCTTGTCGGCGCTGCCGCGGGGCTGACCGGCCTGGGCCGCGGCCTGTCCATCGCTGCCGGCGTGTTGATGCTGCTCGCGGCGCTGGGGCTGGCCACCCGATCGTTTTCGCGCGTGGGGACATGGTGGACGGCGCAGCTGTCGCGCGTGTTGCGCACCGTGGGCCGCGCGCGTGTCGCGTTTCCCAGGGCCAGCGTCCTGGGCGCCGGACTCGCCAACGGCGCGCTGCCGTGCGGGCTGGTCTACGCCGCCGGCCTTGCGGCCGCGACATCGGCCGGGCCGCTGGAAGGCGCGGCAGTCATGCTCGCGTTCGGCGCGGGCACCGCGCCGATGATGCTGGGCCTCTGGACCAGCGCCGCGCGGCTGCCGGCTGCTGTTCGGCAGCGTCTGCGCGCACTCACGCCGGCAGCGCTGGGCATTGTCGGCGTCCTGCTCGTCATCCGCGGCGTTGCGGCCGCCACAGGACATTCCCACGCATTCCCCGGCCATCCCTGACTGCGCACGGGGTTGCGAATGTCCCAAACGACCCTTCGGTCACGTCGTCATCTGTCAAGCTGATGGATGACAGGGGGTAAGTCATGGCGCCCGACGATCAAGCCGCCGTCATCGAGTTTCTCGCGTCGCCGACGACGCACGACGGCGCGCGCGTCGAACGCATCGACACCCACGCCGCGATCGTGTTCCTGGCCGGTGCGCGCGCGTACAAGCTCAAGCGTGCCGTGCGCTTCGACTATCTCGATTTCTCGACCGCGGACCTGCGGCGCGTCTCGTGCGAGGCGGAAGTGCGCCTCAATCGGCGCACCGCCCCGGACATGTACCTCGGCGTTCTCGCCGTGACGCGCGAGTCCGACGGGACGCTCGCCCTCGGCGGCACGGGAATGCCGGTCGACTGGGTGGTCGAGATGGTCCGCTTCGACCAGAGTGCGCTGTTCGATCGGCTGGCGGAGGCCGGGCGCCTGGATGTCGCGCTGATGGTGCCGCTGGCCGACGCCATCGCCGCGTTCCACGCCGCCGCGGCGCCTCGGCCCGATCATGGAGGAAAGGCGGGCATGGCCTGGGTCATCGAAGGCAATGCCTCGGGGGTCGACGAGCACGGCGCCGAGTTCGTCGATCACCGGCTCAGTCGTGCAGTTGCCGACAACGCCCGTGCCGAACTCGAACGACACGGCGCCCTGCTCGACCGGCGTCGCGACACAGGGTATGTCCGGCAGTGCCACGGCGATCTGCACCTCCGCAACATCGCGCTCATCGACGGGCGGCCGACGCTGTTCGATGGCATCGAGTTCAACGACGAGATCGCCTGCACCGACGTGCTGTACGACCTGGCGTTTCTGTTGATGGACCTCTGGAGGCGGCGCCTGCCGGGCCACGCCAACGCGGTATGGAATCGTTATCTCGCCGAGACGAAACACGTGGAGGGGCTCAGGCTGCTGCCGCTGTTCCTCTCGTGCCGTGCCGCTGTTCGAGCCAAGACCAGCCTGACGGCGGCCCACTTCCAGGCTGACGATCGACAGCGCCGCTCGCTCCAGGCACTGGCACAGCGGTATCTGTCGATGGCTGATGCCTTCCTGCGCCCGCCCGGGCCTGCCCTGGTTGCGATTGGAGGGCTGTCGGGAACGGGAAAGTCGACGATTGCACGTCAACTCGCTCCGCTCTTCGGCGCGGCACCTGGCGCCGTCGTCTTTCGCAGCGACGAAATCCGCAAGCGGCTGTGCGGCGTGCCGCTCCTCGAGCGGCTGGGTCCCGATGGCTACACGTCCGAGGTGACCGAACGCGTGTACTCGACGCTCGCCGGGTCCGCGGGTGCGACGATCGCCGAAGGGTGCAGCGTCGTTGCCGACGCCGTCTACGCGAAGCCTGAGGAGCGGCAGGCGATCGAGCGTGTGGCAGTCGACGCATCGATCCCGTTCGTCGGTGTCTGGCTCGAGGCGCCGGAGGCGCAGCGGGTCGATAGGACGATGCAACGCAGAAACGACGCGTCGGACGCGGATGCCGACGTCGTGCACCGCCAGCATCAGCAGCACACGGGTCCCATCACCTGGCATCGCATCGACGCATCGGCGCCGGCCGAGCGGGTGCTGCAGGCGGTCACCGACGTGATGCGCAAGCTCGTGCCGATGTCGTCGCCACCGCCCTGACGCGATTTGTCACCTTCCGGGCCGGGCGTGCATCTCTCCATTCAGAAGGAGATGACGCGCCCATGATGCCCCTGCCACACCGCTACGCGGTCAGCGCCGCCGTGCTCGCGGCGAACGAGGTCGACCTGACATCCGAGGGGCTGGCGCCCCTCCGCACGGCCGCCCCGGCCGAGTTCGACGGTCCCGGCGACCGGTGGTCGCCGGAGACACTGCTCGTCGGCGCCGTCGCCGACTGCATCGCCATCACGTTCCGCGGCGTCGCCCGCGCCTCGAAGCTGGAGTGGAGCGATTTCACGTGTGAGGCTGTGGGTACGCTCGACCGCGTCGACGACGCGACGCGGTTCACGCGGATCGACATCCACGTGGGGCTGACGCTGGTCGACGCGGCTGATGAATCGTTGGCGAGGCGCGTGCTCGACAAGGTCGAGCGCAGCTGCCTGATCACCAACTCGCTCACCGCTGCCATTCGCCTGCACGCGGCGATCGAGGCTTCTGCTGTTCGCACGGGCTGAAGCCCGTGCGCTCCAGGAGCTGCTGCCTGGAGGCCACGGGCTTCAGCC
>JBIQJY010000052.1:14455-15666 GCA_044507065.1 Acidobacteriota bacterium
CGCTTGCGTCGCAAGCCCGTCTGTTGTTTCCTATCGCTACATGACGCAGGTGTCCGTAGTGCGCGGTGTCGGGGCCGTGATTCTCGTGCTCGCGGCATTCTGTGCCGATGCTTCCGCTCAGGTGTGCACCACCGAATGCAGGCAGGCCCGGATCGATGACTACTTCGAGCGGCTCTCGGCCGTGTATCGACGCGGGTCGACGAGCGAGGACATCGATCGGTTGTTCGAGTTGTTCGCGCCGACCGTCCGCTACGTCCACAAGGCGTACGACGCAAGCTTCGACCGCGATGCGTGGAAGGGGGCCTTCACGGCAAACCTGAAGCGCGGCGCGTACAGCAAGGACGGCAATGAGCTGATCGAGCGCACGGAACTCATTCACGGTCGGCATCACGCCGCCGTCGCGTACAGATACATGCGTCGCATGGACGATGGGACCCTGCGGCCCGCGGATGCGCAGGGCGAGCTGCTCGTGTTGTTCGAGTTCGACGGCGATCGTATCGCGCTGATCGAGGAGTACTGGTAGTCGCCTGCGACGCGACGAAAATCGAGGTGCAACGTGCGAAAACTTCGTAACGGTGTGTTGTGTGCGGCCCTGGTAGTGGCCACGGCCTGCCAGGCCGATCCGGGACCGGCTGAGGCCTCGCACGAGGTGGACGCTGATGCCGCCGCGCATCAGGTCGGAGACGCCGGCGCGGCAGCCGGCCACGACGCGCACGAGTCGGACCTGGAACCGCAGCCGCTCCTGCCGATCATGATGGGCATGTCGGCCGACATGACCGCGCTGACGCAGGCCCTGTGGCTCGAGGACTACACCATGCTGTCCGAGCGTGCGCGGCATCTCGCCGGACATGCCGCGATCTCCGACGACGAACTCGCCCGCATCCGCTCGGTGCTCGGCCCGGACATGGCAGCGTTCGAGGCGGCCGACGAGGCCGTTCACGAAGCCGCCGTCAGGATGAGCCGCGCGGCCGACGCTCGCGATACGGATCAGCTGCTGAGCGAACTGGCCACCGTGCAGCGCGGCTGCGTCGCCTGCCATGCGCAGTTCCGCAGCCGCCTGAGTACGACCGGCCGCTGACGGGGGGGCGGCGATTCGCCATTCGCACGGGCGGAAGTCCGTGCGCTTCGTGCCTCTCGCACGGGCTGAAGCCCGTGCGCTCCGTGCTGGCCTGAAGTGCTGCCTGGAGGCCATGGGCTTCAGCCCATGGCGG
>JBIQJY010000052.1:15766-24004 GCA_044507065.1 Acidobacteriota bacterium
CGCACGGGCTGAAGCCCGTGCGCTCCATGCGCCAATGCTGCCTGGAGGCCACGGGCTTCAGTCCGTGGCGGACACTTCGAGGAGGTCTCTTGATCCCACAGCGATTCGTTCGTCCGATGGTTCTCGCGGTCTCGCTCGTACTGATCGGCGGTGTGCCAATCGTGGATCTGCTGGCCCAGGCGCCGGCAGCGCCGCCCGCGCCCGCTCCTGCGGGAGCCCGCGGTGCAGGCGCCCCACAGGGACCGGGCTTCGGGGGCCGTGGCGGCGGACCGGTCGTCATCGGCGATCCTGCTCCGGTGCCACCGCAGGTATTGATTCCGCGGCCGACGCCAGACGAGCTCACCACCGTCAACGCCGCCGTCCGGACGTTCATCGACACGAACCAGTCGCCCGCCGCGCCGCTCCTGAAGAAGTTCGAGTCTCTGCTGGTCCTGCAGCCGCCGAGACTCAACGTGGCGGCCACCTTCACGCAGACCGTGCAGCGCCGCGGACCGCGCCACGAGGGGTTCGTCGAACAGGCCAGGCAGGGAAACATCGACCTGCTGCTGCACGGCGATTCGATCACCGACTGGTGGGTACAGAACGACGAGAACCGCGCGATGTTCGAGAAGTACTTCGGCGCCTATCGCACCGCGAACTTTGCGATTGCCGGTGACACGACGCAGGGCGTGCTGTGGGGACTGCGCAACGGCGAAGGGCAGGGCTTCCAGCCGAAGGCCGTGATGCTGATGATCGGCACGAACAACTCGGGCTCGTTCACCGGTCCGGAAATCGCCGAAGGCGTCGGTGCCGTGGTGCTCGAGCTTCGACGGAACTTTCCCGACGCGAAAATCCTGCTGCTGGCCATCTTCCCGCGCAGTGCGCCGGGGGATCCGGTCCGCGACAAGCTGGCTGAAGTCAACCGCCTCATCGCGCGGCTCGACGACAAACAGCACGTCTTCTTCATGGACATCGGCGACCGCTTCCTGGACGCGAGCGGTCGCTTCCTGCCCGACGCCTTCCGGCCCGACAACCTCCACCCCGCCGCGAAGGGGTACGACATCTGGGGCGAGGCGGTCAGTCCGGTCCTCGGTGAGTGGTTGCGCTGAGCGATTCACACGGCGTGTAGGCCACGGGCTTCAGCCTGTGGCAGGGGATTCGCACGGGCTGAAGCCCGTGCGCTCCAAGGGCCGTCGCCTGGAGGCCACGGGCTTCAGCCCGTGGCAGGCAGGATCCGATGGGACAAACGCGCGGCGCAATATCATTCGCCATCGTTCTGACAGCCGTCAGCGTGCAGGGCGGTGCTCAAGGACGTGATGCGGCGCAGGCCCCGCAGCCCGGCGAGCTGCAGGCCTACCTTCAGCAGGCACAGGGCGTTTCTCATCCAACATCAACGCTGCTGGATGCGATTGTTGAAGGATTGCACTCGGACGAAGTGGCGACTCGCCGCGCGGCGATGGGCGCGATGGGAGCCGTGGTTCGTGCGATATCGACGGCGGACACCAATCCCGCGGACATCCAGCGCGTCCAGACCCACGACGGTTTGCAGCGGTCTCTCCTCGAGGCCACGCGAGCTGCAGACCCAATGACCCGAACGACGGCGGTGTCCTATCTGGGCTCTCCTGCCGTTCGGCAGTCTTCTCATCTGAACGACGTCTGGATGCAGTTGGCCGGCTCCGATCCAGAGCCACGCGTGCGCGAGCAGGCGGTTTATCAGCTGGGGAAGTTCGGCGCCGGCAACGCCATCGTGGCCGCCGCCGTGACCTCCGCATTGAGAGATCCCGAAGCTCGAGTGCAGAAGCAGGCCGCGCTTGCAGTTGCCAAGCTGCACCCGCCCGCAGCCGTACCGATCCTTGTGGCGGAGCTCGAAGCCGGCGTTGACGAAGCGCGATTCGAATTCGCCTATGCGCTGTTGTCCTACGAAGATCAGGCGCGGCAGCATCTCCCCCTTCTGAGGGCCGTGACAGCGCGCGAGTCGAGGCGGCCCGAACGCGAGGCGCTCGAGCGAGCGTTGCAGCACCTGGGGCAATAGAGTCTGCCCCCGACGCTTCGGTTCGCACGGGCCAGGGCGGGTTCCAGAAGCGTGTAGCGCGATGCCGGCCGAGTTTGCCGCAGCGCGTCCGAGGCGCGCAGCGGGCCGAGGGCGCGCGAGCGTGCGGCTGAGGCCGGCGGCGCGCTACATGCTTCTGGAACCCGTTCCAAAGCCCGTGCGCTCCGAATCCCGTGGCAGATGCTCCATGATGTCAGCGGCGATCGTTTCCAGCACCTCGAGTTCGTTCGGCGCCAGGACGCGCGGTGCTTTGTCGAGGATGCAGAAGCTGCCGAACGCGCGCCCCTGCGCGTCGCGCAGCGGCACGCCCGCGTAGAAACGGATGCCGTCGGTCGCCAGCCGCGGGTTGTTCGCGAAGCGCGGGTCGCGCGCGATGTCTTCGACGACAACAGGTGCGTTGTCGTGCACCACGTAGGAACAGACCGTGTGCGTGCGGGGCACGCTGTCTGCCGGGCCGTTGGCCTCCTTCGACGGGACGAGCGTGCCCGGCGTGTGCACCTCGTCGCGATCCACCCACGAGATCTGGGCGTAGTCGACGTCGAACACATTGGCCGCCTGCACCGCCGCGTCGTGGTACGCCGCCGTCAGCGCCGGGTCGAGCACGCCGGATGCCCGTAGTGCGCTCGTCCGCTCATCGTCATCCGCGCGGATCGGTGCCGGCACGGCGCCGTCTTCGAGCGCACCGTGCGTCTGCACGTCCAGATGCTGCACCACTTCCTGAATGCTCCGTGCCTCGGCGTCCATCGCCGTCTGCGGACGGGCCACGACGATGTCGGCCGGCAGGTTCCAGGCGGCGGCAAGGATGCGCGCGTGCGACACGCGGCGCCGCACGCGGTTGGCCAAGAGCCGCAGCTGCGCGGCCGACTGCGGGCTGAAGCTCGAGAGACAGACGATCGTGACGTTGGTATCGAGGTCGGCTACGCCGGCCGGTCCGATCGGGCCCGTCTCGGCCGCGTACCCCTCGAGCGACAGCGCGTGTGTCAGCATGCGGGCGGCCAGGCCGTCGACCTCCCATCGCGCACCAAGGCACACCACGGCGCCGGGGCGCGTGCGCGGGGGAGCCGGGTATCGCGCCTCGATGTCCGTCAGCAGCGCCTCGAACCCGCTCGCCACGCGCAGGCGATGTTCGGTCCGCGCCACGTCGCGATGATGTTCGCTCGCGAACCGGAGCGTGGCAATGCCCACGGCGTCGTAGAACTGGATGACCGCCTCGGTGGTATCCGCCGGCGTCGCCTGGCGCGGCAGCGCCGCCGTGATTGCCGTCGTGGCGAGGTCGACGGCATCCGCCGTGTCGCCGGCAATCAACCGTTGATACAGCCGCTCGGACATGGGCATGACCGGCTCGCTGCCGAGCAGCACCCGGAAAAACCGCAGCGGTTCGATGTACCGGCCAAGCACGAACAGGCAGACGGTCAGCGGCGTGGAAAGTACCAGGCCGATCGGGCCCCACACGGCGGTCCAGAACGTGGCCGCCACGATGATCGCGAGCGGCGACAGCCCCGTGCTCTCGCCGTAGAGCCACGGTTCGATGACGTTGTTGCTCACGAGCTCCAGTCCCACGATCAGGCCCGCGGTGAGCGCGAAAATCTGCCACCCGGGATCGACGGCAAAGGCCAGCAGCAGCGGAAACGCCGCGCCGATGACGGGCCCCACGTACGGGACGAAGCGCATGATCGTGGCGAGCGCGCCCCAGAGCAGGGCGCTCGGGATGCCGAGCCACCACAGCCCCACGGCCATCGGCACGCCGTAGGAGACGTTGACCGCGAGCTGCATGCGCAGGTACTTGCCGATGCGCTCGGAGGCCTCGCTCATCGCATCGGTGGCGCGATGCAGGTCGGCGCCGACGACAACGAACAACCGGTCGCGCAGGTCTCCCCTGTCGAGCAGGAGCAGCACCACGAAGAGAATGACGATGCCGACGGTGGCGGCCGGTCCGCTCACGCGATCGAGCCAGGCGCCGGCGGTCGCCAGCGCCTGCTGCTCGGGCTCCACGACCTCCACACGCTCGGGCGGCGGCGCCGCGTCGTCGTCGGTCATCTCCTCCTGCACGACGGCGAGGGTGGAGGCGGCCGGATCGAGAACGCCCGGCTTCCGGAGCTCGGCGCGCAGGTCCCGGACCTTCGTGCGAATCGTGTCCTGATAGGCGGGCAGTTCCTCACCGAGCGAACGCACCTGCGTGGTGAGGTACACGCCAACCGCGGTCAGGGCGCCGAGTGCCGCGACGGTGACGAGCAGCACCGAGAGCATCCGCGGCAGACCGGCGCGCGTCAGCCGGGTGACGGCCGGTGCGAGCAGGAATCCCAGCAGCATCGCAAAGGCGAGCGGCTGCAGCAGGCCGCTGCCGAAGTAGAGGGCGGTGATCACGATTGCCGCGATGACGAGGCGGGCCGCGACGCCGATGACGTCGGGACTGCCGTCGGCGATTCGGACGGGTGGCGCCGGAGGCGGGCCGGCGTGCGGCGGATGGGGTGGAACGGGCTGGCCAGCGGCCATCGGGAACCTCCGATGCCGGGGAGCCGGAGTGCCTCGCGATGAACGAGGCATTCTCATCTTAGTCCGCGTGCGGATATGTGGGGGAGGCGACGAAAGGGACTTGTTCTATCAGACCCGATCAAGACAGCTGCGCTTGTGCGCGAATGCGCGGCATTCAGCGCAGATGCGTGCGCCCATCATTGCGGATGGCGCCTGGGCCTTGGCCGGTCGGCCCTCGGGCTTCTGGGGCACGAACCCGCTGCGTGCAAGCGCGCTTACGTCGACGGGACGCGGCTCGCTTGCGACCATAGATTAAGATTAAGGCTAGTATGCAATAAGAGGGAAGTCATGGCTCCAAAGTTTCTGCGCACTAGCACGATTGAACGCGTCAGCCGGGATGTCGCCTCCACAATTGGACCCGGTCTTGACGACCACATCCGCACGGTGGCTGAGGACATGACCATGTGGCCCGATGCATCTACTTACGAAGAAGAGTTCGTCTCACAAGTTCAACAAGTCATACACGACCTCAGGATTGATGTCAGTTGGCCGCGGTGCCCTAAGCATGCGGATCATCCTATGTGGTATTCGAAGGGATGGTGGCACGCGGACGGATCTCCCTATGCGCGATTGGGCGAACTCTGAGCAACGCTGCACGAGTGCGGTTCACCTCCGGCCAGCGTTGGTACCCTGCTCACATAGGAAATGGAACAATACACGAAGTTGATCCGGATGCGTGCGTAAACTGCCAAGACGGGATGGGAACCCAACGGAACTGACCGTCAACAAAATCGTACACCCAATGCACAAGAAAGATGGGGTAGACGTGCAGGACGTAAACGTAGACCAATGACCCTGGAGGTGCATCTGTTGGGCTCACACTGTCGTGAGGGGGATACGCCTGGTTCTTCTGGCGCAGAAAGGCGCCATTTACGTGGACCTGGTAGTGCCAGAATCCGTAGTTGTGCCCCCACCAGTGCATGTAGGCCCCAATTGCGACAGTACCGGTTACGGGATCGGTCTGAATCGATATGGAACCGACATTCCCGGGTCTTTCGTGTGCCCGGCATGAGGCGGGCGGGCCTCCGGAAGCTTGCGCGATGCCCGATGGGTCGTAACCGACGTAAGGATCGTCCCAGTCCGGCTCAGGAACCATGCCAGGCAACGGTTCTTGCAGTGGTTCATCCGGTACGCATTGATGGGGGCCGCCGTCGTTGGGTTCCCAGTAGCAGCCACCGCTACCATCGTCTTTCCATCGTCCAGTAGCCGGCCAACACTGGTTTGGGCCAGAGTCGGACGCGTCCCAATAGCACTCGCCGTTGCCGTTGACCTTATAGCGGCCGCTCTGGCGAGCGATCGATGGCCTCGCCTTTATGACGGCACCAAATGCTCCAGAGGAGGAAACTGCCTCCGCTGCAGTCAGTTCCGGCGCGACTGCGTTGGCCCCGGGCCCGGCGGCTTCGGAAGCAGCGGTACTGCTGAACAACGATACGATCACCAGTGCGGTATAGAGTTGCACGTTCCTCCACCCGTAGAGATGCATCGAACCCAGCCAGTCGTCTTCGCAAGGAGAGGTAAGACGCGCGTACTGGCAAGTACGCTAAAGTGTCGATTGCTCGGGAGCATAGTGCGTCACTGTGTGCGTGTCAAGCGCTAGGAGCTTGCTGAAGAAAGCGGTGTAAGTATCGGTTCCTGGCTGCAGACGCGGCGCGGCGGTCGGGTGCTGAGCGATCGTCAGACCGGCGGCGCCGCCGTCAGGCGGCGGCCGCCTCCGCCCGGCCGTCAGGCCGGGGCCGCCGAGAGCAGTCGGGAGAGTCGCCGCAGGTTGAACGCCGCACTCGCGAAGACCATCAGCCCGTCGACCTTGGCGAGTCCGCGGAGTTTCACCTTCCGCAATCCCGCCACACTCTTGATCCACCCGAAGACGCGTTCGATGCGGGGCCGACACGCCTGACTCTGCGCGTAGCCGGCATGCCGCGTGGTGCGGCAATCGATCGCGCTGCCGCCGGTGCGGCGCGTGTTCTGAGACACATGCGGCGTCACGCCGAGGCCCCGGACGACCGGCACGGAATCCCGCGGGTCGTAGCCCTTGTCCGCGGCGACGCGGCGGCGTCGGCCCGGGGCCTGTCGGCAGCGCGCCTCAAGCATGAGCATCGTCGCGTGGCGTTCCGCCATCCCGTCGGTCTTCCGCCTTTCTGCGTTGTGCCGCGCATGGGGGGAGCTCATCGTCATTCACGGCCCCGACGTTTCGTACCCGAACGAACCTCTCGCAGCTGAAACCCCCTCCAGAGGCGAACACATCGTCGCGCGGGGAGGCAGGCGAAGTCCTGACCGCGTTCGGACCACACGCTGAAGAGATGTCACACCCCTGCGCGGTGTCCATGACCACCCTTCGAGGCTGGTCGCGGGTCCACCGCGGTTACCTGATCGAGCCGGGGAAGCTGGGGAGTTCACCCGGGGAGGTCGCACGATCCGATCTGCGGAGGGACACCAATCAGTCTTCGAGGTGAACACCGCGACCCGTTCAGGGCCGATGACGGCATCGGGAGGGCGGGTGAAGTGTCCGCGCGAGTGTCTGCAACGGTGCGGGGAAGTGAGGGGAACGACTCATTGCAGTCGCTCGGGAAGTCGCGGCGGCCGCAACGTGTTCTGCCTGCGGGACTTGGAGACGCGGTAGAAATGACTGCTCGAGCGGGTCACGCGACCCATTTGTGTCCCCCGCACGATCGCTTTCGGTGTCCGCGCCGATCCGATTGCGGTCCTGCGGGACTGCTGTGCGGGATCGGCGTGTCCGGATGTGGTGACCGCGGCGACCGGTTGTCGTACCTGCGGCGATCGAATCGGGTGCCCGCACTGATCCGGATGTGGGCACGGGGTGGCGGCGACCGCGACCGACGCGACCACTTTGCGGGATCCGCGCGAGCGGTTCCGGTGCGTCGCGCGATGCGTTCAGTGACCCGCGGTCACCGGTTACGGGGCCAGCGGTGCACCGTTTGGGGACACGCGGTGCGTGGTGCAGCCGGTGACGCGGGCCGTCGGAGCGGGTCACGCGAGGCTCCAGATGAGCCGAACCGACATGTGTTTCCGCTTGTAGGGGAAGAGCCGCGCCGGCAGTGCCTGAGGAGGGGCCTCGGTTGTCGATGCGGCGTCCGTGCGGGACACGTGTATGACGACAGCCGGCATCACCGAAGCACCAACTCACGCCGAGCGGCACGCCAGGCGACGGTCCTGGCTGTTGGTCGGCCTGACGATCGCGTTGACGATCATCGTGATTCTCGGGTTCTCGCCGCGGTACTACTGGCCGCTGCTGAGGGGCCAGCCGCTCGTGCCGCTGGTCCAGCATTGGGGCATCGCGTTCCACTCGATCCTGAACCTGGCGTGGCTGGTCTTCTTCGGGTTCCAGGCGTGGCTGGTGGCACGTGGACGGCCAGGCCTGCACATCCGGCTCGGTCCCTGGTTCGCAGCCTACGGGCTACTGCTGGTGGTCGTCGACTACTGGGTTGGTCTCATCATCGAGGCTCATCGCGTTGCACTGGGCGCCGCGATCGAGCAGGTCCTGCCGATGACGTTTGCCATCGTCCGCGATCTCGTGATGTTTGCAGGATTCCTCGTCGCGGGAATCCTCTACCGCGGGCGACCGGCTGTGCATCGCGCCCTGATGTTCCTGGCGACCTACTCGCTGGTTGTCGTCGGCCTGGGACGGTTTCTCGGCATGCTGGCGCCTTACGTGCACATGG
>JBIQJY010000053.1:0-2788 GCA_044507065.1 Acidobacteriota bacterium
TTGGCTCCTCGGGCTGGATTCGAACCAGCAACCCTCCGGTTAACAGCCGGATGCTCTGCCGTTGAGCTACCGAGGAACATCGGTGTCCGCCGCGGAAGACCCCGGGCGGTATCGGCGTGATCGTGACGGGCCTCGGGGCCCGTGGCAAGACTTCCAATTCTAGGACGGGACGCGACCCGAGTGCAACGGGCGCGCCCCGGACGGCCCGCCAGTGCACACCATGGCGCCGCGCCATTAATGCTCCCCTGATGTCTTCCGATTCCCCTCAGGACACCCGAGCTCGCCATGCCAACACCCGAAGCCCCGTCGGCCTCCACCCGTTCGCGCGACACAGCGGACCTCGCGACCCTCAAGGCCCGGCTGAGCGCGTCGGAAGCCTTCTATCACTCGCTCGTCGAAAGCCTGCCGCAGAACATCCTGCGCAAGGACCTCGACGGCCGGTTCACCTTCGTGAACTCCCGCTTCTGCGAGACGGTCGGCCTGCCGCGCGAGTCGGTCATCGGCCGCACGGACTTCGACCTGTTCCCCGCCGAGCTCGCCTCGATGTACCAGGCCGACGACCGGCGCGTCATCCAGACGGGCGAGACCTGGGAGTCAGTCGAGGAACACCAGAGCTCGGCCGGTCCGATCTCCGTCCAGACGACCAAGACGCCCATCCGCGACGAGGACGGCCGCATCATCGGCATCCAGTGCATCTTCTGGGACGTCACCGAACGACGGCGCATGGAGGAGGAACTCCACGCCGAACGCGCCCTGCTGCACGCCCTGCTCGACACCTGTCCCGACAGCATCTATTTCAAGGATCGCCAGTCCCGCTTCGTCCGCGTCAGCACGGCGCTCGCGCAACGCTTCGGCTGCGAACACGCGGCTGACGTCGTCGGGCGCACCGACGCCGACTTCTTCCATCCCGCACACGCCAGCCTCGCTTCCGCCGACGAACAGCGCATCATGACGACAGGCGAGGCCGTCGTCTCGAAGGTGGAACGCGAGACGTGGAACGACGGCCGCGAGTCGTGGGTCAGCACCACCAAGCTGCCCCTGCGCGATTCGCGCGGCGTGGTGATCGGCACCCTCGGCGTGACGCGCGACATCACCGAACTGAAGCTGGCGGAGGCCGAGCTCGCCCTCGCGCGCGATGCCGCCGTGGAATCGGCGCGCTTCAAGGCCACGTTCCTCGCGAACATGAGCCACGAGATCCGCACACCGCTCAACGCCATCGTCGGCATGACCGGCCTGCTGCTCGAGACGCCGCTCGATTCGGACCAGCGCGACTTCGCCGAAACCGTCCGCACCAGCGCAGACCTGCTGCTCGACGTCGTCAACGACATCCTCGACTTCTCGAAGCTCGAGGCCGGCAAGATGCACGTCGAGGAGGTCGACTTCGACCTGCAGCAGGTCATCGAGGAATCGGCCGACCTGCTGGCCGACCGCGCGCAGCGCAAGGGCCTCGAGCTGGTCATTGCGCTGCAGCCGAACACGCCGCGCCTGCTCAAGGGCGATCCCGGCCGCATCCGGCAGGTGCTCGTCAACCTGGTCGGCAACGCCGTCAAGTTCACGAGCAGCGGCGAGGTGGTCATCAGCGCGAGCGTGGTGCGCCAGACGCCCGCCGAGGCCGTCATGCGCGTGGCCGTGCGCGACACGGGCATCGGCATCAGCGAGGAGGCGCAGGCGCGCCTGTTCACCGCCTTTACGCAGGCCGACGGCTCGACGACCCGCCGCTACGGCGGTACCGGCCTCGGCCTCGCAATCAGCAAGCAGCTCATCACGCTGATGGGCGGGACGATTGGCCTCGAGAGCAAGCCCGGCGAGGGCTCGACGTTCTCCTTCACGCTGACGCTCGCCAAACAGGAAGGCGCCAACGCGGCCCGCAGCATCGAACCCGTCTCACTCGAAGGCGTGCGCCTGCTCATCGTCGACGACAACGAGACGAACCGCGACATCCTCCACCACCAGATCATTGCGTGGAAGATGCGCAATGGCAGTGTGAGCAGCGGCCCCGAGGCGCTTGCCCGGCTGTACCGGGCGGCCGCCGACAACGACCCGTACCGGATTGTCGTGCTCGACATGCAGATGCCCGACATGGACGGCATTGCCGTGGCGCGCGCGATCAAGGCCGACCCGCGCATCGCCGACACGCGCATCGTGATCCTGACCTCGCTCGCCTATCATCCGGACGAAGCGGACTTCCGCCGCCTGGGCATCTCGGCCTACCTGACCAAGCCCGTGAAGCAGTCGCGACTGCTCGACTGCCTCTCGGACGTCCTGGCCCAGGCCGACGCCGCTGCCTCGGGCCAGTCCAGCGCCGGATCACGCGTGCCGCAATCGCCGCGGCCCGCGCCCGAGCCCAAGGCCCTGCGCATCCTGCTGGCCGAAGACAACGCCGTGAACCAGAAAGTGGCGCTGCGCCAGCTCGCGAAAATGGGATACACCGCCGATGCGGTGGCCGACGGCGACGAAGCCGTGCGCGCCGTGCGCCAGACGCGCTACGACGCGATCCTGATGGATTGCCAGATGCCGACGATGGACGGATATGAGGCGACGCGGGCCATCCGCGAATGGGAACGGGCAACGCCCGACCGGCGGCGCCACTACATCGTGGCGCTGACGGCCAACAGCCTCAGCGGCGACCGGGACAGGTGCCTCGATGCCGGCATGGACGACTACGTGAGCAAGCCCGTCCGACGGGAAGATCTGCTGGGCGCGCTCGAGCGCGGCGAGGCCGCCGTGCGGGGATGACGGCAGCCTCGCAGCCCCTCGTAGCCTTGTAGCCTCGTAGCCTTGTAGCCTC
>JBIQJY010000053.1:2888-18787 GCA_044507065.1 Acidobacteriota bacterium
CCTCGTAGCCTTGTAGCCTCGTAGCCTTGTAGCCTCTACTTCACCGTCACCGCAACCTCGATCACGAGATTGCCGCGCAGTGCGCCCGAGACCGGGCAGCCGCCCTCGGCCTGACGCGCCAGCTCCTCGAAACCGGCCGCGTCGATGCCCGAGAGTCCCTCGGCTTCGATGTGCAGCTTCGATGAAAGGATCTTGAGGCCGGCGTCGGTCTTCTCGCCGGTCACCGTGCAGTTGACCGACGTCCGCTTTGCCGATGCGCCCTTCCGGCCGAGGGTCGCCGCGACGACCATCGCGTAGCAGGTGCCATGCGCCGCCGCAATCAGTTCCTCGGGGCTGGTGCTGCCCTCGGGCTCGCCGATGCGCCGCGGAAAGGTCACGGGAAGATCGAACGCACCGCTGCCGGCCTTCGCCGTCCCGTTGCCGTCCATGATCCCACCCTGCCAGCTGATCGTCGCGTTGCGTGAAAAAGTCATCTGTGAAGCACTCCTCGATGTGGAAAACGTCGCCGGGACCGGACCCGGCCATTCATCAGCTTACTCGCCTCAGGACCGTTTGCGGCCTCCCGTCCGGCTCGTCGTGGCAAACTGCACGACCACGCCGGCCACCGTCAGGCCGAACCACAACGCCACCTGCCAGATCTGCCCGCCCGTCTGCCCCAGCGGATAGAAAATCCACACGTCGCCGAGTGCTGTCGCCCGCATGGCCGCCGGATCGCCGCCGAGCGCAAGGCCCGCGACGACGAGCGTCCACGCCCCGGCTATCGCGGTCCCGAATATCGCCACCACGCGCACGGCCGAGAGCGCCAGCAGGGCCGCGCACACGCAGACGACCACGAGCAGCCACGTGGGCGGATCGCCGCCGACGAACCGCCAGGCCAGGTTGAGCGCGAGCGCCGCGAGGCCCGCGCCGATGAGCCCCACGCTGATGAAGTAGGCGGCCACCATCGCCACGGCCCCGACAATGCCGCCCCCCAGCACGGCAGCGGCCATCGTCCAGGCCGACGGCGTCTCGATGAGCGACGTGCCGAGAAATGCGCCGAGCACGAAGCCGGCAATGGCGAGGACCAGCCTGAACAATCCGTAGCCGGCGAAACACGCGAGCGCGCCGCCGAGTGCGAGCACCACGGCCGCAGCGGTGGCATATGAGGCCGGCAACATCCGGACGATTATAGAAGCAGCCGATCCCCGGTATGCTTCTGCAGATGCCAGGGCCCGATCCGACGACGACAGGACGCCGCACCGCGCGTCCGGTCCTGACGCTGATCCTGCTCGCCCTGGGTCTCGCCGTTCTCGCGTGGACCATCCAGCAACTGGAGCTCACCGGCGAGGACATTCAAGAGGGCTTCACGAATGTCGGCGCGTGGTTCGCCGCCATTCTCGCGCTGTCGGGCGCACGTTTCGTGCTGCGGGCGAAGGCCTGGACAGCGCTCACGGGACTGTCGATCCCGCTGCGCGCGGCGGTGGCCGCGAGCATCAGCGGCGACGCGCTCGGCAACGTCACGCCGCTCGGACTCGTGGCCAGCGAGCCGGCCAAGGCCATCTACCTGCGCCATCACGCCGATCCCGCGCACACGCTCGCAGCGCTCGTGGCCGAGAACTTCTTCTACAGCGTCTCGGTGGCCCTCTACGTGATCCTGGCCGCCGGCGCGATGTTCGTGTTTTTCGACCTGCCCCCGGCCGTGCGCGCGGCCGCACAGGTCTCGCTCGCGGCCATGGCCGTCGTGCTCGTCGGCGCCGCGTGGCTGGCCTGGCGCAAGCCGGCCATTGCCAGCTCGATCCTCGCGCGCCTGCCCGGGCGGCGCATTGCGGCGGTCGTGGCGCGCGTGCAGCAGTTCGAACGTCAGACCTACGGCGCCGCCGCGCAGGGCCACCGCCCGGTCGTCACCGTCGCGCTGTGCGAGGCGGGCTTCCACGTGCTCAGCCTGCTCGAATGCTGGCTGACCTTCTGGCTGCTCGCCGGGGAAACGTCGATCGTGCCCGCGCTCGTCTTCGACGGCTTCAACCGCGTCGTCAACGTCGCCGCCAAGCCGGTGCCGCTGCGCATGGGCGTGGAGGAAGGCGGCACGGCGCTGCTCGCGCAGGCCATCGGCCTGGCCGGGCACGACGGCTTCATGCTCGGCATCGTGCGCAAGGTGCGCATGGTGGTGTGGGCCGCCGTCGGCCTCGTCCTGTGGGCGAACAACGCCCCTACGGATGCTGGATCGACATCGCGAACGCGTGTTGACCGGTGAGGTTGCCGATGTCGAAGACGGCCGCGCAGTAGACGCCGGCGTCGATGCGCGTGCTCAACTGCGGCGTGGTCCCCGGGCGCGCGGTGACCGTGCGCGCCATGTGACAGACGCCTTCGGTCGAGACCACGCCAATGCCGAGGCCCACCTCGTGATCGCCCGTCAGCCCCTGCAGCGTGACATCCACCTGGCCGGTGCTCGAGACGTGGAACGTGCGTGAAACGAGGCCGCCCACCGTGAGCGTGTTGGCGAGCGTATCGGTCCCCGGCTCGCCGTCGATACGCACGAGTGCCGGCGCTGTCACCCGGAGGACGACGCCCACCGTGCGGTCGAGCGTGCCGGGGTCGCTGACCTTCGCGCAGTAGGTGCCCGGGTCGAGCATCCGCTGCATCATCGCGGTCAGCCTGGGCTCGAGGTCGAGCTCCTGGATGACCGGCTGGCACGCCGACGCCACCGGATCCCACGCGGTCAGGCCGACACGCAGCGTCGTGTCCACCGATCGCAGCGGGCCGCCGACCACCGCCCCGGCCAGCATGAGCTGCACGGTGCTCGGCGAGTTCAGCGTGAACAGGTAGACGATCGAGCCATTGGGGTCGAGCGGACCCGCATGGACTTCCACGGATTGCTCGACGACGGGTGTCGGCACCGTCGGGTCGTTCTCGCACGCCGAGGTCAGCATCAGGGCGGCGAGCAGCAGCGGAGTAGCAAGCCTCACGGTCGGCATCGTTGGCATAGGGTGGAGCGCACTCGTTCGGTCTGGGGCCGCGCTGGCAGCGGCGGGACAATCATATCGGGAAGGCGGCCGGCTACATGTCGCGGCGGCCTTCCATGGCCTTGGAGATCGTGAACTCGTCGGTGTACTCGAGGTCGCTGCCGACCGGCACGCCCATCGCAATCCGCGTGACGCGGGGGACGAGCGGCTTGAGCAGGCGCGCGAGGTAGAGCGCGGTGGCTTCGCCTTCGACGTTCGGGTTGGTGGCCAGGATGATCTCCTCGACGCCGCCGGCCGCGACCCGTTCGATGAGGCCCTTGATGCGCAGGTCGTCGGGCCCGATGCCCTGGAGCGGGGCAATCGCGCCCATCAGCACGTGATAGCGGCCGCGAAACCCGCGGCCGCGTTCGACGGCCGAGACGTTCTCGGGCTGTTCGACCACGCAGATGATCCGGCCGTCGCGATCCGGTGCCGTGCAGAAGCCGCACGGGTCGACGTCGGTGATCATCCCGCAGGTCGAACACCACGTGACGCGATCCTTGATCGACGTCATGGCGGCGGCCAGCGCCTCGACGTCCTCGCGGGGCGCGCGCAGCAGGTAGTGCGCCAGCCGCTGCGCACTCTTGGCGCCGATGCCCGGCAGACGCTGCAGCGCGGCCACCAGATCGGCCAGCGGATCGAGACGGGTCATCAGGAGAGACCGGGTATCTTCATGCCGCCCATCATGCCCGACATCTGACTGGCCAGCGCCTCGTCCACCTTGCGGTGCGCGTCGTTGACGGCCGCCACGATGAGGTCCTGCAGCATCTCGACGTCGTCTTTCGACACCACCTCGGGATCGATCGTCACGCTCAGCAGGTTCTTGTGGCCGCTGACCGTGACGGTGACCATGCCGCCGCCCGACGTGGCCTCGATCGTCATCTCGCCCATCTGCTTCTGCAGGCGCTCCTGCATCTGCTGGGCCTGCTGCATCATTTTCTGGATGTTCACTATTCGATCTCCTCGATGCGTTCGATTTCCCCGCCGAACACGTCCAGCATGACCTGCACCACCGGTTCGGCCTTTGCCCGCGCCATCAGGCCCGCGCGCGCATCGTCGGGCTGGTCGGCTTCGACCGCCGCCTCGACAGGCGGCAGTTCGCGTACGACCACCGAAAAGGGGCGGCCCGCCACGTTTCGGGCGATCTGCTCGATCCATGCGCGGCGCGCCTCGAGCTGGGGCATCAGCGACCGGTGCACGGCGGCAAACGTGAAGACCAGCTTGTTGCCGTCGACCGTGATGTCGTGCGCCTGGCCGATCACCATCCCGTAGAACACCTTGTTCTGCTCGCGGATGGCCGAGACGAGCGCCGCCTTCAGGTCGCCGACTGGCGCGCCGGCCGGCGGCGGCTGGCGTGCAGGCTGAGACGTCGCGGCGGGCCGGGTGGCCGGGTCCGAAACGCGGCCGGTCGACGACGGGTGGGCGGTTGACCGCGTTTGCGCGGCCGCGACGCCCGCGCGCAGCGCTTCGGCCGATCCGCCCGGGCGCGCACTCCCGCCGCGTGGCGGTACCGGGGTCCCCCCGCGCGGGGCCGCCGACGACGGCATCGGTCGACCCTGTTCGAGGCCGGCGATGAGGTCGGTCAGCGGCGTGAGCTGGCGCAGGTGGATCCACTTGACCAGCGCCATCTCGAACGTGTGCCTCGGCTGCGACGACGTGCGGACGTCGTACTCCGCGCGCGACAGCAGATCGAAAGCACGCATCAGATCCTCGCGCGAGTACCGGGCCGCAAGGGCCGTCAGCCGCGGTCCTTCACCCTCGGACGCGATCTCCGGGTCGCCCACGCGAGACGGATCGATCTGCAGCACCAGCAGGTCGCGCACGAGACGCGCCAGCTCGCGACAGACGAGTCGCAGGTCGACGCCGCTCTCGACGACCGCAGCCGCGTGGGAGAAGGCGCCGGCGAGGTCCTCGGCGGCCACCGTCTCGGCAATGTCGAACTGGACGTCGCGGCCGATGAGGCCCAGCACCGTGCTGACGTCGTCGGCCGTCACCGCGTCGGCGGTGAAGGCCAGCACCTGGTCGAGCGCCGACAGCGCGTCGCGCATGCTGCCTTCGGCGTGGCGCGCCACGAGCGCGAGCGACGCATCATCGATGCTCACGCCTTCCTGCGCGGCGAGGTTGCGCAACTGCTCGCGGATCGAGGCAAACGGCAGCGCCTTCAGCTCGAAGACCTGCGACCGCGACTTGATCGTGTCGGGCACGCTCTGCGGGTCGGTCGTCGCCATCATGAACTTCACGTATGGCGGCGGTTCTTCGATGGACTTCAACAGCGCGTCGAAGGCCTGCTTCGACAGCCGATGGACTTCGTCGATGATGAAGATCTTGAAGCGATCGCGCATCGGCGCGATCGACAGTGGCTCGACGATGACCTCGCGCACGGCGTCCACGCCCGTGTAGGTGGCGCCGTCGATCTCGAGGACGTCGATGTCCTGGCCGCGGGCGATTTCCACACACGCGTCGCAGGTGCCGCACGGATCGATGGTCGGGCCGTTGACGCAGTTGAGCGCGCGGGCCAGCAGGCGCGCCGTCGTGGTCTTGCCGACGCCGCGCGGCCCCGCGAAGATGAACGACTGGGCCAGCCGGCCGGTCGCAATCGCGTTGCGCAGCGTCTCGACGACACCGCGCTGCCCGATGACCTCGTCGAAGCGGCCGGGGCGGTATTTCCGGGCAAGAGCGGTGTGCGGCTGCGACATGGATGCGGTCGGGCGTTGGTGATTGCCACGCGCCCGACCGCGGCCCGGAGGACCTGCGGCACAGCACAGGATCGACTGAGCGCTGCTGCCTTCCGGCCCTGACGCGGTTCGCCGACTGGACTTGCACAGGGTCCGGACCGCGGTCCGGCGCGTGAAGAGGTCAGTCTAGCAGAAGGCCACCGGCGCCAGCCGCCTTTGCTACACTCCGGACTCCCCCTGCGTATGGGCCCGAACGCTTCCGCCCGCTGTGCGCTTCTCGTCGTCCTGCTGGCCGGCGCGGTGCCCGCGCGCGCGCAGGAACTGCCGGCCGGTCCGATCAGCGCGCTCGACGGACGCCTCGCCATCGCGGGCGAGGTCGTGGCCACCGCCGGACGCACCGACACGACGGCCTTCTTCAACTACACCGACTACGAACACAACGCACTGCGGATGGTGCGCCTGGCCCTCTCGGGCGAGTGGCGGCCCATGCCCCAGCTGGCCTTCGTCGGTGAGCTGCGTGCCGAGGACTTCAGCCGCCTGACGCCGCACGCCGCCTACGTGCGCGTACGGCCCTGGACCGCGCATCGCTTCGACATCCAGGCGGGCCGCATCCCGCCGGTGTTCGGCGCCTTCAGCCGCCGCGCCTACGGATCGGCCGATGGCGTCATCGGCTATCCCCTCGCCTACCAGTACCTGACGTCGCTCCGCTCGGACGCCGCGCCGGCCACCGCCAACGACCTGCTGCTGATGCGCGCGCGCGGCTGGCGCTCCGAGTTCCCGGTCGGCAGCCCCGACGCCGCGCCCGGGATCCCGCTCGTGACGGCGTTCCAGTGGGACACGGGTGTGCAGGCGCAGTGGGCCTCCGATCGCGTGACGGTCGCCGGCGCCGTCACCAACGGCACGCTCTCGGTGCCGCGCATCGGCGACGACAACGACGGCAAACAACTCTCGGCGCGTGTCGCCGTGCGCCCGATATTCGGGCTCGTCACCGGCGTATCGGCCTCGCACGGCAGCTGGCTGTCGAGCCGCGTGGTCGATGCACTGCCCGACGCGGCGCGGGACGTTTCCCACGCCCAGACGGCCGCGGGTGCCGATGTCGAATACTCGCGGGACCACTGGATCGTGCGTGCGGAGGCCGTGTGGAGTCGGTGGCGCGTGCCGACGCCCGAGTCGGCGACCGGGGTGGTGCTTCCGGTCAGCGCGCTCGGGATGTTCGTCGAGGGGCGCTACCGATTCTCGCCGCGAGTGTTTGCCGCGGCGCGGCTCGACAGCCTGACCTTCTCATCCATCACCGGCTCGCTTGCCGGCGGGCGTCCCACGAGCTGGGACGCGCCGGTCCGGCGTGCCGAAGTGGCCGTGGGCTACTACGTGCAGCGCAACCTCATTGCCCGGCTGTCCGTGCAGCACAACGAACGCGATGGCGGCCGCGTGCGCCACCGCACGTTCGTGGCCGGCCAGCTCTTCTACTGGTTCTGACACGATGCCCGCCCTGGCCCGCCTGACCGCTGCCGTGCTCGTCGTCGCCGCGACGGCTGGCGTGTCCCGTCCGGCGGCGCAGACGCCGGCGACGCCGGCGACCGGCAGCATCAGCGGCCGCGTCGAGTTCAGGCGCGCCGCGCCCGTGCCCGACATCCGCCCGGACGTGAGCGGCCTCGGCATGCCGGCCGTTCACCACGACGCCGCCCGCCGCCGAGCCGTGGTCTACCTCGAGACGGCGCCGCGCGAGGCCTTCGACGCGCGCGACGAACCGCGCGCGCGCATGGACCAGCGCAACGAGACGTTCGTGCCGCGCGTGCTGGCCATTGCCGTCGGCACGACGGTCGACTTCCCGAACAACGACGTCACCTATCACAACGTCTTCTCGTTCTCGCGCACGCGTTCGTTCGACCTCGGTCGATACGCCGCCGGACGCTCGCGCTCGGTGCGCTTCGATCGGCCCGGCATCGTCCGCGTGTTCTGCGATATCCACTCGCACATGAGCGCCTACATCCTGGTCTTCGCCCACCGCTACTTCGCGGTGACCGACGAGAACGGCCGCTACCGGCTGGACGACGTCCCGCCGGGCACCTATACCGTGATGGCCTGGCACGAATCGGACCCGATCGAATCGCGCCGCGTGGCCGTTGGCGAGAACGCCAGCGTGGAACTCGACTTCGTCGTCGGCCGATGAGCGTCTTCTCGTCGCTCACCAATCGCATCTTCCTGGCCAGCGCCCTGCTGGCCGTCGTGTCGATTGGCGTCGCACTCGTCAGCGTCAACGTCGCCGTCACCCGTCACGCCGAGGGCGAGCTGCTCCGCGGGCTCGACGATGCGGATACCGCGCTCGAGGAATACCGGCAGGCGCTCTTCGATCACTTCAGCCGCGAGGCGCGGCTCGTCGCGGACCTGCCCCGGCTGAAGGCCGCCGTCTCCTCGCTCGATCCGCCGACGGTGCGGCCAATCGCCGAGGAGTACCAGCAGCAGGTCGACGCCGACCTGTTCATCGTCACCGACGCCACCGGGCGGCTGCTGGCGCGCGCGGGCCCCGCATCCGCGCTGCCCCTCGACACGCTGCCCGGGATTGCGCCCGCCCTGCGCGGCACCGAATCACGGTCGTTCGTCTCGCACGACGGCGGCATCCTGCACGTGGCCTCGGTCCCCGTCTGGATCGACCCGCAGCAGCCCGAGATCCTCGGGTCGCTCAGCGTCGGCCTGAACCTCGACGCGCGCACGGCCTCGCAGTTCCGCGCGCTCACCAACAGCCAGATTGCCTTCGGCATGCACGGCCGCGTGTACGTCTCGACGCTGCCGAAGGCGGCCTGGCCCGCGCTCGCGCCGCTCTTTGCCGCCACGGGCATGACGCGTACGGTGTCCATCGACGGCGAGGATTTCATCGCCATCACCCGGCCGCTGGCGGCCGGTGGCACGGTCGACACGTCGGCGGAAGTCCACGAGGCCGGCGCCACGCCCACCGCCGTCATCCTCCGGTCGCGCACCGAGCGGCTGCGCCTGCTCGGCACCGTGCATCGCGCGCTGGGGCTCACGGCCGTCGTCGCCGTGCTGCTGGCCACGCTGCTCAGTTACGCCATCGCACGCAGCGTCACACGACCGCTCGGCGCGGTCACCGCCGTCATGCGCGAGATGGCGGCCACCGGCGACCTGACGCGCCGGCTGCCACCGGCCGCGCGGAGCCGCTGGGAGGACGAGGATGCCCGGCTGCTGGCCAGCACCTTCAGCGCGATGACCGAATCGATCGCCCGATTCCAGCGTGACGCCGCGCAGAAGGAACGGCTGTCGTCGCTCGGGCGGCTGTCGACCGTCGTCGCCCACGAGATCCGCAACCCGCTCATGATCATCAAGACGGCCTTGCGCGGCCTCAGGCCGGGCGGCGCCGGCCCCGACCAGGTCCAGCACGCCGTGTCGGACATCGACGAGGAGGTCGCGCGGCTCGACCGGCTCGTCAGCGAGGTGCTCGATTTCGCGCGGCCGATCCGCTACGAATACGAACCGGTCGACATCAATGCGCTGTGCCGCGAGGCGGCGCGCGCGCTTGCGCCCGAGAGCGGCGATGCACCGCCCATCACCTGGCGGCTCTCCGACAAGCTGCCCGAGCTGGTCACCGACAGGGAGCGCGTCCGGCTCGCGCTCGTCAACATCCTCGACAACGCCCGCCAGGCCATCGCCGGCCAGCACGACGGACACGGCCGCGGCTCGATCACCGTCAGCACCGAGGCGTCTGACGACGGCGGCGCCACGATCGCGGTGGTCGACGACGGTCCGGGCATCGCGCCCGACGACCTCCCGCGGGTCTTCGAGCCCTACTTCACGACGCGTCGCACGGGAACCGGCCTGGGACTTGCAATCTCGCGCAACGTCATCGAGGGGCTGGGGGGCACGATTGTCGTGACGACCACGGCCGGCGCCGGCACGACGGTGCGCATCGGCCTGCCCCCGGGACCTCCGTCCGAGACCTGACCCATGTCCACCGGTTCGATCCTCGTTGTCGACGACGAAGCCAAGATCCTTCGGGCGCTCGCCTCCGCGCTGCGGGCCGACGGGCACGACGTGGCGACGGCCGGCGGCGGCCGCGACGCCCAGCGCCTGCTGGCCGAGCGTCCGTTCGACGTGGTCGTGCTCGACAACCTCATGCCCGACCTGACCGGGCTCGACCTCATCCGCGAGATCGCGGCCTCGACCACGGCGTCCGACCGCCCGCACATCGTGATGATGACGGCCTATGCCACCGTCGAGAACGCCATCGAGGCCATGAAGCTCGGGGCGTTCGACTACCTGCAGAAGCCGTTCGAGGTCGATGAACTGCTCGTCGTCGTCAACCGTGCGCTCGACGATCAGCGCCTGCGCACGCAGCATCGATACCTGGTCGATGAACGCAACGAGGAGTTCAACCACTACGGCATCGTGGCGCGCAGCCGCGTGATGCAGGAGATCATCCGCACGGCCGGCGTCGTGTCGCAGTCGAAGAGCACCGTGCTCATCTCCGGGGAGACAGGCACCGGCAAGGAAATGGTGGCGCGCGCCATCCACTACCACAGCGCGCAGCGCGACATGCCGCTCATCAAGGTGAACTGCGCGGCCATCCCCGAGGCCCTGCTCGAATCCGAGCTGTTCGGGCACGTCCGCGGGGCGTTCACCGGCGCGGCCACCAACAAGAAGGGCCGCTTCGCGCTGGCCGATGGCGGATCAATCTTCCTCGACGAGATCGGCACGATGGGCCCGGCGCTCCAGGCCAAGCTGCTGCGCGTGCTGCAGGAGCGCGAGTTCGAGCCGCTCGGATCCGAGCGAACCCAGCAGGTCGACGTGCGGGTCATTGCCGCCACCAACAGGGACCTGCGGCAGATGGTGGCCGAGGGTCGATTCCAGCAGGATCTCTACTACCGGCTCAACGTCATCCCCATCCACCTGCCGCCGCTGCGCGAGCGGCCCGAGGACGTGCCCGTGCTCGTCGAGCACTTCATCGCGCTGCACGCACAGCGCGCCGGCAAGCGCATCGACGGCATCGATCCGGCCGTGCTGGCCGAGCTGTGCCGCGCGGACTGGCCCGGCAACGTCCGCGAGCTCGAGAACACCGTCGAGCGCGCGGTCGTGCTGTCGCAGGGCCCCGTCCTCGGCCGCGACGTGGTGCACCTGGTGGGCGCCACCGCGCCGCCCGCCTCGACACTGCCCTCGCTGAACCTGCGACAGAACATCGAATGGGTCGAGCGCGAGACGGTTCGCCGCGCGATCGACAGCGCCGGCGGCGTCAAGAAGGACGCCGCCGACACCATGGGCATCAGCCAGCGCGCGCTCAGCTACTACCTCGCCAAACACCGCATGGACGGCAGTCGATGAGGGCGCGCGCGTGTTTCGGTCCGCGTAACGGCTTACGACTTCCGTAACGGATCGGTCGTCACGGTGAGCAGTACAGCTCCTCGCACGGCGGCCCCGGCGGCGGCTCGGTGGCCGCGCCGTTGAGGCTGCCGACCATCGCTGGATGGAGGGGACAGTGGTACGGCTTGGCCACGCCGCCAAGCGGCTGCGGCGCACTCGACGCGCCAGGCCGGATGTCGCCGGTGTCGACCGAGCGATCGTTGAGCTGGACCCGGTGCACGAGCACGTCGGTGTTGCGCCAGATGACCATGCGGCCATCGGGCACGGTCGCCGGGTTCGGCGAGAACGACTGCACGCCGCGCTCGCCGATGATGTCGATGACGACCGCGTCGGTGCCGCCTGCCGGCGGCGCACTGGGGCCCGTGGGGCCGGGATTGTTCGTGGTGCTCGATCCGCCGCATCCCGACGCGAGGACCACGCCGGCAAGCGCGAGCGTTCGTGCAAGCATCCGCATGAGGTCTCCTCCGCGGGCCGTCATGGCCCGCTCTCGAAGCCTCACCTGAGCAAGGTGGATACCGCCCGCGCTGACCCGACGCACGCGCGTTGTGCGACGGCCCTGACTGCGAGTCTTACCTCGCGCGTAAACGCTTACGTTCCCTCGTCCTGCCGCCTGCCGATCCGAAGTGCGATAGACTCTCGCACGTTCCAGACAACCACGCGAGGCTTATGACATCAGCCGACGACAGCTTCGACGCCGTCAAGAACGGCAATCTGCCCCCGATGCCCTATCGGGACATGCCCGAGCCGCTTCCGCTCCGCAAGATTCTGGGCCCCAGCGTGATCCTGGCCGGCCTTGGCGTCGGGTCCGGCGAGTACATCATCTGGCCGTTCATCACGTCGGTCGTCGGGCCGTGGTTCCTGTGGGCGGCCGTGCTCAGCGTCACGGTGCAGTACTTCCTCAACATGGAGATCGAGCGCTACACGCTCGCGACGGGCGAGACGGCCATTGCCGGTTTCGTCCGGTTCTGGAAGCCGTGGGGCGTGCTGTTCTGCCTGTTCACGGTGCTGCCGAACATGTGGCCGGGCTGGGCGACCAGCGGCATCACGGTCTTCACGTTCCTCATCGGCGGCGGCAACGTGGCCTACATCACCGTGGGCGTCCTCGTGGCGCTGGGCGCCGCGCTGACGATCTCGCCGGTCGTCTACCAGACGCTGGAGAAGGCGCAGTTCTTCAAGGTCGGCCTGACGATCGTCTTCCTCGCCGTGGCGATCGTGGCGGCCATCGGCGCCTCGGCCTGGGCCGACGTGCCCCAGGCGATCACGAACTTCGGCCGGCTGCCGGATCAGAACCTGATTCCCGTGTCGCTGATGCTGAGTGCCATGGTCTTTGCCGGCGCGGGCGGCGTGAACAACCTCGCGCAGAGCAACTGGATCCGCGACAAGGGCTTCGGCATGGGCGTCTACATTCCGAAGATCGTCTCGCCCATCACGGGTGAAGAGACGGCCGCACCGGCCACCGGCGTGATGGTGCGCCAGGACGCGGCCAACCTGCAGCGGTTTGCCGTCTGGTGGAAGCGCGCCAACACCGAGCAGTTCTGGAGCTTCTGGTTCATCTGCATCTTCTCGATCGTCGTCTTCTCGACCCTCGCGTATTCGACCGTGTTCGGGCAGCGGGTGTCCGACCAGGCGAACCTGGCCTTCATCTACGCCGAAGGCCTCGCGCTCAAGGACCGGGTCGGACCGTGGTTCGGCACCTTCTTCTGGATCTTCGGATCGATCTCGATGGTGCTCGTCGCCATGGGCGTGCTCGACTACGTGTCGCGCATCGTGGCCGACATCATCAAGACGGTGTACCTGCCGACGAGCCGCGTCTGGACCGAAAGCCGCGTCTATTTCGCCGTGGTCTGGGGCACGGTCGTGGCCGGTTCGATCATCCTGCTCTCGGGCTTCGACCAGCCCCTGCTGCTGCTCGTGGTGGCGGCATGCCTGAACGGCGCGGTGATGTTCGTCTACGCGATCCTGCTCATCCAGCTGAACCGCCGCGGCCTGCCCAAGCCGATTCGCGTGCGCGGCCTGCGGCTGGCCATGCTGTACTTCGCGACGGCGTTCTACGGCTTCTTCGCCGGATGGCTCGTGATCGTGCAGGTGCAGGCCTACCTGCAGAACTGATGCGACAGGTGACGCGCCGCTAGGCGGCACCGCGGCGCGCCACCGTCACGACGGGCGTGGGAGTGCCGCTCCAGGTGAAGCGATACGTCCGCGCCGGGCGCACGTTGGTGACCAGCGCCGGGCGGAAACACGCCAGGCACGTCCCACTCTCGTGGCGCACGCTCGGATAGACGATGCCGAGTGAGCCGGCGTCGAGCAGTTGTTCGGCCAGCGCCTGCGACCGGACGTAGCTGGCCGGATCCAGGCACGCCTTGAAGCCGCGCGCGCGGCGCAGGTCGTGGAAGTTCGCGCTGAAGTCGGCGAGGTAGTCGTCGTAGGTGACGCTGTCCTCGAACCGCCCGATCTCGGCAAGCTGCACCGACCTGTGAAACCCCACCTCCGCCTGGGCCGTCGCCACGTCGAAGGCCGCATACCACGCACCACGATCGGGGCCACTGAACCGCGAGCCCAGCGGATGCGCGTGGCAGAAGCTCGCGTTGACGACCGCGGCGTGCGGCACGGCAAAGACGAGCTCCTCGAGGCCGATGCCCGGCAGCCGCTGCTGCTCGGCCAGCAGCCGGTCGTTGGTGGCCGCATCGATTTCGAAGATCGCACCGAGGTGTTCGTCACTGTCGGCGATGGCCATGAGCACACTGTCGCCGGAAGGCGAGTGCCGCGACGGGATCAGGCGGTGCGTATCGAACTGCCGGACGAGCGAAACGGGCGGCAGCGGCATGTTTCGGGGCTTTCGGGGCCGGCGAACCGCGCGTTACCCGGCGCGCCGGGCGTCGAGCAGGCGCCGCACGACCTGCATGGCGGGCAGGCCGCCGCGCGTCATATAGGCGAGGGGCGTCTGGCCCGCGAAGATCGGGTTGGTATTGGGCAGCTGCACCCACGCGTCGGCAAGTGCCTCCGAATGAAGGATGCGGAGCGCCTTGAAGATGCCGATGAGGTACGACACGCGCGTCAGCCGATCCGTCTCGAGGACGCGGTCCGGGTTCCGCTTCATCTCGTAGAACGGCCCATTGCTGACGCCGCCGAGCAGCGCGCGGGCATCCTCGTCGCGCACCTGCCACCGCGCCATGATGTTGAAGAACGCCTTCAGCGCGGGCGCCGACAGCCGCTCCCGCTCGGCGCGAACGCCAAAATCCGGCGGCGCGTCGAGTTGATAGCGGGTGGAGGGCTGTCGAAGCGGCTGCGTCATGGATATCCGTATCAGGAGTATATGTCCTACTGATACGGACGTCAATCAGCCAGCCCGGTTGCCCGGACCACCTGCAGCAGGGACCGGCGGGTCCCGGCTCGTCTAGCAGAACGCCTGACTGACGAAATAGATCAGGACGAGCAGCGTGAGCGGGACGCCAAGCAGCCAGGCGATGAAGTACTTACCCATGAAACCTCCTCGCGCGGCGTTGCCCGCCCCGCGTGAGGAGGTGGATTGCAAGGGGCGCGCCACCCGCCACGTGGCGTTCCGCATTTTCCCGCCGGCAACGTGAGCACGACACGGCTGCTTCTGTGGCCCCGGCTACACACCGCCGCGTCGGGCGATGGAGGCAGCCCGCGATCCTACCTGGGGCCGGCCGGCGCGGTCAGCTGCAGGCTGAGCTCCCGCAGGCGCTGGCGCGCCGCCTCGTCGTAGGCCTGCGCGTGCGCGCGCGACGGACGCAGACCGTTGTAGTAGGTGCCCGTCGTCACGTCCGTCCCGACCATCAGGTGCATCACCGCATCGGCACCCTCGTCGACGCTGCTGCGCGCCGCCATGCCGGCTTCGCGCACCATCGTCGTGTCCATCATGGTTGCAGGGTGGAGCGCGGTGACAATGACGCCGCGGTCCCGAAGCTCGTCGGCCAGATCCATCGTGAAGAGGATCTGCGCCAGCTTGCTCTGCCCGTAGCCTCGCGATGCCGCGCCGGGCCGCTCGAGCATCACATCGCCGAAATCGATCGGCGACTGTGAGCCCGACGCAACGTTGATGATGCGCGACGGCGCGGCGGCAACCAGCGACGGCACCAGCGTGCGCGTGAGCAGGAACCCCGCGAGGTAGTTCACGGCGAAGTGCAGCTCGTGCCCGTCGCGGCTCACCTGGCGATCGCGCACGAGCACGCCGGCATTGTTGACGAGGACGTCGATGCGCGGGTGGTCGCGACCTATCGCCTGCGCGAACGCACGCACGGCGTCGAGCGACGCGAAATCGGCCGCATGGAACGTTGCACTCCCCCGCCCGTCCTTCACGATCCGATCGACAACAGCGGCGCCGCGTTCGGCGTTGCGGCCATGCACGAGCACGTGGGCGCCAAGCGCACCGGCCCGGATCGCCACTTCACGGCCAAGCCCGTCGGTCGATCCGGTGATCAGGACCGTCTTGCCGCGGAGCGGCCACGTGCCGGCCTGCGAGGCTGCGGCCATCGATCGCGTCGTCGGCGCTGCCAGTACGGCCAGGGCCGCGCAGAGGACACCGACCGTCACGGGCCGCAGGCACGAGCGGCGACTCGGTCTTTCGTGGGACGCACCGCGCATCTCATCACTCCTGCCGCAAGGGTCGAGGCTGGCGCCTCGAACCGAACGCATCGACGTGGGAACGCTCATGATAGAACACCGCCATGCCCGCATTGCGCTATTCGGTGGCGGCCAGCCTCGACGGATTCATCGCCGGTCCCGACGGCGACTACGACTGGATCCCCATGGATCCCGACATCGATTTCGCGGCCATGTACGCAGGCTTCAGTCGGCTGGTGATGGGTCGCACGTCGTACGGCGTGTACCAGGCCACCGGCGGGGGCGTCGAGGGACT
>JBIQJY010000053.1:18887-23722 GCA_044507065.1 Acidobacteriota bacterium
CAGCGGCTCTACGAGAAATCGGGCATCCTCTTCTGCAGCTACGACGTGCGCAGGTGATGCCCGAGGCGCGCCGGGGCCTCCACGCTGAGCCCGCGGCCCCCACCGGGAAGACGCCTACCGCGTTGCCGTCCAGGCGCGCGTGGCACCGCTCGGCTCGGTCACCGTGCCGGTGATGCGGTCACCTGACACGCGACCCGCATACGTGCGACCGTCAATCGTCAGCGTCAGCTCATCGGCGCGGATGCGCCCGCTCACGCCGACCGGCTGCGCGCCGTCGCGCACGATCGTGCCCGTCAGCGCCTCGTACTCCTGGCTCAACTCGAGCCCGGCGCCGTCGAGGCGCCAGCGGCCATCCACCTTCGCGGGCACGATGAGGAGCAGCGCGTTGCACCAGCTGGAACAGCCATCCTCGAGACGACGTGTGACAGCTGGCTCCCAGCCGTCGAGCGTGAAGGTGTTCATCACGATACGCGTACCCGGCCGCAGCGCGAGGAAGTTGTCCTTGAGCCGGAGGAGATTCTCGGGCAGCAGGAACAGTGCGAGCACGGTGGCCTGCGAGATGTCGGCCACGTACATGTCGCCCTGGATGAACCGCGCGCGATCGGCCACGCCCGCTTCGCGCGCCATCCGCTGCGAGAGCGCCACCATGTCCGGGTTGTACTCGACGCCCAGACCGCGGGCGCCACGCCGTGCGGCGGCAATGATGTTGCGGCCGTCGCCCGAACCGAGGTCCATCACGAAATCCTGCGGCGTGACATTGGCCAGGTCGAGCATCACTTCGACGAGTTCGGGTGATGTGGGCACCCACACCACGTCCTTGCCCTCCTGGCCGACCTGCGGCACGAAGTCGGGATCGCCCGCGCCCAGTTCAGGCGGCGGCAGTGCCGGCGCGACGGGCGCCGTTTCGGCCTGCGGCTCCGCGGCCGTCGTCGCGCTGGACGGCGGCGTCACGGTGGCGGGCGGTGTGCTCGCGCACGCCGCCATCGCGACACCCAGCACGACGACGGGCAGCCAGGCGACTCTCATCGGCGGCACGCGTCCGGATTGGACTTCACGTAGTAGCTCTTGTAGTTCGCCGCCGTCGGATCCATGCAGCCCTCCAGGTCGAGCAGCTCGATTTTGCGGAAATCCGTGGGCGCCGTCTCTGCCTGGATCGAGATGAAACCGGAGGCCATTGGCGTCCCGTCGATCTTGACGGCCGGGTCCACCGGCGCGACCGCCCCGCCGCCCATCTGCGGTTTCGTGTACTCGAGCACGACCTGGCCGTCCACCATGTGGCGGATGCGCTCGTCGCCGTGCACCTCGACCTCGACGCGCACCCACTGCTCACCGTCGTAGGTCTTCGACGACGAGTTGATGCAGTGGGTCGTCACCAGCCTGCCGTCCATCACCACGTTCGATCCCGGCGTGCACAGGTTGGCCGTCGTGCGCGGACGCCCATCGCCCAGGCCGCCGAGCAGCTGCACCTCGATCGAGATCGGGAAGTCCTGATCCTTCAGCATGGTCTTCGGGTCAGGCGAATGCAGCATCAGGCCATTGTTGCGGACGGCCCAGTCGAGGCCGCCCGGCACCTGCTCGCCGACGAACCGGTACTCGGCCGCGATGATGTAGTGCGAGAACGGCGTGCCATAGAAGATGTGGCCGAATTCGCCGTCGAACTTCGTCCACTTGTCGTAGCGGATCTTCAGCAGTCCGTCCTCGACACGCACCGTGTCGTTGAGGTTCACGCCCAGATCGTGCTTTGCGAACTTCGGCGTCCATCCGGTCAGGTCGCGTCCGTTGAACAACTGGATCCACTCGCGTGTGTCGCGGTCGCTCGCGGCCTGCTGCGCCAGCGGTCCCGTTGTGCCCAGCGCGACGACCATGACCACGAGGGTCAGCGAGCAGCAACGACGGCCGATTGTTCGCATCATGTATGACTCCCCGGCCGCACGGGCTGAAGCCCGTGCGCTCCATGTCCGGACGCCCCCCTGCGGGTCGCCTCGCCCGGGCGTCCGCGCCTAGCGCTGAATTCTCGCCGATCCGCCGCTGGCAAGGGCCCGCACTTCGGCGAGCGTGGCCATGGTCGTGTCGCCGGGGAACGTCGTGATGAGCGCGCCGTGCGCCCAGCCGAGACGCAGCGCCTCTTCCGGCGCTTCTCCGGACAGCAGCCCGTAGAACAGGCCCGAGGCGAATCCGTCGCCGCCGCCCACACGATCGTGCACGTCGAGCTGCATCGTCGGCGCCACGAACCGCTCGCCGTTGATCCAGGCGACGGCCGACCAGGCGTGCCGGTTGGTCGAGGCCACCTCGCGGAGCGTCGTGGCAACGACCTTGATGTTGGGGAAGCGCTTGACGACCTTGCCGATCGTGTCGAAGAACGCGGCCGGATCGAGCTTCGAACCGCCACCCGCGTCCGGACCGGACACACCAAGGGACTTCTGCAGGTCTTCCTCATTGCCGACGAGCACGTCGACGTTCTCGACGATGCGCGCGAAGACGGACGGGGCGCGGTCGATCGAGCCGGAGGCCTTCCAGAGCTTCTCGCGGTAGTTGAGATCGAACGACACGATGGCGCCCGCGCGGCGCGCCGCCTGCATCGCTTCGATGATCAGTTCGGCCGTCGATTCAGAAAGCGCCGCGAACAGGCCGCCGCTGTGGAACCAGCGGACGCCCTGGCCGAAGATGCCGGCCCAGTCGAAGTCGCCGGGAGCGAGCAGCGCCGCTGCCTCGTTGCTGCGGTTGTAGAAGACGACCGGCGGGCGCACGCCCACGCCGCGGTCACTGTAGACGGTGGCCATGTTCGGGCCGCGCGCGCCGTCGTGGTCGAAGTACTTGTAGAAAGGCCGCACACCCATCGCACGGACGCGCTCCGCAATCAGGTCGCCCACCGGGTACCGCACCATGGCCGTGGCCACGCCCGTCCGCAGGCTGAAGCAGTCAGCCAGGTTCGCGGCCACGTTGAACTCGCCGCCGCTCACGTGAATGTCGCAGCGGCTGGCCTTGCGGAACGGCACGACGCCCGTATCGAGCCGATGAATGATGCCGCCGAGCGACAGGAAGTCGAGGGTGCCTGCTGCCGGAATGTTCAAAGTGGTGCTCATGATGGTGAATCAGACCTCCGTCGAATCGATACGTGACGCACGGGCTGAAGCCCGTGCGCTCCATGCTGGCGCTCCATCTGCCTGGAGGCCACGGGCTTCAGCCCGTGGCGATCCCCGGCGCGCTCCGTCTGCCTGGAGGCCGCGGGCTTCAGCCCGTGGCGATCCCCTCCCACTCCGTGTGGAAGCTGCCGTCGCGATCGACGCGCCGATACGTGTGCGCCCCGAAGTAATCGCGCTGGCCCTGCGTGAGGTTGGCCGGCAGCCGCTCGCTGCGGTACGCGTCGTACCAGGCGAGCGAGGCACCGGTCGCCGACACCGGGATGCCGAGCCCGATGGCCGTCGTGACCATCGCGCGCCATCCCTGCTGGCGCTCGGCCACGGCCGTGCTGAATGCGGGATCGAGCAGCAGGTTCACCAGCTTCGGATCGCGCGCGTAGGCGGCGCGGATGTCCTCGAGCAGCGCCGCGCGAATGATGCAGCCGGCCCGCCAGATCCGCGCCACTTCGCCCGGATCGATGTCGTAGCCGTATTCGGCCGAGGCCATGCGCAGCAGCGTCATGCCCTGCGCGTACGACGTGACCTTGCTGGCGTAGAGCGCCTGGCGCGCGGCGGCGATGACACTCGCGCGATCGCCCTGGAACGTCGCTGACGGGCCGGCGAGCACGCGGCTTGCGGCCACGCGCTCCGCCTTCTGCGCCGAGATCAACCGCGCGACGACCGCGGAGTTGACGGTGGGAATCGGTGCGCCGACGTCGAAGGCATCCTGGCTCATCCACTTGCCGGTGCCTTTCTGCTGCGCCTCATCGAGGATGAGGTCGACAAGCGGCCGGTTGGTCTCGGGATCCATCTGCGCCAGCACGTCGGCGGTGATCTCGACCAGGTACGATTTGAGGTCGCCGCGATTCCACTCGGCGAAGATGTCGGAAATTTCCTTCGCGCCCATGCCCAGGCCGCGGCTGAACAGATCGTAGGTTTCGGCGATGAGCTGCATGTCGCCGTACTCGATGCCGTTGTGCACCATCTTCACGTAGTGCCCCGCGCCGCGTGCGCCCACATACCCCACGCACGGCTGCCCGTCGTCGGCCCGTGCGGCGATGGCTTCGAGGATCGGTGCCACGGCGTTCCACGCCTCGCGCGATCCGCCCGGCATGATCGCGGGCCCGCGCAGCGCGCCTTCCTCGCCGCCCGAGACGCCGGTGCCCAGGAAGAGCACGCCGCGTTCGGCAAGCGCCGCCTCGCGGCGATCGGTGTCCTTGAAAAAGGAGTTGCCTGCGTCGATCAGGATGTCGCCGGCCTCGAGGTGCGGAAGCAGATGCGCAATGACGTCGTCGACGGGTTTGCCCGCGGGCACCATCAACAGCAGGCGGCGCGGACGCTCGAGCACATCGGCCAGGGCTTCGGGGCTGTTCACACCGACGACCGTGCGCCCGTCACCGGCAGCGAAGGCCTCGGTTTTCTTCGGATCCAGATCGTAGCCGGCGACGGCAGTCCCCCGGCTTTCCATGTTGCGCGCCAGGTTGGCGCCCATGACACCGAGTCCGACGACGCCGATTGCGTACTTCATTCCTGCGACTCCTTCTTCACGCGGCATCCGCCTATTGTAGGCGCACGACGCGCGAAGAAATCACGAAGACGCGAAGGCACGAAGACGATCACGATTCACGATAAGGGACCGTCGTCGGCGAGCGCGGCCGGTCCGCCCTGGCAGACGCATCGGCGGACCGGCGGGCGGCCACTAGCCGCCTGCGGGCG
>JBIQJY010000054.1:0-2116 GCA_044507065.1 Acidobacteriota bacterium
GTTCTGAATGCAGGTCAGACCGGGAGGTGGCTCGGCAGCTGGCGACTCCGCTTGTGGATCGACCGTCTGTGGTTCGGCGACCTGCCTGTCGACTTGCGGCGGCGACGCCGTTCGCACAGCGGGCGGCGCGGGCGCCGCACCCGCGAGCGCCACGTTCTCTGTATCCGCGCCTTCCCGCGCGGACCTGCCGCAGGATGCGAGACCCACGCTCAGCCACGTCGTCAGCACACCGAAGGCAACGATACGTCGAGCACGCATTGGGCACCTCGCACGGGCTGAAGCCCGTGCGCTCCAGGCTGGCAATTCGCACGGGCCGAAGCCCGTGCGCTCCAGGCTGGCAATTCGCACGGGCTGAAGCCCGTGCGCTCCATATTGGCCTGGAGGCCACGGGCTTCAGCCCGTGGCGGACACGCCGGGCAATGGATTCTCTGGTAGCGCGTCATCCTACACCCTTTCCCGCACTTGCCCCCCTCGCTACCGACATGTAGCCTGTCGCCTGTCACCCGCCCATCGTCCCGAGGATCCTCATGCCCTACGTGCTCGCCCTCGACCAAGGCACCACCAGCTCGCGCGCCATCCTGTTCGATCACGACGGCGGCATTGCCGGCATCGCCCAAGCGGAATACACGCAGATCTTCCCGAAGCCGGGCTGGGTGGAACACGACCCGATGGAGATCTGGAGCTCGCAGATTGCGGTCGCCACCGAAGTCCTCGGCCGCGCCAGCGTCAGGCCGCGCGACGTGGCCGCCATCGGCATCACGAACCAACGCGAGACCACCATCATCTGGGACCGCGCCACCGGTCGGCCCATCCACAACGCCATCGTCTGGCAGGACCGCCGCACGTCCGAGATCTGCGATCGCCTGAAGGCCGACGGCCACGAGGAAATCGTCCGCAACCGCTCCGGCCTCGTCATCGACGCGTACTTCTCCGGCAGCAAGATCAAGTGGCTGCTCGACAACGTCCCGGGCGCCCGCGCGCGCGCCGAGAAGGGCGAGCTGGCCTTCGGCACCGTCGACTCGTGGCTCGTGTGGCAACTGACGAGCGGCCAGACGCACATCACCGACGTGACCAACGCCTCGCGCACGATGCTGTTCAACATCCACACGATGGAGTGGGACGACGAGCTGCTGACGATGCTCGACGTGCCGGAAAGCCTGTTGCCCGACGTGAAGGACTCGAGCGAGGTCTACGGACGCGTGTCGACGTCACTCGGCCTGGGCGACGTCGCCATCGCCGGCATCGCCGGCGATCAACAGGCGGCGCTGTTCGGCCAGATGTGCACCTCGCCCGGCATGAGCAAGAACACATACGGCACCGGGTGCTTCCTGCTGCAGAACACGGGCACGACTCCAGCGGCGTCCGACAACGGGCTCGTCAGCACCGTCGGGTGGCGCATCAAGGGCCGCACCGAGTACGCGCTCGAGGGCAGCATCTTCATCGGCGGCGCCGTGGTGCAGTGGCTGCGCGACGGACTGAAGATCATCGATCGCTCGCCGGACGTCGAGGCGCTCGCGGCCTCGGTGCCCGACAACGGGGGCGTGTACTTCGTCCCGGCCTTTGCCGGACTCGGCGCGCCGCACTGGGACCCGTACGCGCGCGGCTCGATCATCGGCCTCACGCGCGGCACCACCACCGCACACATCGCGCGCGCGGCGCTCGAAGGCATCGCCTACCAGGTGTGCGACATCCTCGACGCCATGAAGGAAGACACGGGCATCGCGCTGCGCGAACTGCGCGTCGACGGCGGCGCCGCCAGCAACAACCTGCTGATGCAGTTCCAGTCCGACCTGCTCGGCGTGCCCGTCGTCCGACCCGTGGTGACGGAAACCACGGCGCTGGGTGCGGCGTATCTGGCGGGCCTGGCCGTGGGATTCTGGTCGTCGGTCGACGAACTCGCCGGCCAGTGGCGCGTCGACCGCCGGTTCGAACCCACCATGCCGCGCGATCAGGCCGAACGCCTGCTCGATCGCTGGAGCGACGCGCTCGACCGATCGCAGGATTGGGAATCGTAGGCCGCGCCGGCGCGCGATGATTGGACGCACGGGCTGAAGCCCGTGCGCTCCAGGCACATTTCGGCATGGAGGCCACGGGCTCAGCATGGAGGCCGCGGGCT
>JBIQJY010000054.1:2216-7474 GCA_044507065.1 Acidobacteriota bacterium
GCTCCAGGCACATTTCGGCATGGAGGCCACGGGCTCAGCATGGAGGCCGCGGGCTCAGCATGGAGGCCGCGGGCTCAGCATGGAGGCCACGGGCTTCAGCCCGTGGCAGACACCTCACCGCCCATGGCGAACACGATGATCCGCGATACGCACGTCACTCGATTCCGCAGCCATTCGTCGCGCTGGGACGTCATCGTCATCGGCGGCGGCGCCACGGGTGTGGGCATTGCGGTCGACGCGGCCTCGCGCGGCTACGACGTGCTGCTCGTCGAGCAGCACGACTTCGGCAAGGGCACGTCGAGCCGCAGCACCAAGCTCGTCCACGGCGGCGTGCGATACCTCGAGCAGGGCAACATCTCGCTCGTGATGGAAGCGCTGAAGGAGCGCGGCCTGCTCCGCGAGAACGCTCCGCACCTGGTGAGCAACCTCGCCTTCGTCGTCCCCAACTACGACTGGTGGGAGGCGCCGTTCTACGGCCTCGGCCTGAAGGTCTACAACGTGCTGGCCGGCAAGTACGGATTCGGCACCTCGGAACTGCTCTCGCGCGACGAGACCCTGGCGCGACTGCCCACGATCAAGACCGATGGCCTGCGCGGCGGCGTCGTCTACTACGATGGCCAGTTCGACGATGCGCGGCTGCTCATCAATCTTGTCGCCACGGCGTCAGCCCAGGGTGCGACGCTGCTCAACTACACGCAGGTGACCGGCCTGACGAAGGGCGACGACGGCTTCGTCGACGGCATCATCACGCGCGACGGCGAGGATGGCACCGAACACACCGCGCGCGGCCGCGTGGTAATCAACGCGACGGGCCCGTTCGCCGACAGCGTGCGTCTCCTGGCCGAACCCGACGCGCCGAGGCTCATCGCGCCGAGCCAGGGCATCCATCTCGTGTTCGATCGATCGTTCCTGCCCGGCGACAGCGCCATCATGGTGCCGCACACGCGCGACGGCCGCGTGATGTTCGCCATTCCGTGGCACGGCCACACCCTCGTCGGGACGACCGACACGCCCATCGACGCGCCGGTGCTCGAGCCGCCGCCGTTCGACGCGGAGATCGACTTCATCCTCGAGACAGCGGGACGATACCTGCACACGGCGCCATCGCGTACCGATGTGCTCAGTGTGTTCGTGGGGATCCGCCCGCTCGTCAAGAGCGGCGACAGCCGCATCACCGCCGCGCTCTCGCGCGATCACACGATCCACATCGACGCGTCCGGGCTGCTGACGACAGCCGGCGGCAAGTGGACGACGTATCGGAAGATGGCGGAGGACACGGTCAATCAGGCAGCGGACCTCGCCCGATTGCCCGAGCGCGCCTGCGTCACGCGCCAGTTGCACGTGCACGGCTACCACGAGCGGCCCGACACGCTCGGCGCACTCGGCATCTACGGCAGCGATGCGGAGGGCATCCGCGCGTTGATGGACGACGACCCGTCGCTCGCCGAACGTCTGCATCCGGCGCTGCCCTGCACGCGCGCCGAGGTGGTGTGGGCCACGAGGCACGAGATGGCGCGCACCATCGAGGACGTGCTCGCGCGCCGCACGCGCGCATTGTTCCTGAACGCACGCGCGGCCATCGACATGGCGCCAGCCGTGGCCGCGATCATGGCGCCGCTCCTCGGCAGGGACGCGCGGTGGATGTCCGATCAGGTCGCCGCGTTCACGCGCGTGGCCGACGGATACAGGTAGGCCTCTGCCTCGCGTGACACAATCGATCGAGGGCGGCTTCCGGCTCCCCGCTGCCGCACCTGCCTGCAAGGACCAAGGAGTAATGAAGATGACACCACGTGTCGACACCACCAAATACGCGAACTCCCCGCTCAACCGCGCCATGCGCCAGCTGTCGGCTGAAGTCGCCAGGAGCGGACTCGAGACGTCGCTGCTCGAACTGGTGAAGATCCGCGCCTCGCAGATCAACGCCTGCGCCTACTGCATCGACATGCACACGAAGGACGCGAGGGCGGCCGGCGAAACCGAGCAGCGCATCTACGCGCTCAGCGCCTGGCGCGAGACGCCGTTCTTCACCGAGCGCGAGCGCGCCGCGCTTGCCTGGACCGAATCGGTCACGCTGCTCAGCGACACGCACGTGCCCGACGACGTCTACGAGGAGGTCCGCGCGGTATTCGAGGAAGAGGAACTCGTGGCGCTGACGTTTGCGGTCATCGTCATCAACGGCTGGAACCGTGTCGCCGTTCCGTTCCGGTCGCCCGTCGGGTCATACAAGGCCGGATCGGTGGCCGCGCGCGAAGCGTCGATGTCGTCGAAGGGCTGAGCGTCGCGGCGCGGCCGCGTGCCACAATCGAACATGGCCGACGAGGCTGCACTCGAACGCCACCGCACCGCCGTCCGGGTACGGCTGCGTGCGGCGTCCATGACCCGACCGGGTCCGGGCAGCGTCAGCTGGCAGATCAACCGCGAGATTGTCGTCGTCGCCGCCTGGGGGCGCGCCATCCTCCTTCAACTCGCCCACCCGCTCGTGGCCGCGGGTGTCGATGCGCACAGCGGCTTTCGGGCCAGCCTGCCCGCCAGTCTCGCGCGCCTGCGGTCCACTGTCGGCGCGATGCTGTCGCTGACATTCGGCGGCGACGACGACGCGATAGCGACGGCTGCGCGCATCAACCGGATCCACGACCGCGTCTTCGGCCATCTCGAGCAAGCCGCCGGGGCGTTCCCCGCTGGTGCGACATACTCGGCGCACGACGCGGACCTGCTCTGCTGGGTGCACACCACGCTGCTCGATTCGATGCCACGCGTCTACGAACAACTCGTCGGTCCGCTCACTCCCGAACAGCGCGATCGGTACTGTGCCGAGTCCGCTGTCATGGAGCCGCTGCTCGACATTCCTTCGGGCCTGCTGCCGCGAAGCGCGGCGGCGGTCGACGCGCACATGCGCGATGTCCTGGCAGGCGGCAGGCTGACGGTGACCGACGGCAGTCGCGCGATGGGCCGCGCGGTCCTCTTTCCCCCGCGATGGCGGTGTTTCTGGCCTGCCTTCCGCCCCGTGCAGCTGCTCTCCATCGGACTGCTGCCCGAGCCGATCCGCCACGCCTACGGTTTCGCGTGGACGCGAAGTGACGCGCGCGCCCTGGCGCGCTGGACGATGGCGCTGAGGATGCTTCATCGCGTGATGCCGGCCGTGGTCACCACGTGGCCGTCGTCGCGCCGACGCGGTGGGGCAGCACCTGGCTCATCGGCATCGGCTGAGACCGTCACGCACGCCTGAGGCGCGGTGTCTACCGCGGCTGCGTCACACCAAGGCCGTGCCGTGCGGCTGCCGCGGCCAGACGGTCGTCGCAGGTGATGAAGTCCAGCCACGGCAGGTCGACAGCCAGCGCCGCGGCGAGGTGCAGCGCGTCGAGTGTGCGAGAACATCCTCGACCTGCTGGACGAGCCGTCTGCCGCCCGACCGACGCGCGGCTCGACGCACCTCGGTGACGCCGAGGCGGGGGGGTGCGATGGGTGCGGGAGGTGCGGCGCGATCGGTGTAGAGTGTCGCATCTGCGGGGAGGTTCGATGCATCGCGCTCATGTCTGGCACGGGCTCGTGTGTGTGGCTTGTACGTTGGCATTCGTGGTTGCGGCGGGGTCCAGTGCCGAGATGCGGCGGCCGTCGGGCTCGGCAACCCAGGCAGCGGCGCAGGGCAATCCGCTGCGGCCGACGGCACCGCCGCCCGATGCGCCCGCGCCGGGGTCGCGATGCCTGGGCTGCGGCGTGGCGCCCGATCCGATTCAACCCGACGACTACACCGGCTGGACATCCATCTTCGATGGCCGGACGCTCGAGAACTGGGACGGCAACCCCGAGGTGTGGCGCGTCGAGGATGGCGCCATCACGGCTGAAACCTGGCCCGATCGACGCGTGGGCACCACCTTCATCGTCTGGCGTGGCGGCGAGCCGGCGGACTTCGAACTGAAGCTCGAGGTGAAGGCCGATTACGACATCCACGGTGGCGTGTTCTACCGAGCGGCAGTCGGTGCGAACGTCGCGCGCGGCGGCGGTCCGGGGCCGGGACGGGCGACGGGCGTGGGGCGAACCGGCGGCGCAGCGCCGGGTCGCGCGGCGGGTGCGGGTGGCGTCACGGGTCGCGGCACGGGTGCGCCGGCCGGCCGCGGGGCGCAGGCGTTTGCCGTGCCGCCCGATCCGCGCTGGAACGTCCGCGGCTACGGCATCGACTGGGACTGGGATCCCGGCAACAACGGCAACGTCCAGGACGTGGGGACGGGCCGCGCCGAGTCGCAGATCGGCTGGCGCGGCCACATCGTGCGCACCGCCGCCGGCGAGCGGCCGCGCTCGATCGGCACGCTGGGCGACCGCGACGAACTGATGAAGCACGTCGTCCTCGGCGAATGGAACCAGCTCCACGTCATCGCACACGGACGCCAGCTCACCCACATCGTCAACGGCCACGTGATGGCCGTCCTCATCGACGACGACCCGGCCGCATTCAAGGCAAAGGGCGTCATCGCCCTGCAGATCGAGCAGTACGGCCAGGGGAAGATCGGTTTCAGGAACATCTGGCTGAAGCAGTAGTCCGCACGGGCTGAAGCCCGTGCGCTCCAGGCAGACTCCGTTCGCACGGGCTGAAGCCCGTGCGCTCCAGGCTGGCTCAGAGAGGCATGGAGGCCACGGGCTTCAGCCCGTGGCAGACACCCGCATCAAAGCGTGGCACCGCCTTTGCTGCGTCGACAGCGATGGGTCGCCGTCCTCACAGGCTTCCACCGTCGCAGTATGTCGGGTGCCGGCAATATTTCCTCACGCTCTGCGCGCATCGCCGGCGGCGCTTGTTCGCCGACCCGGCACTGGTCGACTCCGTCCGATCGCAATTTCTGCAAACTGCCGAGGAGGGTGCGTTGGCAGTTCTTGCGTACTGCTTCATGCCCGATCATCTTCATGCCGTCGTGCTTGGCTGCACGGCCCACGCCGATCTCCGCCGATTCCTCGATCGCGCCAGGCAGCGCACCGGCTATGCCTTCGCGCGAAGGTACGGGGAGAGACTGTGGCAACGCGGCATATTCGAACGCACCATCCGTGAAAACGAAGACGTGCTGGCGACAATCGACTACGTCATCACCAATCCGGTCCGGGCGTCTCTCGTCACCTCGGCCCGCGACTACCCGCACTGGGGCTCGCAGATCTACTCGCGTGAACAACTGCTGGACACGCTGGCGGGACGGGCGCGCGCGTGAGCGCGCGGGGATGTTCGCACGGGCTGAAGCCCGTGCGCTCCAGGCTGGCTCAGAGAGGCATGGAGGCCA
>JBIQJY010000054.1:7574-23683 GCA_044507065.1 Acidobacteriota bacterium
TCGCACGGGCTGAAGCCCGTGCGCTCCAGGCTGGCTCAGAGAGGCATGGAGGCCACGGGCTTCAGCCCGTGGCGGACACCGAAGCCCGTGCGCTCCGGGGCTGGCCCGTAACGGGCCTCAATCCAGGTGTCCTTTTTCCGCGTCGCCCATTTCGACCTGGCGCGATGGGAAATACTCGCGCCATCGCGCCGTCACCTTCGCCGCCACATCGTCGCGGCAGGTGACCTCCTTCGGATACCACGGCTTCATCCGCGCATCGATGACGATGGGCGCCGAACGCGCGATGTGGTTGCGGACGATGCGCGAGGACGCCGCGTGGATGTCGGCCGCCGGCTCGAAGCGCGTGAACGTGGTCCAGAGGAAGTTCATCGTACTCTTCACCGCACGGCCGGGCTCGTCGCTCAGGATGACGAGCGGCCAGTCGGCAAACGCCGGGTGCGACGCGAACCGCGAGGCCGCGTCCGGCTCGTCGGCATACGCCGGCCCGCCGGCAACCACACATCCCCCGCAGAAGACGAATACGTCGCCGCAGCCGCGCGGCAGCTCCGAAGCGGAGAACTCTCGCGGCAGATCGCGCACCGGATCGCCAAGCCCCAGCCACACACCCTTCGATCCCTTGTTGACCTCGGGACCGCTGTAGTCGAGCGTGTCCATCGACAGGTTCGAGAACACGTAGAGATCGGACTCCGGGTTCGTGCGCGCCAGCACGTGCTCGAGCGTGGCGCGGAAGTCCTTGAGGTCGACGTGCCGATCGCTGACGAGCAGGAACTTCGTCAGCGACAGCTGTCCCTCCCCCAGGATGCGGAACGCGCTCGCCATGGCCTCGCGCGCGTACCGCTGCTTGACGACCGCCCCGGCCAGCGAGTGATAACCGGTCTCGCCATACGACCAGAGCTGCTCGACGGCCGGCATCACGACCGGAAACAGCGGCGAGAGCAGTTCCTGCAGCAGATCGCCGATGAAGAAGTCCTCCTGCCGCGGCTTCCCCACCACGGTCGCCGGGAACATGGCATCGCGGCGGCGTGCGATCCGCTTCACGCGAAACACCGGATAGTCGTGCTGCAGCGAGTAGTAGCCGTAGTGGTCGCCAAAGGGCCCCTCGGGCCGGCGCTCGTGCGGCGCCACGTCGCCGATGAGGGCGAACTCGGCGTCGGCCACGAGGGGATGCGGCCACGGACCTTCGGAAAGCTTCAGCCGCGACCCGGCGATGAGCGAGGCCAGCATCAGCTCGGGCACGTTCTCGGGCAGCGGCGCAATGGCCGACAGGATGAGCGCCGGCGGCCCGCCGAGGAACACCGTGGCCGGCAGCGCCGCGCCGCGCGCCTCGGCTATCTGATAGTGGAAGCCGCCGCCCTTGCCGATCTGCCAGTGCATGCCCGTCGTGCGCGCGTCGTAGACGTGCAGGCGATACATGCCGAGGTTGTGCCCGCGGCCGTCCGGATGCTGCGTGTAGACGAGCGGCAGCGTGACGAACGGTCCGCCATCCTCCGGCCACGTCGTCAGTGCCGGCAGCCGATCGAGCCGGACGTCGTCGGACACCACCTCGGTGACGGGCCCGCCGCGCCCGCGCTTGAGGCCCACCCTGAGCAGTTCACGCCCGACGTCGCGCGCGCCCCACAGCTTGGCCGGCGTGGGCGGCATGATGGTCTCGACGAGCTGGACGAGACGCTTGATGAGTGCAAGGGGGCGATCGCCAAAGGCGAGCTCGGCGCGTCGCGGTGTCCCGAACAGGTTCGTGACGAGCGGAAAATCCGCACCCGTGATGTTGCGGAAGACGAGTGCCGGCCCGCCGGCGGCGATGACGCGGCGATGGATCTCGGCGGCTTCCTGATCGGCATCGACGGGCGCATCGATCTCGACGACGTCGTCAATGCGGCGGAGGGTGGAGAGAAAGGCGCGGAGATCGGGGGCGTTCATGCGTCGCGGGGATCTTATCTGAAGGACGCACGGCGGGCCTGCCGCACGTCCACCGCAGGTGCTAGGATCCGCGGGTACCCCGTTTCTCCATCGCCACGGCCACCGCCGGAGGAGCCATGATGATTGCGCGTCGTGCACCGCTTGCCATCCTGACCGTCGTTGCCGGTGTGTTGTCGTTGTCCATCGTGATGGCGCGTCAGGCGACACCAGCCGCGGCGCCCGCCATCGATGGCGACGACATCGGCGGCGTGGTCACCGGCCCGAACGGGCCCGAGGCCGGCGTCTGGGTCGTCGCCGAGACGCACGACCTCGACGTGCGGTACATCAAGATTGTCGTGACCGACGATGCCGGCCGGTACGTCGTGCCCGACCTGCCCGAGGCCACGTACACCGTGTGGGCGCGCGGCTACGGTCTGGTCGACAGCGAGAAGGCGACGAGCCGCCCGGGCCGCCACGTCAACATCACCGCCACACCCGCGCCCACTCCGGCGGCTGCCGCCGAGTACTATCCGGCCATCTACTGGTATTCGATGCTGCGGATTCCCACCGCGGCCGACTTCGAGGCCCGCGACGGCATCGGTCCGAACGTCACGCAGCAGAGCTGGCTGGGGTCGATGAAGAACCTCGGCTGCATCGGGTGCCACCAGATCGGCCAGCGATCGACCCGCACGCTGCCGCCCCTCTTCAGCTCGCTCCCGTCGTCGCAGGCGGCCTGGATTCGGCGCGTGCAGTCGGGGCAATCGGGCCAGCAGATGACGGGCCAGCTCTCGAACCTCGGCGCGCAATCGTTCCGGCGCTTCGCCGACTGGACCGATCGCATCGCCGGCGGCGAACTGCCGCACGCGCAGCCCACCCGGCCCCAGGGCGTCGAACGCAACATCGTGGTGACGCTGCGCGACTGGATGACCGATCGCCACTACCTGCACGACCTGATCTCGAGCGACCGGCGTCATCCCACCGTCAATGCGAACGGCCCGCTGTACGGTTCGCCCGAGTACAGCTCGGACAACATGCCGATTCTCGATCCGGTGCGCAACACCGCCACCACGTTCCGGATGCCCGTGCGCGACGCGGACATGCCGGTGAGCCTCGGCCCCGGCCACGCCGCTGCGCTCGCGCCGCTGCAGCCGTCGGCCTACTGGGGCGACGAGACGATCTGGAGCACGCGCGCGAACAATCACAACTCGATGTTCGATCGCGACGGGCGGCTGTGGCTGGCTGCGGCCGTGCGTGCGCCCGAGAATCCGGCGTTCTGCGGCGCCGGGTCCGACCATCCCTCGGCGCGCCTGTTCCCGACGCAGCGTGCCAGCCGGCACCTCGCGGTGTTCATTCCCGACACGCAGGAGTACCGGTTCGTCGACACGTGCTTCAGCACGCACCACCTCCAGTTCGGCTACGACGCGAACGATACGCTCTGGACGAGCGGCGGCGGACAGGTGCTCGGCTGGCTCAACACGCGAATGTTCCTCGAGACCGGCGACGCGGCGCGATCGCAGGGCTGGACGGCTTTCGTGCTCGACACGAACGGCAACGGCCGCCGCGACGCGGACTATGTCGAGCCGAACGCCCCGGTCGATCCGACCAAGGACAAGCGCATTACCAACGGCTTCTACGCCGTGATGCCGAACCCGGTGGACGGATCGGTGTGGGGCACGAACCTCGGCAATCCCGGGGCGATCATCCGTGTGGATCCCGGGTCGAACCCGCCGCAGACGGCCCTCACCGAGATCTACAGGCCGCCGCTGCCCGGATGGGGCGTGCGCGGCGGCGACATCGATGGCGAAGGCGTGGTGTGGGTATCGCTCGGCAGCGGCCATCTCGGCAGCTTCGACCGCCGCAAGTGCAAGGGGCCGCTCAACGGCCCGACGGCCACCGGCGATCACTGCCCGGAAGGCTGGACCTTCCATCAGTATCCGGGCCCGGGATTCCAGGGCATCGGCGAGAACAGCGCCGAGTCGAGCTACTACACGTGGGTGGACCAGCACGACACGTTCGGCCTCGGCCGGAACGTGCCGATGTCGACCGGCAACCTCAACGACGGGCTGATCGCGTACGCGGACGGGCGCATGGTACTGCTGCGCGTGCCGTACCCGCTCGGCTTCTACTCGAAGGGCTTCGACGGCCGCATCGATGATGCGGCCGCCGGGTGGAAGGGGCGCGGCCTGTGGGCCGCCAACGGGGACCGGGCGCCGTGGCTCATCGAGGGCGGCAAGGGATCGCGGCCGCTCGCCGCGCATTTCCAGCTGCGGCCCGATCCGCTGGCGAAGTAAGCCTCAGCGTTTCAGCGCAGCGTTCAAGAAGTCGACGACCATCGGCCAGGTCGGCGTCACGAGCGTCGGGTTGGTGACGACGCAGCCATCGGCGGTGGTCGACCGCATCGTGGCGCCGGCACGTACGGCATCGTTCGTGAGGAACCCGAACCAGGGCCCGTGCCCCGCCATGGGCAGGCTGATGAAGACGGCATCGCGGCATGCCTTGTTGAGCGCCATGTACAGCTGCTCGCCCTGGTGGTGCGGCACCAGCGGATCGGAGTTGCCGTGCAGGATCATGATGGGCGGGTCGGCCGGCGTGATGTAGCGGACGGGATTGGCGGCCTGCACTTTCTCGGGGCAGGACTGAATCGCGCACCCCACCAGCCGCGATTCCGGTGACACCGGGGCGTCGTGGCAGCGGTCGCCCTCGCACGGCCGCAGCGCCCAGGCGTCCATGTCGAGGAAGTTCGTCGGCGGATAGAACGCAACCGCCACCTGCACCGCACTCGAGACGCCGGTTGTGCCGACCGTGCCCTCCAACTCCGGCGCGTCACCGGTGAGCGCCGCCATGGCGGTTGTCCATCCGCCGGAACTGTCGCCCATGATCCCGATGCGATCGCGATCGAGGCCGTAGGTCGCGGCGTTGGCGCGCAGCCAGCGGATGGCCGCCTTCATGTCGTGCAGCTGGCCGGGAAAGATCACCTGCGAGCTCGACCGGATCGAGACGCCCGCCACGGCGTAGCCGACCGGATTGAGCACGCCCGCAAGCGCGCGCGCGGTGTTCTTGCCGGTGTCGGCCATCCATGCCGACCCACCGGTCCAGATCACGACCGGCAGCGGCCCGGCGGCACCCGTCGGGATGTAGAGATCGAGTTTGTGTCCGTTGCTCGTCGCCGGGTCGGCCGGCGCGTAGTCGAGGTCTGCGTGCGTCGGCGCGGGCCCGGGCGGCGCGCCGCCGCGTCCGCCGCGCCCGCGTCCGGCCGGGGCCTGGCCATCGGCGGGCCCCTGCGCCGTGACCGGCGCGTTCAGCAACAACAGCAGCGCGAGTGCCGCGCCCCACCACCTGCGTGTCATCGTCTACGGCTCCAGTTTCCGGACCCACACGTTGCGGTAGCGCACCGGGTTGGCGTGGTCCTGCAGGGTGAGCGGCAGCTGCGCGTCGTGCGGCGTGTAGCTGTGGGGCGTCATCGTGGCGGATGTCGAGCCCATCACGGGCCGGCGCAGATGGACGAGCACGCCGTTCCAGAACACGGTGAAATAGGCCGGCCGCACGAGCGTCGTGCCCTTGAAGACCGGCGCCTCGAAGATGATGTCGTAGGTCTGCCACTCGCCGGGCTTGCGCGCCGCATTGACCAGCGGCGGATACTCGCCATAGATCGAGGCGGCCATGCCGTCGGCGTAGGTCAGGTTGTCGTAGGAATCGAGCACCTGAATCTCGTAGCGTCCCATCAGGATGACGCCGCTGTTGCCGCGCCCCTGGCTGTATCCCTCGGCCTCGGCCGGAGGGGCGAACTCGAGGTGCAGCTGCACGCTGCCGAACGGTTCGCGCGTGACGATCGAGCCGGTGCCCGCGCCGGTTTCGAAGTAGCCGTCACGAACGGGCCATTCGGCGTCGACGAGCTGGCCCTTGCGGTTGTGCGCCCAGGCCGACAGATCCCTGCCGTTGAACAGCACGATGGCATCCGCCGGCGGATCGCCTGGCGCGGCGCCCGGCGCGACGACGGGCGGCTGCGGCCGAGCCGCGTCGTGAATCCGCCACGGTGTGCCGGGAATCTCCGCCATGTTGGTGTAGCCGATGACCGCGTTGCCTTCGCCGCGCACGGGCCCGGGGTCTGGAGCAGGCGCAGCCTGTGCGGCGGGGGCCGGCGGCGGTGCCTGGGGGGGCGCCTGCCCTCCGGCGCTCACGCCAACTCCCAGGGCCACGACGGCCGCATACGACAGCATCCGCGCATATCCACTCCTCGATTGCCGGTTCATGATGCCTCCCCGCCCCGACCTCCGGCGCTCGCCGCGCGCCACGGCGACCCCGGACATCGGGCCCGATCCGAAAGTTCGGTGTTCGCCGTAGACTACGGGTCCGGAGGATGTCGATGACACGCCTGCAGACCCTGCTGATCGTTCTGGCGGCCGGTGTGGCGCTCTCGGCCGAGCCCGCCCAGGCGCCCACTTTCCGCCTGTGGTCCAGCGACCTGGCAGACCGCACGTTCTCGATGGAGCAAATCTACAGCGGATTCGGCTGCACCGGCAGCAACGTTTCGCCGCACCTGGCCTGGAGCGGCGCGCCCCAGGGGACCAGGAGCTTCGTCATCACGGTATACGACCCGGACGCGCCCACCGGCTCCGGGTTCTGGCACTGGGTGGTGGCCAACGTACCGGCAAGCGCCTCGATGATCGGCGCCAACGCCAGCCGCACACCCCGGATGCCGTCCGGCTCGATCGAGACGCGCACGGATTTCGGATCGCCGGGCTGGGGCGGCCCATGTCCGCCAGCCGACGACCAGCCGCACCGCTACATCTTCACGATTCATGCGCTCGGCGTGGCGCGGATCGACGTCAACGCAGACACGAGTGCGGCCATGGTCGGACTGATGACCAACATGAATCGCATCGCCAGCGCGTCGTTCACGGCCCGATACGGACGATAGCTCGAACGCCGCGGGTGGGCACGAGGCCCGCCCCCTACGGAAGGGGCTTGCCGTCGTAGCCGCCGAGGCGGCGGACCCAGAAGTTGCGATAGCGGACCGGGTGGCTGTGGTCCTGCAGCACAATGGGGCCCTCCGCCGGATGCGGGCGGTAGCTGGCAACTTCGCGGTAGACCATCGGGCCAAGCGACTGCTTGCGATTGTGCACGACGACGCCGTTGACGAAGACGGTGATGAACGCGGGCTTGACGAGCGTGTCCCCCTCGAACCGCGGCGCCTCGAACACCACGTCGTACGACTGCCATTCGCCTGCCGGCCGCAGCGCGTTGACGAGCGGCGGCCACTGCCCGTAGATCGCGCCGGCGGTGCCGTCGGCGTAGGTGGGGTTGTCGTGATTGTCGAGGATCTGCACCTCGTACAAGCCGTGGAGCAGCAGTCCGCTGTTGCCGCGATTCTGGCTGTTGCCCGCGCGCGACGCGGGGGCGGCCCATTCCAGGTGCACCTGGATGTCGCCGAACTTCTCGCGTGTTGCGATATCCCCGGCGCCCGGGACGACCTCGAAGTAGCCGTTCTCGACCTTCCACGGGGCGGGCGCGTCGGCCTGGGTGAAGGAGGCCGTGCCCAGTTTCGCCGCTGACCACTTCGACAGATCCTTCCCGTCGAACAACACGACGGCATCCGAGGGCGGCTGGCCGACCTGCGCGCCGGGCGTGATCACGGCGGGACGCGGCCGCGACGGATCGTGCACGTGGTACGGCAGGTCCGGCAGCATCGGCGTGTCGGTGAACCCGAGTTCCGGGTTGCCCTGCGACCGCGCCAGCCCCGTGCCCAGCGTGAACGCGACGGCGAGTCCCACCGCCGCCGCAGAAATCATGTGACTCGTTCGCATGCCCGTCCTCTCGAATGTGTGGGCGAAGTATAGCGCCAGCCGCACCGAGGCCCCGCCCCCGGCTCGCTATGCCGGGCGCGTCGGAAGCTGCGTGAACTCGCGCACGCGCGCGGTGATGGCCTCTTCGGTGGGCAGCCGCTCCATGCTGCTCGCACCGTAGAACCCGGCAATCCCCGTCGTCCGTTCCAGCACGAAGCGCGCATCGTCGGGCTCGCTGATCGGCCCCCCGTGACAGATGACGATGACGTCGTTGCGCACGGCCCTGGCGGCATCGTGGATGGCCTGGATCTCGTTCACGCAGGCCTCGAGCGTCCGTGCCGTGTGCGCGCCAATCGTGCCCTTGGTCGTCAGTCCCATGTGCGCCACGAGGATGTCCGCCCCGGCCCGTGCCATCGCCACCGCGTCGGCCGGCGTGAAGACGTAGGGAGTGGTCAGCAGGTCCATGTCGTGCGCGAGGGCGATCATGTCGACTTCCTTCGCATAGCTCATTCCCGTCTCTTCGAGGTTCTGCCGGAACAGTCCGTCGATGAGGCCGACGGTCGGGAAGTTCTGCACGCCGGCAAACCCCATGCGCTTGAGCTCGGCAAGGAACACCGGCATCAGGCGGAACGGGTCGGTCCCGCAGACGCCGGCGAGCACGGGGACGTCGCGCACGACGGGCAGCACCTCGCGGGCCATTTCCACGACGATGGCGTTGGCATCGCCGTACGGCATCAGTCCCGAGAGTGATCCGTGTCCCGCCATGCGGAACCGGCCCGAGTTGTAGATGACGATGAGGTCCGCGCCGCCGGCCTGGGCGCACTTGCCCGAGATGCCCGTCCCGGCGCCGGCTCCCACCAGGGGGATGCCCGCCGCCATCTTCCGGCGCAATCGTTCGAGCACGGTCGATCGTGTGTGTGTCATGCCGTTGGTCACTCGTCCGGGATCGGGGATCTCACGCTGAAGCAGTTGCGTCGCGGCCGCCCACGCGCGCCGAGGTTCAGCGGGCCCCGGCCGTGCCCCGGGCACGCGCCAGGAACTCGAGCAGCCGGGCGGAGGCGGCCTCGGCGAACGCCGGATCGTTGATCGTGCAGTCGAGTTCGTGCAATTCGATGCCCGACCGCAGGTTGTCGCGGATGGCGTCGAAGAGGGCGGCATCGGCTTCGGGCCAGTGGAATGGACCGCCTTCAGCGGACACGACCGACACGCCGCGCAGCGGCAGGAACATCGCCACAGGCCCTGTCGACATGTTGACCTTGCCAGCCAGCACCTGGCCGATGCGCGCGTTCTCTTCGGGCGTCGTGCGCATCAGCGTGACGTCCGGCGTATGTCGATAGAACCGCCGGTCCGAGAAGATGGCGGGCACGGTCTCGGGCGCCCAGAAATTCACCATGTCGACGCAGCCCGGCGCGACGACTGCGGGAATGCCGGCCCGCGCCGCCGCTTCCAGGCGATCCTCACCGGCGGCCATCACGCCGCCGACAATCTGGTCGGCCCATTCGGTGGTGGTGATGTCGAAGACACCGGCGAGGTAGCCCGACCGGACCAGTCCTTCCATCGTGCGACCGCCGTTGCCCGTGGCGTGAAAGACGAGCACCTCGTAGCCGGCGGCATCGAGGCGTGCGCGGGCCGTCTCGACGCATTGCGTCGTGTTGCCGAACATGGAGGCGCCGAGCAGTGGTCGATCATCGCCGGCCGGGGCGGCCGCGGCACGCGCACGGACCTCGACAAGCGTCGCCATCATCGCGGCCGCACGCGTGAAGATCTCGCGGCTGATCCGGTTCAGCCCGCTGATATCCACGATCGACGGCACCATGACGATGTCGGACTGGCCGACAAAGCCGCTGACGTCGCCGCCGGCCAGCGTCGAGACCATCACCTTGGGCACGCCAATCGGCAGCGCGCGCATCGCGCGTGTGGCCATCGACGTGCCCGCGCCGCCGCCGATCCCGATCACGCCGTCGACCCGGCCCTCGGCGAACCAGTTCGTGAGGACGGCTTCGGCGCCCTCCGCCATGCGGGCGACGGCGGTGCCGCGATCGGCACCGGCGACCAGATCGTCCAGCGTGGCGCCAGCCGCCGCGGCGACGTGTTCGCGCGTGGCCGCCGCGCCCATGGCGGGCGCGCCGAGCACGCCGACATCGACCACCAGCGGCACGTAGCCGAGCCGTTCCAACTCGCGTGCGACAAACGCCGCCTCTGTGCCCTTCGTATCGAGCGCCGCTATCAGCGCGACCTGTCCCATCGTTCCACCATCGCGTTCCCGCCGCGCAGCAAGCGGTGCCGGCGGACGGTCACCGCTGAAGTGCCAGCGTGAAGCTCCCCGACACGAGCCCGAAACACGCGTACCCGCTGTAGGTTCCCGACAGCGTATCGCCGGTTCGCACCCATGTCAGCGTGATGAGTGTACTGCTGAGCGGCGTGTCACACCCGGGTTCCGGGTTTGTAACACCGTTCAGGAACGGCGTCGCGAGGTCGAGCCCGTCGACACGCCCCGCGCGATTGAACGACGGGTCGGGGAACTCGAGCGCGAATGTACCCCAGAGGCCGGCGTCGATCTGCCACAGCATCAGCCGCAGGGTGCCCTGCCGTTCCCCCGGCGACTCGGTCACCGGTCCGGTCCACGTACCGGTCAGCGCCTGGATGGGCTCATCGGGTTCGAGCGGCGTTCGTGAGCCGCCGCACGCGAACGTGCACAGCAGCGCGGCCGCCAGGCCGGCTCTCGTTGTCCATTTCCCCATGTTCATCGCCTCCCCGGCGGTGGACTGACACGACGAAAGAACGAGAACGACAGCGATCCACTGGCAAATACTCGTGGGCCGTCAACATACGGGACCCAGCGCAACTGCGAGGCGCCGCCGCCGATCCGCCACAACTCGAGTCCGTCGCGGGCGCGCAGCGCGACGATCTGGTTCGAGAAGTACGGGACGAACACCACACCATCCTGCGCCACCATGTCGAAGGCCACCGAGGCGATCGTCGGCGCGCGCCGCCACACGACCCGGCCGCTTGCCGCCTCGTGCGCCACGACCTCGCCCGACAACGAGCCCGCGATGACGAGCGGCCCGGCAACCGCCAGCGGACGAAAGTCCTGCTGGTCGGCCAGCCGTTCAATTCCCGGCCACACGCGACGGGCTTCACCGGTGGCAGCGTCGAACGTGTGAATCGTCCCGTCGCGCGAGGGCACGATCACCTGGTCGGCCGCGAACACGGGATCGCCCGACGCGCCGATCGATCCCGGCACGACGGCACGCCACCTGACGCGCCCGGTCTCGATCTCGGCCACCACGACGCCGGCGGCCGGCACGGCGCCGAAGTCGGTGAACGTGGCGGCCACGACATCGCGCGAGGCCACCGGCTCGTACACGGTCGTCACGGCCGGATCGCCGATCGGCACGCGCCACCGCGGGCGTCCCGTGGTCAGGTCGATGGCGTGCATCGAGCCGGCGAGCGATCCGCTGAAGGCGGCCTCGCCCGCCGACGCGCCGAGGTGCATGCCTCCGCCGCCACCGTCTGTCGGACTGAACTGCCACAGGCGCCGTCCGGTCCGGCGATCGAAGCCGAGGATGTCGTAGTCGCCGGCCGCGACCACGTCACCGTGCACGATGACGCGGGATCCGAACGTGGGACTGGTCGAGTCGACCGATACCCGCCAGCGCACGCGGCCGGTCCCGATCTCCGCCGCGACGAGCTCGTGACGATGGGTCAGAAAATATACCGAATCAGCATCGGCTGCGGGCACGCCTCGCGCCTCTTCCGCAATCGACCAGGCGAGGCGTGGCGCGGCCTCGGCCCATTGGGTGCCGGTGGCCGACGCGGGGACGATCAGGCACAGCAGACCGGCCAGCCGCGCCGCCTGCATCCCCCGCGTCCTCATCGTGCGGTGTTGGTGGCCCACAGCCTGAATCCGTCCTCGGAATAGATGACGACGTCCCCGTTGTTCTGCACGATCAGCCAGGCGCCTGGATGCCCGGCTGTACCGGTCGACCAGATGGGTCGCCCGGACGCGTCATACATCACCAGGTGACCGTCGTGCTGCATCATCACGCGTCCCGGCTGCGATCCATGCGTCCCCGAATGCCAGATCGGAACGTCCTGCTGCGACAGCACCAGGTTTCCATCACGCTGGTAGACCAGATCGAATCGCATGTCGGTCGATCGCACCTTGTCGCCCGGCCACAACTGATCGCCCGGCAGCAGCGAATTGAAGTGGTCGCCACTCGGACCGGGCGCCGGTGGCGGCGGGTTGGGCCCGGGTGCGGGTCCCGGGCCCGGCGATGGTGTGGGCGGCGGGGGTGGCGGCGGGCCGGCGGTACGGGCCGGGATCTGCATGGACTCGAGAAACACGCGAAAGATCGCGTCATCCGACTGGCTCGTGAGCCGCGTGTGTGCCGGTCCCCACGTACCGTTCACCCCCATGACGACGTTGAACGCATTGGGAAAGTACTGAAGCGTGTAGGGGACGACGCCGTCGTTCGGCAGGCACGTAGCGGATGTCGTGCTCGAGACCATCGCACAGTAGAGTGGATCGAGCCGCGCGAGATGTGCCGCGAGCGAGAAGAGTCCCTGCGCCTGCTGGATGGCGGCTGAATCGGTCTGGGCGGAATGGGCGAGAATCCACCCGCCCCAGAAGTTGAGGCCGCCGATGATTTCATAGAGGCTGGCTGCGAAGGCATCGGCATGGTCGGGAGCGATCGCGCGCATCGGGCCGCCGTAGAAAAAGTTGTTCGCGATACTGACGATGCCAGCCCGGCGCGGCACGGCGCCCGCCTCGCGCGCCAGGTTGGCCGCCGAGTTCAGTGACGCCAGATAGGCGGACCCCGGCCGCATCTCGCCCGTCACCGGATACTGGCCGTTGATGCCAAGCGTCGCGACCAGATCGAAGAGCGCGCGCTGCGCGTAGGTCACGGCTCCGCTGATGAGGCCGTGCACCACCGACATCACCCAGGACGTGTCGGACGGCCGCGTGAACGCGTTCATCGCGATGGTCGCATAGGCCGGCACGAGCGATACGTAGTAACTCCACTCGGAAATGTTCGTGATGAGCGGCGCGCCCCCATGCGGTGTCCCAAGCGTGACGATGCCCGCCAGCGGGCGGCGGCGACTCCACTCGCGCGCGACGATGCCTCCGTTGCTGTGGCCGACGGCGTAGGTCAGGTTCGACGGCAGGCCCGACAACGTCGCGTTCGACGACAGCGCGTTCGCCTGGTAGACGTAGGTCTGCTTCCACTCGAGTGCCGGACGATGGGGGACGATGAAGGCGCGCTGCTGCAGCCGGGTCGACGCCCCGTACCAGGCGTCGGGCGACGATGCGAGGCCGTGCAGGAAGACAACGGGGCGTTCCTGCGCGCCGGCAACCCCAGGCGTCAGGGCGCAGATCGCGACGATGGGCAGGACCGTGAGGGCAATCAGGCGCCTCATCGCGGCACCTCGCCGGCAATCACCACGTTGGCCAGTTCAACCTCCGTCAGCGCGCCGCCAAACGACGCCTGCGCGAAGCGGTGGCGGCTGCGCAGCAACCGGCGCACGTGGCCGTAGGTTCCATACGGCTCGTACTCCACCTCCGTCCGCACCTCCGTGCCATCGGCCATCGTCGTGGACACTTCGAGCGGGAGGGCCGTGTCGGGAGTGACGAGTGCCTCGTGGCGCGTCGTCTCGTCCGTGGTGACGTAGTGATCGAGGCCGCGAATCCGGCCGACGGCCGCGCCAAACGTACGGACGAGGTCGTCGCGCCGCTCCCGGTAGCGGCCCGCTTCGGCCAGCCAGGCGGCGGCCGGCGCGGGCGAGGGCCGTCGTGGCTCGAGCGTGGGCGGCCCTGCGCCCGCCCGCGCGCCGCGGGCCACGCCGAGCACCTGCAGGTCTTCCGCGCTCATCGGCGCCACGCGGCGCCCCTGCCTGTCGTACAGCCGCGGCTCGACCTCGTCGTCGTTCATCTCGGCGCGCACGACGAGGAACGGGTTGTCGAGCCGCGTGCGGCCGCCTGGCAGGTCGACGAAGAACTCGGGCGGCCGCTCGACGGTCATCTGCGTGTGCCATCGGCCCGCGCGCTGCTCACGTACGACGCGCATCAGGAGATCACTCGTGGGACCGGGCATCGGCGTCCCGTCACGTGCGACGCGCCGGTGGCGGATGGCCAGGTTGGCGCTGAAGTAGCGGGCCGCGACTGTCGGCGCCTCGGTGGGTGCCTGGCGCCGCTGGGGTGCGGCACGCACGCCGGGTGACCACCCGACGCACAGGACCGCGCACGCGACGGCGGCCAGCGTGACACTGCGTACTGTTCGATGAGACACGGACATCCTTCACCTCCCCCGCCGGTCGCGCGACGGCATGTGGCGCGGCGTATGGCAGGCATGCCTCCAGAGCAATCCGGATGCCGGCTGGCATCGCGATGGGCGTGCAACCGAGACGACGCGGTTTTGCGTGGAAAACAGCGCCATGACGTCGATTGCGACGGCATCGGCGGGCGGCGGGAGATTGAAGAAACTGCGATCGCGCCGCGCGGCCGATCGCAGAAAACGCACACGAAACCGGCCCGCCGCGATCCCGGCAGACTTGACGACAGGGGCCCGATCAGTGCAGTGTGTCGCCTCCAGCGCTAGACGGAGAGAACAATGATCAGGCCGAAGCTGACCAGCAGCGACGATGGCGTGCCACGGGCGCCTGCGCTCAGGGTCCAGACTCCCCACGAACGTGCCCGACGGCCGTTCAACACCTTGACCGAAGTTGCCACGGCCCCGCGGGGTCACGCGCCGACGACCGGCGCGCGCTGAGGAACCGCCACATGGACAATCGCACTCGCCTGCTCGTCGCAAGCGTCGTTTCTATCGCCACCACATCGTTCGGCTTCATGGTCCGCGCCCTGCTCATCACCGAGTGGGGTGAGATCTTCAACCTCACCGAGACCCAGAAGGGCGCCTTGCAGGGCGCCGGGCTCTTTCCGTTCGCCGTCAGCATCATCCTCGTCTCGCTCATCGTCGACCGCGTCGGGTACGGCCGGATGATGGCCGTGGCGTGGATCGGCCACGTGGCGGCCGCCGTCATCACGATGACGGCCGGGTCGTATACGCAGCTCTACATCGGCACGCTGGTCTTCGCCCTGGCCAACGGCATCGTCGAGGGTGTGACCAACCCGGCGGTGGCCACGCTGTATCCGAACGAGAAGGTGCGCTACCTGAACATCCTGCACGCCGGCTGGCCCGGCGGGCTGATGGTGGCCGGCATGATCTTCATCGCGATGGGCGACACGTCGTGGCAGCTGAAGATCGGCCTGTTCCTGCTGCCGGCCATGATTTACGGCGCGATGATGCTCGGCTGCAAGTTCCCGGTCCAGGAGCGGGTGACGGCGGGTGTCTCGTTCGAAGACATGATGAAGGAGTTCGGCTGGGCCGGCTGCCTCATCGTGGCCTACTTCGTGGCGCTCGCGGTCGACGCTGTCGGCACGGGCATCTTCAATGCCGGCCTGCCGGCCTGGGCGATCTGGGCCATCACACTGGTGCCGACGGCGCTGTTCGCCTTCACCTACAAGAGCGTGGGGCGGCCCATCTTCATCTACCTGCTGCTCATCATGATCGTGCTGGCGACAACCGAGCTCGGCACCGACAGCTGGGTGGCCGACCTGCTGACGCCGATCCTCCAGGGCAACGCGGCGTGGGTGCTCGTCTACACCTCGGCCATCATGTTCGTGCTGCGCATCGTCAGTTCCGGTCCGCTGGTGCGGGCGCTGACGCCTGTGGGTCTGCTGCTCGTCTGCTCGGTGATGGCCGCCGGCGGCCTGCTGATGCTGGCCGGGGCGGGGTCGTCGGGGATGGCGGTGTTCCTGGCCGCCACGCTCTACGGCGTGGGCAAGACGTTCTTCTGGCCCACGACGCTGGGGATCGTCGCTGAACAGTTCCCGCGCGGTGGTGCGCTGACGCTCAACGCGATGGGCGGCATGGGCATGATCGCCGTCGGGGCGCTTGGCGCACCGTTCCTCGGCGCAGTCCAGGACCAGAACATCGACCAGGCGCTGCAGGCGACGCAGCCAGCCATTCACGCGCAGATTGCGGGCGAGCCGCAGACCTTCCCGCTCATCCGCGGCGTCGGCATCGGCCCGACGACGATTGGGCCGTATCGCCCCGTTGACCGCGTCAAGGAGGCCGCGCTGCCCGAAGCCGAACGAGCCGCTGCCGACGCGGTCATCGGCGAACACAAGCAGAAGACGCTGACGCAGTTCGCCTATCTGCCCATGATCATGGCGGTGGCCTATCTCATCCTCTTCGGCTACTACCGCAGCAAGGGTGGCTACAAGGTCCAGGAGCTGGGCGGGGGACACTAAGACAGAGCGGGTGCGGTTGGTGCGATAGGTGCGATCGGTGCGGTAGGAAGGTGCGGTAGGTGCGGTGGGTGCCGTGCGTGCGGTAGGTGCGCCAGACAGGTGCGGTAGGTGCGCCA
>JBIQJY010000006.1:0-65116 GCA_044507065.1 Acidobacteriota bacterium
CCACCCCGGTTGCCCCAGATGATGGTGTCGCCGCCCAGACCTCCGCTCCGCGCCGCGGCGGCTGGATCGGCAAGAAATGCCACCTGGCTGCCCTCAATCAGTTCGCCGCCGATCTCCGTCGAGTTTGGCGCCGCGAGCACGTCGCCTGTGGCGACCAACGACAGGGCGAGCGGCACGTTCAGGCTGCCGGCGCCCTGCTCAATGAGACCGAAATCGTCGAGAAGCTCGGCCGTGTACTGCAGCGCAAACTTCACTTCCGCCGGCGTCAGCTCGGGCCGCGCCTGCAGCAGTTGCGCCACGGCCCCCGAAACAACGGCCGTCGCCATGCTGGCACCAGAGAGTGTCAGGTACGTCCCGCCGTTGTTCCCGATCACGCGCCGGGTGGGGTAGTTGTCCCAGAGATAGCTGCCGACCGCGCCGGCCGCCACGAGCGCATTGCCGGGCGCCACCAGGTCCGGCTTCATGACCCACGTCGACTCATCCGCTTCCGGGTAGGGCACCACGGGCCCCCGCGAGCTGTATGTCGCTACCACGTCGTCGGACCGCCCAATCGTCCCGCGAGTATTGAGCGCGCCGACGGTCAGCGCGCCGGGCGTGAAACCCGGCGAAACGATGGCACCCACCAGGGGCGTGCCGTCTTCCGTCTGGCCCCAGTTACCCGCGGACGCCACGACAACCAACCCTGCCCGCTGCGCGCGCTCCACGGCCTGACCCAGCGGGTCGTCGCGGTAGTCGTTGGTCGTGACGTGGCCCAGCGAAAGATTGAGGACGCGGATCCGGTAGCGCTCCTTGTTGGCGATCGTGAAGTCAATGGCGTCGATGACACCCGAAACGGTGCCGGTGCCGTCCGCGCCGAGAACGCGCAGACTCAGCAATTCCGCGCCGGGTGCCATGCCGACGTAGTGAGTGCCGTCAGTTGAACGGCTGCCCGTGCCGCTACCCGAAATGATGCCGGCCACGTGCGTGCCGTGACCGTAGGCGTCCGCGGAGGTGCTGCCATCGCCGGTGAAATCCAGCGACAGCCGGACCCGGCGGAACACGTCACCGTGCGGAGCAATGCCGGAGTCGAGCACTGCCACACCGACGCCCGCACCCGTCAAGCCGCCAAAACTCCGGCCGTTGTCGGCGCCACGCCAGAGCAGGTTGGCTCCCGTTGACTGCGTCGTCACCGACGTCGTGGCGACAACGACGTCGTCGGCCGCCAGGGCGCTGACGTTGCTGTCGCCAGCAACCTGCGTGATCTGTGAGCCCGTCCCGGACAAGACCGCGCCGAGCGCCAGCCGCTTGACGACCTCAACGCCATACGTGCGCGCCAGCCGGTCGACTTCAGCCTGCGGGGCCTGCACCAGGAAGTGCACGGACGAGGAGCCGCCCTGGGCAACACGCTGCTCGAGGCTCCGAGACATGCGCGCCCGGTGCTGCGCCTGGGCCGCATCCGGCATCAAGAATGTAATTGCGGTCGCGCCAAGCAATCCGACGAGGCCCGAACGACACAGTGACATGCGGCGAATCGACAGATTCATATTGAGGAGTCTTTTGTGATCAGCGCCAGTCCGTTGCGGACGTGCTGCTGACAAACGTTGGCAGTTCGCGTGCCATCTCCCGCGGTCCCGCATAGCGGGTCGACGCTAAGTGCTAGAATCAGCGTGATTTAGCTTCCACGCACCGTGACGAAACTTGCGGGTCGAGCTCGAAATTTGTCGTGTTGATTGCGAGTTTGTAATCGTCTATCCGGCCGGCGGTCCGAGATGGTCGATTACGAGGGCGATTAGTACACGAAAAATCACAAAAATGAAAGTCGATTTCAGATCTGTGATCCGACGAGCCGGTTCCTCCGGGAGCGGGCGGCGCCCCAAGCGCGTGGACGCCTGGTCACGACGCGCGAATCGGATGCCGCGCCCCGGCGCCAACTACCAATTTCGGTCGCCGTCTTACGATTCTGCCACCGGCGCCGCGGGTCGATGGACCGAGATCTGGCGGGCCCACGGTGGCGTTACGTTTTCGTGGCGGACCGTGGCGACGGCCAGATTTCCTCCAGGTGGTCGAACGGGTGCACAATTCGAGGCGGTCACGCAGGGACAGGTCCGATAAATCCGGCCATCCGGCTCGCAGCGACCCCAACGAGGATTCGAAACCATGGCATTGCCGACCACTCCACGACTGCTTCTCGGACCGGGCCCATCACCCGTCTCCGCCCGCGTGATGCGGGCCCTCGGCGCGCCGGCGCGTTCACACCTGGACCCCGATCTCGTGGCGCTCCTCGATGACATCCGAACCCGGACACGCCGTGTGTTTCGGGCCTCGGATGACAGCGAGGCTCTGGCCGTGTCGGGCACGGGCTCGGCCGGCATGGAGGCTGTCGTGGCCAATCTGACGAAGTCCGGCCATCGGGCCCTGGTGGTCGTCACCGGGTATTTCGGTGACCGTCTTGCGGGAACGTTGCAGCGCCACGGCGCGCACGTCGATCGCGTCGAAGGGGAGTGGGGGCGGGCCATCGATCCACGCCTCGTGGCCGATGCCCTCGGCAGGCAGCGCTACGACATCGTCGGCGTAGTTCACGCCGAGACATCGACCGGGGTACGTAATCCGGTGCCCGAGATTGCCGCCGCGGCGCACCAACATGACGCGCTGGTCATCGTTGACGCCGTCACGTCCCTGGGAGCGATGCCGCTCGAGATTGCCGCCTGGGGCGTCGACGCCTGCTACTCATGTTCCCAGAAAGGACTGGGCGCACCGGCGGGAATGGCACCGGTTGTGTTCGGCCCGCGCGCGCTCGCGCGGAAGGTCGAATGCCGGAGCTTCTACCTGGATCTGAATCTGCTACTGGATTTCTGGGTGCGCAGGAAATATCACCATACGATCTCGGCGCCGCTCGTCTACGCCCTCTCAGAGGCGCTTGCCGAGGTCGAAGAGGAAGGCCTCGAGGCGCGCTGGGCCCGGCACGAGCAGGTCCACCTCGGGTTTGTCGCGGCTCTGGCCGAACTCGGGCTGTCGCTGTTGCCCCCGGCACCTGAGCGGCTCTGGAGCCTCAACGCGGTCCGTGTCCCGGACGGGGTGGACGATGCCGCGGTACGCCGTCGGCTGCTCGAGCGCGAGAACATCGAGATTGGCGCGGGACTCGGGCCGCTGGCGGGTCGCATCTTCCGCATCGGGTTGATGGGCGGAGGCGCCACCCAGGAGAACGCCACACGGGTCTCGGCGGCGCTCGGCGAGGCCCTCATGGAGAAACAGGGATGAAAACCGCATGCCGTCTGCTGCTCGTGACGCTCGTCGCGTGGGGATGCGCGACCAATCCGGCCACCGGCCGCCGACAGCTCATGCTGATGTCGGAAGCCGAGGAAATCCAGATCGGCAGGCAGTCCGACGCGGAAATCCGGCAGCAAATGGGGCTGTATGACGACGCTGCGCTGCAGGAGTACGTCCGCTCCGTCGGCGCGCGGCTGATGACCGCGTCGCATCGGCCGAACCTCCCGTGGACGTTCGCCGTGGTCGATGAACCGGCGGTCAACGCGTTTGCCGTGCCCGGCGGCTTCATCTACCTGACGCGGGGCATCCTCCCATACCTGCAGGATGAGGCGCAGCTGGCCGGGGTCATGGGACACGAGATTGGCCACGTCGACGCGCGCCATTCGGCCGAAGCCTATTCACGGCAACTTGGAGCGGGCCTGACGCTTGCGATCGCCGGCATTTTCGCGCCCCCCGAGACGCAGGCGCTGCAGCAGGCGGCGGGTGTCGGACTGGGTGTGCTCTTCCTGCGGTACGGCCGTGACGCGGAGCTCGAATCCGACAGGCTCGGCGTCACCTATGCCGCGGCCAACGGCTGGGATCCGCGCGGCGTGCCCGGCATGCTGTCGACGCTCGCGCGTCTGGACGAGGCCAGCGGCTCGAGTCGCGGTGTGCCGAACTGGGCGCTGACCCATCCACCGGCTGCTGACCGCGTCGAACGTGTGCAGGAGGCCGTGGCCGCCGCGCCGTCGGGCGCGACCACGACCAATGCGTCGGCGTTCGAGCGGCACCTCGACGGCATGGTCTTCGGCGACAGCCGCGAGAAGGGCATCGTCCGAGGCAACCAGTTTCTCCATCCGATTCTCCGGTTTGCCGTCAGTTTTCCGGACGGCTGGCAGGTGAGCAACACCGACACGCAGGTGTCGGCCCGGCCGGGCGAGTCGAGTAATGCCGTGATGTTGCTGGAACTCATGCAGGGGGGCGGCGGCTCGGTGCAGCAGGTGGCCTCGGCGCAGATGGCCCAGGCCGGCTGGCGGGAGACGTCGGGCGAGCGCGTGTCAATCAACGGTCTGGAGGCCTACGTCGCAACCTATCAGGGAGCCATACAGAACACGCCAGTAGCGATGCGCGCCGCGCATGTGCGGGCGGGCAATCAGACGTACGTCATCGCCGGCCTGGCACCCACCCAGCAATTTGCCAACACGGCGCAGGTCTTCGCTTCGTCGATTCGCAGCTTCCGCACGCTCACGGCGGCCGAGGCCGAGCGCATCCAGCCGGATCGCGTCGACTTCCGGACCGCACGATCGGGCGATACATGGGAATCGCTGGCGCGGGAGGTGAGTGCCGGGCGTGTGAGCGCTGCGACGCTCGCGATCATGAACGGGCGCACCGTCTCGACGCCGCCGAAGGCGGGCGAACGCCTTCGCATCGTCGTCGGCGGCTGAGTCGTGGCACGACGCCGCTCCCGATCGCGCGGCCGGCGGTTCCTGTGGCGCGCCTTCGTGGCCGTCGGTGGACTGGCGCTGGCTGTCGCGTTCTACGTCTGGGTGAGCCTCCCGGACGCCAGTTCGCTTCGAGCCCGGCGTCCGGAGCGGACCGCCTTCATGAAGATCCGCGCAGCCGAGGCGCTCGACGCGGGAAGACCGGTCCGCGAGGTTTGGATCTGGACCGACTACGACCGCATCTCGCCACACCTCAAACGCGCGGTGCTGGTGGCTGAGGATGCGGCGTTCTGGACGCACAACGGCTTCGACCTGTCCGAGCTCCGCGCCTCGATCGAGACGGCCTGGAAGACAGGCGGGCCTTTGCGCGGCGCGTCCACGATCACGCAACAGCTGGCCAAGAACCTTTATCTGTCACCCTCCCGCAATCCGCTGAGAAAGATCGAAGAAGCGCTGATTACGCGCCGTCTCGAAGCGGAGCTGTCGAAAACGCGGATCTTCGAGTTGTATCTGAACGTCGTGGAGTGGGGCGACGGCGTCTGGGGCGCCGAGGCGGCTGCCCGCACGCATTTCGGCCAGTCGGCGGCAGGTCTGTCGCGCGAGCAGGCGGCGCTCCTGGCTGGCGCGCTCATCAACCCGCGTGTCTATTCGCCGTCGAGCCCGAACGCGCGCCTGCGCGCGCGCCAGCGTCTGATCCTCGCCCGGATGGGCGGCGCACGCGGCACGCCGCCCGAGAGGGTGCCCGCCGATGCCGCGCCGCTGCCCGTCACGCCGGACGAACTGCCGCAGGGGCCGGGCATCCAGACGCTGCCCGGGCCCGCGGCGGCCGAGCACGCTCAATAGTGATCGCCTGTTGACGCCGACGCGTCGGCCGTTGGTATCGCGTCGATGGGGAGGCGACGCACGCCGAGCGTGCGCGAGTTCCAATACGGCGTGTCGAACCGTTCGATGCGAACCACCGCGCCGGTGCCGGGCGCGTGGACGAACGTGCGCGCGTCGGGGTCCAGCACGATGCCGACATGAGTCGCTCCGGGGCCGGTCGTGGAAAAGAAGATGAGGTCTCCCTTCGCAATGCTGGTCGCCGCCACGTCGCGGCCCACCCGGAACTGTTCCGCAGCCGTGCGCGGCACCTCCATGCTGAACTGCCCGAACACGTAGCGAACGAAACCACTGCAGTCGAAACCGCTCTGCGGCGTCGTGCCGCCGAGCCGGTACGGTGACCCGAGCAGGGATACAGCCGCTTGCAGCAGGGGCCCGACCGCCGATACGCGCAGGGGTTCGAGGGCAGGTCTCGACGCCCAGGCCTGGGGTGGGGCACCGGGAAACGGGGCCGGGCGCGATCCGATCGGCGGGGCCGATGCACAGCCTGCCGCCAGAACCAGGATCGCCACCGCGGTGCCGAACAATTGTCGTGGCGAGGCGGTGACCATGGCACCGACGTTATCGACCGCGCCAGGGGTGTCCTGCACCGGCGCGGCCCTGCCTTTCTCGCCCCCGTCCCGGTAACTACCTGATATCGCTGGTGTTAACATCGTCGAGTTCTTGACAACAATCCGAGGGACCAGCCAGAATGAGCCGGGCCATGGAACAGACCCTTCTGCTCAACGCGACGTATGAGCCGCTGAAGGTGGTGCATTGGCAGAAGGCCATCACTCTCTGGGCTCAGGGCAAGGTCGAGATTGTCTCGGTCTACGACCGCGAGATCCGTTCCGTCTCGTTCAGCATAAAGCTGCCGTCGGTCATCCGGCTGCTGCGCCGCATCCGCATCCGCCGGGCGGTGGAGCACGTGCCGTTCTCTCGCGCCAATATCTACGCGCGCGACGATCACAAGTGTCAGTATTGCGGTGAGGCGTTCCCGACCGGCGAGCTCACGTTCGACCACGTCGTGCCGGTCGCCCACGGCGGCCGGAAAGACTGGGAAAACATCGTTACCTGCTGCATCACCTGCAATCGCCGGAAGGGTGGCCGCACGCCGGAACAGGCGGGCATGCGGCTCATTCGTCCGCCGCGACGCCCGTCGCGTGCCCCGGCGATCCGCATCACGTTCGGCCTTCGCAACGCCCCGGAGAGCTGGCGTGACTACGTCTACTGGAACGTCGAACTCGACACCTAGGGGGACCCGTGCCTGATGCCCGGGCGTCGGTCCAACCACGCTGGGCGGTTCCGGGTGGCGTCGTGCGCCTCGAAGGCACCGACCTGCCGCTGCAGGCCGGCGGACCGCCACGGGTGCATGTGGGCGGTGTGCAGGCCCGCGTCCAGAGCGCCTCCTCCTCGCGCGTGCGGCTCGTCGTTCCGGTTCTCGACGACGACGGTTGGTTACCGGTGCAGGTGGATCCTGGCGGGCTTGTGGCCGGTGAACTCCTGGTGGCGCGGCCCGTTGCCACGGGCCTCCACCAGGTGGACAGCCCCGCCTACGACGGCCTGGGACGCCTCTATGTCACGCACAGCGGGTCGCGCGGCGTGAAGATCCCGATCCCGCTCTATCGCCTTCATGCCGACGGCGCGCGCGAACCGCTGGCCATCGACCTGCCCAATCCCACCTCTATGGCGCTGGGACCAGATGGCGCCATGTTCGTCTCGAGCCGCTTCGAGGGCCAGGTCTACAGGCTGGCCGAGAACGACGCCGTCGAGGTGTATGCGTCGGACCTCGGGGTTCCGACCGGCCTCGCCTTCTCGCGCGACGGCGTACTTTTCGTGGGCGATCGGTCGGGGTCGATTCTGCGCGTCACGCGCGGGCGCGAGGTGGATGTCTTCGCCACGCTGCCAGCCAGCGTTGCCGCGTTCCACCTGGCGTTTGGTCCTGACGACTGTCTCTACGTATCGGCGCCAACGCTGTCGGCCCACGATGCGATCTATCGCATCACGCCGGACCGGCTGGTCGACACCGTCTACGACGGTTTCGGCCGGCCTCAGGGACTCGCCTTCGCTGGCGACGGGATGCTGTACGTCGCCGAGGCGCTGGCCGGCGCCAGCGGCATCTATCGGCTGGACGTGTCATCGTCCGCACCCGTCCCGGAACTGGTGGTGGCCACCCCGGTGGTCGTTGGCCTGACGGTGGACCCGGTGCAGGGGCTGGTCATCGCGTCGAACGACACCGTGTGGAAACTGGACGCCCCGGTGGCCGCTGCGGCAGCCCGGCCCCTGTCGCCATAGCGCGTCGCGGGTCCCGGCGGCGAGTACAATGGCGAATTGGCCCTTTCCCGGCCAGCCTTGCACCAGATGTCGCACGATTGGATTGCCGTTCGCGGCGCGCGCGTTCACAACCTGAAGAACATCGACGTCGACCTGCCGCGGGATCGGCTGGTCGTCATTACCGGGCTCTCCGGGTCCGGCAAGTCGTCGCTCGCCTTTGACGCGATCTACGCAGAGGGGCAGCGCCGCTATGTCGAGTCACTGTCGGCCTACGCGCGCCAGTTCCTCGAGCAGATGGAAAAGCCGGACGTCGACCTGATCGACGGCCTCTCGCCCGCCATTTCAATCGAGCAGAAGACCACCGCTGCCAATCCTCGCTCGACCGTCGGCACCGTCACCGAGATTGCCGACTACCTGCGCCTGCTGTTCGCGAACATTGGCGTGCCGCATTGTCCGCAATGCGATCGCGAGATCACGTCCCAGTCGCTCGAGCGCATCATGGACCTGGTGTTGCTCTATCCGCCCGATGAGCGGATCAACATCCTGGCGCCCGTCGTGCGTGGCCGGAAGGGCGAGTTCAAGAAGGAGCTCGCCGCCATTCGCGCCAAGGGGTTCACCCGCGCGCGCATCGACGGTCAGTTCGTCTCGCTCGACGATGACATCGCGCTGGATCGGCGGCGCAACCACGCCATCGACGTGCTGGTCGACCGCGTCATGGTCAAGAGCGGGGTCGAGCGCCGTATTTCCGACTCGCTCGAACTCGCGCTCAAACTGGCCGACGACATCGTCGTGATCAATACCCTTGCGGGCGGTGATCGGCTGTTCTCGCGACGGCTCGCGTGTCCGACCTGCGGCATCAGCGTGCCGGAAATGACGCCGCGGGCGTTTTCGTTCAATTCGCCCCACGGCGCGTGCCAGGCCTGTCAGGGGCTCGGGGCCGTCTACGACTTCGATCCGGCCCGCGTCGTGCCGGACCCGTCGCAGTCGCTCGCTGGTGGCGCGGTGGTGCCGTGGGCCGGCGGCGACGCGGCGCTGCTCGGGGAGATGCTCGACGGCCTCGAGCGGACGTTCGGCATCGATCCGAAGATCCCGTTCGGGAAGCTGCCGAAGAAGCAGCGCGACATCCTTCTTCACGGCGCCCCCACGCGGCGGCTCGGGCCGCTGCGGCGCACGCAGCCGCCCAAGGATCCGTTCGGTGCGGATTTCGAAGGCGTGCTCCCCAACCTGCGCCGGCGCTTCGAGGAAGGTGCGTGGGCCGACCAGGAGGCGCTCGAGGTCTATCGCGCGCTCCAGCCGTGCCGCGAGTGCGGCGGCGACCGGTTGCGGCCCGAAAGCCGCGCGGTCCGTGTAAAGGGCCACCGCATGGCCGACTACGTCAACGTGCCGCTGTCGCGCGCGTTGCCGCTGTTCGAGGCGCTGGAACTGACCGAGCGCGAGCATCTCATCGCCGGACGGGTCGTGAAGGAGATCCGCGACCGCCTGCGGTTCCTCGTTGACGTTGGCGTCGGCTATCTCACCCTCGCGCGCAGTGCCGCCACGCTCTCGGGAGGTGAGGGGCAGCGCATCCGTCTGGCTACCCAGATCGGATCGCAGTTGACCGGTGTGCTCTATGTGCTCGACGAGCCGTCGATCGGGCTCCACCAGCGGGACAATCGCCGACTGCTGGCGACGCTCGGACGACTGCGCAACCTCGGGAATACGGTGCTCGTCGTCGAGCACGACGAAGAGACGATCCGCACGGCCGACTACGTCGTCGATCTCGGCCCCGGCGCGGGTGAACACGGCGGTCGCGTCATCTTCCAGGGGCCACCGCAGCATCTGATCGCGAACCCGGGTGATTCACTCACGGGGCAATACTTGGGCGGCGCGCGGCGCATCGAACCGCCGCCTGCGCGGCGGGCGCCGACCAACGGGCAGATCACCGTGCGTGGGGCGACGGCCAATAACCTGAAGAACATCGACGTCGCGTTTCCCCTCGGTACGCTGACGGCCGTGACCGGCGTCAGCGGGTCGGGCAAGTCGACGCTCGTCAACGAAATCCTGTATCGATCGCTGGCCCGCACGCTCTATCGCGCCATCGACGAGCCCGGCGCACACGCCGGACTGGACGGCGCCGATCTGGTCGACAAGGTGATTCAGATCGATCAATCGCCGATCGGCCGCACGCCCCGGTCGAATCCGTCTACCTACACCGGCCTGTTCACGCTGCTCCGCGAGCTGTTCGCGATGCTCCCAGACGCGCGCGCGCGCGGATACAAGGCGGGCCGGTTCTCCTTTAACGTGAAGGGCGGTCGCTGTGAGACGTGCCAGGGCGACGGAGTCACCGCCATCGAGATGCACTTCCTGCCCGATGTCTACGTGACATGCGAAGAGTGCAAGGGCCGCCGCTACAATCGCGAGACACTCGAGATCAAGTACCGGGGCAAGTCGGTCGCCGACATGCTGGACCTGACGGTCGACCAGGCGCTTCCGCTCGTCGAGAGCTTTCCCGCGATGGCCACCAAACTGCGGACGCTCCAGGACGTGGGGCTCGGCTACATCACACTGGGGCAGTCGGCGACGACGCTTTCGGGAGGCGAGGCGCAGCGCGTGAAACTGTCGCGTGAACTGGCTCGTCGCGCTACGGGGCGGACGCTCTACATCCTCGATGAGCCGACGACGGGCCTGCATTTCGAGGACGTGCGCCACCTGCTCGACGTGCTGGCCAAACTCGTCGATCAAGGCAATACGGTCGTGGTCATCGAGCACAACCTCGACGTGATCAAGTCGGCCGACTGGATTCTCGAAATGGGACCGGACGGCGGTGAAGATGGCGGCCATCTCACCGCGGCAGGCCCGCCCGAAGCCGTGGCGGCCATGGCCGATTCACCCACAGGCGCCTTCCTCGTGCCGCTGCTCGGTACGGCGGATGAGTCGTCGACGTCGGCTTCCTGACAGCTGTGTCCGGGTTGACACGGTCATTTCGACCCTGACTGTGGCACTAGTGACACGATCGACACGTCTTGTCTCCCCATGACGCTCGCGTTGTCATTTTCTAAGTTGACTCAAATGAACGATTTACGAGAGTATTTACGGCGGCACGCGATGCTTGGCAGGCCACTTGCTAGGGGGTAGGGACTGGGACGGATGTCGTTGATGGCGCCACAGCGTACAGTTCGCCGGACAGTCACCTGCGCGGGAATCGGCCTCCATTCCGGCCACAAGGTGACTCTCTCTCTCAAACCCGCTCCACCCGACACCGGCATTCGTTTCCAGCGAACGGACCTGCCCGGGCTGGAGATTCCCGCTCATGTCTCGCACCTGAGCGGACGACAGAACCTGCAGACCGGCCTGGCTGCCGACAAAGCGTCGGTTGAAACGGTCGAGCATCTGCTCGCGGCGCTCCGCAGCCTCGGCGTGGACAATGCGTGCGTCGAGCTGAACCATCCGGAAGTCCCGATCATGGACGGCAGCGCGGCGCCGTGGGTGTACCTGATTCAGGATGCCGGCATCAAGGAACAGTCGGTGCCACGCCGCACCATACAGGTGCTCAAGAGTATCCAGGTGCAGCAGGGCGACAAGCGCATCGCGCTCTATCCGTCGGACCGGCTGAAGATCACCTACACGATCAGCTTCGACCACCCGCTGCTGCGCCACCAGCAGAAGACGCTCGATCTCGACGAACAGGTGTTCATCGACGAGATTGCGCCCGCGCGCACGTTCGGGTTCCTCAAGGAAGTGGAGATGCTTCGGCAGCGCGGCATGGCGCTCGGCGGATCGCTCGAGAATGCCATCGTGCTCGGCGAGACCGGCGTACTCAATCCGCTCCGCTTCGAGGACGAGTTCGTCCGCCACAAGATTCTCGACGTGATCGGGGATCTGGCGCTGGTGGGATACCCGCTGCAGGGCCACCTCGTGGTGCACCGCGGCGGGCATGCGCTGCACACGGCGTTGGCCTCGGAACTGCTCCGCCAGCGGGATGCGTGGCAGTTCGCCGATGGCCTCTCGACCGACGGCGTGCTGGCCGCAGCGGCCGGCATCCGCGTCGCCGCCAACTGACCTTCCGACGGCGCGCCTTCCGCGCGCCGCCCGACTCACTCACTGATCCTGTGATTCGGCGTCCGGCTCGGTCGTCCGGATTGCCTTGCGCACGAGCGCCGTCATGCGCTCGTTCTCGAACCGATTGAAACTCATGAAGAGACTCTCCTTGAGGTAGGTCCGCAGGTCCTCGAGGGTGAGCTGGTCGATCACGTGCTCGAACTCGCGCGCAACCTCCTCGAATCCGTAGTCGAGTTCATGACGCCGGGTGAGGTCGCGCGATACCGTCTCGATGACGGCCAGAACGTCGCCGTCCAGTTCGATAGCCGTGCCGGATGCCGTGGTGATGGTGCGCATGGCCTACGCTCCGAAGCTGGCCAGCGCCGCCGGCCGGTCTGCGAAGACCTCGAGAAAATGGTGTGCGCCGGTCATCGTGAGCATCGTCTCCACGCGCTTCTGCACACCGGCCAGCTTGAGCTGCCCGCCCCCGGTCGTCGCCTGCCGGTACAGGTCCATCAGGCAGCCGATGGTCGCGCTGTCCACGTAGTTGACGACCGCCAGGTCGATGACGACCTTCTTCTCGCCCCGCTCGATCAGATCGGCTGCCGCCGCGGCGAAGTCGGCCAGCACCGGGTAGGTCAGGCGATTCTCGTGCACGGCGAGCACGACGACGCCGTCGTGATGAGAGGTGGTGACATTCATTCGGGTCCTCCTGCCGTTGCATTCCGGTCATCGACGAACGGTTGACCCTGCAGACGGCGTACCTGTCGGGCGAGTTCCAGGCGCCCGCGATTGATGCGCGACTTGACGGTACCTTCGGGAATCTGCAGCCGCGTGGCAATTTCGAGGTACGAAAAATCCTGCAGGTCGCGCAGCACGACGGCCTCCCGCAGCGTCGGCGGCAGTTCGCCGAGCGCGGCGCGGACCAGCTCGCGCACGTCGCGCTCCTCGAGCTGGCCGTGCGGACCGCGTTCGCGTGCCGACGGCGTCAGCGTCGAGGCGTCCACGTCGCGGGCCATGGTCTCGCGTTCCTTGCGGCGGCTCCGGTAGTGGTCGATGCAGAGATTGCGGCTGATGCTGACGAGCCATGTCTGGAAGTTGGCGCGCCGATCGAACGTATGGAGCGCCTTGAAGATCCGCAGGAAGATGTCCTGCGTCAGATCTTCCGCCTCGTCATGACGCCCGACGAACTTGTAGGCGACATTGAAGACCTTCCGCCAGTGCAGTCGAACGATCTCGGCCCAGGCCTCCTGATCGCCGGCCAGGCAGCGCTCGACCAACTCGTCGATTGCGGGGTTGGGCGCAACCGGATTCGCGACAGGGGGAACATCACTGGAAGACATGCCGGAATCCGGGCGACGTGCGGCATCATAACAAACCTCGCCGCCGGGGCGAGATGCGCCGTGGCCATCGCCCGGAGTACAATTCACGGTTCTGTGACTGGTTTCAGCGTTCTCGACAACGTCCTCGCCTGCGACGGGGTGCCTCTCGACGGGATTGCCCGTGACGCCGGCACGCCCTGCTACGTCTACAGCGCCGCACTCATCGCCGAACGCTACACGACGCTCGACCGCGCGCTCTCCGTCGTGCCTCATCGGCTGCACTACGCGCTCAAGGCCAATTCGACGCTCGCCATCGTGCGCCAGTTGCGAGAGCTCGGCGCGTCGGCCGACGTCAACTCGGCCGGCGAACTCGAGGTAGCCCTGCGTGCCGGGTTCACCCCCGACCAGATCGTGATGACCGGCGTCGGCAAGACCCGCGCGGAGATCGACCGTGCCGTGCACGTCGGGGTGGCGGCCATCAACGCCGAGTCATTCGGCGAGATCGACCGGATCTCGGCCATTGCCGTGGCCGCGGGCCGCGAGGCGCGCATTGCCGTCCGCATCAATCCGGATGTCGAGGCCGGCAGTCATCCGCACATCTCCACGGGGTCGAAAGCAACGAAGTTCGGCGTCTCGCTCGACGACGCCCGAGCGATGATTCGCGAGCTCACCCGGCGTCCGGGATTGCGTCTTGTCGGCCTGCACGTGCACGTCGGCTCGCAGATCACGAGCCCCGAGCCACTTGCCCGTGGTGCGGCGATCGTGGCCGCGCTGGCGCGGGAATTGATGGCCGGCGGGGTGCCGCTCGAGCACCTCGACCTGGGCGGCGGGCTGGGCATTCCCTACCGGCCGGGCGAGCCGGTTGTCGAGCCGGCCGCCTATGCGGCCGCGATCGCGCCGGCCGTGCGCGAGACAGGCCTGACAATCCTCTTCGAACCAGGGCGCTGGATCGTCGGGCCCTGTGGCGTGCTCCTGGCCGAAGTCGTCGACCTCAAGCCGCGCGCCGATGGCGGCGTGTTCGTCATCGTCGACGCGGGCATGACCGATCTCATTCGGCCGGCGCTCTACGGCGCCTGGCACCAGATCGAGGCCGTGGCCCCGCGTCCCGGTCCGTCCATCAGTGCGGACGTGGTCGGCCCGGTGTGCGAAACATCCGACACGTTCGCCACGGCACGTCCGCTCACGCCCGTCGAGGTCGGCGACCTCCTTGCGATTCGCGACGCGGGCGCCTACAGCTCGGTCATGGCCTCGAACTACAACCGGCGAACGATGGCCGCCGAGGTGCTCGTCGAGGACGGCACGGGGCGGATCGTTCGCCGCCGGCAGACGATCGACGATCTCCTGCAGTGGGAAGCGTGATGCTCATCGCGTTCGAAGGTCTGGATCAAAGCGGGAAGGAAACGCAGGCGCGGCACCTGCGCGCGCGACTGCAGCAGGAGGGCCGCGTGGTCCGGGCCGCGTCGTTTCCCGACTACGACACGCCCATCGGTCGCGAGATTCGCGAAGCCCTGGCGGGCGATCGCCACTTCGGTCCCGAGGTGATGCAGCTGCTCTATGTGGCGAACCGGTTCGAGTACAAGCCGCGCCTGGACAGCTGGCTCGCCGCGGGCGACGTGGTTGTCTGCGATCGTTATCGTGCGTCGAGCGTGGCGTACGGAGAGGCTATGGGGCTCGACCCGGACTGGCTGCAGCTGATCCAGCAACACCTGCCCGAGCCCAGCCTGACGATCTTCCTCGACATTGCGCCCGAGACAGCGGTCGAGCGCAAGAAGACCGGGCGCGACCGGTTCGAACGCGATCTGGCGCTGCTCGGCCGCGTGCGCGAAAGTTACCGGCGCCAGGCTGCAGCGCCAGGCTGGGTCGTCATCGATGCCGAACAGCCGAAGGAAGCCGTGAGTGCGGATGTGACGCGTGTCGTGGCGTCAGTGCTCGCGCCGCCGTCAACGCCCTGACGCTTCCTACGCCCGCCTCCGCCAGCACGCGACTGCACGCGTCGAGCGTCGCGCCCGTCGTCATCACATCGTCAATCAGCACGACGGTGCTGCGTCGCAATCTGTCGGCCGGCGGGCCTCCCGTGGCCATCGAGAGCAGGAAACGCCGCGCAAATGCCCGCTCGACATTCGACCGCCTGTCGCGACCACTGAGCCTCGACTGCGGGGGGCCATGGCGCGACCGGCGAAGGATGCGCCAGACCGGCAGGCCGATGTGGCGCGCGAGATCGTCGGATTGATTGAAGCCGCGATGCACCGCGCGCCATGGGTGCAGGGGCACGGGCACCACGGCGTCGGCGCCGACCAGGACCTCGGCGCCAGCGGCGGACATGAGCGCCGCCAGCGGGGCCGCGAGCGTCCGACGCCGCTCGAACTTGAAGGCGTGAATGGCGGCGCGCAGGGAACCCGCGTAGATGCCGGCGCTGCGCGCCACCTCGAAGCCAGGCGGCGCTTCCAGGCACCGCAAACACACCCTGAAGGGCCCGGTTGAAGGCGGGAGGGAATCACCGCAGAGATCGCAGAGCGGAGGCGTGAGCCGGGGCACGGCGGTCCAGCACGCCGCGCACACGGCGCCGTCGAGCGGCCGCACGAGTGGCGCGTGGCACGACGCGCAGGCGGGTGCGAGCAGCAGGCGCACGAGCGCATTGGCGGTCTCCGACAGCATGACGCAGGCCCACGCCGCGTCAGTGCAAAGGCGCTGCCGTCGTCGCCCGCCCGTGCTTGCCTTCCGACCCGGGTGCGGCGTTGCAGTTTCCGCAACACCGCGCGTTGCGGTCAGGCAGGAAGTTCAATACGTTCGGCGTCGCCCCAGAGTCGTTCGAGGCCGTAGAACTCGCGTGTGGCGGGCGTGAAGATGTGGAAGATGAAGTCGAAGTAGTCGATCAGAATCCACTCGGCGCGCGCCTCGCCTTCGACCAGGGTCGGCTTGAGTCCCTTCTTCCCGATGGCCGCCTGGATTCCGTCGGCCACCGCCTGCACCTGGCGCGTGTTGGCCCCCGTGAGGATGATGAAGAAGTCGGTGAACGCATGGCTCTTGCGCAGATCGAGGACGACCGGGTCGAGCGCCTTCTTGTCGAGCGCGGCGGCCAGGCCCGTCGCGATCTCGCTCGGCAGCCCGGGCAGCGAACGACGTTTTCCGGTGCGCTTCGGGAGTGTGGTGCTCATTCGAACGAAGTCTCCGATGTGGCGCGATCTCGATAGAGGCCGTGCCGGATCGCGTGCGACACGACCGACGCGGGGACCCGCCCCGTCATGTCGTCTCCGCCGGACAGCAGGCGGCGCGCGTCGGTGGCCGATACGTCGGCCGTAGGTGCGTCCACCAAGAAGATACCCGGGGTGCCACCGTCAATGCACGGCGCGTCATGCATCCGCGGCGCCAGTTCTGGCAACGCCTGGCGAAGCGACTGGACGGGTTGTCCCGGCCTCGACACGACGATGAATCGCGAGCGATCGAGCAGGTCGGCGTACCGATGCCAGGTCCGGATCTCGCAGAAGGTGTCGGCTCCGGCAATGAAGAACACGGGCCGCTCGATAAGGGGGAACCGCTTCTCGACGCGGTCGAGTGTTTCGACCGTATACGACGGTCCCTCGGCTTCCATCTCCACGTCGCAGACGCGCAGGCCGTTCTCTCCCGCGATGGCCATGGCGACCATCGCGAAGCGGTGCGCGGCCGACGCACCCGGCTGCCCACGGTGGGGAGGCCGGCGCGCGGGAACGAACCACACCTCGTCGAGCTGCATGTATGTGCGCGCAACTCGAGCCACGCCGAGATGGCCGTTGTGCACCGGATCGAACGTGCCACCGAAGAGCCCGACCCTCACGGTTCCGCCTGGACGTGCTGTTCCTGGCTGGCGGCAACTTCGCGCCACATCGCCTCGAGCAGCGCGGGAATGCCCTCGCCGGTGGCGGCCGAGATCGCGAAGAAGGGCAGTCCCAGATGCTCGATATGTGCGCGCAGCCGCGCAAGTCGCTCGGGGTCGTCGAGTGCATCGACCTTGCTGGCGGCCACCAGCTGCGGCTTGCCCGCCAGCGGCGCGCGGTCGTCGTCGGCGGCCTTGAACAGGTCGAGCTCGCGCGAGATGACGTCGAAGTCGTCGACCGGGTCGCGGTCGCTCATCGACGAGACGTCGATGAGGTGGACAAGGACCTTCGTCCGTTCGAGGTGCGCCAGGAAGCGCGTGCCGAGCCCGTGCCCCTCGTGCGCCCCCTCAATCAGGCCGGGCACGTCGGCCACCACGAACGATCGCTCATCACTCAACTCGACGACGCCGAGGTTGGGTGTCAGCGTCGTGAAGGGGTAGTCGGCAATCTTCGGTCGCGCCGCGGAGATTCGTGCGATGAGCGTGCTCTTGCCCGCGTTGGGGTAGCCCACCAGCCCGACGTCGGCGAGCAGCTTCAGGCGGAGGCGCAGCGTTCGTTCCTCGCCTGGCGTGCCGGGTTCGGTCCGCCGCGGCGCGCGATTGGTGGCGGTGGCGAACGCCGCGTTGCCCCGGCCGCCCCGGCCGCCCCGGGCGACCAGCACGCGCTGCCCGACTTCTGTCAGGTCGGCCAGCTGGATGAGGCCGTCCGGCCCCGCCTCGTAGGCCACCGTGCCGGGCGGCACTTCGAGTTCGAGGTCGGGAGCCGTCTTGCCGGTACAGTTCGAACCCATCCCGTGCTGACCGCGGGCGGCCCTGAAGAGGGGATGATACCGATAGGTGACGAGGGTGTTCTGGTGCGGGCTGGCGACCAGGTAGATGGAACCACCGTGGCCGCCGTCGCCGCCGCTCGGACCGCCGCGCGGCACCCGCATCTCGCGGCGGAATGCCATGCAGCCGTTGCCGCCGGCGCCGGCTTGAACGTGGATGTCGACTTCGTCGACGAACATGGAGTGAACGGGCTGCGGGATCGACCGTCATGCGCAGCGCGTCGCCCGGCCGGCGCGCGACTTCTGACGGACTAGCCCTGTGCCTTGTTCTCGACAGCGATGACGCTGATCTTGCGACCGTGCGCGCCGTGATCGCTGAACTTCACGTGACCGGTAATCTTCGCGAACAGCGTGTCGTCCTTGCCGCGGCCCACGTTGAGGCCCGGCTTGAAGCGCTGGCCCCGCTGGCGCACGAGAATCGACCCGCCCGTCACGAGGTTGCCGTCGAACCGCTTCACGCCGAGACGCTGTGAATTGCTGTCGCGGCCGTTGCGGGAACTGCCTTGTCCTTTTTTGGAAGCCATGAACGTTCCTAGATGTTGATGCTCGTGACGCGCACCTGCGTCTGCTGGGTGCGATGTCCCTGCGTCCGGCGATAGCCCTTGCGGCGCTTCATCTTGAAGACGCGCACCTTCCGGGCCTGCTTCTGGGCCTCGACAACGGCGGTCACCGACGCCCCGGTCACGTAGGGCGCGCCGGCCACCAGTTCGCCGCCGTCGGTCTCCACGAAGAGCACCCGGTTGAAGGTGATCTCGGCGCCGGGTTCGGCGTCGAGCCGATCGACGGTGACAACAGCGCCCGGGGCAACCTTCTCCTGGCGACCACCAGCCTGGACTATGGCGAACATGTGTTTACGCTCCAACGGTGACGGAATCAGACGGCAGACCGGGGCTCCGAACCCGATCAGAACCTCCAAGGCTAACATTCCGGCGGCAGGCGAGGCAAGGGGAAGGGCGATTGGCCGGCGCCTGCGCCGCTGTGGGACCTTATTTCAGCAGGACGCGCGTTCCCCGAATCTTCTGGGTGCTCAGCGTATTCAGGAAGCTCGGCAGCACCTTGTCCATCAGCTCGAAATAGGACGACAGGGCCGGGGTATTCTGGCCGGCCGGATAGAGCGCTTCCTCGTGGTACGCCTCGGAATACAGCCGGGCTCCCGTTCGACCGTCGATGAACACGAACGTGGGCGACAGGGCAAAGCCGCGCATGTCCGTGTACTCGCGCACCGTGCGGTACTCCTCGAGGCCCTGCTGGTTGACGTATGACTGGGGCCGCGAGACCACGCCGCTCCGACTGACCTCATTGAAGATGACCGTGCCGGTGACGATGAGCGGCTGCTGGTACTCCTCGCCAATCTTCTTCCAGTACTCCGCGTCGTCGAAGATGGCCGTGTGGGCCTCGAGGGCCTTCACGTCGCTGAAGCGCGGCGTCTCACCGCCCCTGGTCGGCGGGGTGAGACCGAGGCGCTGGTCCATCTCCTCGACAAGCGGGAGCGCTTCGGCATCGACGACGCGCAGTTCCTGGCGGTTGCGGAGCTGGCTGCGCAGCAGCCGCGCCGTTTCGGTGTTGGCGTCGATGGCCTCGCTGCCGCCGTTGAGGAAGCCGGCCACGAGCACACGCTGATAGGACGAGATGTCGATCTTCGCCTGGATCGGGGTCTCGACATCGACCTCGTAGAACGACACGCAGCCGGCGAGCGGCAGCGCCACGGCCAGGCTAACGATCGCGGCGGCGGTTCTGGCGGTCATAGATTTCCCGGAACAAATCGTAGTTGTTGCGGATATACGTGTTGCTCGGCTCGACCTCGAGCGCCTTCTCGTAGGCGCGACGGGCGTCGTCGAAGCGCCCGAGCTGCTCGTAGCCGACGCCGAGGTTGTTCCAGGCGGCACCGTAGGTCGGGTCGATCTCGGTGGCGCGCTCCCATCGCATCGCCGCTTCCTTCCAGAGGCCGCGCTGCGCGACGGTGATGCCGAATTCGGCCTGTGCCTTCGCGTCCGAACGACGGTCGGCGTACGCAGGGGCCGCAAGGCCCACGACGAGCGCGAACACGAGCCAGAGATGGATGCGCATGGATTTGCTCCGTGCAATATACCGCCGTCGGCCGCGCGGCGCAGCTTTTCGGCGTGGCAGAAATTGCAAGTCTCCTGCCGCGGCATGTGGCGAAATTCGCTGGGTTCAGGCCAATGGCCGGCAGCCCGTGCGTCCTCAATCGTGGCACGGCCGCTGCAGGACCGTCCTCCCCGTGACGCACCCGCTCCCAGGCGCCTATTCTCCCACTCTTCAATCGCTCGTGGCCGCCTCGCTGCTTCGTTCCGGGACGGATACGCGCGCCGCCCTCCTGTTCAAGGCGCTTCCGCGCGACACGCCGGACCCGGTCCGAGCGCTGGCGACCGCCATCGAGCCCAGGGCCGATCGGCGGCCGGCGCTCGTCAACGCAGCCATGGGGCAAGCCGAGCGAGCGCTCGGGCAGGCAGGCGCGTGCGGGGCTGCGCTATTGACGCTGGGGCAGGAGGGCTACCCCCCTCGCCTGGCAGAGATTGCCGATCCCCCGATTGTCCTCTGGACGACTGGCGACCCGGGTCTGCTCCTGGGGCCGGCGGTTGCGCTGGTTGGATCGCGCCGCGCGACGACGGCCGGTCTGGCAACGGCCCGCAGCCTGGGCCGCGACCTCGCCCGGGCCGGATTGACCGTCGTGAGCGGCCTGGCCCGGGGAATCGACGCCGCGGCCCACCAGGGCGCCCTCGAAGTCGGGGGGCGGACGGTTGCCGTCCTCGGATGTGGCGTCGATGTTGTGTATCCTCGTGAGCATCGGGAACTCGTTGCCGGGGTCAGGTCCACCGGGTGTCTCGTCTCCGAGCTGGCGCCCGGAACGCCTCCGCTGCCGCGGCATTTTCCGCTCCGCAATCGGCTGATCAGCGGCCTGTCGCTGGCCGTCGTGGTCGTCGAGGCCGCCCAGCGCAGCGGGTCGCTCATCACGGCCCGGATGGCCCTTGAACAGGGGCGCGATGTGCTCGCCGTGCCTGGTGCGGTGGTTTCTGGTTGCCATCGGGGCTGTCATGCGCTCATAAAGGATGGAGCCGGCCTGGTCGAGACGGCCGACGACGTGCTGGCCGCGGTCGGGTGGCCGGGTGCGGCCCCTTCCCGGCCGGGTCCGGGCGGCGGCCTGGTGGGCGCCATGCGGGTCGGCGAGCCTGTCAGTGCGGATGATCTGGCGGCGCAGGTGTCGCGGCCACCGGGTCAATTGCTGGCGGAACTGGCCGAACTCGAACTTGCTGGCCGGGTGGCCCGAATGCCGGGCGGCCTGTACGTCAGGCTTGACTGAGCTGTTACCAATAGAAGTAGAGGCATACGTTTCATGGCAAAGGCTCTGGTGGTCGTCGAGTCGCCGGCCAAGGCGAAGACGATTAACAAATATCTCGGGCGGGACTACAAGGTCATCGCGTCGATGGGACACGTCCGCGATCTGCCCAAGAGCAAGATTGGCGTCGACGTCGAGGCGGGCTTCGAGCCCGACTATGTCGTGCTGCCCGATCGCGCGAAGGTCATCAAGGAACTGAAGGACGCCGCCAAGGGCGCAGAGCGCATCTATGTCGCGACCGACCCTGACCGCGAGGGCGAGGCGATCGGCTGGCATCTGACCGAGGAACTCGGGACCGCGAACAGGAAGAAGGTTCAGCGGCTCATGTTCAACGAGATCACGAAGAAGGCCATCCTCGAGGCCGTCAAGAACCCCGTCGAAATCGACATGCGGATGGTTGATGCCCAGCAGGCACGCCGCGTGCTGGATCGACTCGTCGGCTACAAGATCAGCCCGATCCTGTGGGACAAGGTGCGGCGTGGCCTGAGCGCGGGACGCGTGCAGTCGGTGGCACTCAAGCTCATCTGCGACCGCGAATCCGAAATCGACGCATTCGTTCCCGAGGAGTACTGGCATGTAACGGCCCGGCTCGCCGGTCCGGAGCCGCCGGAGTTCGATGCCCGCCTGGTGAAGAAGGGCGACGCGGCGGCGAAGGTCCGCAACGAAGCCGAAGCCAAGGCCGTGCTGGCCGACCTCGAGCGCGCCGATTTCGTCGTCGCCTCCGTCCAGACGAAGGAGCGGAAGCGGCACGCCGTGCCGCCGTTCATCACGAGCAAGCTGCAACAGGCGTCGCGGTTCCCCGTGAAGCGCACGATGATGATTGCCCAGCAGCTGTACGAGGGGATCCAGCTGCCGGACGAAGACGCGCCGGTCGGCCTGATTACCTATATGCGAACCGACTCGGTGCGCGTCTCGGAAGATGCGCTGCAGGAAGTGCGGGAGCACGTGGGGCAGCAGTTCGGTGCCGACTACGTGCCCGCGCAGCCGAATCGCTACAAGATCAAGGGCAGCGCCCAGGATGCGCACGAGGCGATTCGCCCCACATCCATGCGGTATCACCCGGATGCGGTCCGCGCACACCTGTCGCCGGACCAGTACTACCTCTATCGCCTCATCTGGAATCGTTTCGTGGCCTCGCAGATGACGCCGGCGACCTTCGACGACACGACCGTCGATATCCGCGCCGCGGCGTACCTGTTCCGCGCCAAGGGTTCGGTTCCGAAGTTCGCCGGCTGGATGGCCGTCTACGGACAGGGCACCGGCGAGGCCGAGGAGAGCGAGCGCACCGAGCGTCCGGCCCCGAAGGCGGCCGGTCAGGTCGAAGCCGACGAAGAGCCGTCGTCCGGTATCCTGCCGCCGCTCGAGGGCGGGCAGACGCTGACGGTGCGTGCCATCCGTCCCGATCAGAAGTTCACGCAGCCGCCGTCGCGGTTCAACGAAGGGTCCCTCGTCAAGGCCCTCGAGGAAAACGGTATCGGCCGTCCCAGCACGTACGCGTCGATCATCGGTGTCCTGCAGGCGCGCGACTACGTCACGAAGCTCGAAGGCCGGTTCCGGCCGACCATCCTGGGCCGTCGGCTGGTCGACAAGCTGCTGCACCCGGTCTTCGACGACATTCTCGACATCGAGTACACCGCCCGCATGGAGGATCAACTCGACCAGATCGAGAAGGGCACGGCCGACTACAAGGACACGCTCGCCGCCTTCTACAAGAAGTTCCAGAAGGACCTGGCGCTGGCCGCCGAACAGATGCCCAGCTTCAAGGAAGGGCAGCCGACCGGAGAGGTGTGCGACAAGTGCGGCCAGGGCGAGATGGTGGAGAAGGCCGGGAAGTTCGGCATCTTCCTCGCCTGCAGCCGCTATCCGGAGTGCGACAACACACGCGAGCTCGAGCCGGCCGAATCATCCACCGAGGAGCTCGAGGAGGCCTGCGAGAACTGCGGCAAGCCGATGGTGGCCAAACGCGGCCGGTTCGGCATGTTCCTCGCCTGCACGGGATACCCGGAGTGCAAGACGACGCGGAAGATCATCGCGACCAAGCAGGGTGTTGCCGCTGCGAAGCCGGATCAGATCCTCGATGAACTCTGCCCGGTGTGCGGCAAGAACCTCGTGCTCAAGCAGGGGCGGTTCGGCGAGTTCACGGCGTGCACGGGGTATCCCTCCTGCAAGTACGTCAAGCACAAGACCACCGGAGTCGTCTGCCCCAAGGACGGCGGCGATATCGTGGAGCGCAAGTCGCGTCGCGGCAAGGTGTTCTATGGCTGCGCCAATTACCCGAAGTGCGACTACACCCTCTGGAACAAGCCGGTCGCCGAACCGTGTCCCCAGTGCGGTGCCGCGTTCCTCACCGAGAAGATCACCAAGCGGCACGGCCGCCAGCTGATCTGCGCCAACGAGGAGTGCGACTACGTGCGATCGGCCGAGCTCGAAGAGGCGCCGGCCTGACGCGGGCCCGCGCGGGCCGCTGGGAAACCAGCCGGGTATGATGAAGCCGATGGTGCACATCATCGGTGGTGGTCTTGCCGGTTCGGAAGCCGCCTGGCAGGCGGCGCGCGCGGGCGTCCCCGTGGTCATCCACGAGATGCGGCCGCTCAGGCCCACGGCCGTTCATCAGACTGACCAGCTGGCCGAGCTCGTCTGCAGCAACTCGTTTCGCGCGGACAAGCTCGACAACGCCGTCGGCCTGCTGAAGGAAGAGATGCGGCGGCTGGGGTCGGTCATCATGGACGTGGCCGATCGCGTGCGCGTCCCGGCCGGCGCGGCGCTTGCAGTGGACCGCGAGCGGTTTGCGCAGGGCGTGACCGAGCGCGTCGTGGCTCACCCGCTCATCCGCGTCGAACGCGGGGAAGTCCTGCGTATTCCACCGCCAGGCGGGGCGGCGGCCGTGATTGTGGCCACCGGGCCTCTGACCTCTCCGGAACTGTCTGCCGACATCGCTGCGCTCGTCGGGTCGGAACACCTCGCATTCTTCGACGCCATCAGCCCGATCGTCCTGGCCGAGACCATCGACATGACGCGCGTGTTCCGCGCGTCGCGCTGGAATCGTTCGCTGCGTTCGCAACAGGTCGACGCGCCTGCAGCGACCTGCCCGCCCGAATCGCCGGATGGCGACTACCTCAACTGTCCGCTCGACAGGGATGAGTATCGTCGTTTCCACGACGCCATCGTGACGGCCGAACGGGCCACGGTCCACGATTTCGACAACACGAAGTTCTTCGAGGGGTGTCTGCCCATCGAAGTGATGGCGCATCGCGGACCGGAGACGCTGCGATTCGGCCCGATGAAGCCCGCCGGTCTCACCGATCCGCGGACGGGGCGCTGGCCGTTTGCCGTCGTGCAGCTGCGGCAGGACAACCTCGCCGGCGATCACTACAGCCTTGTCGGATTCCAGACCCAGCTGAAGTGGGGCGAGCAGGCGCGCGTGCTGCGAATGATCCCGGGTCTCGAGCGGGCCGAGTTCGTGCGGTTCGGCATGATTCACCGCAACACGTACATCAACGGTCCGACGGTTCTGACCGATACCTGGCAGACGCGCATGCGACCCGACCTGTTCTTTGCGGGACAGCTGTCGGGTGTCGAAGGCTACGTCGAGTCGGCGGCTTCGGGCCTGGTGGCCGGCATGAATGCCGCGCGGCTCGCGCGCGGCCTCGAGGCGCGTCCGCTGCCGCGAACGACGGCCATCGGCGCGCTGGGCTACTACGTGTCGCACGCCGACCCGCGCCACTACGATCCCACCAACATCACGTTCGGCATCATGCCGCCGCTCGACGCGCCGCCGAGGGGGCGGAAGGATCGGCAACTGGCGGCGAGCGACCGGGCCCTGGCGGCACTCGATGTGTGGATTGGGCAGACGGCCTCGGTCCCCGAGACGGTCCCGGCAGATCGATGACCGGCCGCCAACCCGCGTCGCTGCAGGACCACGGCCGGGCCTTTCTCGCGTTCCTCCAGCTCAACCGCAACGTGTCGCCGCACACGCTCCGGGCCTACCGGACGGACCTCGAACTGTGGCTGGCATGTCTCGCGGAGCGGCGCAGTCAGAAACCGAGCCAGGTGCCTGTCGAAGCGTTCGACGCCGACGGCGTCCGGGCATTCCTCGCCGCGCTGCATGAGCGCGGCAACAGCCGTGCGTCGGCGGCGCGCCGGCTGGCCGCGCTGCGGACCTTCGCCCGATACCTGATCCGCGAGGACGTGCTCGCCGACGACCCGACGGCCCTTGTCGGTGCGCCGCGCAAGGAGCACACACTCCCCGAACACCTCGTGGCATCCGACATGGACCGGCTGCTCGGCGCGCCCGACGCATCAACCGTCGCCGGTCGCCGTGATGCGGCCATCCTCGAGTTGTTCTATGCCTCCGGTCTGCGGCTGAGCGAACTGGTGGATCTCGACATGCAGGACGTGAATCTGTCCGGACGCATCCTGCGCGTCCGCGGCAAGGGTGGCAAGGAGCGCCTGGTGCCGTTCAACCACGCCGCCCACCGCGCCCTTCGCGCCATGACGGCCGATCGCGCCGGGATGTCGACTGCCGGTGCGCGATCGGCAGGCTCGCGTCAGCAACGGTCCCGCGACCCGTTGTTCCTGAACCTTCGCGGCGGCCGCCTCACGACGCGCAGCGTCGATCGGATCGTGCGGCGGTACGTCCGCGAGGCGTCGATCGCGCGGGGCATCAGCCCACATGCCCTCCGGCACACGTTTGCGACGCACTTGTTGCAGGCCGGGGCGGACTTGCGGGCCATCCAGGAACTGCTGGGCCACGCCAGGCTCAGTACCACGCAGCGGTACACGCACCTCGACGTACAGCACCTGATGGATGTGTACCAACACGCGCACCCGCGCGCGGACAGGCAGAGCGGGACGGCGGGGCCCCTGGCCCCGGCCGCCCCGTCGAAGACCGGGCGCCGGTCTACGCGTTGATTGTTTCGACGACCACGCGGCGGCCGCGCGGGATCTCGATGTTGAGAATCTTGATCTTGTAGTTCATGACGCGCGGGCTGATGCCGAGCAGTTCCGCAGCGTCCTTCTGCACCCAGTTCGACATCCGCAGGGCCTCGACGACGGCCTGGCGCTCGATCTCCTCGAGCGGGATGCCCGTCGGCGGAATCTTCACTGCGGTGGCGTGTTCGCCGGACGAGCTGGCCGACTGCTGCTCGCCAATCTGCAGGTCGTGCATCCCGACCGATGTCCCGTCGGCCAGCAGCACCGCGCGTTCCACGACGTTCTCGAGTTCGCGGATGTTGCCCGGCCAGTTGTGGCGCAGCAGCACCTTGAAGGCCTCCGGATGGATGCCGTCGACGCGCTTCTTGAGCTCCTGCGTGAAGCGCTTGACGAAGAAGTCGGCGAGCGCCGGGATGTCCTCCTTGCGGTCACGCAGCGGCGGCATGTCGACCGACACCACGTTCAGGCGATAGAAGAGGTCCTCGCGGAACCGGCCGTCCTGCACCATCTGCGTGAGGTTGCGGTTGGTGGCCGCGATGAGTCGCACGTCGACGCGCAGCGTGCGCGTCCCGCCGAGTCGTTCGAACTCGTGTTCCTGCAGCACGCGCAGGATCTTGGCTTGCGTACTCGGGCTCATGTCGCCGACTTCGTCGAGGAACAGCGTGCCCCCGTCGGCCTGCTCGAACCGGCCGATGCGTTGCTTGTCCGCGCTGGTGAAGGCGCCCTTCTCGTGTCCGAACAGTTCGGATTCGAGCAGGTTCTCCTGGAGCGCGGCGCAGTTGACCTTGACGAAGGCCCGGTTGGCCCGCGTGGAGTTGTGGTGGATGGCCCCCGCGATCAACTCCTTGCCCGTGCCCGTTTCACCCCGAATCAGGACCGTCGAGTTGCTGCGGGCCACCTTCTTGACGATGGTCAGCACCTGCTGGAGGGCGCCGCTCGCACCGACGATACGCTCGAAGTCGTAGATGTCCTGCTGCTCGTGACGCAGGTACTCCACCTGCGACTTGAGGTGACGCAGCTCGATCGCCTTCTCGATCTTGAGCTCCATCTCCTCGACTTCGAACGGCTTCTGCACGAAGTCGAACGCGCCGATCTTCATCGCCTCGACGGCCGTGTGGATCGAGCCGAACGCCGTCATCAGGATGACTGCGGCATTCGGCTGGATCGATCGCGTCGTCCGCAGCACGTCCATGCCGTCGGCCCCGCCCATGCGCAGGTCGGTCAGCACCACGTCGAACTGGCTCTCCTGCAACCGCTCGATCGCGACGGTTCCGTTGGCCGCCTCTTCCACGTCGTGTCCAGCGTTTGAAAGTGCCCGCACCAGACCCTTGCGGAGCGAGTCGTGATCGTCGACAACCAGAATCCGTCCCATGCCTATCTCCCCATGCTGCGAACAGACGGCACCACCGGCAGCGTGACCTTGAAGGCCGCGCCGCGTCCTGGTGCCGATACCGCCGTGATACGCCCGTCGTGTGCGTCGACCACCTTGCGGACAATCGCGAGCCCGAGCCCGGTGCCCTGTGGTTTGGTCGTGAAAAACGGACTGAAAATGCGTTCGAGATCGTCGGGCCCCATGCCGGGCCCGTTGTCGCGCACCTCGACCGCCACCTGCGGAGGTAGTGGATCGAGACCCGCGGACGTTTCGTCGTCGCCGGGCAGCAGCTCGGCGATGATGTCAACGTGGCCTTCACCGCCAAGTGCCTCGAAGGCATTGGCCAGCAGATTGGTGAACAGCTGCCGGAGCTGGTGTGGGTCGGCCAGCAGTTCGGGCACGTCGGCCGCCACATTGGTCTGGATCGATACGGACCCGCGCCGCATCTTCGCTTCGGCCATCGTGATGGAGTCCATCAGGATGTCCTCGAGCGAGGTGCGTTCGACCTGCAGCTGTATGGGCCGCACGAACTCCAGCACCTCCACGACGATCGCGTTGGCGACCTTCGCTTCCTTGATGATGTCGTTCAGCGTCTCGAGCGATTCGGGCTGGTCGATGAGCTGGCGTTTCATCACGCCGGCCATCACCTCGATGCTGGCCAGCGGATTCTTCACTTCGTGGGCGATCGCCGCGGCCATCTCGCCGAGCGCCGCCAGCCGGTCCCGCAACCGGTCGCGCTCCTCGATCTGCTCGACACGGGTGAGGTCCTTGAAGAACAGCGTGGCCCCCACCAGCCGATCGTCGTCGTCGTGGATGGGTGAGAGCGAGTAGCCGATGGCGCGGCCCGTCTTGCGCAGTCGCATCTCGGCGCGATTGGGGAGGTCGTCCGTCTCGAATGCCCGTTGCAGCACCTGGCAGACTTCCGGACAGTCCTGCAGGACGTCCAGGAACGGCCGCCCCAGGTCATCAGGGCCAGGTACCAGCCCCAGTACGCGATAGGCGATGTCATTGATGGCGGCCACGTCGCCCTGTCGCGTGATGGCCAGCACGCCTGCACGGAGATTGAAGACGAGGTGGCGGAAGAAGCGGTCCGCCTGCCCGTCGTCGACGGCAGCGCCGGCGGCTCGCGGGTGCGAGGAGCCGGTGCGGGCCGACCGTCTGACGGTCGTCCCAGCCTGTGTTGTTGTCTGCCGTGCCATTCCGACTCCCCCGGGCATGCCTGTGAGAGGCAAGGCCCGTACCCGTTCCACCAAGGCGCCGTGCCCAACAGAACCACGGCGGGTGGGTGTCGGTCCACCGACAATGCGGACCGTGCCTTACAGATGTGGTAGTGAATTACAGAAACGTAATCAAATGGCTAATCGGCAACATCTGCAGCTTGAAGTTGTTCCCATCGCTGCATGAGGTCGCCGACTTCCCACATCAAGGCTTGATGCCTGGCAATCACGGCCTCCGCGACGGTCCGGTCGTCGTAGAAGTCCGCGGCGGCCATGCTCGCCTCGATATCCTTAATCGTCCGCTCGCGCTCGGCTATGAGGGCCTCGAGCTCCGCGATGCGTTTTTCGCGATTCTGGGCCTCCCGGCGCCGGCGCCTGTCGTCGGCGTCGGCCTTTTTCTTCTCGTGGTGGGAAGTGCGGGCATCAGGCGCAGCGGTCGGGACGGGCGTTGGGGAACCTTTCTTCCCGTCCTTCTGACCGGGGGCTGGACTCTGGCCCTGGCGGGGTGCTCGTGTCGGCTGACCGACACCTGGCGGCTGGGAGACCGGCTTCGAGCGCTCCTGTCGGCTCCACAGGTACTGCTCATAGGTGCCCGGATAGACTTCGACTGACCCGTGCCCGACGACCACGATCTTGTTGGCCAGGCGATCGACGAAGTACCGGTCGTGCGAGACGAAAATCAAGGTGCCGCCGAAGTCCTCGAGGGCGTCGAGCAGCACATCCTTGGAGTCCAGATCGAGGTGGTTGGTGGGCTCGTCGAGCAGCAGGGTGTTGGCTGGCCGCAGCAGCATGCGCGCGACGGCGAGGCGCGTGCGCTCACCGCCCGAGAGCACCCCGGCACGCTTGTAGATATCGTCGCCCGAAAACAGGAACCCGCCCAGGATGTTGCGGATCATCGGCACCATGCCGATTGACGAGTCGGCTTCCATCACCTCGTACACCGTCTTGTTCGGCGGCAGTCGGTTCGCTTCGTCCTGCGCGAAGTACTGCATGACCACCTGATGGCCCTCGCGCCGCTCCCCGCTGTCAGGGGCTTCGGCGCCGGACAACATCCGCATCAGCGTCGACTTGCCCGCCCCGTTGGGCGCCACGAGTGCGATGCGATCGCCGCGCTCGATGTGGAGGCTGATGTTGTCGAGCACGACCAAATCGCCGTAGCGTTTCGTGGCACCGTCGATTTCGAGAACGGTACGGCCGCTCTTCGGGCACGTCGGAAACGTGAAGTGGACGCGCTTGCGCTCGGCGGGCACCTCGATGGGCACCACCTTGTCGAGCATCTTGATGCGGCTCTGTACCTGTGCGGCTTTGGTGGCCTGGTACCGGAAGCGGTCGATGAACGCGCGCATCCGCGCCACCTCCTCGTCCTGATCCTGCTTCGCCTTGCGCAGGCGCTCGAGGTTGGCGTCGCGCTCGCGCAGATACTTCGTGTAGTTGCCGACGTAGTCCGTGATCGTCCGCAGCGACAGGTCGGCAATGCGCGTGACCACCGCGTCGAGGAAGAAGCGATCGTGCGACACCAGAATCACGGCGTACGGGTACGACTCGAGGTAGGCCTCGAGCCAGTTGCGGGCGTCGAGATCGAGGTGATTCGTGGGCTCGTCGAGCAAGAGCAGCGTGGGACGGCCGAGCAGCAGCTTCGCCAGCGCAATGCGCATCTGCCAGCCGCCAGAGAACGTTTCCGCCTGCCGCGTGAAGTCCGCCTGACTGAAGCCCAGGCCCTCCAGAATTTGTGTCACCCGCTGTTCGATGCTGTGCCCCTCCTCGCGCCGATATCGCTCGGTCAGGTCGTGATAGCGGATGAGCAGTCCTTCGTGCTCTCCGTCGGGCAGGGCGGGGTCGGCCAGCGCGTGCTCAATCCGGTCGATCTCGGCGCGCACTTCGAGCAGCGGGGCGAAGGCGAGCGACGCCTCATCGATCAGGGTGCGCCCCGAATGTTCGAGTCCGTCCTGGGGCAGATACCCAACCGTGAGGCCGGACGGCCTGACCACCTGACCACTGTCCGGCTCGTCGAGCCTCGCCAGCATTCGGAGCAGGGTGGTCTTGCCGGCTCCGTTCGGCCCGCAGAGCCCGACGCGGTCGCCGTCGTTGACCGTCCAGGTGACGTTGTCGAGCAGGATGCGTTCGCCGAAGGACTTGGTGAGGCCGGACAGTTGAATCATGGAGCGGAGCGGCGGCGCTCAGGGCCGCCTGCACTATTGTGGCCGAAAAGCAGCGCAGGCGGCCAGCGCCGTGCCTGCGCCGCGCCGTCGGCCGTATACTCCGGACAGGTGCCCCTGCCGGGGCGTACAGACTGAGTGCCGCGACGGGCCGTCTAAGGTCTGCAGGATGCGCGGTATCAGCCCCTGACCGAATCGCGCATCGACCGTTGCCCATGACCCGGACGGATGAGGAGCTTGTCGCCGGTGCCCAGGCCGGCGACCTGGACTGTTTCAACCAGCTCGTTTCGCGCTGGGAGCGACCGATCTACGCACTCGCGTACCGGACGCTCGGCCGGGACGAAGAGGCGCGAGACGTCGTCCAGGAAGCGTTCATGCGCGCCTATCGCGGTTTGCGAGCGTTCAAGGGCGAGGCGAAGTTCTCCTCCTGGCTCTATCGCATCACACTGAACCTCTGCCGCGACTGGATTCGGCGCGAACGCCGCGCGCCCGTCGTGTCGGTGCCGGAGGGCGTCGATCCCATCGACCTCGCCGACAGTCAGGCGACACAGACCGAATCGGTCGAGGATCTGGTCGCCCGGCGCGAGATGTCGAAGGCGGTGGCGAAGGCGATGGCCGAACTGCCCGAAGAGCAGCGCTCGACCATCCTGCTGAAGGAGTATCACGGCCTGACGTTTCAGGAGATTGCGGACATGCTCGACTGCCCGTTGAGCACCGTGAAGACGCGTCTGTATCAGGGGCTGTCCGTGTTGCGGCGGCGGCTCGAACGGCAGCAGACCGAAGAAGCTGCCCTGAGGCGGGCGACCTGGGAGAGCAGTTCGTAGGAGGCGGCGCACGGCAGCCCGTGCGCGGCGTAGGGGTAAGAACCGGGTGATTCACCATGTGTGACGAACGTGAACGACTGATCGAGTTCATCTACGGCGAGTCGAGCCTCGCCGATCGGCGGCGCGTCGAGGCGCACCTGAGCGAGTGCCACGTGTGCCGCACGGAAGTGACGGGGCTGCGCAGCGTGCGCGACGACCTGTTGGCCTGGGATGTACCGAAGCACGATCCCGTCTGGCGGCCAGTTGCCCCGACCGTTGTGGTTCCCGCCTGGCGTCGTGCGCCAGCGTGGGGACTCGCCGCGGCCGCCGTCGTCCTGTTTGCCGCCGGCGCCGCGGGCGGCATGGCCACGCGGACGTGGCTGCCCGCGCCCGGGGTGCCCGCTGCCGCACCAGCAGCCATGGCCGCGGCGACCACCGCACGAGCCGTTCCCGCCGGCGTCACGGCCGACGACCTGGCCCACCTCGAGGCCAGCATTCTGGAACGTGTACGCGACGAGATGGAGGGACGCCTCCAGGCCGTGAGTGTCGTGTCGTCGGACCCCGCTTCGCCCCTGGTGCCCGTCGGGACCGGCGCGCGTTCGCGCGGGAGCGTCGAACATCTCGAAGCCAGGCTGCTGGCCATCGAGCAGTTGATTGACGATCAGATCGCGCTCAACAACTATTTCAACGGCCAGTTCGGTCGGCTCAACAGCACGACAAGCAACCTCAGGGAGGCGGTCGAGATGTCGAGTCTGCAGCGCATCTCGCTCGACGGCGGTCGATGATGAGGGGAGTGATGCACGTGACGCGTCAGATGATGGCAGCCGGAGTGGCGATGGTGGTGCTGACGGTGCCGGGTGTGGCACTTGGCCAGGCCCCGGCGGCGCCGGGCGACAATCCCGCACGGTCGCAGGTCATGGTCTTCGAGCGCGTCCTGCGCGGGTCGGTTGAAGCCGGCGGGGCGGAGCTGGCCAAGCAGGCATTGATCGTCGCGCCGGAGTTGACGCTCTCGACCGAAGAGGCCATCGTCCGCGGCGTCAGGCTGCCGGGCTACGGGTTCTACTTCGACGTTCAGGTGCCGGGTATCGAGGGTACCGTCCGTGTCTGGGAAATGATCGCGCGCCGGCGTGAACGTCCGGGGCGGGCCAATCCGTCATTGCCGGTCGCGGCCGCGGGAACCGTCACCGACGATCCCATGGTGGAGGCACCGCCGATGTTCGATCCCGATCGCGAGTACAGCTCGCACGTCCGCCGGGCCCTCATCGATGCGGTCGTCGACAGTTCGGGCGTGCTGGCCATTGGCGCCGGCGAGCGGCTGACGGTGGCCGTCAGCGAGATCGACTCGCGCAACCCGAATCCGCTGTACAGGTCCAGTCCCTCGAAACTGCTGCTGTCGATTCAGGGCGTGGACCTCCAGGAACTCCGGCAGGGTCGAATCACGCGGGAGCAGGCCATCGAACGCATCCTCGAAGACCGCTTCTGATCTACAATCGGCCCATCATGAACAGGCTGCTGGGGGTTGTCGTGCTGGTGGTGTCGCTGACCGGTCTGGGATGCCGGCAGGTGGCGCTCGAACAGGTTCTCACGGTTACCGACACCTTCACCGGCTGGTATCACGTCGGGGTGGTCGGTGGGCAGGAAAAGCTGGTTCCCAGCTTCAGCTTCCGGCTGCAGAACGCCGGGGACGAGCCACTCAGCCGCGTGCAGCTGCTCGTCAGCTTCTGGCCGAATGGCGCCGATGGCGAGCTGGATTCAAAGCAGATTACGGGGCTCGGTCCCGAGGAGCTGGCCCCGGCCGCGTCGACCGAACCGATTCTCGTTCGTTCCGATGCCGGCTATACCCTCGACCCCCCGCAGACGAAGGACGATCTCTTCATGCACAGCAGCTTCAGAGACTTCACCGTGAAAGTCTTTGCGCGCCGCGATGGGCGACTCGTGCCGCTCGGTGAGTTCCCGGTTGAGCGTCGCGTGATCCCATCGGCCGCACCGTCGACGACGACCGTTCCCTGACCACCGCGTTTCCCTCGTACGAACGCCTCGGGCAAGCCTGGCCCCCTCGCGGGCGCAGGCCTCACCATGACCGCTCATCTGTCGGCGGTCGTTCTCGGTTGAACATAGAACCGGTAGACAGCGGCGCCGGCGAGTACGGTGATCACCGCCCAGATCGCCTCGAGTTGGCGTGCGCTGCCGAAGTAGATGAGCACCCACAGGTTCATCAGGACGTACGCGAGGGGAATCACCGGGTAGGCCAGGCTTACCCATGGCGATTTCTGCCATCCCGGCCGCTGACGGAACTTGAAGAGTGCGAGCACCGCGAGGGCCGTGAAGAAGAACAGTGTGAACCCGATGTAGTACGCCAGGCTCTCGAACGTGCCCGTCACGATCAGCGCGCAGCAGCAGAGGCCCTGCGCGATGACCGCGATCCACGGGCTGTTCCAACGCGGGTGCAGCCGGCCCGCGGCGGAGAAGAAGGCACCATTCTGTGCCATCGCGTAGTAGACGCGCGGCCCAATCATCGACATCGCGTTGACCGTCGCGAGCAGCGACAGGGCCATCGCCGCGGCAAACACCCCGCCGACCTGGTCGCCGAACAGGGCGGTTGCGGCCGTGGCTCCAACCGCCAGCACGCCGGCCAGTTCACTGAGCGGGCTTGCGTAGATATAAAGCACGTTCAGCGCCACGTAGAACAGCGCCACGAACACCGTCCCGCTCACGAGCGCCAGCGGCAGTGTCCGCCCGGGATCGCGGATTTCCTCGGCAACGTAGACTGCCGCATTCCACCCGCTGTAGCCGTAGAACACGAAGACGAGACTCACGGCGAACTGTCCGAACAGTGGCGTGGAACCGGCGCGCGGCAGCGTCTCGGAGAAGTGTGCCCAGTCCCCGTTGCCGATTGCGAAGCCCAGCACCAGAAATCCGGCCAGCACGATCAGCTTCGTTGCCGTGAGCACGTTCTGCAGCGCCGCCACCTGGGCGGCGCCGAGGACGTTGACGACCGTGAAGGCCAGGACAATGGCACAGGCAACCGCCTCGAGCGCCCCCAGTTCAAGCGTGGCGATACCGAGGGACACCGAGAAGGCCGCCGGCGCGTCCGATGACAGCGAGGGAAAGAAGACCGCCAGATACGCACAGATGGCCAGCACCGCGGCGGCGATCGGGGCCGAGAATCCCGCAAAGAAACTGACCCAGCCGTTCACGAAGCCCCACGTCGGACCCCATGCCTCGGTCAGGTACACGTACTCGCCACCCGACCGGGGAAAATTGACGGCCAGTTCCGAGTAGCAGAGAGCGCCGGCCAGTGCCAGGATCGCCCCCACCAGCCAGATGCCAACCACCAGCCAGGGCTGACCGAGGTCGCCGGCGAGAAATCCGGTGGTCGTGAAAATGCCAACCCCGATCATGTTCGACACGACGAGTGCTGTGGCGCTGACGACGGTCAACTGGCGGGCGAGGCTCGGCTGCGACATCACGTGAGACTTTATGTCAAACGCTCGGTGAACCGATGCCGGGAAGGACGGAACGAGGCGGGTGAGCGACCGACGACGCGAGCCGGCTCCCGTCGCAAGCAGGAGCGACAGGAGCCGGAGGGGGAATGATTACTCTTCCTGGAGCTTCACGCGCTCGGTCTGTGTGCGGCCGGCCTTCACGGTGACTTCCTTCGTGACGGTCTCGTAGCCGTCCGCGCGGAACTCGAGCTCGTGCCGACCTTCGGGCAGGCTCAGGTGGTTGCTGAGGCCTCCGAACTCATCGGCCACTCCCGCGAGGGCGCCGTCGACATAGACGCGCGCACTGCTCGGGTTCACGCGCAGGCGCAGCGACCCTGTGGCCGCGCCCGCGTCGCGGTCATCGTAGGTCCGCGTCGCAGACGTCCACGTGTAGGGCACTCCGCCGTAGCCATACGGGTCGTAGAGGAACGGGTCGTACCAACCGTAGCTGTACCAGGACCACCCGCCGTAGATCCACGGGCTGTACGCACCCGGCCCGTAGTAGTACGACCAGGGGCTGTAGTAGTGCCGGGGATAGTAGTACCCGGGGTTCCAGTAGCCGGGATAGGACGGCCGTGGCAACGGCACGTCGCCGCGCGGCTGTGCCTGGCCTCGCAGGCCCTGCGTCGTGCGGACCCGGCGGGCGGCTGCATCAGCTTCGACCGACTGCCGACTGCCCGGTGCGACGCGTGCGCCGGACCCGGCGGGGCGGCTGCCAGCCGGACGCCCGACCACGCGCGAATCGCCACCACCCGACGGCGCCGGTGCCGGGGCCGGCGGCGGAGAATGACGCGGGACCGCGACCGACCCACCCGAGTCCGAACCGCCGGATCGCGAGCCAGCCGACCCGCTCGATCCGCCGGAGTCCGAACCGCCGCGGCGCGCCGCCTGCGCGGCAGCCGTCGTCGGCACCGCCAGGGCCGTTGCCACGATGACCGACAGGGCGAATGACAGGGACTTGGTCATGAGCATTCTCCTGAGTGGTATCACTCTTCGATTGTAAGGCTCGTGCAACTTGCCTGCCACCGCTGACGGTGGCAGGGTCGTGCCGCACCGCTTTCAGGCGCGGCGCACCGTCCTCCACGGGTGGCGGGGGCCACGCATGGCAGGAGACACTGCCGCGTGCTTGCCCTCGCGGCCGCCCGGAACTACGATGCGAACTAGGAAGTCGCCACCACCTTCCATCGTCAAGCATCTCCGGACAGTTGTCTTTCATGAATCACGCGCACGCCACCACGGTTCTCGCCGTCCGTCACAACGACAAGGTCGTCCTGGCCAGCGACGGCCAGGTCACGCTGGGTCAAACCGTGGTCAAGCACCACGCGCGCAAGGTTCGGCGGCTCTACCACGATCAGGTACTGGCGGGATTTGCCGGGTCGGCAGCCGACGGGTTCGCACTCTTCGGCCGCTTCGAAGCCAAACTCGAGGAGCATCGTGGCAATCTCGAGCGGGCAGCGGTGGAGCTCGCGCGCGACTGGCGCGTCGATCGCGCGCTGCGCCGTCTCGAGGCGATGCTGCTCGTCTCGGATCGGCGCGCCATGTACCTGCTGTCGGGCACCGGCGATCTCATCGAGCCGGATGACGGCGTCATGGGAATCGGGTCGGGCGGTCCGTTCGCCATGGCTGCCGCCCGTGCGCTGGTCCGCCACAGTGACCTCGACGCGCGCGCGATTGTCGAGCAGGCCATGGCCATTGCCGCCGACATCTGCATCTATACAAACGACCGCATCGTCGTGGAAGAGCTGTGATGCCCGTCATTCCCATGCCCGATACGTCTGTCGCCCCATCGTCGACCGCGCTGACGCCCCGCGAAATCGTTGCCGAGCTCGACAAGTACGTCGTCGGGCAGGCGAAGGCGAAGCGTGCGGTGGCCATCGCGCTGCGCAACCGTTACCGTCGGCAGCGGCTCGCGCCCGATCTGGCCGAGGAAGTCGCGCCGAAGAACATCCTGATGATTGGACCGACCGGCGTCGGCAAGACAGAGATCGCGCGCCGGCTTGCGCGGCTGGCACAGTCCCCCTTCCTGAAGGTCGAGGCCTCGAAGTTCACCGAAGTGGGATACGTCGGGCGCGACGTCGAGTCGATGGTGCGCGACCTGGTGGAGATCGCCGTCAAGCTCGTCACTGAAGAGCGCCAGGAGGAAGTGCGCGATCGGGCCCGGCAGGCCGCAGAGGAGCGGCTGCTCGATCTGCTGCTGCCGCCCTCGCCGGCACCCGCGGCGGCGCCGCCGGCCTCACCCTTTGGCGCCGACTCGACCGAAGCGCAGGTGACGCGCGATCACGCCGCGTCGACGCGCGAGCGGCTGCGCGAACAGCTGCAGGCCGGCCGGCTCGACACCAAGGTCGTGGAAGTCGAGGTGCGCGATCGCTCGACGCAGTCGTTCGAGCTGATCCAGGGTTCGTCGGTCGAGGAAATCGGCATCAACCTCCGTGACATGCTGCCCGGCATGTTTTCGGGCGGGCGGACGCGCAAGCGCCGCATGGCGGTGAGCGAGGCGTTCGATCACCTCACGACGGAAGAGGCCCAGAAGCTCATCGACATGGACGGCGTCGCCCGCGCGGCGATCGATCGTGTCGAGCAGGCGGGCATCATCTTCATCGACGAGATCGACAAGATTGCCGGGAAGGAAGGTGGGCACGGGCCCGACGTGAGCCGCGAGGGCGTGCAGCGCGACATCCTGCCCATCGTCGAGGGAACGACCGTCAACACGAAACATGGAATGGTGCGCACCGACCACATCCTGTTCATCGCGGCGGGAGCGTTCCACGTCTCGAAGCCGTCGGATCTGATTCCCGAACTGCAGGGGCGGTTCCCGATTCGGGTGGAACTCGAAGCACTGGGGCGCGACGAGTTCGTGCGGATTCTCACCGAGCCCCAGGGCGCGCTCACCAAGCAGTACACCGCGTTGATTGGCACCGAGGGCGTCACGCTCGAGTTCCGACCCGAGGCGGTCGAGCGCATTGCCGAACTGGCCACGGTCGTCAATGACCGCACGGAGAATATCGGCGCCCGACGACTCCACACCGTCATGGAACGGCTGCTCGATGAAGTCTCGTTCCACGCGTCCGACATGGGCGCCGGACAGATCGTCATCGACAGTCCGTACGTGGACCGCATGCTCGCCGATATCGTCAAGAGCGACGACCTGTCCCGGTACATCCTGTGACGCGCCGGGCGACTTCGCTTCTGGCAGCGTGCGTGGCACTGGCGGTCCTCGCCGCGGCGTGCGGCAAGAAGGGCAATCCGCTGCCGCCGCTGCGGCCGGTCCCGGCGCGGATCGCCGACCTGACCGTGCTCCGCACGGCCGGGAGAGTCGAGCTGCGCATGACCGTGCCGTCGGCCAACATCGACGGCACGACGCCCGTCGCCGTCGATCGCATCGACATCTATCGGCTCCTGGCCGGTCCGGATCAGCCGCCCATCCCCGCCGGCCAGGTGGCGGCCAATCCCGCCAACCTGCTGACAAGCCTGCCCGTTCGGCGCCCGGCGCCCGTCGATGGCGCGCCGTCGCAGACGCCGGCGTCGACCATGGTGCCGGCCCCGGGGGAGGTTGCGACATTCGTCGACGCGACGGAAGCCATCGAGGCGGCCGGAGGGGCAGCGGCGCTGCACTACGTGGCAGTGCCGGCGACCGGCGTCTCAGGGGGGCGCAGCGGGCCACCGACACCCGTGGCCATCGTCTCGCTCGGACCCCTGCCCGCCGCACCGCAGAATCTCGCGCTCACGCATGACGCGACGACGGTGCGCGTGACATGGGACGGCGCCGACGCGGGCCATGCGTTTCGCGCGTATCGCGTGTCGGCCAGCCCGACGGCGGCGCCCGAACTGCTGACGCCGGCCCCCCTCGCGGCGCCCGGACTGGAAATCCCCGTCGAGTTCGCACGGGAGGTCTGCGTCGTCGTGCAGTCGCTGGAGGTGGCCGGTGCGGTGACAATCGCGGGTGCCACGACAGCACCGGTGTGCCTTACACCGGTCGACCAGTACCCGCCGCCATCCCCGACAGGCGTGCGCGTCGTCCAGGAGGGGCAGGCGGTGACGGTCATATGGACGGCCGTTGACGCGTCCGATCTGACTGGCTATGTGGTGCTGCGCGGCTCCGGAACGGATGCACCGCTGACGCCGCTGATGCGGGATCCCGTGCGGGAAACCACCTATCGCGACGCGACGGTCGAGCCGGGGGGCACCTACACCTACGCCGTCTACGCGGTCGACTCGGCTCCGTCTCCCAACGCCAGCGCGCTGTCGGAACCGGAGACCATCACGGTGCGCCAGGCGCCCTGACGTGAGTTCCAGCGCCGGTCGACGTATGATCGGTACGATCGACGGTCGTTCGACGCCGCCTCTTTCGACCGGGCGGCGCCACCATCGGGGATGCGCGCCGCGGCTGCGGGACACGCGGTCTTCCGGGCGCGCAGGAGAAACTCGAGGCACCCATGAAACTGTTCATTGATTCCGGCAACCTGCGCGACATCGAATCACTGGTGCCGCTTGGCATTATCGATGGCGTCACCACCAATCCGTCGCTCATGGCGAAGGAGGGGGGCGACCCGAAGGCCATCATCCAGAAGATCTGCGACATCGTGCAGGGACCTGTCAGCGCCGAAGTCGTCGCGACCGACGCGGACGGCATGATTGCGGAAGGGCGCGAACTGGCGAAGATCGACAAGCACGTCGTCGTCAAGGTGCCCTTCACCCGCGACGGTGTGCGCGCGACGCGCGTGCTCGCGTCCGAGGGCCACCGCGTGAATGTCACGCTCATCTTCTCGCCGACGCAGGCCTTGCTGGCGGCCAAGGTTGGCGCGGCATATGTCAGCCCGTTTGTCGGCCGGCTCGACGACATTGCGACCGACGGTATGGGCCTCATCCGCAATATCGTCGAGATCTTCGATCAGTACGAGTTCACGACCGAGATTCTCGTCGCCAGCGTGCGCCATCCGATCCACATCGTCGAGGCGGCCCGGATGGGCGCCGACGTCTGCACGTGCCCGGTGTCTGTCATCGAAGCGTGTTTCAAGCACCCGCTCACCGACATCGGTCTGGCGAAGTTCCTGCAGGACTGGGAAAAGGCGCAAGCGGCCCGAGCCTGATGGATCCGGCCGAACGGCTCGCCGAACTCGAGCAACTGGCCCGGCAGGGTGGGGGCGAGGCGCGCCGCCGTCGGCAGCACGACGCCGGCAAGCTGACGGCGCGCGAGCGCATCGATCTGCTGTTCGATCCTGACAGCTTCGAGGAGATCGATCGGTTCGTCACGCATCGATGCCGGGACTTCGGCATGGATGCCGAACTGATTCCGGGTGATGGCGTGGTCGCCGGGCATGGCCGCGTCGACGGCCGCCCGGTCTACGCCTTCGCGCAGGACTTCACGGTCTTCGGCGGGTCGCTCTCCGAGACCAACGCCGCGAAGATCGTCAAGATCATGGACCTTGCGGTGCGGATGGGCGCGCCCATCGTCGGCCTCAACGATTCGGGCGGCGCGCGCATCCAGGAAGGTGTCGCCTCGCTCGGTGGCTACGCCGACATCTTCCTCCGCAATACCCTCAGCTCGGGCGTCGTGCCGCAGCTGTCGGCCATCATGGGGCCGTGCGCGGGCGGTGCCGTGTACTCGCCAGCCATCACCGACTTCACGGTGATGGTCGAAGGGTCGAGCTACATGTTCGTGACGGGGCCGGACGTCATCCGGACCGTCACGCACGAGGACGTCACCAAGGAACAGCTCGGCGGCGCGATGACGCACAACGCCACCAGCGGCGTTGCGCAGTTCGCCGTGCCGGACGATCGCGCCTGCCTGCAGCTGCTGCGCGAGCTGCTGGGCTACCTGCCCTCGAACAACCTCGACGACCCGCCCTTCGGACCGACCGACGACCCGATCGGCCGCGAAGACCCCGCGCTCGATGATCTCGTCCCTCGGCAATCGAATCAGCCCTACGACATGCTCCAGCTGATTCACGCCGTCGTCGACGATGGGCGATTCCTGGAAGTGCACCGGCACTTCGCGCGCAATATCGTCGTGGGGTTCGCCCGGCTCGGGGGGCGGTCGGTGGGCATCGTCGCCAACCAGCCGGCCGTGCTCGCCGGGTGCCTGGACATCGACGCCTCCGAGAAGGCGGCGCGATTCGTGCGATTCTGTGACGCGTTCAACATCCCACTCGTCACGTTCGAGGACGTGCCCGGCTTTTTGCCCGGGGTCGCGCAGGAGCACGGCGGCATCATTCGCGCCGGCGCCAAGTTGCTCTACGCCTTTGCCGAGGCAACGGTCCCGAAGATCACGGTCATCACGCGGAAGGCCTACGGCGGCGCGTACTGCGTGATGGCCAGCAAGCATCTGCGGACTGACTTCAACTACGCGTATCCGACGGCTGAAATCGCGGTGATGGGGCCGGAAGGCGCGGTCAACGTCCTGTACCGGCGGGAACTGGCGGCCGCCGCCGACCCGGCCGCCGAGCGGGCGCGGCTCGTCGCCGACTTTCGCGACAAGCTGGCCAACCCCTTCGTCGCCGCGGCCCGCGGGTTCGTCGACGCGATCATCCGGCCGCGCACCACACGGGCGACGCTCATTGCCGCGCTCGGGCGCAGCGCCAACAAACGCGAGCGCATGCCGGCGCGCCGCCACGGCAACATTCCGCTGTAGCGCGTGATCCGGTTCCTTCCGGGCGCCGCGACGCATATCGACACATGAAGGTTCTGGTAGCCAATCGGGGTGAGATTGCCGTTCGCATCATTCGCGCGTGTCGCGAGATGGGGTTCGGCGTCGTTGCCGTGTATTCCGACTGCGATCGCAACGCGTTGCACGTCCGGCTTGCCGACGAGGCCTGCTGCATCGGCGAGGGACCAGCCGGTGAGAGCTACCTTCGAATCGACCGCATCGTGGAGGCCGCACGCCGGACCGGCGCGAGCTTCGTCCACCCGGGCTACGGGTTCCTTGCCGAGAACGCTGCTTTCGCGCACGCATGTGCCGAGGCGGGGCTCGTCTTCGTCGGGCCAGGCGTTGACGCCATCGAGCGGATGGGCGGCAAGACGGCGGCGCGTGACGTGGCGCGCGCCGCCGGCGTGCCCGTCGTACCGGGGTCCGATCATCCCTTTGCCGAGGACGCGCCCGACGATGAAGTCGTGCGTGTGGCGGCCGCTGTCGGCTATCCCCTCCTGATCAAGGCGGTGGCCGGCGGCGGGGGGAAGGGCATGCGCGCCGTGGCCAGCGAGGCCGAACTGCTGCCGGCGCTCGTGCGCGCCCGCTCCGAGGCGCATTCGGCCTTTGGCGACGGACGGTGCTACCTGGAGCGGCAGCTCATCGAACCACGGCACATCGAGATCCAGTTGCTGGCCGACGCCCACGGCACCGTCATTCCGTTCGTCGAGCGCGAATGTTCGATCCAGCGTCGGCACCAGAAGGTGGTCGAGGAGTCGCCCTCGCCGGCGCTGGACGTCGCGACGCGGCTGGCCATGGCCGATGCCGCCGCGCGCATCGCGCGAACGGTCGGGTACGTCAACGCCGGGACGATTGAATTTCTCGTCGATCGCGAGGGCGCCTTCTACTTCCTGGAAATGAACACCCGCCTGCAGGTCGAACATCCCGTGACCGAGGCAGTGACCGGCGTGGATCTCGTGCAGTGGCAGTTGCGCATCGCGAGGGGGGATCGCCTCGCGATTGACCCCGTGCAGGCCATCGAGCCGCGCGGCCATGCCGTCGAGTGCCGCATTTACGCCGAGGATCCCGATCGCGGCTTCCTGCCGTCGCCGGGGCTGGTGCGCGGGCTGTCGGTGCCGGGCGGGCCGGGCGTACGCGACGACCGCGGCGTCGTGCCGGGCGACACGATCCCGATCTTCTACGACCCGCTCATTGCCAAGCTGACGGTGCATGCGGCGACGCGCGCAGAGGCCGTCGACCGGCTGACGCGCGTCCTCGACGAATATCGCGTCGCTGGTGTCATGACCACGCTTCCGTTCTTCCGGTGGCTCGTGCGCCAGCCTGCCTTCCACGAGGGTGCGTTCAGTACGACCTACCTCGACGGTGTGCTGGCCGGGCGCGTCGAGCCGTTCGTGGCCGCGCGGCCGGAGGACGTCCGGGCCGCGCTCGCGGCCGTGGCCGTGGCCGCGTGGCGACGCGCCGCACAGCCGGGAGTCGCCGATGCCGCCGGCGTCCGGGCATCGAACTGGCACCGTGCGGCCCGACGCGAGTCGTTGCGATGACACTCGACATCGAGATCGGCGGGCGGTTGTACCGGGCGTCTGTCACCCGTGCCGGGCGCACCGATGGCAGGCTCGAGGTGACGCTGCAGGCGCACGATGATCCGGAGCCGTCGCCCCCGATGCTCCTCGACGTGCGGGAAACCGACGTGGGCCTGTCGCTGGTCGACGCCGATGGGCGCGTGATCGATGCCGCCCTCGCCGAGCGCGCACGTGGTGAGTGGCTCGTCCAGCTGCCTCATGTCGACGTCGTGGCGCGCCTCGACGGGCGGCGGGCGCACGGCGGCGGCGGAGAGGTTCAGGGCACAGGTCCGTACCGGCTGTCGGCTCCAATGCCGGGCCGCATCGTTCGCGTCCTCGTGCGGCCCGGCGACGAGGTGACCGTCGGGCAATCGCTGGTCGTCATCGAAGCCATGAAGATGGAAAACGCACTGACGGCGCAGCGCGGCGGCGTCGTGGCGGAGGTCGCCGTGGCCGAGGGCGCGTCAGTCGAGTCCGGCCGCCTGCTGGTCACCCTGGAATAAGGGCTGCGGAAGCCCTGTACGGCCGGCCTCGCCCGGCGCCCTACGATAAAGTGAACCCGTGAGCGAAGCGCCACCTCCGCCCGAGGATACCGCCGTCGAGGCGCAGGGGACCGATCGGTCGGCGCGGCGGCGTCGGCACGTCATCCTGCGCTGGATGCGGCGTGCGCTCGCCGTCGTGGTGGCGATCACGGCCGCCGTCGTGGTGTCGTTCTTCACGATGGACCTCGGCCGGTTTCCGCAGATCAAGCGGATGGCAGAAGAGCAGGGAAGCCGCTTCCTCGACCGCCCGCTCCACATCGGCCGCATTTCCGCCCGCATCACGCCAGGCGCCTTCACCATCGAAGACATCGTCATCGAAGGACGGACGCCGCAGGATCGTCCGTTCATGACGATCGATCGGGTACGCGTCAACGTGCCCTGGTGGACGATCTTCCGTCGTGAAGTCCACCTGAACCTGCGACTCGACGGGTGGGCAATGGTCGTCGAGTCGTGGGACGGCGGCCACAACGTGCCGCGCCTCACGGGGCCGCCGCGGCCGCCACGTACCGGGCCGCGCACGTTCACGACCACCGTCGACTACGCGTTTGCCCACGGAGGCCACTTCATCTACGAGGACCACGCCACGCCGTGGAGCGTGGTGGCCCCGAACCTGACCTTCGACTTCGCGCGCGCAACGGCGCTGCAGGAATACGTGGGTCGCGTGGGGTTCAAGGGCGGTGTCGTCCAGATCCAGGACTACCAGCCGATGGCCACCGATCTCGAGGCCCGGTTCGCGCTCGACGGATCCATCGTGCGCCTGCGCCACATCGACCTGATCGCCGATGGGAGCGTGTCCCAGGTCAATGGCATGGTGGACATGAGCCAGTGGCCCAACCAGATCTACAACGTCACGTCCCGCGTGGATTTCGCGCGCATGAAGGAGCTGTTCTTCACGCGGGAAACGTGGCGCCTTGCCGGCGAAAGCGCCTTTGTCGGCCAGTTCGCGCTGGGGCGGGACGGCGTGCGCGACCTGACGGGCCGCTTCACGAGCGACGCCGCCGTGGTCAACGACCTGGCCTTCACGAACCTCGACGGCACGCTGACGTGGAAGCCCGAATTGTTCGCCGTGACGCATGCCGAGGCCGATCTGATGGGCGGCCGCACGACGTTCACCTATTCGTTGTCGCCGCTCGGCACGCCCAACCCGGCCACGGCGAGTTTCGACGCCTCATACGCCGGCGTCGAGCTGTTCGAGCTCGATCGGCTGATGGGACTGCGTGGCCTGCGACTGGCGGGCACGGCCGACGGCACGCTGTCTCTGGCCTGGCCGAACGGGAGCATGTCGTCGGGCCGGCGCGGCTCCGGCCGCACCAGCATCACGCCGCTGCCCGGCACGCCCCCACTCGCGCCGGAAGGTTTGCCCGACGTGCCGCTGGTTGCGGCGTTCGAGCCCCAGCCGTTCGATTCGAGTCCGCGCAGTACGCCGCTCGCCATCGGCGCCAGTCTCGAGTACACGTTCGAACCTGGCGGCATCACGTTCGCCGACAGCCGAGTCGCGACGTCGCACTCGAATATCGCGTTCTCCGGCCGCATGGCGCCGGATGGCTCCAACGTGTTTCCCTTCCATGTCACGAGCCACGACTGGCAGGAAAGCGACCGGTTGCTGGCGGCCATCATGACCGCGGTCTCCGGGCCCACGCGCGCCATCGAGGTGGGCGGCCGGGGCAGGTTCGACGGCGTGATGACCGGGGCGTTCTCGTCTCCGCGCATCGAGGGCCACTTCGATGGCGAGTCCATGCGCGTGTGGGACGTGACCTGGGGCACGGCGACGGCCGACCTCGTCATCGAGCGCGGATACGTCGACATCACCAACAGTCACATCACGCGAGACGGTGGGACGATCACTTCGGACGGACGGTTCGCCCTCGGCTTCCGCAATGACGACGCCGAGGAGATTCGCGCACACGTGCGACTGACTGGCTGGCCGGTCTCCGATCTTCGACACGCCTTCGGTCTCGACGACTGGTCGATGGACGGCACCATTGGCGAAACCGACCTGGATCTCAGCGGGCAGTATCGGAACATGTTCGGCTCCGGATCCATCCGGATCGACGATGGGCGGGCGTGGGGCGAACGATTCGAGGTCGCCACGGCCGACCTCGAACTCGAGGGGACCGGCATGCGTGTCCATCGCCTCGAGATCCAGAAGGGACCGGGCCGCGTTTCCGGCGCGGCCCACGTGGGCTGGGACGGTACCTACGCGTTCAATGCGGAAGGAGTCGGCGTGGCGGTCGAGAGCCTCGACAATTTCCGCCTCGAGGAGACGCCGCTCACCGGGCGCCTGCGTTTCCGTGCGACCGGGGCCGGGGAGTTCGAATCGCCCACTTATTCGTTCGATGCCTCGATCGGCGACCTGTTCGTCGGCGACGAGGGGATTGGAGCGGTCACCGGACGGGTGGCAATTGCCAATGAGACGATGACGATCGAGCGGCTCGTCGCCGCGTCCAGCCGCCTGCAGGTCGTCGGCACCGGTACCATCGGCTTCGACGAACGTTACACGTCGGACCTGCGCCTGCGGTTTCAGGAAACCGCCCTCGACCCGTACCTCAAGTTCGCGATGACCACCGACATTTCGCCGTACACGCGCGCGGTTGTCGGAGGCACGCTGTCGGTGGCGGGCCCACTGGCCGAACCGCTCGAGCTGACGGTCGATACGGTGGTCGACGAGGCGACGCTCACCCTGTACGACTACGACCTGACCAACAACGGACCCATTCACCTGCGGTTCGCCGACGGGCGTCTGGGCATCGAGTCGCTGGAGCTGCGCGGCAGCGATACGAACCTCTCGCTCGGCGGATCGGCAGATGCACGCGGGAGGACGTTCGACCTGGCCGCCTCGGGCGACGCGAGCCTCTCGATCCTGCAGCTCTTCTTCCAGGGACTGACGTCAACCGGCGCCGCGCGTCTCAACGCGCGATTGTCGGGCCCCTTCGATGCGCCGCGTCTCACCGGCGAGGCGACGGTCGCCGACGGCCGGTTGCGCCCGCTCGAGTCGCCCCACAGCCTCGAGGCGCTCAACGGGCGCATCACGTTCGGTGCCAACGCCGTCAACCTCGAGCGGATGACGGGGCGCATCGGCAGCGGTGACGTGACGTTCGGCGGCAGCATTGCGCTCGACGGCTACGCCGTCTCGGAGTTCAACCTCACCGCGCGCGGACGGTCGATGCGCCTTCGGTATCCGGAGGGCTTCAACTCCACGGTCGACATGAATCTGCTGCTCACCGGCCCGCTCCACGCGCCGGTGGCCACCGGCACGATCGACGTGTTGCGCGTGGCGTTCGCCGGTACGACACAGGGCAGCGGCCTGTTCGGCCTGCCCACCGGAGGCAGCACGTCGTCGGTCGGCTCGCCGTCGCTCGCCCCGGCGAGCCAGGGGACCGGCCTGGCGCTCGATATCCAGGTCGTTGCGCCGCGCATGCCGTTCATCAACAACAACGATGCGCGGATCGAAGGCACCGCCGACCTGCGGGTGCGCGGCACGTTCGATGCGCCCACGATCGACGGCCGTATCGATATCGTGGGCGGCGAGGTGGTCTTCAACGGCAATCGGTTCTACCTGCGCGAAGGCGGCGTGAACTTCCTGCCCAACCAGGCCGATCCCGTCTTCGACCTGGCGGCCGAGACGCGCGTGCGCGCCGCGGGGCAGACGTTCACCGTGAACGTCACGGCGGGCGGCACGCTGGGCAGTGCGAGCGTGCAGGTGCAGTCGGACCCGTGGCTGCCCGAAAGCGACGTCTACTCCCTGCTGATGGGCGGCATCCCCGATCTCGGGATGGCCGAGGAGCGCTCGCTGCGAGCCACGCAGGAGATGCAGCAGCAGATGCTGCAGACGGTTGGCGCCGCGCTGCTGGCCCAGCCGATCACCTCGCGGGTCGGCAACGTCGTCGAACGCACGGGCGCTGTCGATACCGTGCAGATTACGCCCGTGCTGCTCGGCGAGCAGGCGTTCCAGCAGGTGAATCCCATGGCCCGAATCACGTTCGGCAAACGGATTTCCCCGCGGGTATACCTCACCTATTCGCGAACGCTGGGCGGGCTCGAGGAAGAGCTGATCATGCTCGAGTACGACCAGAACGACAGGTTGTCCTGGGTCCTTTCGCGCAACGAAGACCGGACGTTCGCGCTCGATTTCCGCATCCGGTACGTCTTCTGATGGGATTCCGGCGCCTCTGCCATGCCGCGGTCGTCGTGGCGCTGCTCGTGCCGGCCATGGCCGTCGGCCAGACGCCCGCCGACGTTATCGGTCAGCGGGTGGTGGGCCTTCGGTTCGAGGTGGAGGGGCGCGTCGATACCACGCCGACGCTCGTCGAGTTGTCGGCCGTCCGCGTTGGCGAGCCGCTGCGACGCGAGGACACGCGCGCCACGATCGCCCGCCTCGACGGATTGGGGCGGTACGAGGGCATCGCGGTGGACGCCCTCCCGGTCGAGGGCGGTGTCGAGGTGATCTTCCGCCTGACGCCGCGCCATCCGATCACCTCGCTCGACATCGTCGGAAACACCGGGATTCCGGCGTCGACGCTGCGTCGGCTGCTGCAGCAGCGGTACGGTGGCGTGCCGACGTCGGCGCGGATCTCGGCGGTCGAGAGCGTCACGGCGCAGTTCCTGCGCGACGAGGGATATCTCGATGCCCGCGTGACGGGTCGAACGGAACTGACGCACGATCCCGATGCCGCCTCGTTGATTCTCGACATCGAAGCCGGGCCGCAGGCTGCCATCCGCTCGGTGGACGTGCGCGGCGTCTCGCCGCTCTCGGTCGAGGAAGTCGTCCGTCGGTCGCGGACCGGCGTGGGCCAGCCCTATCGCCCGCGGCAGATCGAGGCGGCACTGACCGAGATCGAGGAAGACCTGCGCCGTCGCGGTCACTACGAGGCCCAGTTGACGATGCAGGTATCGGTCGAGGCGCTCGACGGGGTGGCCATCCTCATTGGCGTGGATGCCGGGCCGCGCGTCGAAGTGCGCGTTACGCCGCAGGGGGCGCTGCCAGGCCGCGTCGACGAACTGATTCCGCTGCGCGCCGCCGGGTCGGCCGATGAGGATCTGCTGGAGGATTCCCGGGCACGTATCGAGCGTGCCCTCCGCGCCCAGGGCTACTGGCGGGCGCGCGCACCGTTCACCCGCAGCACCGAGCAGAACGGGGCGTTGCTCGTGATTACGTTCACGATCGATCGCGGCCCGCGCTACTACGTCGAGCGCATCGACCTCCCCGAAGGCACGTCGATGCCGGCGGCCGACATCCGTGAACTCATCGGCATGCGGCCGGGCGACGTGTTCGACGAAGACCGATTTCTGGTCGGCCTCTCGCGGGTCGTCGACGCCTACCGTCGCGCCGGTCACTACGCGGTCCGCGCCGAGCCGACCTACGAGGATGTCGCGGGCGGATCCGCGTCGAGGGCCTCCGTCATCCTGCATCCCACCATTACCGAAGGGCCGGCCGGCATCCTCGAGGCCGTGAACTTTTCGCTGGCGGGGACGCCGCTGGTGTCGGAAGCGACGCTGCTCGACGTCATGACGTCGCGCGTCGGACAGCCGTACGTCGAGCAGGAAGCCGCCCGCGATCTGTCGGCCATGCGCGCGCTGTACCTCGACCGCGGGTTCCCCTCGGCCGCCGTTGCCGTCGACCCGGTGTTCTCGGAGGACGGGCGTTCGGTCACGCTCAACGTGCAGGCGAGCGAAGGGACACGCGTGCTCATCGGCGATATCTCCGTCGTCGGCAACGAGCGGATCGCCACACGCGTGATTCTCGATGAACTGCGCCTCACGCCGGGCCAGCCGGCCGGCACGACCGCGCTCGACGAGGCCCGACGGCGGCTGATCGACATGGGCGTGTTTCGCCGCATCACGCTCTCGGTGGCGGACCGGGCGCCGGGCGAATCGATCGGGCACGTGATCGTCAACGTGGTCGAGGCGCCGCCGACCGCGGCGGGGATCGCCGCGGGTCTCGAGGCGTCGCGTTACACGCGCGGGTTCACCGACCGGCTCGAGTTCGCACCGCGCGGGTCGTTCGAGATCAGCCGGCGCAGCCTGGGCGGCCGCAACCGGACGATCAGCTTCTTCTCGCGCGTGAGCCTCAGGCGTGACGACCCCGATCCCGAGGATGCCGCCGATCCAGATGCGTCGGGGGATACGCTGGGGTTCACCGAGTACCGGGTGGCTGGCACGTTCCAGGAACGGCACGCGTTCCGGTCGGACACCGATCTGCTGCTGGGTCTCGCATCGGAGCAGGGGCATCGCACGAACTTCAATTTCATCCGCCAGCGCGCCAACGCCGAAGCCCTGCGCCAGCTGGGCGATGACCTGTCAGTGTCGGGTCGCTATGCGCTGGAGTTCACGCGGCTGTCGAACCTGCGCATCAGCGAAAGCGACAGGCCGCTGATCGACCGGCTGTTCCCGCAGGTCCGACTGTCGATGCTCTCGAGCGGCATCTCCTGGGACCGGCGCGACAATCCGATCGATCCCACGCGCGGCACGTTCGTGACGGCGGACATCGAGGCGGCCGCGCGCACGATCGGATCGCAGGTCGGCTACCTGAAGGCCTTCTTCCAGACCTCGGTTTTTCGGGGCGTCGACGCCGGGGCGAGGACCGTGGTCGCCGGGCGAGCCATGATGGGCCTCGCGCGCGGCTTCGAACGTGTGGTGGAAGTGGTGGATCCGGTCACGGGCCTCGTCACCCAGGCAGCCGTCGAGGATCTGCCGGCCAGTCAGCGATTCTTTGGCGGTGGCGCCACGACGGTCCGCGGGTTCCAGCTGGACCGCCTTGGCGTCGAAGAGATCCTCACGCCAGAGGGCCTGTCACGCGGCGGCAACGGCATCGTGGTGTTGAACGTCGAGGTGCGGCGCATCCTGACGCGGCTGTACGGGCGCGACCTGGGCGTCGTGGCGTTCCTCGACGGCGGCAACGTGTTTGCGCGGGCCACCGACGTGGATTTCACGCGGCTGCGTGCGGCACCGGGCTTCGGCCTGCGTTACGACTCGCCGCTCGGACCGCTGCGGCTGGACTTCGGCTTCAAGATACGCCCGAAGACATTCGACGGCCGCCGTGAGAACGGATGGGAGTATCACCTCAGCATCGGGGAGGCGTTCTGATGACCAAGTCGCTCCTTCTGGTTGGCGCGATCGCGTGCGCGGCCGGTCTGCTGGCCGTACCGCGCATGGCCCAGGCGCAGGTCGAAGTCGATCGCGTGGTGTCGCGAGTGAGCGGCCGCGTCATCACGCTGTCGGACGTTCGCCAGGCGAGCATGCTTCACCTGGTCGGCGACACGTCGTCGGATGATGCCGTGCTGCGCGCGCTCGAGAACCGGCTGCTGATTCTCGATGAACTCTCCAGGGCGGCGCCGCTGCCGCCGGCGACCGACGAGGATCTCGGCGCGCGACGCAGCGAATGGCTGGCGGCGCTTGGCGGCGCGGATGCTGGCGCGCTGCTGGTTCGCGCGGGCATGGGCGAGGCCGATCTGAGCGCCTGGATGCGCGATGACGTCCGCATCAACGCCTACCTGCGTCGGCAGTTCGGCATGCTGACGGGACCCGAGCGCGAGAAGGCTACCGCCGACTGGGTGGCCCGGCTCCGACAGCGTGCCGACCTCCAGCCGTGACGCGCCGGCCCGACGGCCGACGGTGTCAGCGTCTACGGCGTGCGGCGATCAACTCCCGATAGAGGTCGATCTGGCGCCGGGCGAGTACGGGCCACGCGAAGTCCTGCTCCACGATCTCGCGGCTGCGGTGGCCCATTTCGACGAGGCGGGACGGGTTCGATGCGGCATCCGCCAGCGCCGTGGCCAGTGCACCCGCATCGTCGGGAGGCACGAGCCAGCCGTTGATACCGTCGCGGACCTTGTCGGGTAGCCCGCCGGCGCGTGATGCCACGATTGGGCGTCGATGGCCCATCGCTTCGAGCGTCACGAGCGAGCTGCCTTCGTACCGGGTCGGGTGCACGAATACGGACGCAGCCTCGTACCAGGCATGCAGGTCGGACTCGCTGGCTCGACCTGTCAGCACGAGCCGATCGGCGATGCCGTGGCGTTCGGCAGCCTGCTCGATCTCACGCCGGTAAGGTCCGGTTCCGACGATCACCCACTTCCATGGCCGATCGGCCAGCCCCGCCTGCGGTGCGGCCCGCCCGAGCGCCTCGGCCAGAACGTCGAACCCCTTGTTGTATTCGAGGCGTCCCACGCTCAACCAGACGAGGTCGTCGCCGCCGATACCGTAGCGTCCACGAATGAGGCGGCCCTCGGCGGCCCCGGCCATTGAACCGAGTTCCATCAGGTCGATGCCGTTCGGGACCGTCCACACCTGATCGGGGCGCGGCTTCAGGTGCCGGGCGACCGTGGGTTCAAGCGCGACGTCGGTGGCGATGATGCGGTCGGCCCGTCGCGCCGCACGCCTGACGGCCCACCGCAGCGGCGTGTAACCGATGCGCTTGAGCGCCGCCTGGGTGGGCGCCGTGGCGCCGAACTCCTCGAGGCCCTGCGGATTGAGGACGAGCGGCACGGTGTGACGCCCGACCGTGGCGCCGAGCAGGCTGGCCCCGAATCCGTGGATCAGATCGACTTGCCCGGCGCGCGCCAGCCGCAGTGCGGCACGGCCCGCGCGCAGGCCGTAGAGCAGGTACGACGTGGACCGATCGAGCACCGTGGTGCCCCGGCGATTCGCGCCGGGAAATGTCAGGTAGGTGACGTGGCGGATGTGGATCCGCGGTGATGCAAACGGATCGTCCGGATGTTCACGGTTCACCGTGGGCGGCGGAACGATGAGCGTCACGTCGACGTCGTAGCCGGCGAGATGGCGCACGAGGTCGCGGACCGAGCGCTCGAGCCCGCCCGGGCGATGCAGCGGCATGACGGCGCGGGCGACGACCGCGACACGCAGGGGCGAGGCGATGTCAGGCATCACGTGCCGGGGCGGAAGTCGATGCCAGGACCTGTCGGTAGACGCCTTCGATACGCGCGACGACGTGGGTGGCGGCGAAGCGCTCGTGTACGTCGACACGCGCCGAGGCGCCAAGCGTGCGGCGCATGCCGGCATCATCGACCATCGTGCGGAGGTCGCGCGCGAACCCGTCGACGTCATCGGAGAGCAGGCCCGTCATCCGGTGACGGACGATGTCGGTGGTGCCCCCGGTGTTCATGGCAACGATGGGAGCGCCGAGTGCGGCAGCTTCGATCAGCACCCGACTGAGCGACTCCGGCCCATAGGAGGGAAACGCGAGCACCGCGGCGTGCTGCATCCACGCCCAGACCGACGTGCGGTCGAGCCATCCGGTCACCCGCACGTCGAGGCGCAGCTGACGTGCCTGCGCCTCGATGCTCCCGCGCAGCGGGCCGTCACCCACCATCACGAGCGGCCACGGAATGCGGGCGCGGGCAAGGGCCGGCAGCAGGTACTGGACGCCCTTGTTGGTCGCCAGCTTGCCCACATAGAGGAGATAGGGCCCGGCCTGCGGCGACGTCGAGTGCATGAACGCCTGGTCGAGCGCATCCATGTCAATGGGGTTCGGAATCGTGTGCAGCGACGCCGCCGGGAGTTCGGGTGCGCGCTCGAGCAGGTCGCGTGCGATGGCCGAGCTGACGGCGATGACGGCGCTCGCCTGGGCGAGCGTCTGACGCTTGGTCGACAGGTTCGCGCGCATGTAGGGAATCAGCGGCCAGGCTGCCAGATGCGCAGCGCCCGCGCGCGGGCGGATACAGCGCGTCATCATGCCGGCCGAACAACCGGGACAGAGTTTCGGCTGCGACGGGTCGTAGATCAAGTCCGACCAGTAGCAGACCGGCCAGTAGTCGCGCACGGTGGCGACGACAGGGGTGCCTGAGCGGCGCGCCGCGCGAATGGACGGCACCGTGGTCATGACGTGCTGCGCGTGGACGATGTCAACGGGCTGCGCGGACTGGCGGTCGGCGAGCCACCCGTCGAGCCGCGACCAGAGCCGTTCGTTCTTGATCACGTTGCGCACGAACGGCACCCGCGGTGCGCGCAACTCGATGTTGGTGACGGGCACGCCGTCGTAGTCGGTCTCCGACACCGCGTGCCGTTCGGTCACGACCGTGCGGACGACATCCACCTCGTGGCCGCGCGACAGCAGACCGCGCACGAGTTCCCACGTGCTCCAGCCGCTGCCGCCGCAATGGGGCGGAAACGAGTCGGTCACGACACGGACGCGCAGGGGCCGGCCAGTCATCGCCCGCGGGCCAGGGCGCGCAGCCGCCGATCGAGCATGGCGCAGTGGGCGCGCCAGCTGAAGTCCCTGACTACGCGCGCGCGCGCGGCGGCGGCCATCCGTTGCCGCACGTCGGCGTCGGCCAGGTAGACGAGTGCGCGATCGAGCGCGCGGGGATCCCGCGAGTCGTAGAGCATGCCCTCGGTGCGATGCTCCACGAGTCGCTTGAGGCGCGGAAGGGCCGGCGCCACCACGGGGAGTCCCACGGCCATGTACTCGAAAATCTTGAGCGGCGACCAGTAGAAACCGAGTCGAAGCGGTGCGTGCTTGATCGGATCGAACGGCGCGACGCCGATGTCGGCGGCTGCCAGTGCGGCCGGCAGGGCGCTGTGGGGCAGCGCGCCGGTAAATGTCACGCCCGGGAGGTCGCGTGCCGCACGCTCGGCAGCGCCGCGCTCCGGACCATCGCCGATGAAAACGGCACCAAACCGGTTGTCGCCGGCCTGGTGCAGGCGTGCGAGCGCCGCCGACAGGTGCACCGCGCCGTGCCACGAGCGAAAGGCCCCGGCAAACACGCAGATGATCCGGTCGTCGGTGCGCGTGAACGGCACGTGGCCCGCCGCGTCCGGCGAAAAGTGGTCGACGTCGGCGCCCCACTCGATCTCGAGGACACGACGGCGTTCCACCCACGGCGGGAGGATGTCGTGGGACGTCGTGACGAACAGGTCGACACGCCGGCAAATCCGATCGCGCCAGCGTCGCATGGGCTCGAAGAGCATGGCCTTGTCGATGCGCGACTTGAGCGATCCGGGATAGTCGATGATTGGTGCGTTGACCTCGAGCACCGCAGGCAGGCCCAGCCGATCGGCGGCCATGACGCCCTCGCCGCCGAAGTTGTAGTACCGCTCCATCACCACGTCGGCGCCGACAGCGCGTGCCAGCCCGACGACCGCGTTCGTTCGTGCCCACCGCAGTTCCGATCGGCCGAGAGGCGGCCCCATGGCATGCCAGTGCACGGCGCCGGCCGGCCAATCGCCGCCCGGCTGCGTCGCGACGTGCACCTCGTGGCCGAGCGCGGCCAGGCCTTCGGCCACGGCCTGCACGTGGACCGATCCGCCGAGTGTCCCGGGCACGTGCTGATCGAGCGCGGCGTAGAGGATCCGCACGTCAGCTCCGTACCTCGACGCCGGCCGGTGGCTTGCGCAGCAGCGCGAAGAATGGCCCGGTGCGAATCCGGCCGAACAGCCAGAGGTCCAGTTTCATCGCGCCGGTCGCCGCCCGCAGCGCCCAGTAGACGGCACCACCGCGGCGGACCTGCGCCTGTGCGGCCTTCCGCGCCGCACGTACCGGCGCCGACGCGTCGGCATCCGCCGCCGTCGCGGGCAGCCGCTGCGCCTGTCGCCGTGCCAGCCACCGCTCGACCATGCGCGCGACGACGTTCTCCATGAACGCGCCGATGATGGGGGAGTAGTAAGTCACGCGTTCGACCCGGAAGCCGCAGTCGGCGGCGACCCGATGCAGGTGGTCGTGATCGGTCAGCGGGTTGAGATGATCGGACTTGCGCAGCCGCTCCTGCCGCAGGTCGACAAGACCGATCCGTTCCAGGCCGTGGGCCAGCTGGTTGACCAGGCGAACCCCCCGCGCCGGCCAGCCGTTCTTCCGGACGTGCGTGTAGATGAACAGCGCGCCGCCAGGCGCGAGGACGCGGCTGGCCTCGGTCAGGACATCGTGCAGCGCCTGCGGTGACAGGTGCTCCATGACATCGAGCGACCAGGCCTTGTCGAACGCGTTGTCGACGAGCGGCAGGCGACGGAGATCGCCGAGGATGAGGTCGGCGTGTTCAATCGCCTCGGCAGCGAAGAACGGACTGATGTCGACGCCGAGAATCGATGCGCCCGAGGAAGCGTTCCAGACGATCGCGCGACCGCTTCCGCATCCCAGGTCGACGATGCGATCGTCGGGGCCGGGTCGAAGGAAATGGCGCAGCATGTCGTTGCGAATCTTGGAGCCCAGTACCGGCGGCGCAATCGACTCGTGACGTGCGTCGGCGTGCAGGTCGTGGTCGAGGTATTTCGTCTGTTCGGTGAAATCGGCGGCCGGGCGCAGGTCGAGGTAGCCGCCCGACGCCGCGAACCGTCGATTGCAGCGCGTACACACCATCGCATGGTCCGCGCGGGCGAGGCCGCCCGAGCAGTCGGGGCACTGCACGAGTTGCGTCACGATGGACGAGATCATGCCGCGGCGTCCTCGAGCGCGGCTTCGAGCCGTTCGGCGCGTACGGCCCACGTATAACGCGGGGCCAGCGTGGCCGCGCCGGCGGCCAGTCTTCCGGCCAGGGCGGGATCGGTCGCCAGGCGACCAATCGCGCCCGCCAGATCGGCTGGGTCGCCAGGCCGCACCAGCAGGGCCGACTGGTCGTCGGTCAGCACTTCGCGGATCGCCGGCAGGTCCGACGCAACAATGGGACGTCCCATCGCGAGGTATTCGAACAGCTTCAGCGGCGACGTGTACCGTTCGGAAATCGCCGACGCCGTATTGGGCAGCACCAGCATGGACGCGGCAGCGAGCCGCGGTGCGACCTCCGACGGCGGCAGGTGTCCCGTGAACGTGATGCGCGATGCGAGACCCAGCGAGCCGGCCAGCTGTTCCACCCTGGCGCGATCCGCCTCGGCCGGGTGCCCGCCCACGATGAGTCCCTGCACGTCGGGCACGGCCGCCAGTGCGCGAATCAGGACATCGACGCCCTTCCAGGGATAGAGGTGGCCGGCGTAGGCGACCACGACGGGACGCCTGGCGGGGTCGTAGGGCGGCAGTCCCAGCGCGTCGGCACCGGGCCCGCCGTCAGCGACAACATGCACATGCGCGCGCGCGCCGAAACGCGACTCGAGTTCAGCGGCGAGTGCGGCCGTGATCGTGACGTAGGCGGCAGCATGTCGCCATACGCGCGCCTCACGCCTCGACAGGCGGCGCAACTTGGCGGCCGACGGTGCGAGCTCGGGCCGTCCGAGCAGTCGTGGCATTTCGGCGCTCACGACATCGGCGACGCCGTGCGACTCGTAGACCACGCGGGCACGACGCGTCAGCGGCACCTGCAGAAGGAACGCCGCCAGTCCCAGATCGCGAGTGAGGATCACGCCAGGCCACCGCGAAGCGATGGCGCCGGCTTCCACGAGAAAGCGCATCCGTCGCAATCGTGCGTCGCGCGGCGCCGGGATGGTCCGGATCGTCAGGCGATCGGGCCGGGTTCCGCCATAGAACGCATGCGGATCACGCGGTACCGGCGCGGTATCCGGGCGCACGACGAGTGTGACGTCGTGCCCGCGCGCCGCCAGCGCGCGACACGTCGCCATCGTCTGGGCGCCGTTGGCGCGCTCTATGGGGAACCTTGTGTCGGCAAGATACAAAACGGTCACGATTCTGGAAACATTCCTAGTCTATCCCGCGGTCGACGCGTCGTCGGCCGCGCTATTCGCGGGGGCGGCCGTAGAAGGACTCGCGGTCCGTGAGGTAGCGCACGATGATTGACGGCGCCATGCGGGGCAGTTCGAGGAATGTGATGCGCGCATTGTCGGCCAGCGACAGGCGCTGGCGGTCCATCAGGTGCAGGCCGAACTGTGCCATCAGCCCGAGATTCCACCAGATCGCCAGGACGGCCACGAGGGCGCACGACCAGCGGCGAACCGGGCCCGCGCCAGGGGGCGGCAGCAGCGCGGCGATGCCCACGACCAGGATTGGTGTCAGCGCGACGAACCGCCGCTGGCCGAAGGCGCCGGCCACGGTCCACGACTCGACGCTGCCCGACACGTAGACCTGCAGCCCCACCATCAGCAGCAGGAGCGCCGCAATCCAGCGCACGTCGGCAGCAGGAAGTGCATCGTCGCGAGAGGCGGCTGTGGCCACCGGACGTCGCACGCACAACACGATCAGGCCCACCAGCGCGAGGGCGGCGAGCGGCGTCCAGAAGAACAGGCCGTGTTGCGGCGAGAACAGCACCTCGAGGAAATGCGGCGACGACCACGTCATCTTCCTCGCGACGGTCGTCGTGGGACTGGGGTGGCCATTGAGCGCCTGGTAGGCGGCCAGTTGTGGGGCATACCCCGCGAAGAAGGCCACCGTCCCCGCCATCGCGCGTCGCGCGACCCTCGGCCATGTCAGCGGGCCGGCTGCACCCGCCGCACCCGGTCGCAGGCGGAAATAGGACCACCGCAGAAAATCCACGGCGGGTCCGGCGACGAAGAAGAGATCCTGCTCGCGCACCATCGCCATGAGCGCCCCGGCAAGGCCGAGGCCGACGGCGCCGGCCATCGACCAGCGTTCCCGCACACGCAGCCAGGTCCACAGGAACAGGGCGACGGCAAACGCCGAACAGGCGTGCGAGAACGCCGGCGCGACGTACATGTAGAAGAGCAGCGGCGTTGCCAGCCACACCACCACGGCAGCCGTGATGCCGCCGCCGCGAATGAGCCGCCCGACGATGGCGGCCGACAGGAGTAACGAGAGCAGCCCGTAAATGGCAGAGCCGTAGGTGACGGCCGCGATGTAGGGATGGCTGAGCCCGTCGGTGACGCTGCCCGACAGGCCAGCGGCCAGGTGGCCGGCCGCATAGAAGGGCAGCCACAGCACGGCCGAGCCGATGGGCGCGAAATTGGGGCGGCGTCCGGCTTCGTTCTGCGCGTCCAGGAACGTTTCGATGAAGCCGGGGTTTCGTCCGGGCCCGACGTCGTGAAAGTGCCGGTACTCGTTGTCGAAGTCCGCGTCACGGTCGAACGCCCACGAATGCAGCCAGGAGAAGAACTGGATCTCGTCCGACGCATTGATGCGCGTCGTCACCACCGGCAGCGACAGCAGGAATGCGGCGATGAGCCACCAGGCGGCATGGCGGGAACGGACGTGGATCATCGCGTCAGCCGCCCACGGTGCGGACGAGCAGGCCCTGCATCACCTGCATCGCGTTGAAACCCGCATGGTTGACGATTGGGAGGACCGCCGAGCGACGCCGGATATAGACGATGCCCCACATCAGGCCGAGCAGGCCCACGGCCACCGCAACGTCGAGGCCCTGCTGGGCGTGCAGGGCACCGAACGTGATCGTGAACAGTACCAGCCCGAGCTTCACTCCACCCAGCCGCTGCTCGAATCGATGGAGGATGAACGCCCGCTGCAGTTCCTCGCGCACGCCGCCGGCGACGACGACCACGACGAAGAAGATGCCGGCGCGCAACGGAGTGTCCATGAACGCGCCGAGCGGATTCTGCTCGACCGTGCGCATCCATGGGAGAACGGTGCGCAGCCCCAGGACGACGGCGGCGACGACGACGAGGACGGGAACGACCAGGGCCAGGCCGCGCAGGGCCTCGGGCCAGATCGGACGCTGGCCGAGGAACACGTCCCGCGGCCGTTCGCCGTTCGACCGCAGGAAGAGACGGATCAGCAGCGCGACCAGCGCGGTGTCGAGCAGGCTGAGCGTGGCAAAGAACGTCAGCGACAGACGGCCGTCTTCCTGGGGCGACATGCGCACGAAGACGAGCAGCAGACCGGCGATGACGGCCTGGGTGGGAATGCCGCAGACGAGAAGCGTTTCGAACAGGGCGAGCCAGCGCGGTTGCGGCGGTCGGATGACAGCGTCCAGCCCCGGCACGACAGCGGGCGACGCCGCAGCGTATCGGTCGTCCACACCGGTGACTGTATCAGGTGCGATGGAGCCCTCGTGTGCGTGGAACGTGACCTACCGACGGAGGCGCAGGATGGTGACCGTCGCCCCGGGATGGTCGGCTGTCGGCGTGAACGTCGCCGCCGGTTCGGTCATCGCCAGCATCGTCTGGTAGGCGGCGATCCGGGCGCGATTGCCGACCGGATCCGCATGGTAGGTGCTGGAGCGGTCGGACGTGAGGATGAGCCAGGTGACCTGGTCGGCGCGGTACTCGTCGACGGTCCGGCTGATGAGTTCGCCGGCGCGGACCAGGACGAGGGGCGGCGGCAGGTGGAACGTCGCCACGTTCTCGAAGGCGACGCGATCGCCCGGGCTGCCGTGTTCGACCAGCCACGCCCCGGCCTGTTCCAGCGTCGATGTGCGCCCGTGGGTGCGGAGCCAGGCGAGCGTCGCGAGCGTCGGTGCGCCGAGCAGCAGGACGAGCAGGAACGGCAGTGCAGCGCGCCGGGCGGCCGGCACCCACGTCCCGATGGCGCGCGCGGCCGCCACGATGCCGAGCCCCAGGCCGACGGCGAGCATGGGGCCAATCGGCAGCAGGTATCGCCCGTACTGCAGCGTCTGCGACGACATGAACCAGAAATACAGGACCGGGAATACCACGAGCAGCGCCGCATGCAGGTAGCCCTTGAGGCCGGACGCGCGCGCGATCGCCACGGCCCACCCGCCCAGGGCGGCCGCCAGCGGGATGTATCCGATCTGTGCGGGGAGTACGCCCGGCCACGCGAACCAGTTGCGCAGGTACGCGACGTAATTGGCCATCACCACGCGCATCGGGCGATCGCGGTTGTAGGCCTGCATCAGCGCGGCCAGGCGATTGAGGAACTCGGGCAGCGCCAGCACCGTGTACGGCGCCGTGAGCAGGAATCCGGCTCCGGCAGCGCCGACGGCAATACACGCGCCGGCCAGGCGTCTGCCGGCTGGCAGGCCGACGGCAGCAATGAGCGGCATGATCAGGGCGGCAGCGCCGTTGTACTTGATGGCGGCGGCAAGTCCCGCAGCGAGGCCCGCGAGCGCGACGGCGCCCAGGCGGCCCGATTCGGCCGCGCGCAGGGACAGCAGCAATGTGGCAGTGACGAGCAGCGTCAGCGGCGTGTCGGTCAGGATGAAGTGCGCTTCGCGCACGTGTGCCGGGAGCAGAGCCATCGCCAGAGCGGCCACCAGGGCTGTGGGCGTGCCCCAGCGCAGGCCGATGCGAAAGACGAGCACGATGGTGACGGCCGCGAAAATCGCCGTGGCGGTGCGACCGGGGACGAGCATGTCGCCCTCCCAGAACGCATCCAGGTTCGACCAGCGCCCGTCGCGGGCCCCCGCGACGAACCCCAGGATGCCGATGGCCGCGTGCAGATAGAGCGTGAGGCCGCCGTAGTCGAAGAAATGGGGGTGGAAATCGCCCGTCCGGATCATCCGCAGGGCCGTGCTGAGGATGGCCGGCTCGTCGACCCCCATTCGGAACGGCACGGCCGCGTCGTTGGCCCACAACCGGAGGATCAGGCCCGCGAGGACGATGGCTGCCAGGGTCAGTCGGGCCGGCAGGGAGAGGGCTGTATCGAGGCCGGCGGACACGGGCTGTGATTATATGCGGGACCCCTTCCGGGGCCCTTCCCAGCGGTGTGCAGACCTGCGAAAATAGGTCATGTGAAAGAACCGCCGGTCAGATGGGCATGGACCCATCATCTGGCGGCCCCGGTCGCTGCTCCCCACAAGATATCGTGGCAAACGGTCTTGACAACCTGGCTACCGAGGCGCATAGTTCCGGCTTCCGGTTATAACGATTCGAACGCCGGGAAACGGACACAACTCAGCCATCCATGCAGGGCGCGCTGCGCCGTGTACGGATGACGAGCAGGGAGGCGCGACGATGCAGGGAATTCAACAGACAGAGACGGCGACGCACACGCCGGTACGGGCCTTCGAGCCGGGCCGCGAGGTGCAGGGGCTGGAGTTCGCGCGCTACTTTTCCCGCGATGGTGTGGATCCGTTCGACGAGATCGAATGGGAACTCCGGTCGGCCGTCATTGCCAACGAACGCGGCGAGCTCGTCTTCGAGCAGCGCGACGTGGAATTCCCGAAGTTCTGGTCGCAGCAGGCGACCAACATCGTTGTCTCGAAGTATTTCCGCGGACAGATTGGCACGCCGCAGCGCGAGCGATCGGTGCGCCAGCTGGTCGGGCGCGTCGTCGACACGATTACGGGCTGGGCGCGCGAGCAGGAGTATTTCGCGTCCGAGGACGATCTCCAGGCGTTCAGTGACGACCTGAAGCACCTGCTCGTCTACCAGAAGGGATCCTTCAACAGCCCGGTATGGTTCAACTGCGGCTTCGAGAAGGCGCCCCAGTGCTCGGCCTGCTTCATCAACTCGGTGCAGGACACGATGGACTCGATCCTGACGCTTGCGCGGACCGAGGGCATGCTGTTCAAGTTCGGGTCGGGCACGGGGTCGAACCTGTCGGCGATCCGCTCGTCGCAGGAGGTGCTGGCAGGTGGCGGCACGGCGTCGGGGCCGGTCTCGTTCATGAAGGGGTTCGACGCGTTCGCGGGTGTCATCAAGTCGGGCGGCAAGACGCGCCGCGCGGCAAAGATGGTCATCCTCAATGCCGAGCACCCCGACATCGTCGAGTTCGTCAACTGCAAGGTCGAGGAAGAGAAGAAGGCCTGGGCGCTCATCGACGCCGGCTACGACGGGTCGTTCACGGGGCCGGCCTACGCGTCGGTCTTCTTCCAGAACTCGAACAACTCGGTGCGCGTGCCCGATGAGTTCATGCGGGCGGTGCTCGACGACGGCGAGTGGCATACGCGCGCGGTCACGACGGGCGAGATTGTCCACACCTACAAGGCGCGCGACCTGATGCGGCAGATTGCCGACGCCACCTGGGTATGCGGCGATCCCGGCATGCAGTTCGACACGACGGTCAACGACTGGCACACCTGCCCGGAAACGGCGCGCATCAACGCGAGCAACCCGTGTTCCGAGTACATGTTCCTCGACGACTCGGCGTGCAACCTGGCGTCGATCAACCTGATGAAGTTCGTGGGCGAGGACGGCGAGTTCGACGCCGGGTCGTTCGCGAAGGCGTGCGAGACGTTCATCACGGCGCAGGAAATCCTGGTCGACAACGCGAGTTATCCGACGAAGGCCATCGGGCGCAACAGCCGCGAGTACCGGCCGCTCGGCCTCGGCTACGCGAACCTCGGCGCGCTGCTGATGTCGCGCGGCCTGCCCTACGACAGCGACGCCGGGCGTGACTATGCGGCGGCCATCACGGCCGTCATGCACGGTGCGGCCTACGCGCAGTCGGCGCGGGTGGCGCGCGATCACGGCGGGCCGTTCCCGGGCTACGCGAAGAACCGCGAGCCGATGCTGCGCGTGATGCGGAAGCACCGCGCGGCCCTGCGCGACATCAATCGCGTCAACGTGCCGAAGCCGCTGTTCGAGGCCGCGCGCGAGATCTGGGACGAGTGCGTCGAACTTGGCGAGCAGCACGGCTATCGCAATGCCCAGGCCACGGTGCTCGCGCCGACCGGCACGATCGGCTTCATGATGGATTGCGACACGACGGGCGTCGAGCCCGACATCGCGCTCGTCAAGTACAAGAAGCTGGTTGGGGGCGGTCTGATGAAGATCGTCAACAACACGGTGCCGATGGCGCTCTCGAAGCTCGGATACACCCAGGCGCAGATTACCGACATCGTCGCCTACATCGACGAGAACGAGACGATCGAGGGAGCGCCTCACCTGAAGGACAACCACCTGGCTGTCTTCGACTGCGCGTTCAAGCCGACGCGCGGCACGCGATCGATCCATTACATGGGGCACATCAAGATGATGGGCGCCGTGCAGCCGTTCATCTCGGGCGCGATCAGCAAGACCGTCAACGTGCCAAAGGCCGCGACCGTCGAAGAGATCGAACAGGCGTATGTCGACGCCTGGCGCATCGGCGCCAAGGCCGTGTCGATCTACCGCGACGGCAGCAAGCGCACGCAGCCGCTCAACACGTCGAAGGACAAGCAGGCCGCGGCAGCTTCGACCGAGGCGGGGCCGCGACGTCGACGCCTGTCGGACGAACGCCAGTCGATCACCCACAAGTTCGACATTTCCGGGCACGAGGGGTACATCACGGTCGGTCTCTACGAGGACGGTCAGCCCGGCGAACTGTTCCTGACGATGGCCAAGGAAGGCTCGACGATTTCGGGTTTCGCCGATGCGTTCGCCCAGGCCATCAGCTACGCGCTGCAGTACGGCGTGCCGCTGCAGGATCTGGTCGACAAGTTCAGCCACGTGCGGTTCGAGCCGTCGGGCATGACGAAGAACCCGGACGTCCGGTTCGCGAAGTCGATCGTCGACTACATCTTCCGCTGGCTGGCGACGAAGTTCCTGTCGCCCGAAGCGCAGCACCGCGCCGGCGTGAACAACCGTGAAGAGGTGACGACGCCGCAGCAGCTCGTGCTCGACGTGACGGCTACCGCGACGCCGACCGCCGATGCGGCCTCGCCCGCGGCGCCCGGCTCGTCGTTTGCCGCCATGCAGAACCAGGAGGATGCGCCGCCCTGCTCGACGTGCGGGTCGATCATGGTGCGCTCCGGCGCCTGCTACAAGTGCAGCAACTGCGGCACGACAAGCGGCTGCGCGTAGCGGCGGGCGGCCTGTAGTCACGTCCCGGGCGGACGTCGGTGTCCGCCCGGCACAATCACGACCCTCATTGACACAAATAGCTTGCTGACGATCAGCGACGACGCACTATGATGTCGGCGCCGTGGCCGTGCCGGTTCGCGGCCAGGAGGCCGTTCATGTCCGTCACTCGCGTCGTCCCGTCCCTCGTCTTCGCGGCAGCCGTCTTCGTGGCCGCCGCGCCTGCCCTGGCCCAGGAGGCACCGCTGGCCATCGATCATCGCGTCCTGGCCACGTCGCGCACGTCGACGATGGAGCGGGAGATGAACGAGGCCGCCGAAGCCGGTTTTCGATACAGCGCCGTGATGGGCGGCGAAACGGCCGTGGGCGGGAATGAAGTGGTGACGGTCATGAGCCGACCCGCCGGCGGTCAGTCCGACCGATACGAGTATCGGCTGCTCGCGACGAGCCGGACGTCCACCATGCAGCGCGAACTGCGCGAGGCCGCCGAGCGGGGCTTCGAGTATCGGGGGCAGACCGTCTTCCAGTCGGCCTTCGGCGGGCGGGAGGTCGTCTGTATTCTCGAGCGCGCCGTCGATCGGCCGGCCGCAGCCAACGCCAGCTACCGCCTGCTGGCCACCACCCGTACGTCGACACTCGAGCGCGAACTGAAGGAAGCCGGCCTCGACGGATATCAGGTCGTCGGCATGACGGTCGGCGAGACGGCGATGGGCGGCCGCGAACTCGTCGCGATCCTCCGAGCCCGCTGATCCC
>JBIQJY010000006.1:65216-102791 GCA_044507065.1 Acidobacteriota bacterium
GCCTTGTAGCCTTGTAGCCTTGCAGCCTTCCCTGTAATCTACGCCTCATTCACGTGAAGGGAGCGCTCGATGGCGAATGGCAAGGTGCGGATTGGGATCGTCGGCCTGGGTTTCGGCGCGGAGTTCATTCCGATCTACCAGCGGCACCCGGACGCCGAGATGCAGGCGATTTGCCGCCGCAACAAGGCCGAACTCGATGCCTGTGGTGATCGCTTCGGTATCGCCACGCGGTACACCAGCTACGAGGAAATGCTGGCCGACCCGGACGTGGATGCCGTGCACATCAATTCGCCGATTGCCGATCATGCGCCGCAGGCCATTGCCGCGCTGAAGGCCGGCAAACACGTGGCGTGCACGGTGCCTGCCGCGACGAGCGTCGACGAATGCCGCCAGCTCGTCGAATGGCAGCGCAGGAGCGGCAAGGTCTACATGATGATGGAGACCGTCGTCTACAGCCGCGAGTACCTGTTCGTGAAGGAGCTGTACGACAAGGGAGAGCTCGGACGCATCCAGTTCCTGCGCGGCAGCCACCAGCAGGACATGGAGGGCTGGCCGGGCTACTGGGAAGGGTTCCCGCCCATGCACTACGCGACCCACTGCGTCAGCCCGTGCCTGGCAATCCTGGGTAAACATGCCGAGTCGGTCGTCTGCCACGGGTCAGGCCGCATCGACGAGGCGTTGATTCCGAAGTACAACAGCCCGTTTGCCATCGAAACGGCCACCTTCAAGTTCCGGGACTCGGATGTCTGCGCCGAGGTGACCCGCAGCCTGTTCAACGTGGCGCGGCAGTACCGTGAAAGCTTCGATGCGTACGGATCCGCGCGGTCGTTCGAGTGGCAGCAGGTCGAAGGCGAGGACCCGGTCATCCACACGAAGAGCACGGCCGAACATCCGCTCTCCGAGGCGCAGATTCCCACGCGCGTGAAGGTGCCGGACTACGCGCACCGGCTGCCCGAGCCCATTCAGCGATTCACGCAGCCGGCCGCGATCCAGGATGCCGAGCACCTCTCGTTCCTGCAGGGCGGCGGCCACGGGGGATCGCATCCGCACCTGGTGCACAACTTCCTGCAGGCCGTGCTCGGCCGGCAGGCGGCCATGCCCGACGTCGAAACATCGGTCAACTGGACGCTCGTGGGCATCTGCGCGCACGAGTCGGCGCTCAAGGGCGGCGAGAAGATCCAGATTCCGACATTCTGAGACGATCGGGCGCCGCGCCCACGTCGGGGTCGCGGCCGGCCGGAGAGCGCCATGAAACTCGGTGTGAATACGTTCATCTGGTCGGCGGACTTCACGCCGGCGAACATCGATCTGCTGCCTCGAATCAAGGCGGCCGGATTCGACGGGGTCGAGTTGCCCGTCGCGCAGCCGACCGGATTCGAGACCGCCAGGATCCGGCGTGCGCTCGAGGCCAACGACCTGGCCTGCACGGTGTGCTCGATCATCCTGAAGGACTTCAGCCTGATTGGGCCCGACGCCGATGTCCGGCGACGGACGCAACAGCACGTCCGTGACGTGATCTCGGTGAGCGCGGACCTTGGTGCGACGCTGGTGGACGGCCCGCTGTATTCGCCGGTGGGGTATCTGCCCGGCCGCCGCAGGACCGACGACGAGTGGAAGTGGGCCATCGAGGGGTATCAGGCGATTCTCCCGACGCTCGACGCTGCCGGCGTAACGCTGGCCATCGAACCCCTCAACCGGTTCGAGACGTTCTTCCTCAACACGGCAGCCGATGCCGCCGCCCTGTGCGACGCCGTCGGCCATCCGCGCGTCGGGGTGGCATTCGACACCTTCCACGCGAACATCGAGGAGAAGGACGTCGTTGCCGCGTGTCGCGGGCTGGGCCGCCACCTCAAGCACGTGCAGGTCTCGGAAAACGACCGCGGCACCCCGGGCAGCGGTCACGTGCCATGGGCCGCGCTGTTCTCGACCCTGCGCGAGGTCGGCTACGACGAGTGGCTGACGATCGAGAGCTTCGGTCCGAACCTCGGTGATTTCAGCGCCGCCGTCTGCATCTGGCGGGATATCGAGCCGACGCCCGACGCCATCGCCTTCGACGGACTTGCGTTCCTGCGCGCGAACCTCGGCAATCGCTGACCGCGTCGCGTCACGCGCGTGCGCTACGCGACGGCAACCGCGTCCGATGCCGTAGAATTTCCTCCGTGTCCGAAGATCTGCAGGCTGTCGTCCAGCGCTACTGGGGCTACAGCTCGTTCAGGCCGCTGCAGCGCGAGGCGATGGATGCGATTCTCGCCCGTCGAGATTCCCTGGTGGTGCTGCCGACCGGCGGCGGCAAGTCGCTCTGCTTCCAGGCGCCGGCCGTCGCGGGCGACGGGCTGGCACTCGTCGTCTCGCCGCTCATCGCTCTCATGAAGGATCAGGTCGACACGCTCGTCGGCAACGGCGTGGCTGCGGCGTGTTACCACAGCGGCCTGACCGACGCCGCCAGGTCGGACGTGGCATCGGGACTGGCGGCCGGCCGCTTCCGCCTGCTGTACGTGGCGCCCGAGCGGCTCGTCGGTGAGGGGCGTCACGCGCTGCTCGCGCGCATCGGCCGGCAGCCCGTGCGTTTCGTGGCCGTCGACGAGGCCCACTGCATCAGTCAGTGGGGACACGACTTCCGGCCGGAGTATCGCCAACTGGCCGAGCTGCGGCAGTACTGGCCGGGCGTGAGCCTGCACGCATTCACCGCGACGGCCACCGGGCGTGTGCGGCGCGACATCATGTCGCAGCTCGCGCTGAACGATCCGATCGAACTGGTGGGATCGTTCGATCGGCCCAATCTGATCTACCGCGTCCTCGCGCGATCGAATCTCCGGAGGCAGCTGCAGGACGTGCTGGCCCGCCATCACGGCGAGGCGGGGATCGTGTACTGCCAGTCGCGCCGCGAGGTCGACGCGCTGACCGAGTGGCTGGCTGGCACCGGTGTGCGGGCCGTCCCGTACCACGCGGGGCTCGCCGATGCCGATCGCCATCGCAACCAGGATGCGTTCCTCAACGAGGAAGTCGACGTCGTCGTGGCGACGGTGGCCTTCGGCATGGGCATCGATCGATCGGACGTGCGATTCGTTGTCCATGCGGGGGCGCCGCAGTCGCTCGAGCACTACCAGCAGGAGTCGGGCCGGGCGGGGCGCGACGGCCTCGAGGCCGAGTGTGTGCTCATCTATTCGGGGGGCGACTTCGCGCGCTGGCGCGTGATGTTCGAGGAGGGGAGCGACGTCGAGGCGCGCCGCAGCCTGCTTCGCGACATGGAGCGCTACGCATCGAGCGTGGGGTGCCGCCACAAGCGCCTCGTCAGCTATTTCGGCGAGACGTTCGAGAAGGGCGACTGCGGCGCGTGCGATTACTGCCTCGGCGAGCTCGAGGCCGATCCGGAACCGGTGCTGACCGCGCGCAAGATCCTGTCGGCCGTGGCCCGCGTGGGGCAGCGGTTTGGCGCGGCCCACGTGACCAATGTCCTGCGAGGGCGCGAGACCGAGACCGTCTCGGCCCGCGGCCATCAGGTGCTGTCGGTGTTCGGCCTGTTCCGCGACGCTACGGTGGATCAGCTGCGGGGGTACATCGATCAGCTCGTTGCCGGCGGGTGGCTGCGGCAGACCGATGGTGACTATCCGGTGCTGCAGCTGACGGCCGACGGCGTGGCGCTGATGAAGGATCCGGCGGCCGCACCCGGCCTGGAACTCGCGCGGCAGCGCAAGCCGGAAAAGGGGCGGGCCGCGCGACGGTCGAAACCCGAGGCCGTCTCCTGGGATGGCGTCGACCGAGACCTGTTCGAGTCGCTTCGCGTGCTTCGCCTGACGATCGCGAGGGCCCGGGCCGTGCCGCCCTACGTCATTTTTCACGACACGACGTTGCGCGATCTCGCGCGGCTGCGTCCCGCGACGATGGCGGGGCTGCACGACGTGTACGGTATGGGAGCCCGCAAGGCCGAGGACTTCGGCGAGTCGATCCTGGAGGTCATCCGTGAGCACGGCGCGTCGGCGGCCGCGACACGGTGACCGGCACGGACACGAATGGCGATGAGCACACCGACAGGTTCAGGCCCCGGCGCGCCGCTGCCGCCAACACTGGTCTATATCGCGGGTTTCGCACTCGCCATGTGGCTCGACCGCGTCGTGCCGCTTGGCGAGGGCGTGGCGCACCCGGCGATGGTGGCCGTGGGCGGCTTGCTCGTCGTGGCCGGCACGGTGCTGTTCTTCTGGGGCCTCGCCACGTTTGCCAGGCAACGCACGGGGATCATGCTGCAGCAGGCGGCCACGCGCGTCGTGGACGTCGGGCCGTACCGCTGGTCGCGTAATCCGATGTACGTGGCATTCACGATGGTCTACGCGGGCCTGGCGCTCACCTACGCCCTGCTCTGGGCGCTCCTGCTACTGCCGATCGTGAACCTCGTGCTCACGGTTGCCGTCATCGCGCGCGAAGAACGCTACATGCGGGCGACTTTTGGCGCCGCCTACGCGGACTATTGTCAGCGCGTGCGGCGCTGGCTCTGAAGACCTCGGCTTCTGCCGTCATTCGCGGATCCGTTGAGGCACGCTCGTGTTACCGTTCTGCCGGGCATCGGCCGGCACCACCGCACGCCCGGTTTTCCACCTCTCCTGGAACGGGGTCGCCATGGATCCGCTCGACGATCTGGATCGTCTCGTCGACGAACTTGAAATCGGTCACACCAGCCGCGCGCGCGGCGGGGCGACCGGCCTTGATGGATGGCTCGACGTCATGGTCTCGCGCCAGGCGAGTGACCTGCTGTTGCTGGCCGGCGAACCCCCGACCTTCCGCATTCACGGCCCTGTCGTGCGCGCGCCGGCGGCGCCGCTCGACGGCGACGAGATCGAGTCGCTCGTGCTGCCGGCCCTGCCTCCGCATGCCCAGCGTGCCTACCGCGCGTCGGGCGCTGGCGACGGGGCGTATCGGCTTCCGGGTGTCGGCCGATTTCGCGTCCACCTGCATCGCGAACGGGGCCGCGCGGCGGCCGTCGTCCGGGCGCTGCCTGCGCGCGTGCCGTCGCTGTCGAGCCTGGGCCTGCCGGTGGGCGTCGACGCGCTGTCGCAGTTGTCGCGCGGGCTCGTCATCATCGGCGGCGCAACCGGCTCGGGCAAGACCACGACGATGGCCGCGCTGGTCGACGCGATCAACCGACGCGATGCCAAGCACATCATCACGATCGAGGATCCGATCGAGTACGAGCACCACAATCAGCTGGGGGTCGTCCAGCAGATTGAGGTAGGGGCCGACGCGCCTGATTTTCCGGCGGCGCTGCGCTCGGCGCTCCGCCAGGCACCTGATGTCATCGTGATTGGCGAAATGCGCGATCCGGAAACCATGCGCATCGCGCTGGCGGCCGGCGAAACCGGGCATCTGGTACTGACCACTCTGCACACGACGGACGTGCCGTCGACGCTGGCGCGGATGACCGATTCATTTCCCGACGAGCGCCAGCCGACGATCCGGCAGGAAATTGCGTCGGCGCTCGCCGCCGTCTGGGTGCAGACGCTGCTGCCCGGGCGGCACGGGGGCCGGATACCGGCGGCCGAACTCCTCATGGTCGGCTACGGCGCGCGCCAGCACATCCGGCGCAACGCGCTGCAGCACCTGCACCAGGAGATGACCATCACGCGGCGGCAGGGATCGTTTACACTCGAGGACAGTCTCGTGCGGGTCGTGAAAGCCGGATTGGTCGATCGCGATGCCGCGATCGTGCGCGCCAACCACCTCGACGATTTCAACCGTGCTCTGGCATGAACCGGCCCCGGCCGGTCAGCGAAAGGATTTTCGCGTGCATCGACGAATTGCCTTCGCGCTCGCTCTGACTGCCGTCATCTGCGCCGCCCCCACCGCGTCGGCCGATGACGATCGACTGAAGACCGCTGCCATCGTGCTCGAGGAGATGGCCTCGTCGGCCGGTGCCGGGATTCCCCAGAGCCTGCTCGCCAAGGCGCAGTGTGTGGTGGTGGTGCCCGGCGTGAAACGCGCGGCGGTCGGCTTCGGCGGACAGTACGGCCGCGGCTACATCTCGTGCCGGCGCACGACGGGCGGGTGGAGCGCACCCGGCGGCATCCGCGTCGAGGGCGGCAGTGTCGGTTTCCAGATTGGCGGTTCGGAGACCGACGTCGTCCTGCTCGTGCTGAACGAACGCGGCGTCGACCGACTGCTCTCGAGCCGCTTCACGGTCGGGGCCGATGCTTCGGTCGCCGCCGGCCCGGTCGGACGCACGGCCTCGGCGCAGACGGATGCGACGATGATGGCCGAGATCCTGGCGTGGTCGCGCGCCCGCGGCGTGTTTGCGGGCGTGTCGCTCCAGGGATCGACGCTGCGCGACGACAGCGGTGAGAACCGCGAACTGTACGGCCGCGACATCACCAATCGCGAGATCGTCACCGGCACGCTCGCGCCGCCCGCCGCGGCCGCCGAACTGATGGCCGCCATCGAGAAGGCTGCCAGCGCCTCGGCGACCGACTCGCCCGGCGACGCGGGCTGATCGAACTTCCATCTACTGCACGGCCAGCAGTTCGATGTCGAAGACGAGCATGCCCTTCGGCACGCCCTCCCTGTCGACGTCGTCATAGGCGAGCGCCCCGGGAATCCAGAAACGTCGCTTCTCACCGACCACCATCAACTGCAGGCCCTCGGTCCACCCGGCAATCACCGAGGTCAGCGGTGTCTCGAAGGGCTGGCCGCGCCTGTACGAGCTGTCGAACATCCGGCCGTCGGTGGTCCACCCCGTGTAGTGCACGCGGACGGTGGACCGCGCTTCGGGACGGACGCTGCTCATGCCGGGGGAGATGACCTTCGACGCCAGTCCCGATGGCGTCGTGATGGCGTCGGCCGGCGGTGCGGCGACGTCGGGCGGGGCAGGGATGTCGTCGGTATCCTTGAGTCGGCAGGCGCCCAGCGCGACGATCAGGAGGACGGCGAGAGCAGCACGTTGCATCATGCCCTCATGGTTGACGAGCGAGGCGGGCGAGATCAAGACGAACGGCCGACGGCCATGGATAGAATGAGTCGCATGGTTGCGAAAACTGCGCGGATGGCCACCGGGCCCATGCGATACCTCGAAGCGGGCGCGGGCCGGCCGATGGTGCTGCTGCACGCCTTCCCGCTCGGGGCCGAACAGTGGCTGCCCCAGCTGGCGCGTCCGCCGATCGGCTGGCGACTGATCGCGCCGGACCTCCGGGGATTCGGCGGCTCGCCGTGGATGGGCGACGTGGCCTCCGCGTCGATCGACCGGTACGCGGCTGACGTCTTCGAACTGATGACGCACCTCGACGTGCCGCGGGCGTCGGTGGCCGGACTGTCGATGGGCGGCTACGTCGCGCTGGCGATGATGGCGCGCGACGCCGAACGCATCACGGGTCTCGTTCTGGCCGATACGCGAGCGACGGCGGATTCGCCGGAGGCGCGTGCGGCGCGCGACAGGATGATCGAACTCGTGCGGCGCGAGGGCAGCCCGGGCGTGGCGCGCGAGATGGTGGGCAAGCTGCTGGGCGAGTCGACGCGCACGCAGCAACCGGACCTGGTGGACGCCGTGGTGGCGCTCGTCGAGGCGAACGGGCCGGAAGGTGTCGAGGCGGCCATCCGCGCCATGCGCGATCGTCCCGACCGTACGGAACTCCTCGCGGCGATTGATTGCCCGACGGTCGTGATGTGCGGCGGACAGGATGTCGTGACGCCGCCCGAGGAATGCGAGGCGATGAGCCGCCAGATCCGTGGCGCGCAGTTCGTGCGGCTGGACGGTGCAGGGCACCTCGCGAACCTGGAACGGCCGATTGAGTTCACGGCGGCACTCGCGTGAACTACCATCTTCACTCATGAACCTTGAACTCACCGACCGCGTGGCCATCGTCACCGGTTCGAGCCGCGGCCTGGGACTGGCCGCGGCTCGAGCCCTGCACGCCGAGGGCGCGCGTGTCGTCCTGTGCGCGCGCGGCCGCGACGCGCTGGAGGCGTCGGCCGCCTCGCTCGGCGGTGGCGAGCGCGTGCGCGCCGTCGTCGCCGACGTGTCGACGCCCGAAGGCGCCCAACGCGTCGTGGCCGACGCGATGGACGCCTTCGGGCGCGTCGACATCCTCGTCAACAACGTCGGCAAGGCCGGCGGCGCCGGGATTGACGCCACATCGGACGAGGAGTGGCAGAGCGCGTTCGACCAGACGCTCGTACCCGCCATCCGCATGTCGCGGCTCGTCGTGCCGCACATGCGCGCGCAGGGCGGCGGTGTCATCCTGATGATTGCGTCGATCTGGGGCCGGGAATCCGGCGGCCGGATGACCTACAACGTCGTGAAGGCCGGAGAGATCAGCCTCGCCAAGGCCATGGCCCAGCAACTGGCCGGTGCGAACATCCGTGTCAACAGCATTGCGCCGGGATCGATCTCGTTCGAGGGTGGGTCGTGGTGGAAGCGCCAGCAGGAAGACCCGAACGGGATGGCCGAGTTCGTCGCGCGCGAGATCCCGATGGGCCGGTTCGGCCGCCCGGAGGAGGTTGGCGACGTGGTCGCCTTTCTCGCGTCCGCGCGCGCCAGCTGGATTACCGGCGCGAGCATCACCGTTGACGGCGGACAGAGCCGGTCGAATATCTGAGCGGATCCACTTTGCGCCGCCGCCTGTCGATCACGGTGATGGCCGCGGCGACACCGACCACGACGACGAGCGCCAGCGGTAACAGGCCGCGGTAGGCCGGGTAGTTCAACTGCACCACGCACGTCCCGTCGCACGGCGACGCAAATGACAACTGGCCGTGGCTCTCGACCAGCGTGACGGGCACGCCCCCTGCGGCGGCCGTCCACGCGGGATGGAAGTTGGTGCGCACCACGACCGGATCGCCGCGGCGCACACCTTCGAGTGCCACGGCGCCACCGTGCGCATGGAGTGACTGCAGCCGACCCGTCCCAGACACCGTGACCACCTCGCGCGTATCGGCGTCCCGAAGGCGGTACTGCGTCCAGGGCGACTCGGCCCAGATGCGGACGAACCGGTCATCGGCATCGAGGTAGTCGGTCGACGTCGGACTCCAGACGAACAGGTCCGACACCCCCCACCGGTTCATCTCGGCGACGAACGCGTCGTGCGGCGTCGACGGCAGGGCGCGGCCCATGTAAGTGCCGCCGGCCACGACCTGGCCCTTCCACGGATTCCACTGCCAGCCGTCCGAGTAGCCTCCGGAGTACAAACGTCGGCCTGTCTCTTCGGCCACCATCACCTCGAAGTGCGTGCCGAATCGCGACCGTTCCGTCTCGCCGCCCGCCTCGGCGTTCATGTTCCGATGCGGATTGTTCTCGAGCAGGACCAGTGCGCCCGGTGCCGCGGCCACACGGTCGACGAGCGCGGCGTTGAAGTCCCTGACGCTCTCGACGTGTGGGACCTGTCCCCACCAGATGGGAAGAAACAGCATCACGACGGACACGAGGCTCCAGCGCAGCAGGCGCGAATCGGCATGCCGGACGATGAGCACGGCGATGACGGGTGCCATGAAGACCGCCAGCATGTGCATCGGGCGGAGGAAGACGTATCCGGCGTAAAGGTTGCTGAGCCGCATGAGCGCAACCGTGAAGACGGCTGCCACCGCGTAGAAGCGCGTGCGCCCGCGGTCGATGACGGCCAGTACGATCGTCACCGGCAGCAGCACATAGGTCAGCCCCGTGAAATCGTTGAACCAGCGCCAGGGCAGGAACAGCAGTTCGCCGTTGTAGTAGATGGTGCGCGCCAGCAGCATCCAGTCGATCGACGTCGGCGGCTCGAAGACGATGTTGTTGAACTGGAACAGGTGCGGGTATCGCCAGATTTCCCAGGACAGCGGCAGCGAGGCTACCAGCCCGGCGCCGATGGCGATGATGGCGAGCACGCCCGAGCGCAGGCTGCGCGCGACCGCCGCGTCGACGAGCAGGAACAGGCCGGCATAGCCGAAGAATCCCGGGTGCGCGTAGGCCGTGAGTGCCAGTCCCGCTACCAGCAGCCAGGGGCCCCACACGCGGCGGAGGCGGGCGGCGTGGGCGCCGAGCAGCGTGGTCATGGCCATCACGACGCCGCCAAGCGAGTTCGTGTCACCGCTGCGGATGAGCGAATACGAGTAGCCCGCCGCCGTCAGGCACACGACAGCGACCGACAGCACCGTGACGCGCCGGTCGGCCTCGGGCGCGAGCGACAGGTCGCGCCAGACGAGCAGCGGTACCGCGGCGAACAGCACCACGTGCGTAATGTGAAACCCGAGTTCGGGGCCGAGCAGCGTCATCGGCAGGTAGGTGAGCGTGCCCAGCCCCTGCGTGGCATCGGACGAGCTGTGATAGCCGCCGAGGAATCGCCATTCCCAGCCGGTGAACGAGCCGGTGTCGAGCAACCGCATCATGTCGTGCGCCGCCTGAAAGCGAATCGGCCAGTCGTCGAGGAACGGGATGCGGTGCCAGGTTGCCGGCGGAAACCATGTCATGAAGCCGGCCGCAAGCACCGCGAGGCCGGCCGCGGCGAGCGCCCTCGCGGCGCCGAGCGGCATGGCGGACGGCGTCCTGGACGCGCGAGGCCGGAGGAGCGTCCAGAGCAGGGCGGCCGTCGCGACGACGAGCGCGGCGAGAAAGAAGGGGCGCTTGGGCCCGTTGATCGACCCGGGGACGTCTGACCAGCGCCCCGTCGAGAGGGCGTTGATCCACAGCAGGGCCAGCGACAGGACGAGGGCTGTGCCGACCGCGCGAAAGCGCTTTGTGTCCGAATCGAGGGGCGGCACGAACGAGTACCGTACCGGCCGGTCGGCACGGGGTCAAGTCGCCTTTCGCTCCTTGATCGCCCCACGCAGCACTGCTACGATCCGTGTCACTTTGCGGACGCTGCCTGCCCTGACCGGCGACAAGGATCGATCGCTCGACGTCGCCCTGTCGCACATGGTGGCCGAGCACGACGCGGCGCTTGCCGAGGCCGATGCGAGCGGCCTCGCGCGCGGGGCGAAGCTGCCCGATGCCCACGTGACGGCCGTGCACCGGCTGCCGGCCGTGGCTGCGGCGTACGCCCCGTTTCCCGCGGCACTCGACGAGCGGCTGCAGCGGGCGCTTGCCGCACGCGGCATCGATCAGCTCTACACGCACCAGGCGGAGGCCATCGACCACGCACTGGCGGGGCGAAATGTCGTGGTCGTGACGCCGACGGCGTCAGGCAAGACGCTCTGCTACAACGCACCGGTCCTCGGCAGCATTCTGCGCGACGCATCGGCGCGCGCGTTGTATCTCTTTCCCACGAAGGCGCTGGCCCAGGATCAGCTGGCGGAGCTCCACCAGCTGGCCGGACTGGTCGGGACCGAGGGTGCAGGCGACATCGGCGTCTTCACCTACGACGGCGACACGCCGCAGGACGCCCGCCGGGCCATCCGCACGCGCGCGCACGTCGTGCTGAGCAACCCCGACATGCTGCACGCCGGCATCCTGCCGCACCATCCCCGGTGGGCCAAGCTGTTCGAGAACCTGCGGTTCGTCATCATCGACGAGCTTCACGCCTATCGAGGCGTCTTCGGCAGCCATCTCGCGAGCATCCTCCGCCGGCTGCGACGGGTGTGCCGGCACTACGGGTCGGATCCCACGTTCATCTGTTCGTCGGCGACCATTGCCAACCCGCGCGAGCTGGCCGAACGCCTCGTGGGCGACGATTTCGCGCTGGTCGATCGCAGCGGTGCGCCGCGGGGCGAGAAGTTCTTCCTGTTCGTCAACCCGCCGGTCGTCAATCGCGAGCTCGGCATTCGCCGCTCGTACCTCGCCGAGACGCGGCGCGTGGCAATCGAGTTCCTCCAGCGCGGGCTGCAGGCAATCGTCTTCGCGCAGAGCCGGCTGTCGACCGAGATCCTGACCACGTACCTCAAGGACGCATTCCAGGGGCCGCCCGGGGCGGCTGACGTCATCCGCGGATACCGTGGCGGATATCTGCCGCTGCGGCGCCGCGAAATCGAGCGCGATCTGCGTAACGGCGATGTCCGCTGCGTCGTGTCGACCAACGCGCTCGAGCTGGGCATCGACATCGGCGCGCTCGACGTGTCGGTGATGGCCGGGTATCCCGGCACGATCGCATCGACGTGGCAGCGTGCGGGGCGCGCCGGGCGACGCACCGGCCGGTCTGCCGCCGTCCTCGTGGCCTCGAGTGCGCCGGTCGATCAGTTCGTCGTGCGCAACCCCTCGTTCTTCTTCGAGGCTTCTCCCGAGCACGCGCTGGTCAATCCCGACAACCTGCACATCCTGCTGGCGCACATCAAGTGCGCGGCGTTCGAACTTCCGTTCAGGACCGACGAATCCTTTGGCGCGCTCGACGTGCAGGAGATTCTCGCGGTTCTCGCCGAGGAGGGGTTCGTGCACCAGGCGGACGGGCAGTGGCAGTGGACGCAGGAGTCCTATCCGGCCGACGCCGTCAGCCTGCGTTCGATCAGCTCGGACAACTTCGTCGTGGTGGACACGACGCGCGGCGAGCGCGTCATCGGCGAGACGGACTTCACGAGCGGACCCTCGACGCTCCACGAGAAGGCCATCTACATCGTCGAGGGCCAGCTGTTCCAGGTTGAGAAGCTCGACTACGAGGGCCGTAAGGCCTACGTCCGTGCCGTGGAGTGCGACTACTACACGGATGCCATTACCTACACGAAGGTCACCATCCTCGAGACCTTCGCGTCGTCGGACGTGGATGAGAGCGGGGAAGCGCCCCAGCCGGCGGTTGCCGCTCTCGCAGCCGGCATCGAGAGCGATCCGGGCGAGCCGGTCGTCCGGGAGCATACGCTCGACTCGTACGCACCTCCGGCCGACCGGCCCTCGTCGGTCGTGGCGCGGCGCGCACACGGGGAGGTGCACGTGGCATCGCGTGTCGTCGGGTTCAAGAAGATCAAGTTCTACACGAACGAGAACGTGGGGTCGGGGGAGCTCGACCTGCCCGAGCAGCAGATGCACACGACGTCCTACTGGCTGACCATTCCTCGGGGCGTGATGGAGGGTCTTCCGTTCGGCACGGCCGACCGCCGTGATGGCGTCATTGGACTCGCGCATGCCATGAAGAACGTCGCGCCGCTGCTGCTCATGTGCGACGGCCACGACCTGGGGATGTCGATCGACGGCGGGAACGTGGACGGCGGCCGGATCGTGGGCGGCACGGCCCGGGGCGAGGCACCCGAGACGCTCTCGGTCGAGCCAACCGTGTTCCTGTATGACGCCTATCCCGGCGGCATTGGCTTCAGCGAGCCGCTGTTCGGGCTGCACGACGTGCTCCTCGCACGCACGCGCGACCTGATTGCTGGCTGCCCCTGCGAGTCGGGCTGTCCCTCGTGCGTCGGGCCGGAAGGCGCCGCCGGACCGCTGGCGAAGGCCGTCGCACTTCGCCTGCTGCACGAGCTCACCGAGGTCGAGGTCCCGTTTTGAGGCCCGATCTCTCCGCGCGCCTCCGCGACATCGTCCGCCGCGGCAGCGCTGCGCCCGCGCCACCGGCTCCGACACGGGAGCTCACCTATGTGGCCGATGTCGACGCGCCGGATCGATCCACCGGGATGGTGGCCGAACAGCTTGGAGGTACGGTCCTCGATGGTGGATCGTGTGTGGTCGTCGATCGCCACTACGAGCCGCATCGCTCGCATGGCCGGCGGTCGATCGAATCGTGCCTTCCGGCCATCGACGCGCCCATCGGCCTGTTCGACCCGCGGGTGACGGCGCATCCGGATTGGTGCCGGCGCGTCGTGTTTTTCGACATCGAGACCACGGGGCTCAGCGGCGGCGCCGGTACACTGGCCTTCCTGGCCGGTTGCGGCTGGTTCGATGACACCGGCCGCTTCACCGTGCGGCAGTTCTTCCTGTCGGGTCCGTCGGGCGAGCGGCCCATGCTCGAGGCGCTCGCGCGCGTGTTCGACGACGCGTCGCTGCTCGTCACGTTCAACGGCCGCACGTTCGACGTGCCCTTCATGGAAACGCGCTGGGCGTTCCACCGGACGGAACCGCCAACCGGCGATCTTCCGCACTTCGACATGCTGCCGCCCGCGCGACGGCTCTGGGGGCGCCGCGACAGCGCGCGGCCGGCCGGGGAAGGGTGCAGCCTGTCGGCGCTTGAACGACGCGTCCTCGGTTTCCATCGCATCGACGATGTCCCGGGGTTCGAGATTCCGGCGCGGTATTTCCAGTTCCTCCGAAGCGGCGATGCGGCGCGTGTCGATGGCATCCTCGAGCACAACCGGCACGACCTGGTGTCGCTGGCCGCGGTGATGTCGCACGCGCTCTGGCTGGCCCGGGAAGGGCCGGTGGCCTGTCGCGAGCCAGAGGAGCAGCTCGCGCTCGGTCAGGTCTACGAACGGTCCGGCGACCTCGAGCGCGCGGCCGGGGCGTACGAGATGGCTGCCGCCGCGGGGGACGCCACGGTGGCGCAGCCCGCCTGGGCACGGCTGGCCGTGATGCACCGGCGAGCCGGGCGGCACGACGAAGCGGCCGCGTCGTGGATGCGTGTCCTCGAGAGGATGCCGCGCGGGCGGCGCATGCCCTCGCCCGTGGAACAGCACGCCATCGAGGCGCTGGCCATTCATCACGAGCATCGGGCGCGCGATCTCGACCGCGCACGCGGTTACGCCGAGGCGCTCGACGCCGCGGTGACAGGGAAGCGAAGGCTGGAAACGGAACGCCGGCTCAGGCGGCTGGCGCGAAAACAGGAGGGCAGCGAACGCGAGCGCCCCGCGGGGCTGTGGCACGACCCGGTCGAGTCGTAGACCGCCCCACGGGCGCCGCGGGAATCCCGGACGTCAGGCCGGGGCCGACGAGGCCTTGCGGCTCTTGGCCGACTTGGCGGCCTTGCTGGCCTTGTTGGCTTTCGCCGTTTCCTTCAGCTGCGCCGTGCTCTGCGCACCAAACCGCTTCGTGAAGCGGTCGACGCGGCCCTCGGTATCGATGAGCTTCTGGCGACCCGTGAAGAACGGGTGGCACGCGTTGCAGATGTCGAGGTGCAGCTCGTTCTTGGTCGAGCGCGTGGTGAACGTATTGCCGCACGCGCAGCGGACGGCGACTTCCTCGTAAGTGGGGTGAATCCCGGACTTCACAGCGAACTCCTTGGCAAGGACTACAAGAGGGCAATTATACATCGGCTGGCGGCTGCCGGCTACCGACCGGAGCCCCGCCCCGCTCGCCCCCTGCGCGGCGGGCAGCCGGCGGGCGGCATTTGGAGCACAGGCGCGGCGGCCGGGGCGCGGCCTCCATGGCTGTCAGGGCGGCGCCTACGGGACGAAATAGGTCCGCACCCACCGGTGCCTGCGCAGCCGGGCCAGGACGTCGTCGGCGAGCGGGCGCCCGTCCGAGACGCCCAGGTTGGTCTCCACATGCACCTTCCGGCGCATGCCCGGGATGACCGTCGAGACGTCCGGGTTGGCCAGGATGAACCGCAGGGCCAGTTCGGGCATCGACATGCCGGCCGGGACGTCATCGCGGAGGGCATCGACGCGCTGGAGGATGGCCGGCAGCTTGTCGGGCGCGAAATACAGGTTGCGCCAGTCGCCCAGCGGGAAGGTGGCGCCCGGCGCCATGGTGCCCGTGAGGCTGCCCTCGTCGAACGGCACGCGCGCGATGACGGCGATGTTCAGCTCGCGGCACATCGGGAACAGCTCGTCCTCGGGATTCTGGTCGAAGATGTTGTAGACGACCTGGACCGAATCGACGACGCCGGACTTCAACGCCTTCAGCACGTTGGTCGGCTCCCAGCGATTCACGCTGATGCCGAACCCCTTGATGAGCTTCTGGGCCTTGAGGTCGTCGACCGCGCGCTGCCAGCGTTCGTCGCCCGCCCACTCGTCGGTCCACACGTGGAACTGCTGCAGGTCGATGGCGTCGACGCCCAGATTCTCGAGGCTGGTCTCGGTCGATTCGCGGATGTAATCGGCCGGGAACACGTCGTCGAGCGCGTAGTCGGGCCGGGCCGGCCACTGGCCGTTCTTCGGCGGAATCTTGGTGGCCACCACGAGCCGCCTGCCGGGATGGCGCGCGAGGGCCGCGGCCAGCAGCTGCTCGCTCTTGCCGTCGCCGTAGGCGAGCGCCGTGTCGAAGAACGTGCAGCCGAGCTCAATCGCGTGGTCGAGCGCGGCGATCGACTGCGTGTCGTCGGAGCCGGACCAGCCGCCCATGCCCCAGAGCCCGTAACCCACCTCGGAAACCTGCCAGCCGAGCCGGCCGAACGTGCGTGTCTGCATCGCGCGATTATCACACGGCCCCGCGGCCCGGCCGACGCGTCTCATCCGCTATGATCGCCGTCTGGAGATTCACATTGGGAGCACGCACCTTCGGAGTCCTGGCCATCGCGGCGCTCGGCATCGGCCTGCCCGCCCGGCAGGTTGAGGAACCCGTTGATACGGCCGTCATCGCGGCCATCCGGGAGGAGGGCTTCGATCGGTCGCACGTGATGGAGTCGGTCTTCTGGCTGACCGATCGCTACGGCCCGCGGCTGAACGGTTCGCCCGAACACGAGGAGGCCGGCGACTGGGTCGTCGCGCAGCTGCGCGCCTGGGGCGTCGAGAACGTCCGCAAGGAACGATTCGAGTCGGGCCGCGGATGGTCGCTTGCCGGATTCCACGCCACGATGACCGAGCCGCGCGTGATGCCGATTATCGGCATGCCCCGGGCCTGGACGCCCGGGACCGACGGGACCGTGCGCGCCGAGGTCGTGCGCCCGCTGATCGCGAGCGCCGCCGACGCCGACGCCTACAGGGGCAAGCTCCGCGGCCGCATCGTCCTCACACAGCCGGTGCGCCAGGTCCGGATGCTCGAGCACGGCGACGGGTTCGTGGCGCGCTATGACGATCACGACGGGCGCTGGCGCAAGGAGGCCATGACGCCCCCGGTACCGACCCAGCCCGGGACGTTCACGCCGGAGACGGCGGGGCCGCGCACGGCGCCGTTCGACGTCATGCAGTTCTACCGCGACGAGGGCGTCGCCGCACTCTTCGATTACGGCGCGTCCACCGACACGGCGCAGGGCGGTAGCGGCCTGTCATGGCGCCACCAGCGGCCCGACGGCGGCACGCTGTTCGTGCAGTCGGGCGCCTCACCTTATGCCGATCCGGCCGACTCGCTGCCGCGCGTGACGATTGCCGTCGAGCACTACAACCGCATGGCCCGGCTGCTCGAGCACGACGTGCCGGTGACCGTCGAGCTGAACGTCGACGTGCGGTTCCACGAGGAGTCCGCCGAGCGCCCGAACGGGTTCAACGTGATCGGGGAAATCCCGGGCACCGACAAGGCCGACGAAATCGTGCTGATTGGCGCGCACCTCGATTCGTGGCACGGCGCGACGGGTGCCACCGACAATGCCAGCGGCGTGGCGGCCATGATGGAGGTGCTGCGCATCTTCACGGCGGCCGGCCTCGAGCCGCGCCGTACGGTGCGCATCGCGCTCTGGGGAAACGAGGAGAATGGCCTGCGCGGATCGGCGGCCTATGCGGCCCGCCATCTGGGCACGCTCAGCGCGCCGACGCCCGAGGCGGCGCGCATGGCCGCCTACTTCAACCTCGACAACGGCACGGGGCCGATCCGTGGGGTCTGGACGCAGGGGAACGCGGCTGTTGTCCCGATCTTCCGGGCGTGGGCGGCGCCGCTTGGCGACCTCGGCGTCGACCTGTTCAGCCCGCGCGGCGTGCCGTCGACCGACCACGTCTCGTTCGATCGCCTTGGACTGCCGGCCTTCCAGTTCGTGCAGGAACGCCTCGAGTACACCTCGCGCACCCATCATTCGACGATGGATTTCTACGATCGCGTGCAGCCCGAGGAACTCAAGCGCACCGCCGTGATTGCTGCGGTCTTCACCTGGCAGGCGGCCATGCGCGACGAGCGGCTCCCGCGGCGCGAGGGGCCCGCGGCCCCGTGACGATCCCGTCGCGACAGCTCGGGCTGTTCCGGCTCGGATGCTGGACGGCATGGCTCGCCGCGATCGTGCACGCGGTCGCGCACGTCCTTGCGTCGCCCGACCTGTCGCCACACGCGGCTGCCGGCCTCAGCCTGCTGCCGCCAGACTACGTGCTCCGCGTGCCGGGACTGCGCCAGCCGACTTATCAGGGTGTGGTCGCCGGTCTCAGCCTGAGCCTGCCGCTCCTGCTGGCCAGCATCGGTGCGGCGGGATTTGCCGTCGTGCGCCACGGCAACGCCAGTGCGAGCCTGATTCGCGCCGTCGCCGGGGCGTACGCCATCGGCGTCGCCGCGGTCCTCGTGACGTCGATCGTGCTGTTCTTCAGTGTGCAGACGTTCGTGATTGCGCTGCCAGCGCTGTGTTTCGCGCTGGCAGCAGTCCCGGAGAGGTGACCGTTCTCAGTGCCTGGTGTGCAGATCCGACTGCAGGTCGCCCTCGGCCGGCGGCGGCGGGGGCACGGGCAGCGGGCCGGCCAGCGAAATCTTCAGCACCTGATCCATCGTCTCGACGAGGTTCACGTCCATCACGTCGAGCACGCCCTTCGGGATGTCGGCGAGATCCTTCTCGTTGTCCTTCGGCAGGACGATGTGGCGGAGGCCGGCGCGGTGCGCGGCCAGCAGCTTTTCCTTCACGCCGCCGATCGGGAGGACCTTGCCACGCAGGGTGATCTCACCGGTCATTGCGACGTCACGCCGCGTGGGCACCCGGGCCAGCGCCGAGACCATGGCCGTGGCGAGCGTGATGCCGGCCGACGGGCCGTCCTTGGGGATGGCGCCTTCGGGGATGTGGACGTGGACATCGGTCCGGCGATTGAAGTCGGTGGCGATGCCGAGGTCGTCGGTCTTCGACCGCACCCAGCTCATCGCGGCCTGTGCGGACTCCTGCATGACGTCGCCCAGCTTGCCAGTGAGCGTCAGCTTGCCGCGTCCGGGCATGAGCGTGGCTTCGGTGACGAGAATCTCGCCGCCGACTTCCGTCCAGGCCAGGCCCGTCGCGATGCCGATCTCGTTCTTCTCCTCGGCCACTGACGGCCGGAAGCGCGGCACACCGAGATACTCGGTCACCTTGCTGCCGTCGACGTCCTCGCTGAAGTCCGCGCCCTGCACGACGACCTGTCGGGCCACCTTGCGGCAGATTGCCGAGATCTCGCGCTCGAGGTTGCGGACGCCGGCCTCGCGCGTGTAGCGCTGGATGATCGTCTGGAAGGCGTCCTCGGTGAAGCGGAGGTTCGCCTCGGTCAGGCCCGCGCCTTCGATGGCCTTCGGCGCCAGGAACTTGCGCGCGATCTCGACCTTCTCGAGCTCGGTGTACCCGGCCAGCTGGAGCACTTCCATGCGGTCGCGCAGCGCCTGCGGGATCGTGTGCAGCACGTTGGCGGTGCACACGAACATGACGTTCGACAGGTCGTACTCGACGTCGAGGTAGTGATCGAGGAACGTCGCGTTCTGTTCCGGATCGAGCACCTCGAGCAGGGCGGCCGACGGGTCGCCGCGGAAGTCCATCGACATCTTGTCGACTTCGTCGAGCAGGAAGACCGGGTTCATCGTGCCGGCCTTCTTCATCATCTGGATGATCTGGCCGGGGAAGGCGCCGATGTACGTCCGGCGATGTCCGCGGATCTCCGCCTCGTCGCGGACGCCGCCGAGCGACAGGCGCACGAACTTCCGGTTCATGGCGCGGGCGATCGACTTGGCGAGCGAGGTCTTGCCGACGCCCGGGGGGCCGGCGAGCGTGAGAATCGTCGCCTTCGGCTTCTTGACGAGCGCGCGCACCGCGAGGAACTCGAGGATGCGCTCCTTGATCTTGTCGAGCCCGAAGTGGTCCTCGTTGAGGATGGCCTCGGCCTTCCTCAGATCGCGGCTTTCCTTGGTCTTCTTGTGCCAGGGGACGGCAATCAGCCAGTCGAGATAGTTGCGCGAGACGGTGGCCTCGGCCGACATCGGCGGCATCGACTCGAGCCGCTTCAGTTCGTCGATGGCCTTCCGCAGCACTTCCTTCGGCATCCGCGCCTGATCGATCTTCTTCTTGAGATCGTCGACCTCGTTGCCCTTCTCGTCCTTGCGGCCCAGCTCACGCTGGATGGCCTTCATCTTCTCGTTGAGGTAGTACTCCTTCTGCGCCTTCTCCATCTGCTTCTTCACGCGAGACTGGATGCGGCGGTCCACCTGGAGCTTGTCGACCTCGGCTTCGAGCACGGCGATGATGCGCGACAGCCGTTCGAGCGGCGCCACGATCTCGAGCAGGTTCTGCTTCTCCTCGACGCCCACCTGCAGGTGGGCGGCAATCGTGTCGGCCAGGCGCGACGGGTCGTCGACGCGCACGGCGGCGACCATGGCGTCGTACTGCAGGTTGTTCGAGAGCTTGATGTACTGCTCGAAGAGCGAGACGACGCGGCTCATGAGCTGCTCGGTCTCGGCGGCCGACTCCACCTTCTTGGGGAGCAGCTTCACCGTGACGCGGAAGAAGCCCTTGTCTTCCTTCCACTCCACGGCGCGGGCGCGTTCGACGCCTTCGACGAGCACCTTGATGTTGCCGTCGGGCAGCTTGAGCGACTGGACGATGTTGGCCACGCAGCCCATCGTGTAGATGTCGGCGGGCTGCGGATCGTCGGTGGCCGCGTCGTGCTGCGCGGCCAGGAAGATCTTCTTGTCGGTGGCCAGCGCGTGTTCGAGCGCGCGGGTCGATGACGGCCGTCCGATCACGAACGGCATCATCATGTGCGGAAAGACGACAACGTCCCTCAAGGGGACCACGGGGAGTGTTTCGTATTGATCCATGGGGGATTGGTCGCGCGCGTGTGATGGATCCGCCGCCGACCTATCCCGCCTTTTCAATGACGGTGATCGGCTTCTCTTTCGACTCTACCACCTCGCGGGTGATCACGCACTCGCGAATCTTCTTCTGACCGGGGAGGGTGTACATCAGGTCGAGCATGATGTCCTCGATGATCATCCGGAGGCCGCGGGCGCCGATCTTCCGCCGCAGCGCCGCTTCCGCGATGGCCGCCAGGGCATCGTCGGTGAAGCGCAGTTTCACGTTCTCGTACTCGAACAGCCGCTGGTACTGCTTCGTGATGGCGTTGCGCGGCTGGGTCAGGATCTGGACGAGCGCATCCCGGTCGAGCTCGTGGAGCGTGCCGATGACCGGCAGCCGCCCGACGAACTCGGGAATCAGCCCGTACTTGATCAGGTCCTCGGGCTCGAGCTGGTCGGCGACCGAGACCTCCTGGTGCACGTGCGTCTTGACGTCGGACTTGAAGCCCATCGTCTTCTTGCCGAGGCGCCGCGAGATCTGCTTGTCGAGCCCCACGAACGCGCCGCCGCAGATGAACAGGATGTTGGTCGTGTCGACCTGGAAGAACTCCTGGTGCGGGTGCTTCCGTCCGCCCTGGGGCGGCACGTTGGCAACGGTGCCCTCGAGGATCTTCAGCAGCGCCTGCTGCACGCCCTCGCCCGACACGTCGCGCGTGATCGACGGGTTCTCGTCCTTGCGGCAGATCTTGTCGACCTCGTCGATGTAGATGATGCCCTGCTGCGCCTTCTCGATGTCGCCGCCGGCCGCCTGCAGCAGCTTCAGGATGATGTTCTCGACATCCTCGCCGACGTAGCCCGCCTCGGTGAGCGTCGTCGCATCGACGATGGTGAACGGCACCGAGAGCAGGCGCGCCAGGGTCTGCGCGAGCAGCGTCTTGCCCGTGCCGGTCGGCCCGATCAGCAGGATGTTCGACTTCGCCAGCTCGATGTCGTGCCGGCCGCGCGACTGCTTCTGGATCTCGAGCCGCTTGTAGTGGTTGTAGACGGCGACGGCGAGCTTCTTCTTGGTCTGCTCCTGGCCGATGACGTACTCGTCCAGGAACTTCCGGATCTCGGTCGGCAGCGGCAGCGACGAGCGCGTGCCGCGCTCGAACTTGCTGTCGTCCGCGATGATGTCGTTGCACACCTCGACGCACTCGTCGCAGATGAACACGGTGGGACCCGCGATCAGCTTGCGGACGTCGTTCTGGTCCTTGTTGCAGAACGAGCAGCGGAGGACTTCGGCTTCGCCGGTTTTCTTGGTCGTCATTGCCCCTTCTCGCGCTTCTTCCGGGTATCGGCGTCGCCTGTCTGCATCAACAGCCGGGACGTGCGGAAACCCTTACGCACGACGGCTGAGCACATCGTCGATGATACCGTATTCCCTGCACTGCTCGGCGCCCATGATGTAGTCCCGATCGGTGTCCTCTTCGATGCGATCGAGGGGCTGCCCGGAGTGCTGGGCCAGGATCTCGTTCAACCGCGCACGCATGCGCAGAATCTCCCGGGCGTGGATGTCGATGTCGGCCGCCTGGCCGGCCAGCCCGGACATGTGGGGCTGGTGGATCAGGATGCGCGAGTTGGGCAGCGAATACCGCTTGCCCTTGGTCCCCGAGGCCAGCAGCACGGCGGCCATCGAGGCCGCCTGCCCGATGCAGTACGTCTGGACGTCCGGCTTGATGAACTGCATCGTGTCGTAGATGGCCAGCCCGGCCGTGATCGACCCGCCCGGCGAGTTGATGTAGAGCAGGATGTCGCGCTCGGCGTCCTCGGCTTCCAGGAAGAGCATCTGCGCGATGACCAGGTTCGCAATCTGGTCGTCGATGGGCGATCCGATGAAGATGATGCTGTCCTTCAGCAGCCGCGAATAGATGTCGTAGGCGCGTTCGCCGCGGTTGGTCTGTTCGACCACCATCGGGATCAGTTGAGCTCGTGAGTCAGCCATAGGTGAAACGTCGTGTCGGAGTGGTGAGTGGGCACGTGCGCCGCTCATGGACGGCTTATCGGCACGCGACGGTTCGGGATTTATCCGCCGGGCTGCACGCCCGTGCGTTCATTTGCGCGATCACGTGGTGACCTGCGCCTGTTCGAGCAGCCACGTCATCGTCTTCTCGCGCCGGATGCCCTCCAGCAGCCGCGCCAGTGCGTCTTCCTTCTCGAGGCGCGCGCGGACGGCCGCCGGCGCCAGCCCCGATCGCTCCCCGAACCGGGCAATCTCGGTCTCGAGTTCCTCGTCGGTGGCCGCGATCGATTCCCGCTTCGCAATCTCGTCGAGCACGAGCGTGCTCTTCACCGTCGTGACGGCGCCCTCGCGCTGCCGGTCGCGGAACTCCTGCCAGTTCACGTTGACCTGCATCGGATCGAGGCCCTGTTCCATCAGCCGGCGCACGAACTCCTCGAGCCGCCGGTCGACTTCCCGCTCGACCAGTACCTCGGGCGCCTGCGGCAGCCGCGACGCGAGCTGCTGCAGCAGCGCATGCCGGACGGCGTGGTCGGCCTCTTCCTCCGCGCCCTTCTGCAGATCCTCGCGCACGCGCTCGCGGAGTGCCTCGATGGTCTCGACGTCGCTCACTTCCTTCGCGAAGTCGTCGTCGAGGGCCAGCAGTTCCCGCCGCCGGATCCCCTTGACCGTGGCGTCGTAGTCGACCGTCGCACCCGCCAGTTCGGCAATCTCGTACTCGGCCGGGTACTCGACGACGAACGTGCGGCGGTCACCCTCGACCGCGCCGGTCAGGTTCTCGTCGAATCCCGGAGGATTGGCCGAGGCGCCAATCTCGACCGACACGTTCTCGAGTGTCTCCGGCTGCTCGGCCTCCGGCTCGGGCTCGCCCGGGACCGCGATGAGCCGGCCGCGCCTGGTGCGCACGAGGTCGAGCAGCAGCGTGTCGCCCGCCTCGGCGCCGCGGCCCTCGACCGGCTGCCACCGCGCGTGCTGCGCCTGCAACTGTTCGAGCGCGCGATCGACGGCGCCCACTTCGAGCACCGCCGGCGGCTTCTGGAGCGAGAGCCCGGTGTACTGGCCCGGGTCGATCGCGGGCATCGTCTCGAAATCCGCGTGGAAGGTGAGCGGCTGGCCTTCCTCGAGCACCACATCCTTGATGTCGGGCGCCGCCACCGGCTCGAGCCCGCGCTCCCGCAACGCATCGCCGACGACGCGCGGGATCAGATCGTGCGCCACGTCGTGCAGGATCTGCTCCTTGTACCGGCGGCGGACCACGGTGGCCGGCACCTTGCCCGGACGGAAGCCCGGGACACGCGCCGATCGCGAGTAGTTGCGGGCCACCCGTTCGACTTCCCCCTCGACCACCTCGGCCGGGACTTCGAACGACAGGTGCTTGCGTGTCTCAGAGACGTCGGACAACTCGATCTTCATCCGGATCATTTTATGCCAGAGAACGACGGCCGGCCGCTGCCTTCATGCGCCCCGCAATCGCCGGGCGGTCCCGGAGGTACCGGCCGTGCCGCCGGGCGCCGCCTCGATGTCATAATCGACGCGCCGCCTGGGGACGAGTGGCGTAACTGGCAGCCGCGCGGGTCTTAGAAGCCCGTGGGAGGAATCCCGTGTCGGTTCGAGTCCGACCTCGTCCATTCCACTTGCCCCCCGTCATTCCCCCGCGCTGAAGTATCCCTGCCGGGCGCGCACCTCATAGGTGCCCGCGCGCCGGACCTGCACATCCAGCGGGTGCCAGCCCGCACGCGGCGGCCCCTCATAGGTGTAGTTGAGCACGTAGCTGGTGCGGAAGTCGTCGAAGGCCTGCGCGAACGTGCCGCTGATGTCCTCGTCGCGCTGCAGCGTCTCGAGCGCCCCGCCCGTCGTGTCGGCCAGCGTCGCAAACAGCGCTTCGTGCGCCGGGGGCTCCGGCCGACGCACCGTGCCCTCCGACAGCGCCACGATGAACACCGATGACGACGACCGGCGCGCGATCTCGATCATGCCGGCGCCGTCGAGGAAGCTGGTCGTGTCGAGCCCGTCGGTGAAGACGATGACCATCCGGCGACGACCGACTTCCGGCGACGAGATGAGCGAGAGCGTCACCGCGTCGAACAGTGACGTAAGACCCGAGGGCGTACCGATTGACAGGTTTGACCAGCCTCCCGCGGCAAGCGGCCGGACCTGGCGGATCTGGTGATTGAACGTCAGCACCGTGGCCCTGTCGGTCGGGCGCAGGCGTTCGCCGATGGACGTGACGGCGCGAGTCAACGCCTCGAGCACCGGGCCCTGCACGCTGCCGCTCAGATCGATGATGCACGTGACATCGATCGGCAGCGTTTCGCGTACGACCTCGGTGACCTGCTGCGCGACGCCCGCGTCGAGCAGCTCGAAGTCGTCCGGCGCGAGGTCGGTGACAGGTCGGCCGTTCTGGCGAACCGACACGTCGACACTGATCGAAGCGGTCGATGCGCGGAAGACGGGCGCCGGTGGAGCCTGCTGCGCCGCGAGTGTGGCAAAGCCGACGGTGACGAGCATGACGCCGGCCGCCATCTGCCGCATCATGGGCGCGCCTTCCGCATCGCGTCGAGCCTGTCGGCCGCGTGCCGCACGTCGCCAAGCCAGTAGACCCACCAGGGATCGAGTGCGGCCGACGGCGTGTCGATGGCGCGTCGCGCCCAGCGCTGTGCGTCAGCCGGCCTGTCGTGCCGCTGCCAGAGCGCTGCCAGGGCCACCAGCGGCGACTGAGCCGACGGGGCCAGGCCCGCCGCGCGCTCGTAGGCGGCGGCCGCCTCTTCGTGACGGTCGAGGTGGTCGAGCGTGCGGCCGCGGAAGAGCGCCGACCAGTAGCGCACCATCTCGTCGCCCCCGGCCGCGTCGGCTTCATCGAAGGCCGCCAGCGCGTCCGATGTCCGGCCCAGGCGCAGCAGCAGGAGGCCGCGCCGCGTCGAGGCCTCGGCGGCCACCGGTGGCGCGCTGCGTACGCGTTCGAACGTGGCGATGGCCAGTTCGGCCGTCCGTCTCGTGGCCGTGTCGGTTTCGGGAATCACGAGCGTGGTGTCGGCTGCCGCGTTGCGCGCGCCGGCGCGGAAGGCGGGGGACGTCTGGATTTCCGCAATCATGCCGCGCGCGAACGTGAGCCAGGGGTCGACCAGCCGCGGCTTGCCCGTTGTCGACGGCACGAGATCGACGCGGCCGGCAAGCGCGGTGACATACGCGTCGGCCACCTGCAGCGCCTGCCGCCGCAGGAACAGCGTGACGACCGTCTGGTGAAATGCGAGCTCGAACGCATCCTCGTCGGGATTGGTCCCCGGCGCCGCGCGCCGGTTCACCAGCAGATTGCGCGTGCCGCCCAGCAGTTCCGAGGCGTCATTCCACTGTCTGTCGTGCGCGAGGACCGACAACTCCAGCAGGAACGCGAGGTGCGACCGCCGCCACGTCCTGCTCCAGTCGCGCAGCGTGCGCTGGAAGTCGGATCGGGCGTCCTGGAAGGATTGCGCGGTGGGAAACGCGCTGGCCATGGCGTTGTAGTCGCCTTCGAGCCAGGCGGCGTACACCGACGTGAGCGGCGGGGGAGCCTGCGCCTCGGCGCGGCCCGTCGCGAGGAGTGCGAGCAGGGCGCCGAACACGAGCGTCGTCTTGATCGGTCGTGCCATCGTTCACGGAAGTGATCGGATGGCACATTATAGCGACGATGGCGACGGCGCCCGGAGGCGCGTCCGTCAGAAGTCGAACCAGCGGCTGAACTTCACCAGGAACACGTTCTGCGACGGCGTGCGGAACGTCCGGGACAGATCGCGGCGGAGCGCGAAGTCGCCCTGCGGCGTCGAGCCATCCCGGCCCTGCTGCCAGACGACGAACATGACCGACCCGGGACGGTACTCCCAGCGCAACACGTTCGTCGTGCGGAACGAGTGCACGTTGAAGTCCGGATTGCCGTTGTAGTCGTACGTCCCGTACTGGTCGTCGATGTGCGTGGCGAGCGGCGCCATGAGCGTGGTGAAGTCGTCGTAGTCGCCCGACGCCACGAACGGCCGTGCGTAGAGCTGCAGGCTGAGCCTCGGCGTGAGCGTGTAGTTCACGCGCGTGCCGACGCCCACCGTGCGGCGCCGAACGGCGCCGAAGACGTGTGCGGTGTCCGCATCGCCCGAGAGGTTGGTCACCCACTGGCGCGCGGTGCGGCGGCGGCTCACTTCGAGCTCGAGGGCGACTGTCAACGCCGGGGTGGGCCGCACGCGCAGGCGCACCCACTGGCTCGAATCCCAGGATCCCTCCTGGTCGTCCATCACGCCCTGCTCGAAGTAGAGGCTGACCGGTTTGCGATCATCGGTTTCGATGTACGCCCAGGCCGAATCGGTGCCCGGCACGCGACCGCCGGGACCGCCACGGGTGAGCCGGTCGTCGAATCCGTCCCGGTTGTCGGTCGCGCCGGTGCCGAAGCCCCAGGAGCCCAGCGTGCGCCAGTGCGCGTTGATGTTGTAGCCGAGGCTGCGTCGATCGCCGCCGAAGTTCCAGCCGGACCAGTGATTGACGTTGAAGCGGAACGTCCGGAAGAAGCGCCCCGGCGTCTCGTCGCGAACCTGTACCCAGTTCTCGAACCAGATCTCGTCCGCCCGCGACTGGAAACCCACGTCGTTGATGTCGAAGCCCGGAGAGCGGTAGCCCGCGGCCGAGTTGAACACCAGGCGCGCGCCGCCGATCTTGCCGAGGCTCAATCCGCCCGAGTGTCCCGCAAGCGACGTGCGCGTCGGGTCGTAGCTCAGGTGCGTGGCGTCGGGGCGCTGGTAGCTGTGCACGTTGCTGCGCTGCAGCCTGGCGATGGCGTCCGACGAACCGCGCACGTGGCTGCCGGCCCAGAAGGCCTGCAGCGAGTAGCGTCCGCTGCCGAATCGCAGGTCGCCGTCGGCGCCGCCGGTGATGGCTGACGACGGCATGAAGGCGAGCTCGTCGCGCAGGCGGCGGCTCGTGTTGGTGGCCATGACACTCAGGCGCGACTGGTTGGCGAACTCGCGGCTCACGCGCACGACCGTGTAGCTGGCCGTCGGCTCGACAGGTGTCGTGGAGTGCACCAGCCCATCGGGCGTGGAGAGTCGCGCGCGTTCCGCGGAGGTCACCGCCTGAAGCGCGCCCACCGAAAACGCGCCAATCCGTCCCGTGAGCTTCGCCGCGCCGACAATCGTCGTGTTCACGGGTTGATCCACGAACCCGCCGTCGGGCGCTTCGGCCTGCCGCTGCGGTGCGCGGCCGATGCGGCGTGAATAGAAGAGGTTGCGGAAGGCAAAGTTCCCGGATCCTTCGACGAAGAACGGGCGCTGTTCGGAGAAGAACGTCTCGAAGGCCCCCAGGTTGACGACGGCCGGATCGGCTTCGACCTGACCGAAGTCGGGATTGATCGTGCCGGTCAGCGTGAGGCCGGGCGCCACCTGATACTTGAGGTCCACGCCGGCGGCCATCGACGCCGACGGCGACGAGACGAACGGGTGTCCCTCGGCGACAGGACGCGTGCTCGCCTGTCCCAGCGCGTAGGGCACGACCTCGAGCGTCTTCTGCCCGGCGCCGACGACCACGCCCTGCAGCTCGCCGAACGACGAGACGAAGCCGCTCGCGCTTCGCGCGAGCAGCGGCCACGTGGACGTTTCATCGAGGTGGGCCACCGTGCGCATCGCCGCGAAGCCCATCGGCCCCGGTTCGCCCGCGCGAAAACGCAGCTGCGAAAAGCCGATGCGGAACTCCGCCTGCCAGCCCGTCTCGGTACGCAGCGTGGCCACGTCCCACACGGCGTCCCAGCCCTGATCGTTGTTCGTGTCGTTGTACCAGTAGCGGTCGTACTTCACGCCCGACATGTTCACGCCGAACTCGTAGGCCGTGCGGTTGTCGTTGAACGAGTCGATGAGGATGGAAAGCCAGTCGGACGGCGAGATGTCGTCGCGGCGGGTGAGCAGCCCGACCAGCTGGTCGGGTTCGGGATCGATGGCGCGGATCGCGACGTAGAGGGCATCTCGATCGTAGGCCACGCGCACATCGGTCCCATGGGTCGTCGGTGCCCCCTCGTCGGGTTCGCGCTGGAGGAATCCTCCGACCGTTGGCGCCGTGCGCCAGGCGGCATCGGTGAGGTCGCCATCGACGCGGATGGGAACGCCGTCGACGGGGACCGCCGTGATGGTGCGCGCCGCGGGCGACGCGACACCGGCGCTGGTCGACGTCGTCGCCAGTCGAGGTTGCGCGGCCGCGACGGCAGTCACTGTCGCGCATACGGCCACGGTCATCACGAACGTTTTCACTCGCGTCCCCCTGCGTTCCTGCGCATGTCCGGGGGGTTAGACGAGAATGCCGCGCTCCGGGTTGACCGCGTCGTCGACTTATTCGCGCGCCGCTGCGTCGTAGCCGGCGGCGGTGCGGCGGCATTCGTCCGCAATGGTTTCGGCGAGCGATGCGGGCGCGAGGACGCGGGCCGCCGCGCCGAAGCCGAGCAGCCAGCTGCGCAGCGCCCAGTCGTTCGAGACCGAGAGCGTCACGTGGACACCACCGTCTGGCCGGTCGGTCAGTTCCTGCGACTCATGCCAGACGCGCGACCGGACGTAGGTGGCGACGTGCGGTGCGAAGACGACCTCGATGCGTTCGGGCTCGCCGCTGAAGACGCCCATCGATGCCCCGAACAGAGTCGCCGGCAGTTCCCGCGTGCGCTTGAACGTCGTTTCGGTCACCGACAATCGCTCGATCCGTTCGGTGGCGAACGTCCGGAACTCGCCGTAGGCCGTCACCCATCCGACCAGGTAGAGCCCGCCCTGGGCCAGCGCCAGCCGGTAGGGTTCGATGACGTAGCTCTTCACGCGGTTGGCCGCCACCGAGAAATACCGCATCTCGACGACGCGCCTGTCGCGGGCCGCCTCGAACAGGCGCCGGGTGATGTCGATCTGGCGGGCCGACTGCGAGAGCGACCGCGGGCCTGCCTTCGCCGATATCACCTGCGGCAGCGTCGACAGGAACTCGCGCATCCGCGGGTTGAGCGCCGCTTCGATCTTGCCGAACGCGGTGCGCAGCTCGTCTTCGAGCGGCCAGCCGGACAGGCCCTCGACCACCGTCCGGCTCAGGTAGAGCGCGGCCACGTCGGCGACACTCAATCCCTCCTGGACGGCGCGGAACGGCGCGCCGTCGATCCGCCACCGCTTCGTGGCGTTCTCTTCTCCCTCGTCGTAGACGGCAAACCCGGCTTCCTGCAGCGCCTGCAGGTCGCGCCGGATGGTGCGGGTGGACACGTCGACCTGCGCCGCCAGTTCGTGGATGGTGACGCCGGTGCGCCGCGTTTCGATTTCCCGCAGGATCTGCCACTGGCGAATGACTTCGGCGTTTCGCATTGCGTTGGTGCGGCTCCCTGCGCCGGTGGGCGCGTCATGGCGATGAGATGTCGGCGCGACATTGTACCGGTGGCGCGTCGGAGGGGCGCGGAAACTCCCGCCCCTGTCGACTCGTCTCATTGATTGATGGCCGTCGCCCCGGCCTGACCTCGCCTGTCACAGGGCATCGGTAGGCTGGGTTGCAGGGAGGATGACATGACTCACTTCGATGGCACTGCCGCTCGTCAGCTCGACCTGATCGACTACCGCCCGCCCGCCAAGGTGCGCAAGGTCGTCAGGACCACGACCGTGGCCGAACCCGCCCGTCGCCGGCCGGACCTCAGGCTCCTCAAGCAGGACGTCTTCGCCGAAATCGAGCGTCGGCGCCGCCGGGCCCAGATTGCGGCGCGCCACGCGGTCGAGCAGGACCGCTAGCCTCCGGCACCCCTACGGGTAGACGCCCAGCTGCAGGTAAGACCGCGCGATCTTGTCAATCGCGGTACGGAACGCCGCGGCGCGCAGGTCGCCCAGTTCGGGCATCTGCTTGTAGGTCTCGCGAATCGAGTGGTAGGCCACGGCCATCGTCTCCTCGAGGCCCGAGTTGACGATGTCCTGTTCGTCGGCACCGTGCACCAGGCGCGCGCGTTCGTCTTCGTCGAGCCGCTTGCCGGTGAGCGACTCGAGGGCCCGCACGAACCGGGCCTCGTCGGCCTCCTCGATCCGTTTCTCGAGGCGTCCGAACCGGACGTGCGACAGGTTCTTGAGCCACTCGAAGTACGACACGGTCACGCCGCCCGCATTGGCATAGACGTCGGGCACGACAAGCATCCCGCGCTCCCGGAAAATCGCCTCCGCATCGGGCGTCGTCGGGCCGTTGGCACCTTCGAGGACGATGCGCGCCTTGATGCGTCCCGCATTCTCTGCGGTGAGCACGTTCTCGACGGCTGCCGGCAGCAGGATGTCGCAGTCGAGTTCGAGCGCAGCGGCCGTCTCGATGTCCGAAGCGCCGGCAAACCCGCGGATCGATCCACGGGCCCGGCGGTGCGCGAGGACCTGGTCCGGATCGAGGCCCTGCGGGTTTGCAATCGCGCCTTCGTACTCGGCAATGCCCACGATGGTCGCGCCGGCCTCGCGGCAGTACTTCGCCGCGTGGTACCCGACGTTACCGAGGCCCTGCACGACGATGCGCTTGCCGTCGACGCCGGGCGTCAGGCCCAGCGGCGTCATGTCCTCGGCCACGCTGCAGGCCTCGCGCAGCGCGAAGAACAGTCCGCGTCCGGTGGCCTCGCGCCGGCCGCGGACGCCGCCCTCGGAGACGGGCTTGCCCGTGACCGCGGCCAGTCCGTCGAGCGCGCCCGGGTTGTGCGCGAGATAGGTGTCGACCACCCAGGCCATCTCCCTGTCGCTCGTCCCGTAGTCGGGGGCCGGCACGTCGATGCCCGGGCCGATGAAGTTCTTCTTGATGAGCTCGTGCGTGTAGCGGCGGGTGAGGCGCTCGAGCTCGGTCGCATCGCACGTCTTCGGATCGATCTGGACGGCGCCCTTGGCCCCGCCGTACGGGACATCGACGATTGCGCACTTGTAGGTCATCAGGGCGGCGAGCGCCTTGACCTCTTCCTCGTCCACGAATGACGCGTAGCGGACGCCGCCTTTCGTGGGCATCTTGTGATGGCTGTGCTCGACCCGCCACGCATTGATCGCCTGGAACGAGCCATCCTGCCGTCGAAACGGGAAGGTGAACCGATAGACGCTGTTGCAGGCCTTGATGATGTCGAGCAGGCCGCGGGGATAGCTGGTGCCGACCGCGCCCCGATCGAAATAGCGGTTGACGAAGTCGAACATGCTGCCAGCGTGCGACATGCGGGACACCTCCGGGAGCGGTGGGCTGCCTTGATGACTATATGCCGGGCGGGAGGCGCGTCGTGCCCGCATGCCGCACCGGCTGATAGAATGCAAGGGTTCCGGTCTGGCCAGAGCGTCCCGGCTGTACCTCTTCGAGGAGTGATCCGCTATGTCGAAGCTTCTGCTCGTCTCCGCTCTCTCGGTCGCCCTCTCGGGCGGTCTGCTCGCACAAACCCCCAGCGCCCCCGTGGAACTCGAGGTGGGCGACATGGCGCCGGACTTCTCGCTCCAGGGCACCGACGGCAAGGTGCACAAGCTCTCGGATCACCGCGGCCGGGCCGTCGTGCTGGCCTGGTACCCGAAGGCGTCCACGCAGGGCTGCACCATCGAGTGCAAGTCGCTGCGCGACAGCCAGGCAGCCATCGGCCAGTATGACGTCGCGTATTACATGGCCAGCGTCGACACCCCCGAAGACAACCTGACGTTCGCGACGAACAACGAGGCGAACTTCCCGCTGCTGTCCGACCCGACGAAGGCCACGGCGCAGGCCTACGGCGTCCTCTCGCCCCGCGGGATGGCGAACCGCTGGACGTTCTACATCGGGCCTGACGGCCGGATCACCCACATCAACCGTGCGGTGGACGTGAATTCCGCGGGCGACGATCTGGTGAAGCAGCTGGCTGCGCTCAACGTCGCGCGCAAGTAGCCGGCTGCTGACCGTGACCGATCCGCTCGCGCAGTACCGCGCATGGTTCGAGGAGGCCGCGGCCCGCGGCGGTGCCGATCCCAAGGCGGCCTGCCTGTCGACGGTTGACGGCGACGGGCGGCCGTCCTCGCGCATGGTGCTGATTCAGTACTTCGACGCGCGCGGCTTTGCATTCTTCACCAACCTCGGAAGCCGCAAGGTGCGCGACCTGGCCGCGCACCCGTACGCGGCGCTGTGCGTCTACTGGGCGTCGATCGACCGCCAGGTGCGTATCGAGGGTGTGGCCTCGGCGGTCGACGACGAGGAGGCCGACGCGTATTTCGCACGGCGCCCGCGTGTCAGCCAGATTGGCGCGTGGGCCTCGCGCCAGAGCGATGCACTTGCCTCGCGCGAGGCGCTCGACCAGAGCGTGGCGTCCTTCACCCAGCGGTTCGAGGGCGCGCCGGTGCCCCGGCCGCCGTTCTGGTCGGGTTACCGCATCCAGCCGGACCGCATCGAGTTCTGGACGTCGGTGGCCGGACGGCTGCACCACCGCGAACTGTACGAGCGCGCCGACGTCTCGGCGCCCTGGCAGGTGACCCTGCTGTATCCATGAATCCAACCGACACATCCGGCCGCGCCGCGGTCGACATTGATCCCATCGATCGTGCGCTGACGCCCGGTGAAGCCCTGCCGAACCCGGCCGGCAAGCGCCACGATCTGGGGACCGGCCCCGGCTCGGACACCTCGGAGCCGGCGCCGCCCGGCAACTCCGACCGCGTCATGCTGGAGGGGCCGCACGGGCGGTTCCAGGAAGTACTGCTGCTGTTCCGCGCGATGCGCGATTTCATCCGCGGCTTCCGCGTCCTGCACTTCGTTGGTCCCTGCGTGACCATCTTCGGATCGGCGCGCTTCAAGGAGTCGCACCCCTACTACGCGATTGCACGCGAGGTCGGCCGCCGCACGAGCGCGCTGGGCTTCACGGTGATGACCGGCGGCGGGCCCGGCCTGATGGAGGCCGCCAACCGCGGTGCGCGTGACTTCGGGGGACGTTCGGTCGGCTGCAACATCGAGCTGCCGATGGAGCAGGGCGCCAACCCCTACCTCGACCGCTGGTTCAACTGCCACTACTTCTTCGTGCGCAAGGTGCTGCTGTTCAAGTACTCGTACGCGTTCGTGGCGCTGCCCGGAGGACTCGGCACGCTCGACGAACTGTGCGAGGCGCTGACGCTCATCCAGACCGGCAAGATCCGCAACTACCCGGTCGTGCTGATTGGCACCGAGTACTGGAAGCCGTTCATCGACCTGCTGCACGAGATGCTCGAGGAGGGCACGATCGGCGCCGGCGATCTGCACCTCTTCATGGCGACCGATGACATCGACGAGGCGATGGCGCACCTCGAGAAGCACGCCGTGGTCGCCTTCGGCCTGCGCCGCGTGCCGTGGCGTCGTCCGAAGTGGTGGCTGGGCGAGCGCGGCCTGCGCATCGTGAGCCGCCTCAACGGCCAGGCCCAGCGCCCCGAGTGACGCTGACGCGTCAGCGACGGCCGGCCGGCCCGCCCGAGGGCCAGGGCAACCGGAACAGCGGCGGTTCGAGCGGCCAGTCGGCGGGCGTCGCGTCGTAGAAGACCCGCTCGAGGAACAGGCCGGAGGCCGGCGCCGTCAAGGTCGGCGGCAGGTCCGACGCCGAAGTGAGCAGCGCGGGAACGCGGTCGGGATCGAGCTCCCCGCGGCCCACTGCGGCGAGGACGCCCGCCAGCCGCCGCACCATCTTCCAGAGGAAATGCGACCCGACCACGCGCAGCAGCACCAGCGCGTCGGCCTCGACGATCCTGACCTGCTCGACTTTCACCGTCGTCGACTTCTCCGACGGGTCGTCGTCGGTGAACGACCGGAAGTCGGCGAAGCCGACAAAGGCCTCGGCGGCACGCTGCATGCGAGCCGTATCGAGCGGGTCGGGAACCCACCAGACGAACGGCTTGGCAAACGCCGTGCGGCGCCTCGAGAACTGATAGATGTAGCTGCGGGCCACCGCGCTGTGCCGGGCGTGAAAACGCGCGGGCACACGTTCGGCGGCCAGTACGTTGATGTCGGCGGGCAGTGCGCGATTCAGCCTGTCGACCAGGTGATCGGTGGGCACGGCCGACGGCAGGTCGAGGTGCGCCACCTGGGCGAGGGCGTGGACGCCGGCATCGGTGCGGCCCGACCCGTAGCTGTCGGCGCGTCCGACGCGCAGGCCCTCGCGGACCGCGCGATGCAGCTCGCCCTGGACGGTCCGGGCGTTCTGCTGGATCTGCCATCCGCTGTATCGCGTCCCCGCGTACTCGATTGTCAATTTGTATCGCGGCATCAGAGGTGAGAGATTAGGAGGGGCGCGTGGGGACACAGCACGATGGGTAAGGATCGCACAACTCCTGAAGCGGCCGCGGCAGCCTTCGGCGTCGGACGGATTCGTCGACACCTGTTCGTGTGCACCGGTCCCGACTGCGTTTCCTCCCGGCGCGGCAGCCGGACGTGGGACTACCTGAAGGATCGCCTCAAGCAGCTCGGCCTGAGCGGTCCGCGCGGGAACACCTACCGGACGCGCTGCCGCTGCCTGCGGATCTGCACGGCCGGTCCGGTGGCGCTCGTCTATCCCGAAGGCGCCTGGTATCGCGACGTGACGCCGGAGAACGCGGAGCGCATCATCCAGGAACACATCATCGGCGGCCGCATCGTCGATGACCTCTGCTTTGCCCGCAATCCCATACCGCTCCCCAGCGATGATCCGGAGACGCGTTGATACATGGAAAAACAAGCGGTTGTACGTGCCTGGGGGCTGATTCTCGGCGGCTATCAGCCCAATCTGTCGATTGAAATCACGCGCGAGTGCCCGCTGCGGTGTCCCGGCTGCTACGCCTATGGCGACGAGCACCTGGGCGGCGGCGTGGTGCTGCGCGAGCTGGCCGACTACAAGGGACAGCAGCTGATTGACGGCGTGCTGGATGTCGTGCGGCGCTACAAGCCGCTGCACGTCTCGATCGTGGGCGGCGAGCCGCTCGTGCGTTACCGCGAGCTCGAGGTGCTGCTACCGCAGTTGACCGGCATGGGCGTGCACACGCAGGTCGTGACGAGTGCCGTTCGGCCGATTCCGGAAAGCTGGGGGAGCATGCCGCGGCTGCAGGTGTGCGTGTCGATCGATGGGCTGCAGCCGGAGCACGACGTGCGCCGGACGCCGGCCACCTACGATCGCATCCTGAAGCACATCAAGGGACAGCAGATCACCGTGCACTGCACGATCACGCGGCAGCAGTCGCGCGCCGGCTACATCACCGAGTTCACGAACTTCTGGGCGCCGCTGCCCGACGTCAAGCGCATCTGGTTCAGCCTCTACACGCCGCAGATCGGGGAGGACTCACCCGAGATGCTGCGCCGCGAGGACCGCGAACGCGTCGTCGAGGAGCTGACCCGGCTGCACCGGACCGAGCCGAAGCTGATGGACATGATTCCGTCGGTGGTCGAAGGCTACCTGAAGCCGCCGCAGAACCCGGACGAGTGCATCTTCTCGAAGACGACCGCCTGTCTGTCGGCGGATCTCGAAAAGGCGATCGTGCCGTGCCAGTACGGCGGCAATCCGGATTGCACGCAGTGCGGCTGCATGGCATCGGTCGGCCTCGAGGCGCTCGGCCGGTACAAGCTCGGTGGCGTGATGCCGCTCAAGACGATCTTTGCGGGGTCGCTCGCCGTCGGCCGCGCCGCGCGCACGCTGCGCGGCGGGGAGCCGAAGCCGCGGCGGCCGCGGCTGTCGACGCCCGAGGTCAGCGCGGCGAAATAGGACAGGACTGCGCGCCTGAGCCGATCCGGGACCGCGTGTCGCATTCCCGTGTATGGAACATGGTGCCGGCCTGACAACCGCCCGAACGATCGTCTCCTGGCTCCTGCTGCTGATGCTGCCGGCCGTGGCTGCTGCGCAGGACGAGGGAGGTCGCCTCAGTGTCCAGGGCGCGCTCGGGACGAACGCCAACGTTGGCGGCAATACGCAGGCGCTGTCGGTGGGGTTCGCGATTACCGATCGCCTCGACGTGCTGGTTAGCGCCGAGCGCATTCACCTGCCGACCGAGGTGACCTACCACGAGCACGGTGTCAGCGCGACGCGCGGCGGGACGACGACGTTCGTCAGTGGCGAGATCCAGGTGGTGCCCGTCAGGACGGCGCGTGTCTCGCCGTATGCGCTGGCCGGCGTGGGCGCGGGCGTGTCGCGTCCCAACGTGACCGACATCTTTCCCGACCGGATCACCAACGATGCGGCGCTGCTGTTCTTCGGCGGCGGCGTTCGCGTCCCGGTCACCGGGCACCTGCGGGTGTTCGCGGGTGTGCGGTTCACGCTGCAGCTCGAGGAGCGCGGCGCGGGTGTCTTCCTGTTTGTGCCGGTGCGCGGCGGGCTCGCGTGGCGATTCTGAGCGGCGCGTGCGGAATCAGCCGGCCTTGATGATGCGGATGGCCGCGAGCAGCGTCTCGAGCTGCACGGCCACCGGGCCGAGTGCGGCCAGGTCGTCGGGATCGATTTCGTAGCGGTGTGGACTCTTGCGAATGAGGTCCATGCGGTCTGTGAGGCGGCTGAGGGCGCGAACGGTCTGGGGATCCAGCTTCATGAGCGTGACCTGTCAGGGTTAGGCCAGGCTGGGGAGGCTGCCCGGAGTGCGGGCCCAGTGTAGCGCGTCGGCGCGTGGTTTGGCCACGCATGGCGGCGCGCGATCGATCGCGGGTGATTCCGTGTCGCGTGATCGCGGTGCGGTGTGATAGATTTTCAGGCTGTGCGCCCGTAGCTCAATTGGATAGAGCGCCGGGCTTCGAACCCGTAGGTTGGGGGTTCAAGTCCCTCCGGGCGCACCAGAACGCGTGGAAAGTGGTTGGCTGGTACGTGGTTGCCGCGTGCCGGCGGGGGAGCGCCCCCGAGGTCAGACGCGCCCGTAGCTCAGCTGGATAGAGCGTTGGCCTCCGGAGCCAAAGGTCGCAGGTTCGAATCCTGCCGGGCGCACCATCAGCCGTTCGCGCGTTTCGCCAGATCCCCCTCGTGGGCCCGTAGCTCAACTGGCAGAGCAGCAGACTCTTAATCTGTTGGTTGAAGGTTCGATTCCTTCCGGGCTCACCA
>JBIQJY010000134.1:0-3385 GCA_044507065.1 Acidobacteriota bacterium
ACGGCGCCCCGTGATCGTCCTCGGGGCGGACCACGACGATCTTGCCGCGCCGCACCCCGACCTTCATCAGCGCGACGAGATCGGTCCACATCGCATCGAACTCGGCCTCGTCGATGTGGGTGCCGGGGCGGTACGGGTCGATGCGATGCCGGAACAGCAGTTCGCTGCGGTACACGTTGCCGACCCCGGCGATCACCGACTGATCCATCAGCAGCGCGCCGATAGGCCTGCGGGACTTGTTGATTCGTTTCCACGCCAGCGCAGGGTCGGCATCGCCGCGCAACGGGTCGGCACCAAGTTTGGCGACGACGTCGGGGATCTCGGACTCGGCGAGCACCTCACACACCGTGGGGCCGCGCAGGTCCGTGCCGTATTCCGTGCCGACCATGCGCATGCGGACCTGGCCGACCGGCAGCGGCAGCGGGACCGGCGCCTCGGTGAAGGTTCCGTACAGGCCGAGGTGGATGTGCACGACGCGGCCGCCGTCGTAGTGGTGGAACAGGTGCTTGCCCCATGCGTCGGCCTTCTTCAGCACCCGCCCGTTCACGTCGGCCGCGCCGTCGGCGAACCGGCCCTGCGGGCTCGACACGATGACCGGGGCACGGCCGAACCGGCGCTGATGCAGCCGCGCCAACCGGTGCAGCGTGTGCCCTTCGGGCATGGTTACGCAGGTGCGCCCGGAACGGGCGGGGCCACGTGGTCCTTTTCGTACTCGGCCATGATGTCGATGCGACGCTGGTGCCGTTCGGCTTCCGACCATGGCGTCGACAGGAACGCGTCGACGATGGCCAGCGCCTCCTCCTCGGTGTGCATGCGCCCGCCGAGGCCCATCAGTTGCGCGTTGTTGTGCTCGCGGGCGAGCTTGGCGGTCTCGACGCTCCAGGCCAGGGCACAGCGGGCGCCCGGCACCTTGTTCGCGGCGATCTGCTCACCATTGCCCGAGCCGCCGAGCACGATGCCGAGGCTGCCCGGATCGGCGACGGTCTTGACGGCCGTGTCGATGCAGAACGCCGGGTAATCGTCGTCGGCGTCGTACGTGTACGCACCGCAGTCGATCGGCTCGTGGCCGGTCTTCTTGAGGTGCTCGATGATGGTCTTCTTGAACTCGAATCCGGCGTGGTCGGCACCGATGTAGACGCGCATGCCGGTAACCCTAACTGGTCAGCGTTTCGCCACCAGACCATCCACCAGGAGGTCGAGCAGGCGCGCAGCCTGCTCGGTCGACCGGCTGGCGAGGAAGATCCCGATCAGGCTCGAGACGACGTCGTCGGCGCCGACGTCGTCACGCAGGCTGCCGTCCTGGGCACCCGCGTCGAGCAGCGTTGTCACCGCACCGAAGACGCTGTCCCTGGTCTGGCTCGGCTGCACGACACCGGACGCGAACATCGCCTGCAGCGATTCGGCCATCCCCCGCTTCGCGGCGACGAACGTCGCGTAGCGGTCCATCCACCGGCGCAGCGCGATCACCGGCGCGTGACGGTCCAGCAACTCGACGGCCGATGCCGCCACTTCTGCGAGTTCGGCCGAGTACACGGCCTCGACGAGGGCCTCCCGATTCGGGAAGTGCCGGTAGAGCGTGCCGATGCCGACGCCGGCGTCGCGCGCGATGGCTTCCAGCGACGCGGGCCCGTCGGCTGCGGCGAACGCCGCGGCGGCGCTCGCGAGCAGCCGTTCCCGGTTCCGGCGCGCGTCGGCCCGTTCGGCCATAGCGGAGGCTCCTCCGTTTTGCTAGCGTGGCAGAAGCGGAGGTTCCTCCGCATCGGTTTCGAGTATCGCATCCCCAGGAGCGCATCATGACCACATCACCCCCAGGCGGCACCGGCACGCTCGGCGAGCACACCGTGGCCCGCATCGGCTACGGCGCCATGGGTCTCGGGCGCCAACTCCCGCAGGACGACGCGGCGGCCGTGCTGCGGCGGGCGGTCGAGCGCGGCGTCAACCACATCGACACTGCGTCGTTCTACGACCACGGGGTGGTGAACCGGCGCATCCGCGACGCGCTCGCGCCGTACGCCGACGATCTGGTGATCGTGAGCAAGGTCGGGGCCCGGCCCGCGACGGGAGCGATTCCGCTGGCCCTGGCGCAGCATCCGGCCGACCTGCGCGCTGCCGTCGAACTGGATCTGGCCGGTCTCGGCCTCGAGCAGATTCCCGTGGTGAACCTGCGGCGCGCCGACATCGGCCCGGGCGTCACGGCCACGGGCGACCAGATCGTTGACCTCGACGATCAGCTGGCCGAGATGATCACGCTGCGCGACGAGGGCAAGATCGGCGCGATCGGCATCAGCACCGTCGACGCCGATACCCTGCGTCGCGCCCTGCCCGCCGGCATCGTCTGCGTGCAGAACGCGTACAACCTGCTCAACCGCACGCACGAGGACGAGCTGGCGCTGTGCACCGAGCACGGGATCGCCTGGGTGCCCTACTTCCCGCTGGGCTCTGGCTTCCCCGGTTTTCCGAAGGTCGCGGAAAACGCCGTGGTGCAACGCATCGCGGCCGAGCTGGGTGCCACGGGCGCGCAGGTCGGGCTGGCCTGGCTGTTGGCGCACGCCGCCAACACCCTGCTGATCGCGGGCACCACTTCGGTGGCACACCTGGAACAGAACCTGGCCGCCGGCGAGATCCGCCTCAACCCAACACAACTCGCCGAGCTGGACGCGATCGAGACCGAGCTAGCCGACGGTGATGGCGTCGAGGCGTTCCTTGATGAACGCTGATGAAGTCACGGGTTGCAGACCCGACACCTTGCCGATCGGCGGTTCCAACGGCGTGACCAGCGCGTCGTGGTTGGCCTCGTAGAAGTAGATCAGCGACACCAGATCTTCTTCCGGGGCGTGCGGCTGCGGCGGCAGCACGCGATGCCGCCCCGACGGCCACCGTCGGCCGCTCCAGTACTCCAGCAGGTCACCGATGTTGACCGTGAGCGATCCGGGTTCCCACGGTGCGTCCTCCCAGCCCTCCTGATCGGAGTAGACCTGCAGCCCGCCCGCGCCGGGCTCGCGGTCGAGGATGGTCACCGTGCCGAAGTCGGTGTGCGGGCCGATGCGGAACTGGCCGGGTTCGGGTTCGCCCACCACGCTGACGGGCGGATAGTGGTTGATGTTCATGGTCCAGGTGGGCCGATCTGCCAGCGCCTCAAAGGGATTGGCGGGCAGCCCCAGCGCCTGCGCGAACAGCGCCAACAGGTCGTCGGACACCTTCCGCATCGCCGCGGTGTACTCCTCGACCAGAGGCTGCAGGGCAGGCACCTCGGCGGGCCACACGTTGGGCGCGAACCAGATGCGGTCGACATCGGGATCACCCGTCGCGGTCTCGGCCCCCAGGCTGTAGCTCTCCTTCAGGTCTGGCGGGGTCTCGGTGCCCTCGGCGTAGCCGTTGGCTTCCG
>JBIQJY010000135.1:0-3260 GCA_044507065.1 Acidobacteriota bacterium
ACGTTGACGAGTTGCGCGAGGCACGCCATCCGCACGCGGTCCGAGTTGCGGAGCAGCGTGTTGACGAAGCCGCCGACGAGCAGCGCGTCCTCGAGGTTGTAGACCTCCTCGAGCAGCCGCGGCGCGGTGGTGCCGCGGCCGTCTGTCGCCTGCCCGTCGCGCGCGCGGTACCAGACGTTCCACTCGTCGAACGACAGCCACAGGCGCTTGCTCGACCGCTGCAGCCCCTGGACGTAGTCGCAGACGGCGGCCACCTCGTGGATGTGCCGATCCATGTCGAGGTTCATCGCGAGGTAGCGTGCGGTGCTGTCGCCGGTCAACTGCGGCGTGTTGCCGTAGTAGGCGTGCAGCGAGATGCCGTCCACCTGGTCGTAGCACTCCTCGAGCACTTCGCGATCCCAGACGAGGTAGCCCGGCATGAACGTGCCGCTCGATCCGCACGCGATGAGCTGCAGGTCCTCGGAGATGACGCGCATCTGCTTGGCGGCATCCCGCGCCTTGCGGCCGTACTCGCGGGCCTCGAGCTGGCCAATCTGCCAGGGGCCGTCCATCTCGTTGCCCAGGCACCAGGTGCGCACGTTGTGCGGCTGCTCGTAGCCGTGCGACCGCCGCAGGTCGCTCCACTTCGTGCCGCTGGCGAAGTTGCAGTACTCGACGTAGGCCACGGCCATCTCGACGCTGCCCGTGCCGAAGTTCATGCCGAGCATCGGCTCGGTGCCGACGAGCCGGCACCAGTCGATGAAGTCGTTGGTGCCGAACTGGTTCGACTCGAGCGTGTTCCACGCGCGGTCGAGCACGGTCGGCCGCTGCGCCTTGGGGCCGACGCCGTCGAGCCAGTTGTAGCCCGACACGAAATTGCCGCCGGGATATCGGACGACTGGCACGCCCATGTCACGGACTTCGCGTGCCACGTCGGTCCTGAAGCCGCGTTCGTCGGCCAGCGGCGACCCGGGGTCGTAGACACCCGTGTAGACGGCGCGGCCCAGGTGCTCGAGGAACGACCCGAGCAGGCGGCGGTCGAAATCCGTGCGGCCGGGCGCACGACGGAGGAAGGCGCGGGCCGGACCACCGCTGGTCTGTGCGTAGCCGATGGCCTCGAGCCACGAGCCGCTTGCCGCAAGCGCGCCCGTCGCGCCCAGGCCGGCCAGGAACGAACGTCGATTCAGTGAGCTCATGGGAATCCGGTCAGCATAGAGAATTCACGACGCGTGGACAAGCCGCCCTGCCCACGCGTCGTCGAGCGATGTCACTTGAAGAGCAGCGGGGCGAACTCGCGGAACGATCGCCGCCACGTCTGCCACACGTGACCCGTGCCGGGCGACTCGTAGTAGACGTTCTTCACGCCGCCCTTCGTGAGCGCGTCGCTGAAGTTCTTCGTGCCGGGCCCTTCGGTCGATCCGATGCTCAGGAAGAGCAGCTTCATGCGTCGGTTGAACGCGTCCGCATCGGCAAATGCGCCGTCGCAGACCGTCTGCAGATCCGGAGCGGCGCCGCCGCCGAAGCCGGCACAGTTGCCGCTGAATCCGCCGACGTAGGCGAACTTGTCGAGGTTGGGCAGGACCGTCCCGAACGTCTGCGCGCCGCCCATCGAGAGGCCCGCCATGGCGCGATGCTCCCGGTCGGTCCGCACGCGATAGAGCCGTTCGATCGTCGGCACGAGGTCCGTGAACATCATCTCGGTGTAGGTCGGACGGGCGAGGCTGCCGCGTCCACGGCCGCGGCCGGCCGGCGGCGCCGCACCGCGTCCGGGGGCCGCGCCGCGACCCCCGACCGCGGCCGGTGGCGCAGCCCCGGGCGGCGGGACGAGCCCGCGCGCCCCGAAGATGGCCGCGCTCTCGCCGGGCTTGGCGGCGTTGAGGTTGTCCATCACGACAATCATCGGCGTCGCCTTCTTCTCGGCGATGAGGTTGTCGAGAATCACGTCGACGTGGCCCTGTCGATGCCAGCCGGTCTCGTCTTCGCCCCAGCCGTGCAGGAGGTACAACACGGGGTACCGCGCGTTGCGGTTCGTGTCGTAGTCGGGCGGCGTGTAGACGTAGGCGCGTCGCCACTGGCCCGTGACCTTCGAGTGGTACCACTGCTGCGACACCTTCCCGCGCGGCACGGCGCGCTGGGCGTAGAAGTCGCCATCCGGGTCCGCGATCTCGAGCGCACTGTTCTGCCACCCGCTGCCGAAGAACGTCATCGTCGCCGGGTCGGCCACCGTGGCGCCGTCGATCCGCAGCGAGTAGTAGTGGAAGCCGACGACGAGCGGCGTGGTCGTCACGTCCCAGATGCCGTCGGGCCCCTTGACGAGGTCGAAGCCGCCGCCGATGTTGACGCGGACACTCTGTGCGTCCGGGGCGATGACGCGGAACGTCACGCGATTGTCGGGATGGATGCACGGGTACCGCGCTTCGGCCACGTTGAGGCGCGAGGGCTGGCAGTCAGTCGCGGCCTGCGCCCACGCCGTCTGGGCGGCCAGGCCAGCGGCCAGACCGACGATGGCGATCGTGCTGATTCTCATAGGACCTCCTGCGACGCGGGGGGCGCCGCGGAACCGATTCCACACATGTGTGGGAGGCACGGTACCCGATGTGCCCCGCCCGGATCAACCGCGCCACGGCCGACGCGACGCGTTCCTTCTTGACAGGCCTTTGCCTGCCGGTGCCGAATGGGGCCGTGAAGCCGCCGCCCGATCGCGAGGAGACCGAGCCTCGCCTCTTCAGGACCCTGTCGAGCGACATCCACGAGGTCACCGACGATCTCGGCCGTCGCGGCATGGGCACGTTCGCCACCGCGTTCCGGGACATCGAAGCGTTCTATCTGAACGAGCGCGCGCGACAGCGGCTGGCCGCCTCCGGACGGATTCGACGCTTCTTCCTGCGATTCTTCTGGCTCATCCGCAGCCTGCTGATGAAGCTGACGCCGGCGCGGCGCATCCTGCTGGCCTTCGCGATCCTCCTGGTGCTGCCCGGCGTCCACATCGGCGGCGAGCAGCCGCTCCGCGTCGACATACAGGTGCCGCTCGTCAGCATGGTCGTCGTCGTGGTCGTCCTGATGCTCGAGCTCAAGGACAAGCTGATTGCCCGCAACGAACTGGTCGCGGGCCGGGCCGTGCAGCTCGCGCTCATGCCGCCCGAAAGCCCGGAGGTCCCCGGCTGGGATGTCTGGCTCTACACGGAGCCTGCCAACGATGTCGGCGGCGACCTCGTGGACCACCTCGAGTTCAACGACAGGCAGCACGGCATCGCGCTCGGCGACGTCGCCGGCAAGGCGCT
>JBIQJY010000136.1:0-3256 GCA_044507065.1 Acidobacteriota bacterium
GGCGGCGGCCAGAACAACATCATGATGGACGGCATCTCGGCCATGGACACCGGCAACAACGGCCAGATGCTGCAGATGAACATCGAGTCGATTGCCGAGGTGAAGGTCCTGTCGCAGGGCTACCAGGCGGAGTTCGGCCGATCGAGCGGCCTGCAGATCACGGCCGTGACCAAGAGCGGCACGAACCGTTTTCACGGCTCGGTGTACGACATCGAGGACAACTCGGACTGGGACTCGAACAGCTGGGTCAACAAACAGAACGGCGATCCGAAGACCGAGTCGCGCGCGCGCACGTGGGGCTATTCGATTGGCGGTCCTGTCGGCCGGCCCGGCGGCGACAACAAGCTGTTCTTCTTCTACAGCCACGAGTACCGGCCGTCGTCATCCGGGGGCACGATCAATCGCTTCCGCGTGCCGACCGAACTCGAGCGCGCAGGCGACTTCTCGCAGACACGCGACAACAACGGCGCGGTCTTCAACCTGATCCGCGACGTGTCGACGGGACAGGCCTGCACGGCGTCAAACACGGCCGGGTGCTTCCAGGACGGCGGCGTGCTCGGACGCATTCCGGCCGATCGGCTCTACGGGCCCGGCATGGCGCTGCTCAACCGCTATCCCCTGCCGAACGTCACGCAGACAGCCGGCACCAACTACAACTACGAGCTGGCGCGTCCGGTCGACAAGAACCTGCTGCAGCAGCCGGCCATCCGGCTCGACTATCAGCTCTCGCCCGCCCTGCGCTTCACGGGCAAGTATTCCGGCCAGCGCCAGAAGCGGCGCGTCATTCCCGGCACGATGTCGCCGTTCAATGACGTGCTGACGCCGTATCCGTACATCACCAACTACGGCGTCACGGTGAACTACACCCTCAACCCGACGACGTTCATCGAGGCCACGTATGGTTCGATCAAGAACGAGCTGGCCGGCGGCGGATCGGGCGGGTTGCTCACCGACCCGAGCGCCACGATGACATCGGCGGGTCTTGCCGGCCTGCCGCTGATCTACCCGGACGCGGGCGTGCTCGAGAACACGGGCTACTACGCGTACAAGGTGATGCAGGCCGAGAATCCCGTCTACTGGGACGGCACGCGCATCAACGTGCCGCCCAACTTCGCCTGGGGCAACCGCATCGGCGCGGCGCCGCCCACGCAGACGTTCCCGGGCTTCCTCAACATCAACAAGACCGACGACTTCGCGGTCAGCATGACGAAGGTGGCCGGGAGCCACACGCTCAAGGCGGGCTTCTACAACAACCACAGCTACAAGGCGCAGAACACGGGCGCCGGCGGCGTGGCCAACCTGAGCCCGTTCGGCTACATCAACTTCGGCAACGACTCGAACAACGCGCTCGATTCGGGCTTCGGCTACTCGAACGCCATCCTCGGGACCTTCACGCAGTACCTGCAGCAGCAGCGCTTCGTCGAAGGCTCGATGATCTACAACAACACCGAGTTCTACATCCAGGACAACTGGAAGGTGAACAGCAAGCTGACGATGGACTACGGGATGCGGTTCACGCGTCAGCAGCCGCAGCACGACCAGTTCCAGCAGATGTCGAACTTCCTGCCGAACCTGTGGTCGGCCGGCGCCGCCCCGGTGCTCTACGTGCCCGGGTGCAGCAATGGGGCGGTCACCTGCAGCGGCAACACGCTCAACGCGATGGACCCGACGACGGGCCAGATCCTGACGATCCCCGGCGTGGCCAACACGCAGGTGGCCATCGGCACGATCGTCCCGGGATCGGGCGACCTGCAGAACGGCATTCGCCAGGCCGGCAACGGCATTGCGAAGACCGGGTACGTGTGGCCGACGCTCGTCTACGCGCCGCGGTTCGGCATCGCGTACGACGTGACGGGCACGCAGACACTCGTGGTGCGCGGCGGAGTGGGGCTCTTCTACGACCGGCCGGACGGCAACACGATCTTCTCGATTCCGACCAACCCGCCGATGACCAGCTCGCAGGACCTCCGCAACGGTCAGTTGCAGAACCTCGGCGCTGGCGTCACGCCGGTCGGCGTGCCGGCTCTGAGCACGTTCCAGTACGACGCCAAGGTGCCATCGTCCACGCAGTGGAACGCGGGCATCCAGATGTCGCTGCCATGGGCGTCGTCGCTCGACGTGTCCTACGTCGGCCAGCGCGCCTTCAACCGCCTGGCGCAGGTCAACCTCAACCAGGTGAACCTGGGCACGGCGTATCTGCCGGAGTACCAGGATCTGACGAAGGGCACGAGCGCCACGCCAGGCGCGAACGCCCTCACCACCAACCTGCTGCGTCCGCTCGAGGGGCTGAGCGCCATCCAGCAGCAGACAACGGCGTTCCACGAGCAGTACCACTCGATCCAGACGTCGTTCAACCGGCGGTTCCGCGGCGGGATGTCCTTCGGGGTGAACTACACCTACAGCATCTCGTTCGAGGGCAACACCGGCCTGACCCAGCGACTGCAGCACGCGCCCGACGGGACGTTCAGCATTCGTGAGGACCAGGCGCGATACGAGGAGCTGAACCGGAACATCTCCATTCAGCCGCACGTGCTGCGCGGGAACGTCGTGTGGGACCTGCCCGACCTCACGGCCGACGGCGGGGCGAAGCGGGTGATTGGCTACGTGGTCAACGACTGGCAGCTCTCGAGCATCATCAACCTGAGCTCGGGGGTCAACTACGACGTGACATACAGCTACCAGAACAACGGCCAGTCGGTGAACCTGACCGGCTCGCCCGACTACGCGGCGCGAATCATCTACCTGGGCGATCCGGGTTCGGGCTGCAGCAGCAACCAGTACGCGCAGTTCGACACGTCGGCCGTCGCGGGGCCCGGCTACTTCAGCGACGGCCTGGAGTCGGGCCGCAACAGCATGCGCGGGTGCATGCAGCGCGACATCGACATTTCGCTCGCGCGCAACATCCGCCTCGGCGGCGGACGCGCGGTGCAGGTGCGCATGGACGCGTTCAACGCGTTCAACCTGGTGAACTTCACCAACCGGCAGAACGAGGTGCAGTACGTCAGCCCGACGGACCAGACGGTGCGCAACTCGCAGTTTGCCGCCGACGGCTCGCTGAACCAGAACCGGCTGCGCCCGCGCGACGCCGGCTTCGGTGCGGTGACCCAGGCGGCCGGCATGCGCACGATCCGCCTGACGCTTCGGTTTTCGTTCTGATCCTTCACGCCGCATGGCAGCTCGGGACCGCAGGGTCCCGGGCTCGGCCAGCCGCGCGGGTTGATGCCCGCGCGCCCCATGCCAGGACGAGCTGGCAGTC
>JBIQJY010000137.1:0-3254 GCA_044507065.1 Acidobacteriota bacterium
TGGAGGCCACGGGCTTCAGCCCGTGGCGGACGTCGCGGGCGGCCGACGCGCCGTGATAACGTTTTCGGCTGGAGTTATGGAGACATCATGAGCACGAGTATCGCTGCCCTGCTTGGAAAAGACGCTGACCTGCTGTCCCACACGGCCAAGGTGCCCGCCACCTCGCTGCACCTGCCAGGACCGGACTTCGTCGACCGGATTTTCGCCCCCTCGGACCGCAACAACCAGGTGCTGCGCAGCCTGCAGCAGCTGTTCGGGACGGGGCGGCTCGCGAAGACCGGCTATCTGTCGATCCTGCCCGTCGACCAGGGCATCGAGCACTCGGCCGGTGCGTCGTTTGCACCCAACCCGGTCTACTTCGATCCCGAGAACATCGTGAAGCTGGCCATCGAAGGCGGCTGCAACGCCGTCGCCTCCACGTTTGGCGTGCTCGGCATGGTCTCGCGCAAGTACGCGCACCGCATCCCCTTCATCGTCAAGGTCAATCACAACGAGTTCCTGACCTACCCGAACAAGTTCGATCAGATCATGTTCGGCGAGATCCGCGAGGCGTGGAACATGGGTGCGGCGGCCATCGGCGCGACCATCTACTTCGGATCGCCGGAGTCGGGTCGCCAGATCGTCGAGGTCGCGAAGGCGTTCCATCACGCGCACGAACTGGGCATGGCCACCATCCTCTGGTGCTATACGCGCAATCCGGCCTTCAAGACGAAGGAAAAGGACTTCCACGTGTCGGCCGACCTGACCGGCCAGGCCAACCACCTCGGCGTGACGATCGAGGCCGACATCATCAAGCAGAAGCTCCCCGAGAACAACGGCGGCTTCAAGGCGCTGTCGTCGAAGGAAAACCCGTACGGCAAGACCAGCGACAAGATCTACACGGAACTGTCGACCGATCACCCGATCGATCTCACGCGCTACCAGGTGCTCAACTGCTACAGCGGTCGCGCCGGTCTGATCAACAGCGGTGGCGCCTCGTCGGGCGCCGGGGATCTGGCGGAGGCCGTCCGTACCGCCGTCATCAACAAGCGCGCCGGCGGCATGGGGCTGATTTCGGGCCGCAAGGCGTTCCAGCGTCCGATGGACGAGGGCGCGCGGCTCCTGCAGACGATCCAGGACGTGTATCTCGACACGAGCGTCACGATCGCCTAGCGCACACGTCACAACACCGGAGGGCGGGGCTTCGGCCCCGCCAGCCCGCCTCACCTGAATGTCGGGCGCTTCGGTGGAGGAGTTCACCCATGACCAAGTCCGTGCTCGAAGCCATCACCACGCAGATTGGCGCGGAGTTCAATGCGTCGTTCTCGTACCTGTCGATGGCGGGCTGGTGTGAACACCACAAGCTGACCGGCGCGGGCCGATGGCTCCGCGCGCAGAGTCAGGAGGAGCACGGGCACGCGATGAAGCTGTTCGACTTCGTCCTGGCGCGCGATTTCCCGGTTGCGCTGCCGGGACTCGATCAGCCGAGGTCGGAGTTCGGTTCGATCCTCGACGTGTTCGAAGCCGCACTGGCCCAGGAACGGGAAGTCAGCCGCAACATCGACGCGCTCTACGAACTGGCCTTCCGGGAAAAGGTGTTCGCCGCCATGGCCGAACTGCAGTGGTTCATCACCGAGCAGGTGGAAGAAGAGAAGACCGTGCGCGAGATCGTCGCCAAGCTGCAGATGGTGAAGGACGATCCGGCATCGATTCTCGACCTCGACCGTGAACTGGGGGGACGAGCCCCGGAGGCCGGCCCGGCGCCGCGCGAGAGCTGACGTGGTCATCCAGATTGTCCACGTACACGTGAAGCCGGAGTCGGTCGAGGCGTTCAAGGCCGCGACGCTCGAGAACACGCGCAACAGTCGCCTCGAGCCGGGCATCGCGCAGTTCGCGCTGACCCAGCAGGCCGATGACCCCACGAAGTTCGTCATCATCGAGGCGTTCCGCTCGCCCGAGGCCATCGAGGCGCATCGGGTGGCCCCGCACTATCTGACGTGGCGCGACGCGGTCGTCGACATGATGGCCGGACCGCGCCAGGCGCTGCGGTATGTGTCGATCGATCCGTCCGACGCGGACTGGTAGCGCGCTCGCGTTGCCGGTCGCGGCCTCGGCCTCGGCCTCGACTCCGTGCGCGCGCATCGCCGCTGCGCCGCCCTCATGACCGCCTTCGAATTCGCCACCGCGTCGCGCATCATCTTCGGCCGGGGCACGGCGCAGCAGGCCGGTGCCGCGGCCGCAGCGCACGGGCGCCGTGCGCTGCTCGTCTCGGGCCGCTCGCCCGCGCGTGCGGCCAGCGTGCATGCGGCGCTCGAGGCCGCCGGCCTCGCCGTGACCGTCTGGCCGACAACCGGCGAACCGTACATCGATGACATCACGCGCGGCGTTGCCGCCGCGCGTGACGCCGCCTGCGACGTCATCGTCGCCGTCGGCGGCGGCAGTGCGCTCGACACGGGCAAGGCCATTGCCGCGATCGGCGCGAGCGGCGGCGATGTGCTCGACTATCTCGAGGTCATCGGCGCGGGCCGCGCGCTTGCGCGGCCCGCGCTGCCCGTCGTGGCCGTGCCGACCACGGCCGGCACGGGCAGCGAGGTCACCCGCAACGCGGTGCTCGCCTCGCGCGAGCACCGCGTGAAGGTCAGCCTCCGCAGCGCCCACATGCTGCCGCGCGTGGCCATCGTCGATCCCGACCTGACCGTTACGCTGCCGGCGGCCGCGACGGCGACGACCGGGCTCGATGCGCTGACCCAGCTCATCGAGCCGTTCGTCTCCGCACGCGCCAACCCGATGACCGACGCGCTGTGCGCGGCCGGCCTGGCGCGCGCGGCAGCGGCGCTGCCGCGCGCCTGGCGCGATGGCACGGACATCGACGCCCGCGCGGACATGGCACTCGCCAGCCTCTGGAGCGGCATGGCGCTGGCCAACGCCGGGCTTGGCGCTGTCCACGGCCTCGCCGGGCCGCTCGGCGGGATGTTCGAGGCGCCGCACGGCGCGCTCTGCGCCGCCCTGCTGCCACACGTCATGGCCGGCAACATCGCCGCGCTCCGGCGCCGATCGCGGGCGCCCGCGCTGGCGCGCTTCGATCAGGTGGCGCGCCTCCTGACGGGTCGTCCCGCCGCTGTGGCCGACGATGGTGTCCGGTTCGTCACCGACCTGTGCGTCGAATTCTCCGTCCCGCGCCTGTCTCACTACGGCATCACCACCGCTCATGTCGCCGACGTCGTTCCGCACGCGCAGCGGGCGAGCAGCATGAAGGGCAACCCGGTGGAGCTCAC
>JBIQJY010000055.1:0-6578 GCA_044507065.1 Acidobacteriota bacterium
GGCCACGAGGCCGCAAGGCGACCTTCAGCGCCCGGCGGCGCGCAGGCCGGCCGGCGCGCCGGTCACCGGTACTGCCCCGGCGGGTGCCAGCGCCTGGCCGTCGAACCGGAACAGCTGCAGTTGACGTTCGCTCATGCACTGGGCAATGACGGTGCGGCTGTCGGTCGTCCACGCCACGCCCTGGCACCAGTGGCCGATTCGCGCCTCGGTGACGGGCCGCATCGTGTGCCCGTCGAGCGAGTAGACGCGCAGCCGCCCGAAGTCGCGATAGATGGGGGATGACGGCACGGCGTTCGTGCCGTTCATCACCGTGATGGCCACGAATCGCCCATCGGGCGAGATTGCGAGCGCCTCGGGCACCACGCCAACCGTGACGTGATCGACGGCCCGCGGCACATCCAGCGTCATGTCGATCACGCTCACCGTGTCCACACCGCCCGTCGTCCCGCTGCCCGTGTTCGCCACCAGCGCCACATCGCCCTTCGGCGAGATCTCCATGCCGTAGGGTTTGAGCCCCGCGATGATGTCGCGCTTCGTGTAGGTCACCGTTCCATTGGTGATCGAAAGCACGGACACCAGGTGATCGTTGTTCCGCGTGACGAGCGCCGTGCGTCCATCGGGGGTGATGGCCACGTGACTCGGACCCGACGCCGGTGCACCCAGGTCGATCGTCGTGGCCCGCGCGATCGTGGTGCCCGACACGGTGAACACCGAGACGGTACCCTCGTTGCGGTTGGCCACGAGCAGCAGCCGGCCATCGGGCGTGAACGACAGCCCCGACGCCCCGGCGCCGGCCTCGAGCGTGGCCAGCACCACCGGTGGGGCAGCCGCCAGGTGGATGACCGTCACGCGATTGTCCGAGACGGTCTTCGTCGCATCGGCCGGATCGACCTTCGTGGACGAGGCGACAACGGCAATCGACCCGTCGGGCGAGATGGCCACGTTCTGCGGCGGTCCGATGACCGAGTTGGGCGCCGGCAGTTCGGCAACCACGCGGGGCGGCGATACGCCTGCATCGAGAATGGTCACCGTGTCGGGCGTGGGCGGCGACGGCACCACGTTCACGCCATCGACGAGCACGGCCTTGCCGTCATTGGCTGACACGAGAATCTGGCCGGCCGCCGGCGTCGCTCCGAGCGCCAGCAGGACAATGGAGAACCCCAGTCCGAGTGATGCGTTCATGGTGACGGATTCTACGCCAGCGGCACCATCACCGCGGTATTCTTCCCCGATGTCCATTCCAGTCCTCGTCACCGATGCCGAGTACAAACGCGCCGAGGAGACCTTCCGGACGGCGCGCGGCATTTCCTGCACCGTGGCTTCCTCGGATGAGAACGCGCTGGCCGCGGCCATCCGCGCCTCGGGCGTCCGGCACGTCATCGTCGGGCACCAGGCCTATGTCGGTCCGCTCTACGACGCGCTGCCGCGCGGCGGGCTCATCGCTCGATTTGGTGTGGGGCACGACGGCGTCGACAAGCCGAAGGCCACCGCCGCCGGTCTGCTGTGCACCAACGCGCCCGGCGTGCTCGACCAGTCGGTGGCCGAGTTCACGATGCTGATGCTCGGCGCCGCTTCGCGGCACCTGCACACGATGGCCGCCTCGATGCACGCGGGGCAGTGGCAGCCGATGACCGGCGTGGAGCTGGCCGGCAAGACGCTGGCCATCATCGGCATCGGCCGCATCGGCCAGAGGCTGGCCCGCATTGCCGCGCTGGGATTCGATATGCGCGTCATCGGGTGCGGCCGGCCGGGCAAGCCGCTCGAGCCGATCCCCCACGTCGAGCGCGTCACCGATGACTTCGGGACGGCGGTGCGGGAGGCGGATTTCGTCTGCGTGCTCGTGCCGAGCACGCCCGAGACGCGCCACTACGTGTCGGCCGAACGTCTGGCGATGATTCCGCCACGCGCCTGGTTCATCAATACGGCGCGCGGTGCCGTCGTCGACGAGCGCGCGCTCTACGAGGCGCTCGCCTCGGGACGGCTCGCCGGTGCGGCGCTCGACGTGTTCGATCGCGAGCCCTACGTCCCGGTCGACGACGCGCACGATCTGCGGGGGCTGTCGAACGTACTGCTGACGCCGCACGTGGGCAGCGCCACGCCCGAGGCCAATCGGGCCATGGCCCTGCGGGCGCTCCAGAACGTGCGCCTGGCCGCCGAGGGTCGGTTCGACGAGATGGATGTGCTCAACCCGGACGTGCTCGCGGAAATGCAGGGGAGGTGACGGGATGAGTGACGAGGGAGTCGTCGATCGGCTGGTGTCGCACCGGACGCTTGGTGCGGCGCCGCGGGAAGAGCTCGAGTGGCTGGCGGCCCACGGTGATCTTCGCCGCCTGGCCGTCGGCGACAGCACGGCGACCGAAGGCGCGCCCATCACGGGCATGTGGATCCTCCTGTCGGGGCATATCTCGATTCGCATCCACCGCGACGGCGGCTTCCGCAAGGTGATGGAGTGGCGTGGCGGTGACGTGACCGGCCTGCTGCCGTACTCGCGCCTGACCAAGCCGCCCGGCACGGTCCGTGCCGACGAAGAGACCGAGGTGCTCTACGTCGACCGGTCGCACTTCCGCGAGCTGATCGAGCGGTGCCACGAGGTCACGGCCATCCTCGTGCACGTGATGCTCGATCGCGCGCGCGCCTTCACGTCGAGCGATCTCCAGGTCGAGAAAGTCCTGTCACTCGGGCGGCTGGCTGCCGGCCTCGCGCACGAGCTGAACAACCCGGCCTCGGCCGTGGCACGCAGCGCCGCCACCCTCGGCCAGGATCTGGCCGACGTCGAGGCCGCCTCGCGGGCGCTCGCGGCCGCCGGACTGTCACAGGAGGAAGTGTCGGCGCTCGAGCGCGTTCGCGTATCGTGCGCCACCGAGGACGACAGCATCGGCCGATCGCCGATCGAACGGGCGGACCGCGAGGACGCGCTTGCCGGCTGGCTCGAGGCCCACGATGTGGACGTGCGGCTGGCCGAATCGCTCGCCGATTCGGTTGTCACCGTGGACGCCTTCGACGAACTGGCTGCGACGCTCGACGGCGCGCGGCTCGATGCGGCCGTCCGGTGGGTGGCCTCGATCTGCGGTGCGCGGCGCCTCGCCGGGGAGATCGAGACAGCGGCCTCGCGCATCCACCACCTGGTAGCGGCCGTCCGGGGCTTCACCTATCTCGACCAGGCCACGGCGCCCAAGTCCGTCGACATTGCGAAGGGACTGAGCGACACGCTCGTCGTGCTGCGCTCGAAAGCCCGTGCCCGCTCCGTCACGACCAACCTCACCGTTGCGCCCGGTCTGCCGTGTGTCGACGGCTACGGCGGCGAACTGAACCAGGTGTGGGCCAACCTGATTGACAACGCGCTCGATGCCGAACCCTCTGGCGGACACATCGACGTGTCGGCCGGTGTCGAGGGGCGCTTTCTCGTCGTGCGCGTCTCGGACAACGGACCAGGGATTCCCGCTGAAGTTCAGGCCCGGGTCTTCGAGCCGTTCTTCACGACCAAGCCGGTTGGCATCGGGACGGGGCTCGGCCTCGACATCGCCCGTCGTATCATCGCGCGGCACGAGGGCAGCCTCGAGTTCACCACCGCGCCCGGTCACACGGAGTTCCGGGCGCTGCTGCCGCTGACCTGAGCCGACACCGATGAGTCCTGTTCGCCCTGTCATCCTTGCCGTTGACGACGATGCCGAAGTGCTGGCCGCGATTGAACGCGACCTCCGGCAGCGCTATCGCGCCGACTACCGCGTGCTCGGCGCTTCGTCGGGTGAAGACGGCCTGTCGGCCATCCGCGAGTTGAAGGAACGCGGCGTGCCGGTGGCCCTGTTCCTCGTCGACCAGCGGATGCCCGGCATGAACGGCACCGACCTGCTCGTCGAGGCCCGCAAGTTCTATCCCGACGCGCGCAAGGTGCTGTTGACGGCGTACGCCGACACCGAGGCGGCCATTGCCAGCATCAACGCTGTCGGGCTCGACCACTACCTGATGAAGCCGTGGACGCCCCCCGAGGAGCGGCTCTATCCGGTGCTCGACGACCTGTTGTCCACATGGACGTCGACGACGCGCCCCGCCTACGACGGTATCCGGGTCGCCGGGTCGCGCTGGTCGCGACAGTGCTACCAGGTGAAGGAGTTCCTCTCGCGCAACAACGTGCCCTACCAGTGGATCGACATCGACCAGGACGCGCCGACGCGCGAGCTGGTGCAGTCGATCTCGCCGGATCTGTCGGCACTGCCGGTCGTCCTGTTTCCCGATGGTGGACACCTGACGTGTCCCAATCCCACAGAGCTCGCCGACCGCGTGGGGCTGCGAACGCGGGCGACGATGCCGTTCTACGACCTGGTCGTGATCGGCGGCGGCCCGGCCGGACTGGCCAATGCCGTCTACGGCGCATCGGAAGGCCTGCGCACGCTGATGGTGGAGCAGAGCGCCCCCGGCGGGCAGGCGGGCACCAGTTCGCGCATCGAGAACTACCTGGGGTTTCCGGCAGGCATCACGGGTGCCGACCTCGCGCAGCGGGCCACGGCGCAGGCGCGGCGATTCGGCGCCGAGATCCTCACCGCGCAGCAGGCCGTGGGCCTGCGCCGCGAAGACCCGTACCGCATCGTGACGCTCGCCGATGGCAGCGAGGTCTCGGCCTACGCCGTACTCATCGCGACGGGGATGAGCGTGCGCATGCTGGAAGTGCCGGGCATCGAGCCGCTGCTCGGGGCGGGCGTCTACTACGGCGCAGCCCTCAGCGAGGCGGCGGCCTGCCGCGGCGCGGATGTGTGCGTCGTGGGCGGGGCGAATTCGGCGGGGCAGGGCGCGCTGTTCTTTGCGCGGTACGCGCGCAAGGTCACGATGCTGGTGCGCGCGAGCGGCCTGCGGCCGTCGATGTCGCACTATCTGGCCGCGCGGATCGAGACGACGCCCAACATCGAGGTGCTGCCCGGCATGCAGGTGGCCTCGGTGGAGGGCAACGGGCACCTGGAGCGGACCATCATCCGTGACGTGCGTTCCGGGCGCGAGTCGTCGCTCGATATTTCGGCAATGTTCATCTTCATTGGCGCCGCGCCCCGCTCGGACCTCGCCGCCGGCGTCGTCGCGCGCGACGAGAAGGGGTTCATCCTGACCGGGCCCGATCCGTCGCGTCGCGGTGGCAAGCCGGTGGGGTGGCCGCTCGAGCGCGACCCGTTCCTGTTCGAGACGAACGTGCCGGGCGTCTTCGCGGCCGGCGACGTCCGGTCCGGCGCCAACCGACGCGTGGCCGCAGCCGTCGGCGAGGGCTCAGCGGCGATCTACACGATTCACAAGTATCTCGAGGCGGTCTGAGCCGGCGAAGGTCGAGGCGTGAGCCCCGGCGTGTGCGTCCGCGCCGGTTCGGCTCCGTCAGGGAAATGCGGTCGCGGCGACGGGAATGATGTGACGCTCGACCAGGTCGTAGACGCCGCGGAGCTGATCGCGTCGCTCGCTGCCCGGTTCCGAGACCGACGTGGCCACGATGACCGTGCGGGTCGACGGCACGATGAAGATGAACTGGCCGCCGTAGCCCCACGCATAGAACACCGGCCGATCGGCCAGCGTGCGGATCCACCAGCCGTAGCCGTACTCGCGTTCACTCCAGCGCGAAACCGTCCGCGGTTCAATCGCCGTGCGGACCCACTCCTCCGACACCACCTGCCGTCCGTTGTACCGACCGTCGTCGAGGAAGAGTTCGCCCACCCGCAACATGTCGCGCGGACGCATGGCCATCTCATTGCCACCCAGATAGATCCCCTGCGGGTCGCGCGTCCAAGCATCGAAGCTGATGCCGAGCGGTCGGCCGAGCGCCTCCCGCGCGAAGGCGAGCGTGCTCATCCCCGTGGCCTTCGTGAGAATGGCCGAGAGCAGGTGCGTGGATCCGGTGCTGTAGACCATGCGGCCGCCCGGCTGGTCGACGAGCGGGCGCTCGAGGACGTGGCGCACCCAGTGGCCGCTCTGCACCCAGCGTCCGTAGTTGCGATTGCTCGTGGTCTCGAGGCCCGACCGCATGGTCACCAGGTCCTCGATGGTGATGGCGGCCTTCGCGGCGTCGCCGCGGAGGTACTCGCGAAAGTACGGCCCGATGGGCTCGTGCACGTTCGCGATGTGACCGCGATCGATCGCGATACCGACAAGCGTCGACACGATGCTCTTCGAGGCCGACTTGATGTTGGTGGCCCGCGCGGCCGTTGCGCCGTTGAAATACCGTTCCACGCGCAGGTCGCCGTCGACCGAGACGAGCAGGCTGTAGAGCCGCGGCAGGTCGCCCGCCGCGGCGATTGCCTCGTCGAAGCTCAACGCGGAAACCGGCACCGGCGGCTCGGGAGCGGCCGGCACGTCGACCGCCGGCAAGGGCCACTGGTCCGGCGCCCGCCCCATCACGACCGCCGCCATCAGGCCGCCGGCAACCACGCCCGCTGCCAGCACGCGTCCCTTCAGGGCCATGCCGCCATGACATCAGAGTCGGGAGGAGGGGGCAAGGGGAGAGAGCCGGGTGCGGTAGGTGCGTTGGGTGCGGTAGGTGCGGTGGGTAGGTGCACCGGGTGCGACAGGTGCGGTGGGTGCGATGGGTAGGTGCACCGGGTGCGACAGGTGCG
>JBIQJY010000055.1:6678-14251 GCA_044507065.1 Acidobacteriota bacterium
AGGTGCGGTGGGTGCGACAGGTGCGATGGGCGGGTGCACGGGGTGCGGCAGGTGCGGGCGAAGAAGGCGGGCGTCAGGGAGCGGTGGGAGCCGTGCGGCGGATGACCTGGGGGCGGCCGCGGCCGGTGGGCATGCCGCGGTCGATGTGGCGCGCCGTGTCCCAGGAGGCGCCGCGCGCGATCGCGTCGTAGTCGCAGAACTCGACAGGGACGCCTTCACCGCCGTTGGTGACGGGCGAGTCCTGCACGTGCAGTTGAAGATGCGGCGTGGCCGATCGGCCCGAATTGCCGGCTTTCGCGACGGGCGTCCCCACGGCGATGTCATCGCCCGGGCGCACACGAATCGACCCGGCCTGCAGGTGCGAGAGCAGCAGGTACCGCCCGTCGTCGACCTCGATGACCACATGGTTCCCGCTGCCGTCGAACCAGGGGCGCCAGGCCGACCGGCCGGGTTGGCGATCGGGGGCCCCGTCGCTGGTCGACACGACCACCCCCGCCATGGGCGCCAGCACGGGCGCCGCGTAGCTGTAGTAGTCGGCCAGCGCGTCGCCGCTGCCATCGTGCACCGCGTCGTCGCGCACGACCGCCAGATCGTACGCGTACCGACGCGACGGTGATCCCGCGTGCCGGTTGACATCCACCGTACGGCCGCCCTGAAGGACCGCGACATCGCCCTCGAGCGGAACGGTCAGGCACGGCCCCACAACCGTCGTGTCGTGTGACGACGGGTACGTGCGATAGGCGAAGAGCAGGATGAAGATCGATGCCGCCAGTACGAGCGCGTCGAAGAGGAGCCGCAGGCGCACGAGCCGCCGCCATCCGCCGTAGAGCAGGTCGTGGCCCGCGAGAATCACGGTGACGGCGGTGAGCGCAGCGAGCACCGGGGGACCGGCGAGAAACGGCACGACGGCGATCGCACCGGGTCTCGCGTGCAGGAAGAGCAGCAGCAGACCGTGGGCCACGAGCAGCAGCAGTGCCCAGAAGGGCCAGAACGCCGGTACCGATGAGCGAGGCGACAATGCGGTTACAGCGTACACACGAAGGGCCGGAGTTGGGATGGAACCCCGGCCCTTCGCGTTCAATGGACGTACGTGGGGGGACTATTCGCCGACCGCGCGCTTCATCTCGACGACGTTGCCGCGTCGCGTTCTGGGGCGCCGGACGGTGCGTCGCGCCGGTTCAGGCGTCGCGCGCTGGGCGATGACCGACTGCAGCTGCTCCTCGACGGCGGCGCGCCGCTTCTTCTCGCGCTCGTACCGCTCTTCGTCGCGCGACGAGTCCCAGGTGCGGGTGGCCTGCGGCGCGGCCGCGAGCACCGGCTCGCGCCAGCCGCACGACTGGCAGACGACGTGAGCGGGCATGCCGGCCGTCTTCGGCGTGACGATCGTCCGGCGATGGCTGCACCAGAGGTTGCGGATCGAACGCCAGAAGCTGTGTGTCGATTCGCCCGACTCGAGACTCGGGCGTTGGTGGGGCTCCGATTGGGTCATATGTATGGACGTCATGAAGTTTCATTCCTGCAAGAAAACTCGCTGCCGGTGAATGGGCAACTTCGATACCACCGGCGCGACTCTCCCTAACTCCTGACGATCGCACGACTTGACGAGGTCTGCCAAGTCAGGCTGTCTGCCTGCTGGATGTCTTTTGTTTTCTTCCGCGGGGGTTTGCCGAGCGTGGGACCCGGCCAGGGCAGGTTCTGTCGGCCGTATTTGGACAATCGCCCCCCGGGCCAGGAAGGCCGTCGTCAGCCGCGCGGGTGCCCGTGCGGCGACCGGTGGCGGCCGGCCAGGGCATGCGCGGCGGCGAGCCCCGTCAGGTAGAGGAGGCCGACGGGGAACGTGAACAGCAGGAGCAGGGGCCACAGGTTCGAGCCGGCGGCAAGCGAGAGTGCGGTGATGATCAGGACGGGGGCGGCACCGACGAGCGGGAGCAGGCCGGCGATGCGCCATCGGCCGCGCCACGTGCGGTACACGTGGAACTGCAGCAGCGGGTATCCAACCACCGACAGCATCATGATGCCGAGCAGCGCGTTCACGGCGCTGTCGCCGGTGTCACCCGCCTCGGCGGCCGCCCGCGCGCGGGCGGCGCGGCCGAGTTGCTGTTGCCGCTCGTTGAGCCGCCCGACCCATTCGGCGCGGACGCGCCGGGAATCGGCCGTACCCCGGCGCCACTCGGCCTGCACCGGCACAATCGCCTCGGCGACGACGAGGGACTCCGCGTCATACATCCGTACGCGAAGCTCGTCGACCCTGGTGGGGTCACGATAGGCCAGCCACACGAGCGTTTCGCCATCGCCGGCGGGATACTCCGGCTGGATGCTGGTGGCTGCCGCGCGCACGGCGCGTCCGTCGAGCCAGCCCTCGACATCGAATCGCACGGGGCCACGCGAGGTGTAGGCGAGCCGAACGTACAGCTGTTCGCGTTCGGCCAGCACGGCGCCGGCCGGCGGATCGGTTTCGATGGCCCGCAGCGTCTGCGCCTCGGCGCCGGGTGTCACCAGACAGACCCACGGGATCGCACTCGCGATGAGGACCCCTCGAATGGCGGCGGTCGTCGTCATGCCTGTTCGTGCAATCGACCGCACGGCCCGCCGCTGCAGCGGGACAGGTCGGCCGCAAGGCATGCCATTGCCTCATCTATGTACCGCAGGGGGGACCGTGGCCCCGCGCCGCGCTCCATGGGCCCACCCGCGTTCGGCACACGGGTTGCACCCTGAGCCGGCATCCCCACGCCAACATGAGGAGATTGACCATGTTCTACAAAGCGCTGATGTTGTGTGCGGGCGTCACGGTACTGGCCGGCTGTGGCGCGCCCAACTCGGGGACGTCCGACTCGGACGTGGCTGACGTGGGGGTGGTGCCTCAGGAATCGGCGCCGCCGCCGGATGCGACCGCGCGCGTCGAACTTGCCGCCACGCGCGGGCACACGGCCAACGGGCTGCTGACGCTCATCGAGCGTGCCAACGGCGTCGCCGTGGCGGGAAGCATCCGGGGCCTCGACCCCGACGGCACCTTCGCGTTCCATGTCCACGAGAACGGCGACTGCAGCGCGCCGGACGCAAGCAGTGCCGGCGAGCACTTCAACCCGACAGGACAGCCGCATGGCGGCCCCGACACCACGCCGCGGCACCTCGGCGACATGCCGAACATCGAGGCCAATGACGAGGGTGTTGCCGAGGTGGACGTCACGCTCGATGACGTCACGCTGACCGGCGCCGAGGCCACGAGCCTGGCAAACCGCGCCATCGTGGTGCACGCCAATCCGGACGACTACACCACCCAGCCATCGGGCGGCGCGGGCGATCGCATCGCCTGCGGCGTCATCTCGATGGCAACGATGGCCATGATGTCGCACTGACGGCGCGCAGCACACGCGGCCGGGGGAGCACGTGCGGAAGACGGGCGTATACTCGCCCCGCGGCTCGACTTTCGAGACGCGGGGAGAACGCCATGAGCGACCGCGTGAAGTACGTCCTGGATGAGTCGGATCTGCCGAGGCACTGGTACAACCTCGTCGCGGACCTGCCGTCGCCGCCACCGCCGGTTCTGCACCCCGGCACGAAACAGCCGGTGGGTCCGGATGACCTCGCCCCGCTGTTCCCGATGGCGATCATCCTCCAGGAGGTCACCACCGAACGAGAGATCGAAATCCCGGAGCCGGTGCGCGACGTGTACCGGCAGTGGCGTCCCAGTCCGCTCTATCGCGCGCGCCGGCTCGAGCGCGCGCTCGATACCCCCGCGCGGATCTATTACAAGTACGAAGGCGTCAGCCCCTCCGGCAGCCACAAGCCGAACACCGCCGTGCCGCAGGCCTTCTACAACAAGGCGGCCGGCATCACGAAGATTGCGACCGAGACCGGCGCGGGGCAGTGGGGCTCGTCGCTGGCGTTTGCCGGATCGCTGTTCGGGATCGACGTGCAGGTGTTCATGGTGCGCGTCTCCTACGATCAGAAGCCCTACCGGCGCGCGTTCATCGAGACATTCGGCGCGCGCTGCGTCGCCAGCCCGTCGATGGAAACGAGCTTCGGCCGGCACGTCCTTGCCGAGACCCCCGACAGCAACGGCAGCCTCGGGATTGCCATTTCCGAAGCCGTCGAGGTCGCCGCCACGAGTGCCGATACCAACTACGCGCTGGGCTCGGTACTCAACCACGTGCTGCTGCACCAGACGATCATCGGGCAGGAGGCGATGGTGCAGTTCGAGATGGCGGGCGACTACCCGGATGTCGTCGTCGGATGCACGGGCGGCGGATCGAACTTCGCCGGCATCGCGTTTCCCTTCATTGGCGCAAACCTCCGCGGCGGCCGCTCGACGCGCATCGTTGCCGTCGAGCCGGCGGCCTGTCCGAGCCTGACGCGCGGCCGCTACGCGTACGATTTCGGCGACACCGGGCAGATGACGCCGCTCGTCAAGATGCACACGCTCGGGTCGTCGTTCATTCCGCCCGGCTTCCACGCCGGCGGGCTGCGCTATCACGGGATGGCGCCGCTGGTCTCGCACGTCAGGGAACTCGGGCTCATCGACGCCGTCGCGCACGTGCAGACCGAGTGCTTCGCGGCTGGCGTGCAGTTCGCCCGCCACGAAGGCATCGTGCCTGCGCCCGAAGCCAACCACGCCGTGAAGGAAGCGATCGACGAGGCCGTGCGCTGCCGGGAAGAGGGCCAGTCGCGTGCGATCCTCTTCAACCTGTGCGGGCACGGCCATTTCGACATGCAGGCCTACACCGACTACTTCGCCGGTCGGCTCACCGACGCGTCGTACGACGAGCGCGAGCTTGCCATGGCCCTCGCCGGTCTGCCGAGCGTCGGGTAGGCCGTCGATCCATACGGCTGGAGCACGCGCCCGGCGTGCGTACTCTCTGTGCTTCCTTTCCCACACGGGGTGAGAACGTGCCGTCCGCTGGTGCGGACGGCGCGACTTGCCCCCGCCTCGATCTGGATCACTTCCTGCACTGTTCCTGGTGTCCCTGCTCCTGAGGCGGGAGGGCGTGGCTCTCCGGTCCGAGCGGGAAGGAGGATTCCATGAGAACGAGAACGACGAGTCGTCGCGCGCTGGCAATCAGTACGTTGCTGGGCGTGGCGTGGATGTTTCCCGGGGCTTCGTACGCCCAGGCGCCGAGTGTGTCGCAGCCGGACAGACCGGCCACGAGCCAGACCCGCGTGCAGGACGCCGACGACGCGGCCGACGATGCCGAAGATCGCCTCGAAGATCGCATCGCCTATGAAATCGAAACGCATGCGACGCTCCGCAAGTACGACGTGGACGTCGAAGTCGACAACGGCGTCGCGAAGCTGAGCGGCGAGGTCGCGACCGAAGCGCAGCGCGCCGAGGCCGTGCGGCTCGCCGAGGCCGTGACCGGTGTCACGCGCGTCGAGAACGACATCGACGTCGATGCCGACGTGGACGACACGATTGCCGATCGCACGAAGCGCGGGTTGAGCAAGACCGGCGAGGCGATTGACGACGCGTGGATCACGACGAAGGTGAACTGGTTCCTGATGGGCGAGGACGCCCTCGAGGGCAGCGACATCAACGTCGACACTGACGAGAACGTGGTGACGCTGAAGGGCACGGTCGCGTCGGCTGCAGGTCGGGCGCGCGCGGTTGAACTGGCGCGGCAGACCGAGGGCGTCAAGGACGTCCGCGACGAGCTGACGGTGACCGCACCGCGCTAGGGGTAGTTCGAGATTCGTGTCCGCGTGGCTCTGCCCCGCGGTAGCACGAGGGGGCCCTCCGCCCGAGGGGAGCGGGCGGGGGGCCCGGGGTTCCGCAAGTCCTGCCACGGCTGCATCACCGGCGTCTTCCCCGTATCATCCGGTGATGTCACTCATCCGCTACGCCGCCGCGGCGTGTCAGACCGACATGCCCAATCCGTCCAATCGCGACGGCATGCGCGCCAGCACCGATCGCATGATCGACATGATCGACTCGGCGGTCATCGGCAGCGGCCCGTTCCTGCCCGTCCGCCTCGTCGCATTCCCGGAGTTCGCACACGCCGCTCCGGTATATGCAACGGTCGATGAACTGCGCCGACACCTGGCCGTCGAAGTTCCGAACGAGCATACGGAGCGTCTGGCCGCGAAGGCGCGCGAGCACGATATCCACATCCAGAGCGGCACGATGATCGAGGTCGATCCGCGATGGCCGGGCGTCGTCTTCAATACGACGTGCCTCATCGGCCCGGGCGGCATCCTCTACAAGTACCGCAAGGTGAACCCGTGGCTGCCGTTCGAGGTTCACGCCAGTCCGCACGACATCGAGGGGTACGACGAGCCGCTGTTCCCCGTGGCCGACACGCCGATCGGACGGATTGGCTGCGCCATCTGCTACGACTGGCTGTTTCCCGAGGCGACGCGGCAGTTGGCGGCCAATGGCGCCGAGGTGCTCGTGCGGGTGTCGGCCTACATGGATCCCTGGGGAGCGACCGAGCCCATGAACTGGTGGACCGTGGTCAACCGGTGCCGCGCGCTCGAGAACACCGCCTACGTGGTGGCCGCCAATCAGGGCGCCAGCCTGCGGCACTATCCGCCGTACTCGTGGCCGGGCGGCAGCCAGGTCGTGGACTTCGACGGACGCGTGCTGGCCGAAGCCTCGCCCGGCCCCGGCGAACGCATTGTCGTCGCGCCCATCGACATCAGCGCGCTGCGCCACGAACGTGCGAGCCGCACCGGCCACCGCATGCTCGACCACCTGCGCACCGAGGCCTATCCGGTGTACGGCACGCGTCGCTACCCGGGTCCCCGGTAGGGCTGCCCCTGCGGTCTACCGATCCAGTTCGATGGCTGGCAGCGCGCGCGGCACGATGCGCGTGTTGTAGCGCGCCTGGTAATCGCGGTGCGCGTCGGAGGCAGGATACGTTTCGGTGTCGTTGTACGGATAGGCGCTCATGCCGCGGAAGGGCAGCGGACCGAGCGCGTCGGGGCTCGACGAGTGGAGGTTCATCTCCTTGCTGTAGCCGTAGGCATACAGGAGGAACGTGCGCGTCCAGCCGTCGGGCAGCGCCGGCAGCGTGCGCGCATCGAAGGACAGCGCGATTTCGTCACCCGACCGTGCCACGACGAACATGTCATCGGTCTGCGCCACCAGTTCGCGCACGTCGCCTTCGCGCGTGTAGCGTCCGGGCAGCAGTTTCCATGGCGAGCGATGCGAGACGCGCGCGTAGTCGTAGCCGAACGGTTCGCGCCCGTCCGGCGTCAGCTCCGCGGAGTAGCCGCGCAACGCGAGTCGGGCGGCATCGGCCTCGAGCCTGTCGACCGTGAATGGCGCGCGGCCATCGGACGTGTCGACGAGCACCTGGTCCCAGTAGACGCGCATCGTCGTGCGGATGCGAACCTCACGTGCGTTCGCGGGGATGGCATCGGTGAGATCGACCACGACCGTCTGCGGCCGGCCCACCGGCACGCCAATGGAGTCGATGGCTGTGCGCCACGTGCCGTCCGGCGCGCGCACCTCGAGTGACGGCGGCACCAGCGTCAGGCCGGCCTGGTGTGCCGCCACGTTGTCGCTCGAAAAGGCGTAGTCGGTCCAGCCGGTGAGCAGCAGCAGGCGCCGGCCGCCCGGACCTGCAGGCGGCAG